>NZ_JBJXVU010000011.1:0-204284 GCF_046159675.1 Cellulosimicrobium sp. RS | reverse complement strand
CGGTCCTGCGCGTCGCCCAGGGCGGCGCCGCGACGATCAAGGTGCTGCCCTTCTTCAAGGACCCGGACGGCGACGACCTGTACCTCGCGTCGGCGGCCGCGACGGTCGCGGGCGACGACGTGCGCTCTCGCCCCGACGGCACGGTCGAGCTGCGCGACGGCGGCGGCTCGACCGGGCGCAAGATCGTGACCCTGCTCGTCTCCGACGGCGAGCTGTCCTTCGAGGGCAAGCTGCTGGTCGACGTGGTGCCCGGTCCGCAGCCGCCGGTCGCGGTGAGCGACCACGTGGTGGTCCCGGCGGGGCAGCCGGTGACGGTGGAGCCGTTGCGCAACGACACCGACCCGAACGGGGACGAGCTGCGCCTGGCGTCGGTCTCGGAGTCCGCCCCGGCGCAGATCACGCCGAACTACGACGCGGGGACGTTCACGTTCCTCTCGATGGAGCCGCGCTCGTACGACCTGACGTACCAGGTGACCGACGGCCCGAACGCGACCACGGGCCTCGTCCGGGTCGACGTCCTGCCGCCGTCCGAGGCCGAGGGCGCGCCCGTCGTCGTCACCGACACCGCGCTCCTCCCGGCGGGAGGGTCCACGCTCGTGGACGTCCTCGCGAACGACACGGACCCCGCGGGCGGCGTGCTCGTCGTGCAGTCCGTGCGCGTGCCCGCCGACGCCGGGGTGTCGGTCGCGATCCTGGCCCACCAGATGCTGCGGGTGACCGAGATCCGGCGCCTGGACGCGCCGGTGACGGTGGAGTACACGGCCTCCAACGGCACCGAGACCGCGACCGGCCAGGTGCGGGTCGTGCCGGTGCCGGCGCCGACGCGGCTGCAGCCGCCGAACGCGGTCGCGGACGAGGTGACGGTTCACGCGGGGGACGTGGTGACGGTCCCGGTGCTGAAGAACGACACGCACCCGGACGGGTTGGAGCTGTTCCTGCAGCCCGAGCTGGAGCAGGACGTGGACCCCGCGCTGGGCGAGGCGTTCGTCTCGGAGGACACGCTGCGGTTCAAGGCGGGCTCGGAGGCGGGCACGGCGTACGCGATCTACCGGGTGCGGGACGTCAACGGGCAGGAGGACTCGGCCCAGGTCACGATCCGGATCCGCGACGGCGAGGACAACGCCCCGCCGCAGCCGCGCGAGATCGAGGCCCGGGTGCTGTCCGGGTCCAGCGTGCGCATCGCGGTCCCGCTGGACGGCATCGACCCCGACGGCGACTCCGTCCAGGTCACCGGGATCGCCACCCCCGCGGGCAAGGGCACCGCCCGGGTCGTGGACGGGATGATCGAGTACGCGGCGTCGAAGAACGCGACCGGGGCGGACACGTTCACCTACTCCGTGCTCGACGCGCGCGGCGCCACCGCCACGGGCACGGTCAACGTCGGCATCGCCCGTCCCGCGGACACCAACCAGTCGCCGGTCGCGGTGGACGACGAGGTGACGGTGCGCCCGGGGCGCACGGTCTCGGTCGCGGCGCTGGCCAACGACACCGACCCCGACGGGGACCAGGTCGGCCTGGTCCCGGGCGGGATCGAGGACACCCACGACCTGGACGCCGAGGTCGTGGCCGACCGCATCGTGCTCACCTCGCCCGACCAGGACGGCTCGTACTCGTTCTACTACCAGATCCAGGACACCTACGGCGCCCGCGCGACCGGCGCGGTCACCGTGAACGTCTCGGCGAACGCGCCCCTGCTGCCCCCGGTGGCGCGCGACGACACCGTGCCCGTGGAGGACATCCTGGGCAAGACCGAGGTCACCGTCCCCGTCCTGGACAACGACGAGGACCCCGACGGCGCCGCGAGCGAGCTCACCGTCACCACCGACGCGACCACCGCGAGCGTCACCCCCGACGGCGAGCTCACCGTCACCCTCACCGAGGGCCGCCAGGTCATCACCTACACCGCGACCGACATCGACGGCCTCACCGCCAAGGCCTTCGTCAAGGTCCCCGGCCTCACCGACCAGGCCCCGACCCTCCGTCCCGGCATCACGCCCCTGGAGGTCGTGAGCGGCGAGCCGCTGCCCATCGACATCACGGACTACGTCCTGGTCGTCGAGGGCAAGACTCCCCGGCTCACCACGGAGGAGAAGGTCACCGCGCTCGAGGGCACGCGAGAGGTCCTCTCGACCACGGAGATCACCTACACGTCCGCGCCGGACTACGTCGGTCCCGCTGCCGTGACCTTCGAGGTCACCGACGGCTCCGGTCCCGACGACCCCGACGGCCACACCGCGCTGCTCACGCTGCCGATCAGCGTCGTGCCGCCGGAGAACCTGCCGCCGGAGCTGTCGACCCCGACGCTCGACGTCGCGGCGGGCGAGGAGGCCTCGATCGACCTCGCGCGCTTCGCGACCGACCCCGACGGCGACCCCCTGACCTTCCAGGCCACCGGCCAGGCCCAGGGCGTGACCGTGACCGTCGAGGGCACCTCCACCCTGCGCGCCCAGGCGACCCCGGACGTGCCCAAGGGCTCGGTCGTGCAGGTCCCGATCACCGTCACCGACGGCGAGCACCCCCCGGTCGAGGGCGCCGCGACCCTGACCGTCGTGGCCTCGACCCGGCCCCTGGCGCGCGCCAACCCCGACACCGTTGACGACGCGCACCAGGGCAAGGCCACCACCGTGCCCGTCCTCGCCAACGACTCCAACCCCTTCCCCGACACCCCGCTGGAGATCGTCGGCGCGAGCGTCGAGACGGGCAGCGGCGACGTGTCGTACAGCGGGGGCGACGTCGTCGTGACGCCCGCCGACTCGTTCGTGGGCGTCATGGTGGTCGTCTACCGGATCCAGGACGCGACGAAGGACCCCGACCGCATGGTCGAGGGCCGCGTCCAGCTCAAGGTGCTGGGCAAGCCCGAGGCGCCCTCGACCCCGCAGGTCGTCGAGGTCCGCTCCAAGACGGTCGTGCTCACCTGGGACCCGCCGAACAACAACGGCGCCGACATCACCGGCTACACCGTGCGCTCCCAGAACGGCTACGAGAAGGCCTGCGGCACCACCACCTGCACCCTGGACGGCCTGACCAACAACGTCGAGTACACCTTCACCGTCTACGCGACCAACGCCGTCGGCGACGGACCCGCCTCCCCGGCCTCCGCCGTCGCCCGACCCGACGAGAAGCCCGACCCGCCCGCCGCACCCACCCTCGAGTTCGGCGACAAGTCCCTCACGGTCACCTGGACCAACAAGACCTACACCGACCGCTCGCCGATCGAGACGGTCGACCTCGAGATCTCCCCGGCGCCGAAGGGCGGCGCCGTCCAGGTCACGGCGCTCTCGGGCACCCAGTACGTGTGGAACGGGCTCGAGAACGGCACCGCGTACAGCGTCCGCGTCCGGGCGAACAACCTCGCCCCCGACCCCTCGGACTGGGGCGAGTACTCGGCCGAGGAGATCCCGGCGGGCCTGCCGGACGTCCCGGAGACGCCGAGCGCGGTCCGCGCCGCGGACTCGCCGCTCAACGGCGGCTCGATCGACGTGTCGTGGAAGGCGCCGTTCGAGAACGGCGACGCGATCAAGGGCTACACCCTGCAGCGGTACAAGAACGGCTCCCGCGACGGCGCCGCGCTCTCCCTCACCGCGACGAGCCACAAGGCGACGGGCCTCGACAACGAGTCGTCGTACACGTTCACGGTGACGGCCGAGAACAAGGCGGGCCGGACGGCGGAGAGCGCGGCGTCCGCGGCCGTGGTCCCCTACGGTCGCCCCGAGGCTCCGCCCCGGCCGAGCGTGCAGAACGTCGGCGGCGGCGGGCAGGACAGCGGCATCCCGCGCGTGTCCTGGGGTGCCGCCGACGCGAACGGCAGCCCGATCACGAAGTACACCGTCACGGCGGCGCCCGGGGGCGCGAAGAAGGACGTCGACGGCACGTCCGTCGACTTCACCGGCCTCCCCGCCGGGAACTACACGTTCACCGTCACCGCGACGAACAAGGGCGGCACGTCCACGTCGAGCCCGGCGTCGGGGCAGATCAGCGCGTACGGCAAGCCCAGCGAACCGGGCGTGTCCGTGTCCCGACTGAGCGCGACCTCGGGCCGCTTCTCGATCTCCGCACCCTCGTCGAACGGCGGCAACGGCGTCTCGCGCTACAACTGGCAGATCGAGGGCGGGTCCAGCGGCTCGGGGCAGACGGTCGACGTCGGGAACGACTACGACCAGACGTTCCGCCTCCGGGCGCAGGCGTGCAACGCCGCCGGGTGCGGGCCGTGGAGCGGCTGGGCGACGCACCGCACCGACCCTCGCCCGGTCCCGCCGACCATCTGGGTGACGCGTGGGCCAGGGAAGGCCACCGGCTCGTGGGGCGACTGCCAGAACACCAGCGTCTGCACGGTCTTCCGCGTCAACGCGAACGCGACGTTCCCCTCCGGCACCTACACCTTCGCGTGCTACTACGACGGGAACCGCATCGGCAGCTTCACGTGGACCGAGCACCTCAGCGCGGGCGGCTACGTCGACCTTGGGTGCATCCTGGGCAACCCGTACGGGACCCAGCGCACGGCCAAGGTCTACGTGACGATCAGCCCTGCACCGAGCGGCATCGTGGTCGAGCACCGGGACTGGCCCATCAGGTAGCGCGGCGACGGCCGATCTGCCGTCGGCGAATGAGCCGACGGCAGATCGGCCTCCTCACGGGGCCACTGCGGGCGCAGGGTGGTCGCATGACCACGCACCTGACCAGCCGACCCGCCGTCGGCGACCACCACCGGACCCCGCGCGCAGAGGCTGCCGCCTCGGCGGCCTCCTCGTTCGACGACCAGCTCACGACGCGCCTGCTCCACCAGCGCATCGTCGTCCTCGGCACGGCCGTGGACGACGCCGTCGCGAACCGCCTGTGCGCCCAGCTCCTCCTGCTCTCGGCGGAGGATCCGCGCGCGGACGTCGCGCTCTACGTCAACTCCCCCGGCGGCTCGGTGAGCGCCGGCCTCGCGATCTACGACACGATGCGGCTCATCCCCAACGACGTGTCGACCGTCGCGATGGGCTTCGCCGCGAGCATGGGCCAGTTCCTCCTGTGCGCGGGGACGCCGGGCAAGCGGTTCGCGCTGCCGCACGCGCGGATCATGATGCACCAGCCGTCGGCCGGGATCGGGGGCACCGCCGTCGACATCGCGATCCAGGCGGAGAACCTCGTGTACACCAAGGGGCTCATGCACCGGCTGCTCGCGGAGAGCACCGGGCAGTCCGTCGAGACCATCGCCGACGACTCCGACCGCGACCGTTGGTTCACGGCGCAGCAGGCGCTCGAGTACGGGATGGTCGACCGGATCGTCGAGAGCGTCGACGACGTCCGCCCCGCCCGCGCGGCCCGGAAGGTGGGTCTGTGATGGCGAGCTACACGATCCCGACCGTGGTCGAGCGCACGCCGCTGGGCGAGCGCGCGTTCGACGTCTTCTCCCGCCTGCTGTCCGAGCGCATCGTGTTCCTGGGCACCGAGATCGACGACGGCGTCGCGAACGTCGTCATGGCGCAGCTCCTGCACCTGGAGTCGGACGCCCCGGACCAGGAGATCGGGCTGTACATCAACTCCCCGGGCGGTTCCGCGACGGCGCTCATGGCGATCTACGACACGATGCAGTTCGTCCGCTGCGACGTCTCGACCATCTGCATGGGCCAGGCGGCCTCCGCCGCGGCCGTCCTGCTCGCGGCGGGCACGCCCGGCAAGCGGTTCGTGCTGGAGCACTCGCGCGTCCTGCTGCACCAGCCGTCGGGCGGCGGGGAGGGCACGATCTCGGACCTGTCGATCCAGGCAGAGGAGATCCTCCGGATCCGGTCCGAGACGGAGGAGGTGCTGGCGCGGCACACGGGCCAGACCGTCGAGCGCCTGCGCGCAGACACCGACCGCGACCTGGTGCTCACCGCGCGCCAGGCCGTGGAGTACGGCGTCGCGGACGCCGTCGTCACCTCGCGCAAGCTCGCCGCGGCGGCGTGACGCCCGACCGCGGGGGTGACCCGGGCGTCGTCAGCCGCGTCGTCGGAACCACGACCGGCGGCGCGGCTCGGGGGTCGTCGTCTCCGCGGTCGACGGCTCGGGCACGGCCGGTTCCGGCGCCGCGGCCGCAGGCTCGGGCGCGGCCGGCTCCTCCGCCGGCGGCTCCGGGACGGTGAGCGCGGGCGCCGTCGGCGCCGAGGCGGCGGGGTCTGCCGCGGCCGGCTCCGACGCCGCGGCCTCGGGCTCCGCCGCTGCGGCCTCGAGCTCGGCAGCCAGGGGCGCGGCGGTCCGCCCGGACGACGCGGAGATGCCCGCAATCCGTCCGCGCTCGTCGAACCGCACGGTCACGGTGCCGTCGGGCACGTCCAGCACGACGGCGCCGGTCCCGTCCTCGACGGCCGGCAGGCCGCGCGCGCTCGCGTAGGACGCGACGGCGCGCCGGTGGTCGACGACCGTGACGGACAACAGCCCCTCGCTCAGCGTCCGCACGACGCGCGGCACGCTCGGGGCGGGCAGGGCGAGGTCGGCGTCGTCCAGGAGGAACCACGCCCGCGTGCCGCCGCCGACGGGGGCGCTGTAGTGGGCGAACGAGCCGGTCACGGCCTTGGCCGCGAGCGCGAGCCGGTGGGCGAGGTCGTCGGCGAGCGGGAGCTCCGGCTCGGCGGCCTCGCGCAGCCCGGTCCGGCGCGTGCTCTCGGCGGCGGTGAGCACGGCGTCGGGGAAGCCGTTGACGTTCTGCCACGCCCACATCCACGTGCCCGGCCCGGGCGCGGCCGTGCCGAGGAACTGGAGGCGGCACGTCGCGGTCCCGCCGTCGGGCGCGGTGAAGGTGAAGACCCCGGTGGTCAGGTCCGCGGCCCAGGCGTCGTCGCCGTGGAGGTCCGTCAGGTGGAGCTGGTGCTCGTGGGAGAGGAACGCGGCGTCGTCGACGAGGTCCTGGAGGGCCGGGACGTCCTGGGCTGCCGTGCCGTGCGCGGTCTGCGGCTCCGTCATGGACCGACGGTAGCGGCGCGCACGGCGCCCGGCCCCCGCACGACACGCGGTGCGACGGGACCGCCGCTCAGGCCGCGAGGAGCAGGACGTCGCCGGCGCGCGCCGTCGGACGTCGGAGCGTCTCGGCGACGGGGAGGTCCCGCACGGGCTCGCCCACCGGGGCGACGTGCCGTGGCGCGGAGAGGGCACCGCGCTCTCGCGCGGAGGACAGCACGCGGACGGGCGCGAGCGGCCGCAGCTCCTCGCCCGTGCGGGCGACGAGGTCGACGAGGCGCAGGCCGAGGGCGCCGCACACGGCGGCGAGGACCTCGGACGACGCCTCCTTGCGCCCGCGCTCCACCTCGGACAGGTAGGCGGTGGAGACGCGCGCGGCGGCCGCGACGTCGACGAGCGTGCGCCCCTGCGCGAGCCGCGCCCGCCGCAGGATCCCCCCGATGACGTGGCGCAGGAGGGGCTCCGCCCGTCCGCCCGCCCGGGAGCGGGGGCTCGGCGTCACCCCGTCCGGCACCACGTCCGGCAGCGTGCCCGGCACCGCGCTCGTCGCGTCCATGCGTTCACGCTACCCGCGGCCCACCCGGGTGCCGAGGCACCCGGGTGGGTATCTGCTGCTGGCGTAAGGCCGGGCGCACGGCGCGACGCCGGCCGCGCGCCCGGCCGGACGGGTCACCAGCGCTCGAGCGACCAGGCCATCTGCCAGAAGCGGATCTCGTGGCGGCAGCTCAGCTCGAACGCGCGCTCCATGCGCGCGCGCTCCGCCTCGCCCGCGTCCGCGGCGAGCGCGTCGAGGCGGGCGCGCAGGTCCGTGAGGACGTCCTCGGTGCGCTCGGCCGCGTAGAACTGCCACCAGCCCGCGAGCGGGTGGTCGTCGCCGAGGGCGCCGGGCGTCGTCTCGCGCTCGCCGAGCCAGAAGCGCCGCGCGGACCAGATGTAGGTCCACGGGCACGGCAGCAGCGCGGCGAGCAGCACGCCGAGCGAGTCGCGGCCGGCCGCCGTCATGTGGTCGACGTAGGCCTGCGCGCTGGGCGCGAGGCGGTGCGTCTGCGCCTCCTCGTACGTCACGCCGAGGAAGTCGCACATCGCGTGGTGCGCGTGCGACTCGTCGTCGAGGAGGAAGCCGGCCTTGTCGTGGAAGTAGGCCGCCCACGACCGGTCGGGCGCGAGGGCCATGCCGAGGCCGTAGCAGCGCAGGTAGGCCGTGAGGTACTGGTGGTCCTGGCCCACGTAGTGGCGGACCGCGGCGGGCTCGACGGAGCCGTCGCGCAGCCCGGCCAGGAAGGGGTGGTCGTAGAACGTCTCGAAGAGGTCCGCGTACCGGCGGGCGAGGTCGGCGGTGAAGCCGGTCTCCTCCTGCCGGACGAGCGCGGTCGGGTCGTCCGCGAGGACAGGGTTCAGGGTGATGGCAGCAGGCGTCGTCATGCCCACGTTCCTCCGCTCGTGCTAGCGAGATCAGGTTCGACGGGTCCGGGCGGCCGTACCGCTCGTCTCAGTCCCTCGGCCCGGGCCGTGGCCCGGGCGGGACGCCCCGCGTGGTTCGCGCCGACCCTAGCAAGGACGGCGCCGGTGCGGGAGCCCTCGCCACGGTGTGGGAATATAGTTGTAGCGACAACAAGTTGGAGAAGACATGACCACGAGCACGCCGGGCGCGCCGACCGACCGCCTCCTGTCCCCGTCCACGAGCATGGACGCCGTCACGCTGCGCGTGGGCGACCTCGAGCTCATGACCTCGTACTACACGGGCGCGTTCGCCCTCGCCCCGCTCGAGGAGCGGTCGCGCGGCGCCGAGGTGCACCGTGTGCTGGGCCGCGGCCGCACGCCCATGCTGCGCCTCGTGCACACGCCCGGGCTGCCGCCCGTCGACCCGCGCCAGGCCGGCCTGTTCCACACGGCCTTCCTGTTCGACGACGGCCCGAGCCTAGCCGCGACCGTCTACCGCGCCGCGCAGGACCGCCGCGGCACCTTCGTCGGGTCGAGCGACCACCTCGTCAGCGAGGCGTTCTACTTCACCGACCCCGAGGGCAACGGCGTCGAGCTCTACACCGACCGCCCCCGCGAGACGTGGGTGCGCGAGCACGGTCAGATCCTCATGACGACGACGTTCCTCGACCCGAACGCCTACCTGCGCACGCACCTCGACCAGGAGACGTTCGACGCCGGCCCCTCGCTCGCGGGCCGCGTCGGTCACGTGCACCTGCAGGTGGGCGACGTCGCGACCGCCCACGCCTTCTACGTCGACGCCGTCGGCTTCGAGGCGACGCTCACCGGGTACAGCGGGGCGCTCTTCGCGTCCGCGGGCGGGTACCACCACCACGTCGCGATGAACGTGTGGAACAGCGCGGGCGCCGGGCCCCGCGCCGCGAGCCTCGGGCTCGGCGACGTCGCCGTCACGGTGCCGGGCCGCGAGGACCTCGACGCGCTCGTCGCGCGCCTCCGTGCCCGCGGGCTGGAGCACGCGGACGACGGCCGCTCCGTCGTCGTGCACGACCCGTGGGGCACGCGCGTGACGCTGTCCGTCCCCGGCACCACGACCGAGGAGCTGCTCGCGCGCTGAGGCGCGGCGCCCCGGGCACGGGGCGCGCGGCCGGGGCACGAGGCGCACGATGGGAGGACCCGCCGAGCGCACCGAGGAGCGACCGTGTTCCGCAGCCTCTTCCCCGTCCTCACCGTGGCCGACCTCGACCGGTCCCTCGGCTTCTACCGCGACCTGCTGCGCGGGACGGTCGAGTACGCGTTCCCCGACGACGGCCCGCCCGTCTACGTGAGCGTGCGCGTGGGCCGGTCGCCGCTCGGGCTCGGGCAGGGCGACCCGCCTCCGGCGGACACCCGCGTCGTGCTGTGGGTGGACGTCGACGACTGCGACCGCGCCGTCGAGCACCTCGCGGCCGCGGGCGTGCCCGTCCTGGAGCCGCCCGCGGACCAGCCGTGGGGCGAGCGCGTCGCGCGCGTACAGGACCCGGACGGCACCGTCGTGATCCTCGGCCAGGAGGCCGCTCTCCCGGCCAAGCCGGAGGGCCCGACGGGGCTGTCCTAGCCCGGGGAGGCCTGGCGCCTCGGAGCCGACCGCCCGTCGGCATGGTGCCCCCACCGGGACTCGAACCCGGAACACGCCGGGTTTAAGCCGGCCGCCTCTGCCAGTTGGGCCATGGGGGCGCGGGCCGAATCTACCGCGCGCGCGGCGCTCTCCGGGCCCGTCGGCACGACGGCCGCCCGCCCGGGACCTGGACGCGACGAGGGGCGAGCCGCACGCGCGGCTCGCCCCTCGTCGTCGGGCACGACGGCCGGGCCGGGGCCCGGCCGCGACCTCAGGAGGCCTTCGCCGCCGGCGTCCGGTCGTCGGCGTCGACGGTGCCCGCACCGGACTCCGCCGCGGCCGCCGAGCCCTGCGCGGTCTGCTTGACCGGGTCGCCGTCCTTCTTGGGCGGGACGGACGCGGCGCGGAACTCCGCGCGCGGGTCGTGCAGCGAGCCGAGCGACACGAGCTCGCGGCCCATGAGGAACTGGCCGATCCAGCCGATGAAGATGCGGATCTTGCGGTTCCCCGTCGGCATCGCCATGACGTGGTAGCTGCGGTGCATGAGCCACGCGAGCGTCCCGCGGAGCTTGAACACGCCGAACAGCTCCGCGACGCCCTTGTACAGGCCCAGCGACGCGACCGTACCGACGCTCTTGTGGCGGTACTCGACCGGCGGCTCGCTGTGCAGCTCGAGCGCGAGGTTGTCGGCGAGGCGCGTGGCCTCGCGGATGGCGTGCTGCGCGTTCGGCGGGCAGAACTTGCCCGGGTTCAGCACGTCCGGGACGGCGGCGCAGTCGCCCGCGGCCCACGCGTTCGGCACGACGTTGCCGTCGGCGTCCGCGACCTGGAGCGTCGGCAGCACGGTGATGCGGCCCAGCTTGTCGACGGGGAGGTCGGACGACTCCTTGAGGACCGGGTTCGCCTTGACGCCCGCGGTCCACACGATCGTGTCGGAGTCGAACTCGACCCCGGTCGACGTGACGACGTGGCCGTCCACGCACGACGACAGGAACGTGCTGAGGTGGAACTCGATGCCGCGCTTCTTGAGCTCGTCGAGCGCGTACTGCGCCATGGGCTCGCTCAGCTCGGGCAGGATGCGGCCCGCGCCCTCGATCATGACGAAGCGGAGGTCCTTCTCCTCGATCGTCGCGTAGTTGCGCGTCGCGTAGCGGGCCATGTCCTCGATCTCGGCGAGCGCCTCGATGCCCGCGAACCCGCCGCCGACGAACGTGAACGTGAGCATGCGGCGACGCAGCTTCTCGTCCCACGTGGACGACGCGACGTCCATGCGGTTGAGCACGTGGTTGCGGACCGCGATGGCCTCCTCCACGTTCTTGAAGCCGATCGCGTTCTCCGCCAGGCCCGGGATGGGCAGCGTGCGCGACACCGAGCCGAGGCCGACGATCAGGTGGTCGTACGTGACCGAGTAGTCGTCACCCTCCTCCGGGTGGATCGTCACGCGGCGGTCCGTGTGGTCGATCGAGACGACCTTGCCCTGGAGCACGTCGACGCCCTTGAGCGCACGGCGGTGCGGCGCGACGACGTCGCGGCCGTCGATCGAGCCCGCGGCCGCCTCGGGGAGGAACGGCGCGTACGTCATGTACGGGCGCGGGTCGACGACGACGATCGCCGCCTCGCGGCGACCGAGCTTCTTGCGCAGCCGGCGGGCGGCGTACAGACCCACGGAGCCGCCGCCGAGGACGACGACGCGGGGCACCTTGCGGGGCCGCGGCGAAGCGGTCTGGGCACGGCTGACCGAGGTCAGGTCATTCTGAGGCATGGTTCCAGAGTATTACCGGTTGCGGCACAGGCGAGCCGGAGCGTCCGCCTGACGGGCGTGACGCGCCCCACGCCGCGCGGACGGACGGGGGCAGAGGCGGGCACACGCGGGCAGAGGCGACATTCCGCAGGGCCCGGGACCGGGGTGGTGCGCCGCCGTCCGCCGTCGGCGCACCACCCCGGGCCTGCCGGTCAGCCGATCGCGCCGACGACGGGCGTCGGGCCGGTCGGTGCGGGCGGCACCCCGCCCGCGGGCGGGGTCGCGGGGGCCTCCTGCGACGGCGCCGGGTCACCCTCGGCCGGCTCGTCGGCCGGCGCGTCGCTGGCCCCGCCCGTGCCCGACGACGTCTCCCCCGCCCCCACGCTCGACGGCACCGCGGTCGGCGCCTGGAGGAACGGCCACGGCATGTCGCGCGTGCGCGTCCCCGTCGCCGGGACGGGGCGGCCGTCGCCCTCGGGGTACTCGACGTCCTCCTCGGCGACCGCGCGCAGCGGGTAGACGTTCCACCGCTCGCGCCCGTCCGTCGCCAGGGCGGGCTGGAAGTACCACGTGCCCTCGACGTCGGGCACCGCCCACGCCCCGGAGGCACCTTCCTCGGTGATCGTGCGGACCTGGCGGCCGCGGTCGTCGAAGACCTGGACGTCGCGGAGCGGCTCGCCCGCCGCGTCGTAGACGAAGAGGTTGGACACCTGCGCGCCGTCGACCCACACGCCCGCCGTGCCCGGGGAGTCCCCGCTCCCGAACGACACGCTGCTCACCAGGCCGCTGCTCGCGTCGCTGCGACCCTGCTCGTAGCCGCGGTCCCACGCGTACGGGCTCGACGCGCCGGCGGCCGCGGCGTGGAGGACCAGCGGTGCCGCGACGACCGCGGCCGCGACGGACAGCGGGCGCACGACCTTCGGCAGCCACGTGGTGGGCAGCCATCGGCCCCTCCCCCACTGCACGCTCACCACGACCGCCGCGAGCACCACGAACCGCGCCGACAGGTCCGGAGGCAGCATCGCGATCTCGTACCCGCCGAACATCCAGAGCAGGAGCGTCGCCACGACCCAGCCGCGCAGGATCCACCACGCGGGCGTGAGGGCGCGCAGGAACTCGGCCGTCGAGGCCCACTGCGGCGACGTGGTGACGGGCTGCCACCCCGCGCGCCAGTCCGCCGCGAGCATCGCGCCGAGCCCGGCCAGCCGACGGCGCAGCCCGGGGCGCGGGCCCCGCGCGGCGCCCGGGGCGACGGGAGGCAGGCCGGCCGCGGTGCGCAGCTCGGCGGCGTACTCGGCGGGCGGACCGAAGAACGCGACGAGGTCGAGGCCCGTGTCGTCGAGCGCCTCCGCGCCAGCCGCGCCAGCCGCGCCCGCCGCGCCGGCCGGAGCGCCGTCGGACGACGCCGAAGCGGGGGCTCGGCGCGGGAGCGCGCCGGGCGCGTCGACGACCGCCTCGGCGAGGTCGGCCTCGAGCCCGTCGGCGAGCTCCTCGACCTGGTCGGGGCGCAGGTCGGCGAGGTGCGCGCGCACCTGCTGGGCGTAGGCGTGGACGTGCCCGTAGAAGGCCCGTCCGACGGGCGCGCCGGCGGGCGGCTGCGCGGGGGTCGTCGTGCTCATCAGGCGGCCACCTCTCCGGTCCGCAGCAGCGCGGACACGGTGCCCGCGAACGTCTGCCACTCCTTGCGGTGCAGGTCGAGCATGGCCCGGCCCTGCGGGTTGATCCCGTAGTACTTGCGGTGCGGCCCGGCGTCGGACGGCACGACGTAGGTGGTCAGCGCCCCGCCCGCGTACAGGCGCCGCAGCGTCCCGTACACGGACGCGTCCCCCACGTCCTCGAGCCCCGCCGCGCGCAGGCGCCGCACGACGTCGTACCCGTACCCGTCCTCGGCCTCGACCGCGGCGAGCACCGCCGCGTCGAGCACCCCCTTGAGCAGCTGCGTGGTGTCCATCCGTCCCTCCGTCGGGCGTGGCCCCGGTCCGTCCCGGTGCTCGGCCACCGGGATCACGGGATGCACACTACCGCGCGATGCGCAGTACCGTGCACACGACACGCCCCTCGCGCGGACACGCCGGAGCCCGGGCCGCGGGCACCGGCGTGTCCGGTGCCGCGACGCCGGGCTCGGCGGTCGGGCAGGAAGGGCCGTCGGGGCGGCCCCGGGTCAGGCGAGCGACCAGGCGATGCCGTCGAGGATGTCGTGCTCACTCGTCACGACCTCGGTGAGCGACCCGCCCGCGGCGGCGACGTCGTCGCGCACGCGGCGCACGACCTCCGACCACACGAGCGCGCCCGCGCCGATGACGTCGACCCGCCCGGGGTGCATGAACCCCAGGGCGGTGCGCTCGGCGCGCGTGCGGTGCAGCAGGTCGTCGCAGGCCGCGAGCACGGTGTCGACCGGCAGCACGGACCCGTTGATCCGGTCGCGGTCGTACCGGGCGAGGCCGAGCGCGTGGGCCGTGACCGTCGTGACGGACCCGGCGAGCCCGACGAGCGTCGCCGCCTGCCCGAGCGGCACCACGCGGGCCGCGTCGTCGAGCGCGGCCCGCACGTCCGCACGGGCCGCCTCCTCCTCCGCGGGGGTCGGCGGGTCGGAGCGCAGGTGCCGCTCCGTCATGCGCACGCACCCCACGTCCATCGAGTACGCGGCGTCGGGCGTCGTCGTGCCGCGCACGAGCTCCGTCGAGCCGCCGCCGAGGTCCACCACGACGTAGGGGCCGGGGCGCACGGCCGCGACGGTCGACGTCGCCCCGCGGAACGACAGCGCCGCCTCCTCCTCGCCCGAGACGACCTCGGGCTCGACGCCGAGCGCGTCGAGGACGCCCGCGACGAACTCGTCGCGGTTCTCGGCGTCCCGCGTGGCCGACGTCGCGACGAAGCGCGTCCGCGTCGCGCCCAGGTCGGCGATCACCTGCGCGTAGCGACGCGCGGCGTCGAGCGTGCGCGCGAGCGCCTCGGGGGCGAGGCGGCCCGTGCGGTCGACGCCCTGGCCGAGCCGGACGACCTCCATGCGGCGGTCCAGGTCGACGAGCGTCCCGGCCTGCGGGTCGACGTCGGCGACGAGGAGGCGGATCGAGTTGGTGCCGCAGTCGATCGCCGCCACGCGCGAGGCGCCGGGCGGGACGGGGGCGGGCGAGGTGGCCGGCGCGGTGGTCGCGCCCGGGTCCCGGGTGAGCGGAGAGGTGGAGCCAGAGGTCATGCGTCCAAGCGTGCCACGCGGTCAGCAGGTGCAGCGGTCGGGGCGCCACACGTCGCGCACGCGCTCGAGCGCCTCGTCGCCCAGCGGGTTGACGCCCGGGCCGGCCGCGAGCGCGTGGCCCACGAGGACGTGCAGGCACTTCACGCGCGTGGGCATCCCGCCCGCCGAGATGCCGTCGATCTCCTCGACGTGGCCGAGCGCCTCGCGCTGCGCGAGGTAGTGCTCGTGCGCGCGCCGGTAGGCGGCGGCGAGCTCCTCGTCCTCGGTGAGCCGCTCCGACATCTCCTTCATGACGCCGTTCGCCTCGAGCGTCGACGCGGCCGCGACCGCGCCCGGGCTCGTGAGGTAGAAGGTCGTGGGGAACGGCGTGCCGTTCTCGAGCCGCGGCGCCGTGCGGACGACGAGCGGACGCCCGCACACGCACCGCGCGGCGATGCCGACGACACCGCGCGGCGTGCGCCCGAGCTGTTCCGCGAGCGTCTCGAGGTCGCGCTCGGAGACGACGGCGTCCGGGTCGTCGGCAGGGATGGCCAGGCGGGCGTCGGGCACGGGACTTCCTTCGGGTCGGTCGGCGGCGTCGGGACGACGCCTCACCCATTCTCCCCGCTCGGCGGAGCGTCCTCGTCGCCGGCCGGTTCCTCGCCCGCGGGCGCGGTCCCGTCGGGCGTTCCCGCGTCGTCGCCCGCGGACGCGCGCGGACCGCCCGCGACCTGCACCGACTCCCAGATGGCCTCGTACCAGGGCGTGCCCTCCTCGTACCCCCGGACGGGTCCGTCCGTGATCGTCCGCCCGGTCTGCGGGTCGGTGTCGTCGACGACCGTCTCCGGGTCGAGCACGCGCCACGGCCGCTCCCCCGGCATGACGAAGTTGAGCCGGTCCCGCGCCTCGCGCTCGACGTACGCCTGGTCGTCCCAGCGGGCGAGCTCGGCCTCGAGCTCGGTGTGCTCCGCCTGCGCCTGCTCGAGGCCGGCGCGCAGCTCGCGCAGCTCCCCCGTCTGGTTGACGTACGCGCGCAGCGTCGGCAGCAGGAGCACCGCGGCGAGGAGCACGACGACGGACAGGACCAGGGTCCGGACGGTCACCACCTCGGGCAGGAGGAAGCCGTAGCGGCTCCGACGCCGGTCCTCGGGCGCCGGGCCGGCCGCACGACGCGTCGACGTCGCGCTGCTCGGTCGGGCGGCGGGGCGGCGCGCGCCGGACGACGACGGGGTCCGGGCGGTCGAGCCGCCGCCCGGGGACTTCGCCGAGGAGCCCGACGCCGTCCGCGGGGCGCCCGTGGACGCCGGGCGCGGGCTCGCGGTCCCCGAGGACGCGGAGCGCTTCGTGGGCTTCGTCCCGGACGTGCCGCGCGCGGGCCCGGAGCCCGGCCGCGCGGGGGCACCGGGGCGCGGGGGACGACGCGAGGACGGCATGCCCCGATTGTGCTGCCGCGAGACGCGGCGCGCCGGGAGCACGCGCGGTGCGCCCGCGAACGTGAGGCGATCGACACGACTTCTTCACCCGCCCGGACGCGCCGGAGCCCGGCGGGCCGACGAGCTGCCCTCCGGGCTCCGGGTGCCGGGTCACCCCGGCGAGGTCGTGCGTGACCGACGGTCAGCCGCAGGTCAGCCCTGCACCGTCCAGCGCGGGAACGCGCCACGGCCGGCGTAGCGGGCGGCGTCGTCCAGCGCCTCCTCGATGCGCAGGAGCTGGTTGTACTTGTTGATGCGCTCGCCGCGGGCGGGGGCCCCCGTCTTGATCTGGCCGGCGTTCGTCGCGACGGACAGGTCCGCGATCGTCGTGTCCTCGGTCTCGCCCGAGCGGTGCGACACCATCGCGGTGAAGCCGTTGCGCTGCGCGAGCTCGACGGCGTCGAGCGTCTCGGTGAGCGTGCCGATCTGGTTGAGCTTCACGAGGAGCGAGTTCGCCGCCTTGAGCTCGATGCCCTTCGCGAGACGCTCCGGGTTGGTGACGAACAGGTCGTCGCCGACGATCTGCACCCGGTCGCCGACCTCGGCGACGAGCTGCGACCAGCTGTCCCACTCGTCCTCGGACAGCGGGTCCTCGATGGAGACCAGCGGGTAGTCGCGCACGAGCTGCTCGTAGTAGGCGATCATCTCGGCCGGCGTCTTCGCGCCGCCCTCGAACTGGTACGCGCCGTCCTTGAAGAACTCGGTCGACGCGACGTCGAGCGCGAGCGTCACGTCGGTGCCCGGCGCGAAGCCGGCCTTCTCGATCGCAACGAGGATGAGGTCGAGCGCCTCGCGGTTGCTCGCGAGGTTCGGCGCGAAGCCGCCCTCGTCGCCCAGGCCGGTGGCCAGGCCCTTCTCCTTGAGCACGGACTTCAGCGCGTGGTAGACCTCGGCGCCGGTGCGCAGCGCCTCGCGGAACGAGGACGCGCCGATCGGGGCGACCATGAACTCCTGGATGTCCACGTTCGAGTCCGCGTGCGACCCGCCGTTGAGGATGTTCATCATCGGCACGGGCAGGACGTGCGCGTTCGGGCCGCCGACGTAGCGGTACAGGTCGAGGCCCGCGCTCTTCGCGGCGGCCTTCGCGACGGCGAGCGAGACGCCGAGGATGGCGTTCGCGCCGAGCTTGCCCTTGTTCGGGGTGCCGTCGAGGTCGATGAGGGCGGCGTCGATGAGGCGCTGGTCCTCGGCCTCGAAGCCGATGAGCTCCGGGGCGATGTCGTCGATCACGGAGTTCACCGCGCCCTCGACACCCTTGCCCAGGTAGCGGGACTTGTCGCCGTCACGACGCTCGACGGCCTCGAACGCACCGGTCGACGCGCCCGAGGGCACTCCGGCGCGGGCGAACGTCCCGTCGTCCAGGACGACCTCGACCTCGACGGTCGGGTTTCCGCGGGAGTCGAGGATCTCGCGCGCTCCAACGGCTTCGATGCTGGCCACAGGTGCTCCTTCGGGGCAGGGCTGCGGGCGCTTCGAACGGTGGTGGCGGACCCGGGCAGGGAAACCCGGGACGCCGCGTGCGCGCCCGCGACGATGGTGGGTTTACGACCACAGCCTAGTGCCCGGTTGTGACCTGCGCCGCTGCGTCCGGTCCGTGGGCCCCGGGTCGGGGACCTGCGCGTCGACGATCGGGACGAACGTCCCGCCTCAGCCCTGCGCCGCCGGGCCGGGCTCCGCAGGCGTCCCTGCCGACGTCTCGGCCGCGACGATCCGCGCCTCGACGCGCCGCAGCTCGCCCCGCAGCGCGGCCTCCGCGTCGAGCCCGTCGGCCTCCGCGCGGGCCACGAGCGCGAGCAGCTCGTGCCCGAGCCGCTCGTCCGGCGTCGGGCCGGCGCCGTCCTCGCCGACCGCACCCGGCCCGGTGCCCGACGGCGCCGCGAGCGCCGCGCCGACGACGTCGCCGAGGCCGCCGCGCCCGGCCCGGGACAGGACCTTCTGCGCGCGGGCGAGCGCCCCCTGCGTGTGCGAGATGCCCTCGAGCACCGACGAGCGCTGCTTCTCGGCCTTCTTGATCGCGTCCCACTGCCCGTGCAGGTCGGTCGCGTCGGCGTCCGCGAACACGTGCGGGTGGCGCCGCACGAGCTTCGCCGCGAGGTCGGCGGCGACGTCGTCGACGGTGAACGGGTCCGGCTCCTCGCTCGCGATGCGCGCGTGGAACAGCACCTGCAGGAGCAGGTCGCCGAGCTCCTCGCGCATCCCGGCGCGGTCGCCGGTCTCGATGGCGTCCGCGAGCTCGTGCGCCTCCTCGAGGAGGTACCGCACGAGCGAGACGTGCGTCTGCTCGCGGTCCCACGGGCACCCGCCCGGGGAGTAGAGGCGGTCCATGACGGCGACGACGTCGCGCAGCGGGTCGGTCGCGGTGCCGGGCGCGCGGTCGTGCGTGGGCTCGTGCGGGTCCGGGGCGGCCGAGGGCTCGGGGGCGGTCACCGCCTCATCGTAGGTTCGCCGGGCGCACGGTCACCGCCGGTCGAGCGTGCCGTCGCTGCCTGCCGCCAGCACGCGGTCGTGGCCCGGGCCGGGCCACGACCGCGTGGTGGGGATGGCGGAAGCGCTACGACCGCCAGGTGTCCGACAGCGTCACGGAGCCGTCGGCGCCGACCGTCGCCGTGCGGTTGCCGCCGCTCTCCCAGACGACGTTCCCGCCGCCGTCGCGCTTGACGTACTTGTACTGGAAGGTCGTGCCGGCCGGGAGGTCGACGCGCGCGGTCCACACCGGGTAGGCCGACGACGACAGCGGGACGCCGCTCGCGGGCGCCCAGGAGCCGAGCGCCGGGATGCTGCCGACGACGTGGACCGTCTGGCCCCACGTGGTGGTCGCGGTGACGGAGAACGACGCGTCGCCCTGCCCCTCGACCGGCCCGCCCGGCGACCCGCCGCCGTCGCACGGGTCGCCCGCCGTGACCGTCCCGCCGGAGACGGCGACCGCGGCGCCGGACAGGGAGTAGTCCTTGCCGCCGTTGCTGTCCCAGGCGCCCGAGCCGTTCGTGAAGGCGGCGGTGACGGTCGCGGCCGCGCCCGTCGCCCCGCTGGGCAGGCTGATCTGCCGCGAGACCCAGCCCGTGCAGGCCGCCGTCATCGGGACCCCGGGGACGGCGGTCCAGGCGCCCGTGCCGACCTTGTAGTGGACGTTGTACGCGTTCCAGCCCTTGTCGGTCGCGTAGTAGACGGTCGTCGTGCCGGCCGGGTCGACGGGCCCGGGACCCCCGGTGCCGCCGTCGCCGCGCGCCCCGACGTGGAGCGCGAGCGCCCCGTACGCGGGCACCGTCGCCGTGAAGGTGCCCGAGCCGGAGACGGTGACGGTCTTCGAGCAGTCCTTCGACGCCACGACGTCGCAGTACGTCCCGGCGGGGAGCGAGGTCTGGTAGGTGCGCGTCACGGCGTTCGCGGAGTTGTTGATCGTCACGTAGCCCTTGGCGCCCCGCCCGTAGGCGATGTGGTTGTTCCCGTCGTCCCACCAGCCCGTCACCGGGGTCCCGGCGACCGCGTTGTGGAAGCCGACCATGCCCGCGATCTCGGTCCAGCGCTGCGTGCAGACCCACGCGCTGTCGGCACAGCTCGCGTCGGGCACGGAGGTGGCGGAGGCGCCGGGCGCACCCGCGTCCTTGTCGCTCCACGTGTAGCCCGAGTAGACGCTCGGCGCGCCGTAGGGCCACGAGAGCATGAACGCGTTGGCGAGCCGGTACTTGGCGCCCCACTTGTAGTTCATCGTCTCGCCGTTGCGCTCGGTGTCGTGGTTGTCGACGAAGACGCCCGCGCGGTCGGAGGGTAGCTTGTTGTCGCCGATCGTGCGCAGGTCCTTGATCTGGCCGTCGAACCGGGACTTGAGCTCGCGCGCGTAGAAGAACTCGTGCGAGTCGCCGGAACCGAGGTACTCCGAGGGCTGGATCGGCTCGCCGCTCGCGCCGATGACCTCGTGCACCCAGAAGACGTTCGGGTTCGTGAGTCGCGCCTTGATCGCCGCGAGGTCCGCGGCCGGGATGTGCTTCGCGGCGTCGATGCGGAAGCCCGAGACGCCGAGCGACAGGAGGTCGTTGAGGTAGCCCGCGATCTTGCCGCGCACGTAGTCGGAGCCCGTCCGCAGGTCCTGGAGCGAGACGAGGCGGCAGTTCTGGACGTTGTACCGGTCGCCGTAGTTGCTGATGTTCGACCGGCAGTCGTTGAAGTCGTTCGGCCCGTACGGGACGCCGGGGAAGCTGTCCACGGAGTAGCTCGTCCCGCCGGTCCCGGTGCCGGACCCGGTATCGGCGCCCGCCGTGTGGTTGACGACCGCGTCGACGATCACGCCCACGCCCGCCGCCTTGCACGTGCTCACCATGCGCTGGAACTCGGCGCGGGTGCCGAGCTTGGACTCGAGCTTGTAGCTGACGGGCTGGTAGGAGGTCCACCAGGCCGTGCCCTGGATGTGCTCCTGCGGCGGCGAGACCTGGACGTAGCCGAAACCGGCCGGGCCGATGGTGCTGGTGCACTCGGCGGCCACGGAGTCCCACGTCCACTGGAAGAGGTTGAGGATCACGTCGCCCCGGCCGTTCGGGGAGTCGACGACGGGCGTCGGCACGGGCGGCGCGGCCGCGGCGGGTGCGGCGAGCGGGACCGCGGCCAGCGCCGCGGTCAGCGCGAGAGCCGCCGAGGCGCCCGCCGCGAGGACGCGGCGCAGGCGGCCGCCGCGCGGGCGGGCGAGGCGTCCTGCGGGGACGGGGATGGGCGCCGGGGGTCCAGCGAGGTCGGTGGTGCGCGTCATTGCAGCTCCTTCGAGGATGCGGCCGCCCCTCGCTCGGCGTCGAGCACGGACGGGCCACGCGGTGATGACAAGCGCCCCGGGGTGGCGGGCGCGACCGGCACCTGCGGCTTTGCAGGATGTTTCCGGATGTTGCTGCAACCTTACAGAGACCGGCGCGGGCTGTCACGACCCGTGTCGACGGGTCGTGCGGACGGGTCGTGCCGGTGCGGCGGCGGCCCGGACGGCATAGCGTCGGAGGACGAACCGAGAGGAGACGCCATGGGAACCAAGCGCCGGTGGAAGGACCTGACGACGGGTCAGCGGATCGCCGTCGGGGTCGTGGGAGCCGCCCAGGTCACGCTCACCGCCGCGGCGTACCGGGACCTCGTGCGTCGGCCGGCGGAGCAGGTGAACGGGACCAAGCTCGCGTGGGGCCTCGCGCTCCTCGTCAACTGGGTCGGGCCCATCGCCTACTTCCTCGACGGCCGCAAGAGCTGACCGCGGGAGGGCTCAGCCCTCGACCGTGAGCCCGGCCGTCGGCTCCAGCAGCGTCAGCGCGCGCCGCAGCGCCGTGCTCGACGTGTGCACCGTGTAGGGGAAGTAGACGACCTCGACGCCCACCTCGGCGAAGCGACGCTCCAGCTCGGCGCCCTTCGGGGTGCCGCGCCAGTCGTCGCCCTTGAAGAACACGTCGAACGGGCGCTGGCGCCAGGTCTCGAGCTTGTCGGGCTGGGTCTCGACGAACACCTCGTCGACGAACCGGACGTGGCGGACGATCTCCGCGCGCTCCGTGACGGGGACGACCGGGCGCCGGCCCTTGGCGAGCTCGAGCATGTCGTCGTCCACGACACCCGCGACGAGGTAGTCGCACTCGCTGCGGGCGTGCCGGAGGACGTTGAGGTGCCCGACGTGGAACAGGTCCCACGCACCGGGGGCGTACCCGACCTTCATGCCCGTCCTCCCGTCCTCGGCCGCGCGCCCCGCACGGCGAGGGGGCCGCGTCCAGGCTAGGACCGGGAGGAGGCCCGCAACCACGCCCTGCGAGGGTGAAGAAGGCGGCCCACCGGGTGAATTGTGGGCTCGACGAGCGCGTGGGAGCGCACCCGCCCGCCCGCCCGGCAGGGGCCCGATCGCTGCGTGCTACCTTCGGTCGGTCGCCTTTCCGGACGACGTCCCCGCGCACCGGAGGGAGTGCCGACCTCAGTCATGCCGTCCCAGGTCCTCACCGTGTGCACCGGGAACGTCTGCCGCTCCCCCACCGCCGAGAGGCTGCTCAGCATCCGCAGCGACACGAGCGTCACGGTGTCGAGCGCCGGGACGCACGCGCTCGAGGGAGCACCGCTCGACGAGCCGATGGCGCGGCTGCTGACGGCACGCGGCCTGGAGGCGTCGACGCACACCGGGCGGCAGCTCACGGCGGCGATGATCGAGCAGGCGGACCTCGTCCTCACGATGTCCCGGGCCCAGCGGGCCGCCGTCGTCACCCTCGTCCCCCAGGCCGTCCGACGCACCTACACGCTCCTGGAGCTCGCCGCGCTGCTCTCGGCGATCGAACTGCCCGTAGACCCGGACGAGAGCGACGCCGACCGCATCGCCCGCCTCCCGGAGATCGCGAGCGCCCAGCGCGTCCGGACGATCACCCCGCGCACGCCCCTCGACATCCCGGACCCGCACGGCCGCTCCGAGCGGGCCTACCGGCAGGCGTTCACGACGATCGACACCGCGGTCGCGGCGGTCGCCCGCGTCGTGCACCCGCCCGCCGCCCGGCGCCTCGAGTGGTCCCCCACCCTCACCGAGCGGGGCGCGCGCACGCCGCCGTTCCCCGGCGGCGGCGACGGCACCGACCCCACCGGGCGCGGCGGCAGCAGCTCCCCCCGGCACGGCGGCCGGCGGAGCTGGCGCCTGCGCTGACCGCGCGTCAGCGGGCCGACGACGTCCCCACCGTCGCGGCCGCGCTCACCTCGCCGAGCACCACGGCGTCGATGAGCTGGCGCGCCCAACCGAGCACCTCCGCGCCGCGCAGCGGACGGCCGCCGATGCGTGCCGTCGTCGGGTACGGCACGAGGATCGCGCGGATCGCGGGCTTGAGCAGCGTGCCCGGGTAGAGGCGCTTGAGCCGCAGCTGCGCCGACTCGGGGAGGTCGACCGGCGCGAACCGGATGAACTTGCCCTGCGCCGTGACGTCCGTGAGCCCCGCCCGGCGGGCGTGGTTGCGGAAGTCCGCGACGTCGAACAGCGCGGACGCGACGTCCGGGAGCGCCCCGTAGCGGTCGACGAGCTCGGCCCGCACCTCGGCGAGCTCCGGCGCGTCCGCCGCGGCGGCGATCTTCTTGTACGCCTCGAGCCGCAGGCGCTCGGTCGCGATGTAGGACTCCGGCAGGTGCGCGTCGACCGGGAGCTCGATCGAGACCTCCGGCTGCTCCTCGGGCCCGTCGCCGCGGTAGTTCGCGACGGCCTCCCCCACCATGCGCACGTACAGGTCGAACCCGACGCCCGCGATGTGGCCGGACTGCTCCCCGCCGAGCAGGTTGCCCGCGCCGCGGATCTCGAGGTCCTTCATGGCGACCTGCATGCCTGCGCCGAGGTCGGTGTGGGCCGCGATCGTGGCGAGGCGGTCGTGCGCGGTCTCGGTGAGGGGCCGCTCGGGCGGGTACAGGAAGTACGCGTACGCGCGCTCGCGCCCGCGGCCCACGCGGCCGCGGAGCTGGTGGAGCTGGGACAGGCCGAGCATGTCCGCGCGCTCGAGGATCAGCGTGTTCGCGTTGGAGATGTCGAGGCCCGTCTCGATGATCGTCGTGCAGACGAGGACGTCGAGCTCCTTCTCCCAGAACGCCCGGATCACCTGGTCGAGCTGGTGCTCGTTCATCTTGCCGTGCGCGACGCCCACGCGGGCCTCGGGGACGAGCTCGCGCAGCCGCGCCGCGGTGCGCTCGATCGTCTCGACCTTGTTGTGCACGTAGAACACCTGGCCCTCGCGCAGGAGCTCGCGGCGCAGCGCCGCGGCGATCTGCTTCTCCTCGTACGCCCCGACGTACGTGAGGACGGGGTGCCGCTCCTCCGGCGGGGTCGCGAGCGTCGACATCTCGCGGATGCCCGTGACGGCCATCTCGAGCGTGCGCGGGATCGGGGTCGCGGACATGGCGAGCACGTCCACGTTGGTCCGCAACTGCTTGAGCGTCTCCTTGTGCTCGACGCCGAACCGCTGCTCCTCGTCGATGATGACGAGGCCCAGGTCCTTGAACCGCACGCTGCCCGTGATGAGGCGGTGGGTGCCGATGACGACGTCCACCGTCCCCTGGGCCAGCCCGTCCACGACCTCCTCGGACTCCTTGGGGGTCTGGAAGCGCGACAGCGCCTTGACCGTCACGGGGAAGCCCGCGTACCGCTCGGAGAACGTCTCGAGGTGCTGCTGCACGAGCAGCGTCGTGGGCACGAGCACCGCGACCTGCTTGCCGTCCTGGACCGCCTTGAACGCCGCGCGGATCGCGATCTCCGTCTTGCCGTAGCCGACGTCGCCGCACACGAGCCGGTCCATCGGGACCGTCTTCTCCATGTCGGCCTTGACCTCGTCGATCGTCGCGAGCTGGTCGGGCGTCTCGACGTACGCGAACGCGTCCTCCAGCTCGCGCTGCCACGGCGTGTCCGGGCCGAACGCGTGGCCCTGCGTGGCCATGCGCGCCGAGTACAGGCGGATGAGCTCACCCGCGATCTCCTTGACGTGCTTGCGCGCGCGGGACTTCGTCTTGGCCCAGTCCGACCCGCCCATCTTGTTGAGGCTCGGAGCCTCGCCGCCCGTGTACTTCGTGACCTGGTCGAGCTGGTCCATGGGCACGAAGAGGCGGTCGCCCGGCTGGCCACGCTTGCTCGACGCGTACTCGATCACGAGGTACTCGCGCGTCGCGGCGTTGCCGCCCGTGCCGAGCGTCCGCTGCACCAGCTCGACGAAGCGGCCCACGCCGTGCTGCTCGTGCACCACGAAGTCGCCCGCCTTGAGCTGGAGCGGGTCGACGACGTTGCGACGCCGGCTGGGCATCTTGCGCATGTCGCGCGTGCTCGTGCCGGCCCGGCCCGTGAGGTCGGCCTCGGAGAAGACGGCGAGCCGCAGCCCCGGCGCGACGAAGCCCTTGCCGACCATCGCCGGCGTGACGAGGACGATGCCGCCCTCGGGCTCGTCGTCGAGCCGCGGCACGAGGCGCGCGGGCGTGTCGGCCGCGCCGAGCTGCTCGACCATGCGCTTGGCCGGCCCGTGGCCCTCCGTCGTGAGCACGAGCCGCCAGCCCGCGTGCTGCAGCCCGCGCACGTCGTCGAGCGCGCGCGCCACGTCGCCGCGGTAGGACTCGACGTCGCGCGCGCCGAGCGTGAAGGTCGGCACGCCGTCGGCGCTCTCGCCGACGTGGGCGGCCGTCGTGCCCGCGCCGCCGCTCGACGTGGCGGCGTCCGCAGCGGCGCTCCCGTCGGCGTCCGGCGGGACGTCGAGGTCGGGGTTGTCGAGCGCGAACGACGACAGCGTCCACCAGCCCAGACCGCGGCGCTGCGCGACCGCGCGCACCTCGGAGAACGTCTCGAACGACGCCGCGGAGAGGTCAACCGGCGCCTTGCCGCCCGCCACCGCGCCCGTCCAGGCCGCGGCGAGGAACTCCTCCGTGGTCGCCACCAGGTCGTGCGCGCGACGGCGCACGCGCTCGGCGTCGTCGACGACGAGGAGCGCGTCGTCGGGCACGAGCTCGAGCACCGGGACCATGCGGTCCACGAGCACCGGCGCGAGGGACTCCATGCCCTCGACCGCGACGCCCGCCGCGAGCCGGTCGAGCATCTCGGTCGCGCCCGGCAGGTCCTCCACCAGCGCGGCGGCGCGCGCCCGCACCGAGTCCGTGAGCAGGATCTCGCGGCACGGCGGCGCCCACAGCCCGTGCTCGGCGATCTCCAGGCTGCGCTGGTCCGCGACCGCGAACCAGCGGATCTCCGACACCTCGTCGCCCCAGAACTCCACGCGCAGCGGGTGGTCCTCCGTGGGCGGGAAGATGTCGAGGATGCCGCCGCGGACCGCGAACTCGCCGCGCCGCTCGACCATGTCCACGCGCGTGTACGCCGCCGCGACGAGCCGCTCCGCGACGTCGGTGAGGTCCGCCGTCGTGCCCGCGTGCAGCTCGACCGGCTCGAGGTCCCCCAGCCCGTCCACGACGGGCTGCAGGAGCGCCCGGACCGGCATGACGAGCACCCGGACGGGACCGGACGGGCCGACCTCCGGGTCCGGGTGCGCGAGGCGGCGGAACACCGCGATGCGCTTGGCGACCGTGTCCGCGCGCGGGCTCAGGCGCTCGTGCGGCAGCGTCTCCCAGCTCGGCAGCACCGCGACGACGTCGCCCAGCTCGTCCGGCAGGTAGGCGCGCACGCTCGCGGCCAGCTCGTCCGCGTCGCGCCCCGTCGCGGTGACCACCACGAGCGGGCGCGAGCCCGCGGCCCACGCCGGGCCACCCCCGCCGCCCGACGCCGGGGCGTCGCCGTCCGGCACCGGCCCCGTCGCGCGCGCCCCCGCCATCGCCGCGAGGAGCGGCGGGCGGACGCCGGCCGGGCCGACGACGTCGGCCTCGCCGCGGGCGCGCACGTGCTCGACCGCGGCCGCCGCGGCCTGGTCGGCGAGCAGCGCGGGCAGGATGCCGGTGAGGTTCATGGAGGTCCTTCGAGGAGAGGGCACGACGACGGTCCCGACCGGGGCGGGCGATCGGGTCCGGCGTCCACACTACGCGCGTGGACCCACATCGTTCCGCGCGCGGGCGTGCGTCAGGCCCCCGCCACCGGGGCTTCCTCCGAGCGCCCCGCCGCCGCGGCCCGCCGTCGGGCGCGCAGGTCCCGGGCGACCCAGATCGAGTTCGGCACCACCTGGAAGACGAGGATCGCGACCGCCGACCCGACGACCGGCCCGGCCGCGCCCAGCGGCTCGATGAGCACCCAGGAGAGCGCCACGTTGCTCACGGTCATGAGCAGGACGGGGACGACCTGGAACCGCAGGCCGCGCTCGTCGGTCATGTACATGCCCGGCGGGTAGTTGAGCGCCTGGACCGCGACGAGCGCGCAGTAGCCCAGGACCAGCGCGAGCGGCACGGTGATCTTGCCGTCGGCGACCACGTCCTGGAGGAACGGCAGGCACAGCGCGAGCACCGTCGACAGCAGCACGCCCCCGGCGAGGAACGCGAGGGAGATCCGGAACGGGCTCATCACCTCGTCGCGCGCCCGCGCCTGCGCGAAGTAGGGCCACATGCTGACGCCCGCCGCGATGATCGCCTGCATGACGAGCCCGAAGAGCTGGGTCGCGAACGTGTACTGCGCGAGCGCCTGCGTCGTGGACAGGTGGGACAGGAGCAGCCGGTCGCTCTGCATCGCGACCGGCATCGCGACGGACTGCACGAGCATCGGCACCGCGACCGCGGCCACCGGCACCCCGGGCACCGCCCGGCGCCGCGGGACGTCGCGGAACGCCCGGCCGACCTGGGGCGCGAGCAGGCGCGCCGCGACGCTCACCGTGATCGCCGACGCGAGCCCGGCCGCGACGTAGGAGACGAGGGCGACGTAGTCGCCGCCCTGCCCCTTGCCGACAAGGACGAGCACGACGACGCCGACGAAGAAGAGCGGCGACACGACGCCCTGGAGGAACGTCTGGAGCACGTTCTGCTTGAGCCCGATGAGGACCCGGATGCCGATCCCCAGCGGGAGCGACAGCCCGAACACGACGAGGCACAGCGTCGCGACGACGTCCCCGCCCGCGACGAGGCCGTCGCCCAGCAGGAGGGGCCACCACCCGAGGAGCTGGATCGCCACGCACACGGCGGCGATGATCAGGCCCGAGACGGTGAGGACGCGCAGCGCCGTCGTCAGCGTCCGGTGGACCCGCTCCGACTCGCGCGGGGACGACGCCTCCGCGATGGCGTTGATGACGACCGCGCCGATGCCCAGGTCGGCGAACGGCAGGAGGTTGCGCAGCCCGTTGAGCAGACCGTACTGGGCGTAGGACGCGACGCCGAAGTGCTCGATGATCAGGCGGCTGGTGACGATCCCGAGGAGCCCCGCCAGGCCCATCACGGCGACCTTGGCGCCGGCCGTCCCGGTCACCGAACGCCAGAGGCCCACTCGTCCTCCTCGTGCTCCCGGTGCGTCGCCCGCAGGCCCGAGCGCCGGTCCGCTGCCCGGAATTCACGATCTTAGGACCTTCTCCACGAGATCCGACCGTCGCGGGAGGGTGAATCCCGCCCGACCTGCGGCGTCCGTCCGGTGCGCCCGACTACGGTGGACGGCAGGGCCCGTCGCCGACGGTGCCGACCGGCCGCGGAGGGCGAGAGATGACGCTGCGCGAGTACGTGACCGCGGTGCTGCGCCACTGGGTCGTGGTCGCCGTGTGCGCCGTCCTGGGGGCGGTCGCCGGGTTCGGCTACGCGCGCTCGGAACCGAAGGTGTACCAGTCGTCGGCGTCCGTGATGGTCGTCCCCGAGCAGGGCGAGAACGCCGCCGAGCTCGTGCAGGGCTCGAACTACGTGCAGAACCTCGTGGCGTCGTACGCGGTGCTCGCGCAGTCGCCGTACGTGCTCGAGCCCGTGATCGAGGACCTGGGCCTCGACACCACGCCCGCCCGCCTGGCCCGCAGCGTCAGCGTGAACACGCCGCTCAACACGGTCGTCATCGAGATCGCGGTGAGCGACACCTCGCCGGACCGCGCGCGGGAGATCGCCGACGGGATCAGCGACCAGCTCGCGCTGGCCGTCCCCGAGCTGTCGCCGCAGCTGGCCGACCGCTCGTCGGCCGTGCGGATCACGACGATCGCCCCCGCGCGCCAGCCCGTGAACCCCATCGCGCCCAACACGCGCATGCTCATGATGGTCGGCCTCGCCGCGGGGCTCGCCGTCGGCGTGACGTACGCCGTCCTGCGCGAGCTGCTCGCGCGCCGCGTCGTCAGCTCGTCGTCGATCCAGTCGATGCTCGGGGTGCCGTTCCTCGGCGAGGTGGTCAAGGTGCCGTCGCGCACGTCGCTGCCCGCCGTCGTCGCCGCCGGTCCGGGGAGCCGCCCGTCCGAGAGCGTGCGCACGCTCGTCGCCAACGTGCGCTTCGCGGACGTCGACCACGGCCGCCGCGTGCTCATGGTCTCCTCCGGCGACGCGGGCGAGGGGAAGAGCTCGATCGCGATCAGCCTCGCGCTCTCGCTCGCCGAGGACGGGAGCAGCGTGCTCCTCGTCGACGCCGACCTGCGCCGGCCCTCGATCGCGCGCGTCACCGGGCTGGAGGGGTCGGTCGGCCTGACGAACCTGCTCGTCGGCGACGTGGCCCAGGAGGACATCGTGCTCCCCTGGACGCGCCCCAACCTCTTCGTGCTGCCGAGCGGCGTCCTGCCCGCGAACCCCGGCGTGCTGCTGTCCTCCGAGCGGCTCGTCGCCGTGATCGGCGACCTGCGGACGCACTACGACTACGTCGTGATCGACACCGCGCCGATCCTCCCGCTGAGCGACCCGCTCTGGCTCTCGCGCGCCGTGGACGGCGTGCTCGTCGTCGCCCGGGCCCGCAAGACCCGCATCTCGCGGCTGCGCCAGACGGTCGACAAGTTCGAGCGGGGCGAGGCGGACGTCATCGGCATCGTGCTCAACGACGTCAAGCCGCGCGGGCGCAGCGCCTACTACGTCAACGACTCCCGGGTCGGCGTCCCCGGCGCGTTCTCGCGCGAGGCCGGGTCCCCCGACGTCAGCCCCGCCGCGACGGCCGACGACGCGGCGGCGCCGCGCGCCGTCGAGGACGCGGACCGCCGCACGACGCCGTGACGACCGGGTGACGACGCGATGACGGCGCGCGCCGGGGCCGAGCCCGGGACCGGGCCTTCGACGACCGTCCCGACGGCGGAGCCCCTCCCGGGGGTGTCCGACGTCGCGACGCGCATCGCGGCCGGCGCGGCCGCCCTCGCGTGCGGCGCCTGGATCCCGATCGTCGCGGGGATCACCCCGGCGATCGTCGTCGGGCTCGTGCTGCTCCCCGTGTGGCTCCCCGTCGTGCGCCGGTCCCGGCCCGGCCGGTGGTTCGTGGGGCTCGGCGTCCTCGCCCTGCTGAGCGGCGTCCTGCTCACCGAGCTCTCCGCCCCGGACCGCGTGCTGTCGTCGCTGGCCCTGCGAGACGGTCTCATCACGCTCTCAGCGCTCGTCCTCGGCGCCGGGGTGCTCCTGTGGTGCCGCGCCGTCCTCGAGACCTCGACCGTCGCCGTCCTCTTCGGGGTCGGCGCGCTCGTCGCGGCCGCCCTGCGCACCGGCGGCGCCGACAACCCCTGGAAGTACACGTTCGGCATGCCCGTGACCGTGCTCGTGCTCGCGCTGTGCCTCAGCACGCGGTCGCGCGGGCTGCAGGTCGTCGCCGCCCTCGCGCTCGCCGGGGTCTCCGCGGTCAACGACTCGCGCTCGGCCGCGACGACGATGCTCATGGTCGCTCTCCTCGTCGCCTGGCAGGCGATGCGCACCGGCCTGCGCGTGCGGTCCGGCGGGGTGCGCGTCGCGACGCAGCTCGGCGTGCTCGCGCTCGTCGTCTTCCTCGGGATGCAGACCCTCGTGCTCGACGGCTACCTGGGCGCGGACGCGCAGCAGCGCACGGAGATGCAGATCCAGACGTCGGGCTCCGTCTTCACGGGCGGGCGACCCGAGATGGGCGCCGCGACCGCGCTGGTGGCGGCCCGGCCCTGGGGGTACGGCGCGGGCGCCGTGCCCAACCTCGAGGACCTGCTCACCGCGAAGACCGGGATGGCGCGCCTCAACTACGACCCCAACAACGGCTACGTCGAGAAGTACCTCTTCGGGTCCGGCTTCGAGGTGCACTCCGTGCTCGGCGACCAGTGGATCCGGTTCGGGCTCGTCGGCATGCTGTTCGCCGTCGCGTGCGTCGTCGTCGTCTGGCGCGGCACCCTCGCCGACCTCGGCCGCAACGCGGCGTCGGCGCTCCTGCTCTACCTCGCGCTCTCGTGCGCGTGGGATCTGCTCTTCAGCCCGTTCTACTCGGTGTCCGCCACCGTCCTCATGCTCGGCGTGGCGATCGCGACGCCGTACACGCTGCCCGACCGCGGCAGCGCCACCCCGCTCGGTAGTCCCTGAGCCCCCGGGAAGCCCCCGGGGACGCGCCGGTGCCCCCGGGTCGAGGACCCGGGGGCACCGGCGGACGTGAGGGGCGGCGGGCCTACGGCTCGCGCACCACCTTGACGTCGTCGAACGACACGCGCGTCGTCGGGTTGGTGGACGCCGAGCTCACGGCCACCTTGATGCTCACCGTGCCGGGCGACTGGAGCGCCGCCGTCGTGTCGGTCGCCTCGAGGTGCCACGCCTGCGCCGGGCCGGCCGCCGTGGGCCACACCTTGGCGGAGAGCGTCGTCGGGGACGTCCCGACCGCCGAGATCGACACCGTGTACCGCGTGCCGGGTGCGTACGTCGCGGGGAGCAGCTGGTTCCCGAGGAGCGTCTCGTCCCGGAGCAGGTACAGCCGCATGAGCCCGTTGGGCTCGAGGCGGACACGCGCGGAGTACGTGCTCGTCCCGACCTGCCGGCCGATGAGCGTGACCGACGTCGTCCCGCCCACCGACGCGACGTCCGACAAGAACGTCGTCTCGGTGCGGGCCCGCGACTCCGAGACCCCCGCCAGGCGCGCCTCGCGCGTCCAGGAGGGCGACATTGTCAACGTGCCGGCCGAGTCCGCGACCGAGAAGGCCGCGGCCCCGCCGAGCGCGGACCACGCCGCGCCCGACGTCGTCGTGCCCCAGCCGGAGGTCACCGCGCGGTCGAACGTGTCGCGCGCGACGACGTCCTCCGCCGGCGCGGTCGCCACGACGTCGTGCGACACGGAGGACGTGCCCCCGCGGTCGTCCGTCACCGTGAGCGTGACCGTGTACGTCCCGGCCTGCGCGTAGGTGTGCGAGGCCGTGGCGCCCTCCGCGGTCGCGTCGTCCCCGAAGCTCCACGCGTACGACGCGATCGTGCCGTCCGGGTCGCTCGACGACGAGCCGTCCACCGCAACGGTGAGGTCCGTCGCGGAGGCCGTGAACGCCGCCTGCGGCTTCACGTTCGGCGCGAGCACCTTCACCGAGGTCGTCGCCGTGGCCGTCGCCCCGCGGTCGTCGGTCACGTCGAGCGTGATCGTGTACGTCCCCGGCGCGTCGTAGGTGTGGGTCGCCGTCGCCCCGGTGCCGGTCGCGCCGTCACCGAAGTCCCACGCGTACCCGGTCAGGGTGCCGTCCGGGTCGCTCGACCCCGAGCCGTCGACCGACACCGTGAGCCCGTCGGCCTGCGCCGTCACGACCGCCTGCGGCGGGACGTTCGGCGTGGTGCCGGAGCCCAGCTGGAAGTGCTGCTTCACCTGGGCCGGCGTGAGCGCGACCGGGTAGACGGCCGCCTCGTCGAGGTAGCCCTTCCAGTAGGTGTCGCCCTCCCAGCCGTTGTCGCCGCCGAGCCGCCAGTAGCCGGTGGTGTTCTCCGGCACGGCCTTGTCGTTCGACCCGACCAGCTCGCCGTCGAGGTAGAGCCGCATGCCCTCGCTCGACTGCGTCGCCACGACGTGGTGCCAGGCGTTGTCCCGGTACGAGCCCGTGGTGCTGAGCACCTGCTGCGCGCCGTCGTACGCGCCGAACTTCACCTTGCCGTCGGCCGACATGTACACGTGGCGGTCGTAGTTGGAGCTCGTGCCCGTCCGGCTGCTGCCGAACCCGATGAGCTTCCCGCCGGTCGTGGTGTCGGTCTTGAACCAGGTCTCGACCGAGTACACCGTCGGGTTGGCGTAGCTGCGCTGGCTCGCGACCAGCCCGCCGTTCCAGGTGCCGAAGATGTTCTTCGTCGGCTGGAAGCGCACCGCCGTGTCCGTCACGCCCGTGAGCGCGCCGGTCTGCGACTTCGTCACGGGGCCGGAGTACGAGCCGTCGGACGCGTCGGGGCCGGAGTCCTTCGCGACCGAGCCCGAGGACTCGCCGAGCCGCCAGTACAGCGTCGGCTCGAGCGAGTAGACCGCCTGGCCGTACGCGTCCTGCGGCGCGGTGGCCCCGGCCGCGGGACGGCCGCTCGCCGTCCAGTGGTCGGCGACCTCGCCGCGGGTGAGCGCACGGTCGTACACGGCGACGTCGGAGATGGTGCCGTTGAAGAAGTTCGAGCTCCCGCTGTTCGGCCAGCCCGACTGGCTGTCCCCACCGACGCGCCAGTAGCCCGAGTAGGACTGCGCCGACGTCGTGTCGCTGCGCTGACCCGCCTTGACGCCGTCGACCCAGAAGGTCATGCCGGAGCCGTCGAGCGTGCCGACCACGTGGTGCCACGCGCCGTCGTTGTACGAGCCGGCGGTCGTGATCTCGCGGACCATCCCCGGGTGGACGCCGAACGTCAGGCGCCCCGAGTTGTTCATGTAGATGTGCCGGTCGTAGCTCGACGACGTGCCGGTCTTGGCGTTGCCGAAGCCGACGATCTTGCCGCCCGACGTCGAGGTCGTGCGGAACCAGGCCTCGACGGAGAACCGCTGCGGACCGGTGGACGCGGTCGGGGTGCTCCCGGAGACGCCGTTGGCGCCCGAGAAGCGCGTCGCCTTCGCCGTCGGCGGGACGTCCTTGCCGTCGACGCCGCGGGTCGTGCCGTTCGTGAGCGCGAGGTCGGACAGCGAGGCCCAGTCGGTCGCGCTGCTCCCGCTCGCCTCGTTCATCGGCCAGTAGCTCACCGGCGAGTCGCCGAGCACCGAGTCGTTGTAGGCCGTGCTCGACCCCTGCGCCGCGATCGTGACCGGCGTCCAGTTCGAGACCGTGGAGTTGCCGTCGCCGTCGATCACCTTGACGCGGTACTCGACCGTGCTGCCCGGCGCGAGGCCGGAGTCGGTGTAGCCCATGGTCGGGCGCACCCAGTACGTGGACGACGCCTTCTGCGTGGAGATCGGCGCGGTCGTGCCGCGGCGGTACAGCTCGTAGGTCAGCTCGGCGTTGTCCTGGTCGATGTTCGCCGGCCAGGAGACGCGGGCGCTCCCGCTGACGAGGGACCGCGTCGAGATGACGTACTGCCCGCCCTGGATCGTCGGGCCGATCTTCGTCGGGGCGACGTCGCGCCGCGCGAACCGCACCAGCCCTTGCTGCCGGGCGCCGGCGACGCGCGTGAACTCGCCGCCATACACGACGTACTTGTCGTTGGCCGTGATGTCCCACCCGGCCTGCGAGATCCCGGACGCGCTGCCCGTGCTCCACGTCGGGTACCAGTGCAGCAGCTTGCCCGCCGTCTGGCCCGTGAAGCTGCGGTAGCCCCAGATGTCCGGCGTGATCTTGCGGTCCGACGGCTCCTTGGCGAAGGCCAGCGAGTGGTTCACCGTCCAGGGGTCCGTCTGCGGGAACTCGCCGATGTTGCCGCAGTAGTGCGCGTGCGTCGCGACGTAGACGGAGTCGCCGGCCGGGTACACGGAGTACGTGTCGCCGTGGCAGTCCTCCATCCAGACGAGCGACCCGTCGGACCAGCTCGCGCGGAACGAGCCCTCGAAGTCGTCCTCCGTCTTGCTGCCGCCGTAGTCGTAGCCCGACCCGTAGACGCTGTCGCCGTCGGACGCGAGCGAGTAGATCGCGGCGTTGTCGCCGCCGTTGCGGATCACGGAGTTGACGGCCCACGGGAGCACGGTGCCCGTCGTCGCGTCGAGGGCCGCCATGCCGCGGCCGGGGTTCGTCGACCCGTTGGTGCTCGTGAAGGAGCCCGCGACGACCACCTTGGCGCCGTCGGGCGAGATCTCGATCGCGCGGCCGCCGTACCCGCCGGCGAGCTCCGGCGCGAAGCCGAGCAGCGCACCGGTGGACGCGTCCAGGGCGGCGATGCGGGCGCGCGCGGTGTTGTTGACGTTGGAGAACTCGCCGGTGATGTAGACCGTGGAGTTCGTCGCCTTGATGTCGTAGACCGTGGAGTTCGTGCCCGGGTTCCAGCTCGAGACGAGCGCGCCGGTCGCGGTGTCGAACGCCGCGAGGCGGTACCGCGTCTGGCCGGCGATCTCGGTGAACGCGCCCGCGACGTAGAGCCGCTTGCCGTCCGGCGACGACGAGATCGCGAGGACGCGGCCGTTCGTGCCCGGGTTCCAGGACCCGTCGAGCACGCCGGTCTCGACGTCGTACCGCAGGATGTTCGCGCGCGGGGTCTCCCCCGTCCCGGCCGCCGCACCCGCGGGGCGTGCCGAGGTGAACTGTCCGCCGGCGTACGCGCGGCCGCCGACGATGGTCTGCGCCCAGACGATCCCGTCGATCTGGGTCGTGGGCAGGGGGTCGGCCGTGACCGGGACGGTCGAGTCGGCCGGGGTGGCGGCCGCGGCGACCGGCGCGTCGGGCGCGACGGCGGCGGGGGCCGCGGCAGGCGCCGCGCTCTCGACCGCGCCGGCCGCCGGGGCGACGAGCGCCGTCGCGACGAGGGCGGCGACGGTCAGCCCGGCGACCCGGCCGACGACACGTCGCCGTCCCGGCGGCGCGCCACGAAGAGAGCCCTGGACGACCGTCCGACTCACATCATTGTTTTTCATGGGTCACTCTCTTCGTCGCGGACCCGCGGAAATGCCGGTCCATCAGCCGGACGTTGTGACTGTAGCGCCGGAGAACCGGCCGCAGAACGGCGCGAGCGGGCGAAATTTACCGCCCCTTCCCGCGCGGGTCAGGACAGATCGCCGCGAAATACCACGGTCGACGTGCCCGGCGCGTACTCCACCGCGACGGTGACGTCGTCGCGGTCGGCCTCGGGGATGGAGAACAGGACGACGCCCGTCCCGCTCTCGCCCGGGGCGAGCTCGCCCTCGAAGGGCCGGCCGCCGGGCTGCACGAGGCGCCCGGCCGGCGCGCGGTCCTCGCCCGTGTAGGCGTTGACCACGGCGTAGGAGAGGTCGAGCGGGGCGTCGGTCCCGTTCGTGACCTCGACGGTGAGGCGGACGGCCGGACCCGAGGTCTCGCCCGCGGCCACGGCCTCGCCCTCGACGTGCTCGACCTGCGCGAGCCGGACGGTGACGCCGTCGGGCGCCTGGACCGTCTGGTCGGGCTCGGCCGGCTCGAGCTCGGGGGCCACGGGCACGACGGCGGGGTCCGCCCCGTCGCCCTCGGCCGTCCCGGCGGTCGCGTCGCCGCCCGCCGCGGCGGCGCCGTCCCCGTCGCCTGCGTCGCCCGCGTCGTCCGCGGTCGCGTCCGCCGAGGCGTCGCCGCTCTCCTCCGGGGAGGCGACCGGCGCGGGCGTGACCGTCCCGCCCGGGGACTGGTCGCCGTCGGACCGCCACGGCTGCAGCACGACGAGGGTGACGGCGACCGCGAGCGCGACCGCCGCCCCGATCACGGCGACGGCACGGCGGGAGGGCCGCCGCGTCGGGGTGGCGCCCTCGGGGGCGCCGTCGTTCTCCGCGTTCATCGTCCGCCTCCGGTCGTGCTCCGTGCCGGCTCGCGCCGGTCCGCCGTCGCGGCGCCCTGCCGGGCCGCCCGCCGGCCGTCGCGCAGCCCGCGCCAGGCCGCCCGCAGCGGGACGACCGGCCGCAGGAACTGGCGTCGGCCGCCGCGCCGCAGGACCGCGCGGGCGTTGCCCGGCGCGCTGCGCCGCCAGCGCCGCACGGACACCTCGTCGAGGTGCAGCGCGGCGAACAGCATCCGGTTGCGGATGTTGTAGTAGTAGTACGTCTCCGACTTGGCCTCCGGCCGCTGCCGGCCGTCGCGGTGGGTCCCGCCCTCGTCGTGGACCGCGACGGCGTCCTCGACGACGGCGACCCGGCCGCCCGCGCGCTGCAGGCGGTAGGACAGGTCGACGTCCTCCCAGTAGAGGAAGTAGGCGTCGTCGAACCCGCCCGTGCGCTCCCAGACCTCCCGGGTGACGAGCAGGCACGCGCCGCTGAGCCACTCCACGCGCGCGGCGCCCGGGTGCTCGTCGCGGCGAGACGGCGCGCGGAACGTGCCGTCGTCGAGGTAGACGTCGAGGCCCCCGAACCAGCGGCGCCCGGCGGGCGTGAGGACGACCGGGGACACGAGGAGCAGGCGGTCGTCCTGGACGGCCGCTCGCAGGGTCCGGACGTCGGCCGCGGCGATCGTCGCGTCGGGGTTGAGCAGGAGCACCTCGGCGGCGCCGGCGTCGAACGCCGCGCGCATCCCCAGGTTGGCGCCGCCGCCGAAGCCCAGGTTCTCGGCCGGGGCGAGCAGGTCCCAGCCGCGCTCGCCCGCCAGGCGGGACGCCCGCTCGCGCTCCGCCGTCGTCGAGCGGTTGTCGACGACGAGCACGCGCGCCTCCCCGACCGCGCCGCGCGCGCCGAGGTTGCGCTCGAGGAGCGCGGCGGAGCCGTAGCTCACGACCACGATCGCGAGGTCGCCGGAGGCGTCCGAGACGTCGTCCACGGTCGTCACCTCCAGGTCCTGGCACGTCGGCCGTCGCGGCGATCCTAAGCCCGCCGTCGGGCCGTGACGCCGGAATTCACCCGGGCGAGATACAACCTCACCCGCTGTTCACCCGCCCCCGCCTGGATACGATTCTCGGCACGGTCGGGGGCGGGCAGACAATCCGTCGCCGCCGCTTCCCAGAAGCTCCCCCCGTCTCTTTCGCGAGGTGCCCATGTCCGAGTTCGGCGCGGCGATGACGCGACTGCACGACGCGCAGAAGTCCTCGAGCGGCGCGGCCGCGTACTCGCGCTTCGTCAACCGCCCGCTCGGCCGCCCGCTCGCCGCAGGCGCGTACGTGCTCGGCCTGACGCCGGACGCGGTGACGCTCGTCAGCGCGGCGACCACACTCGCCGGGATCGCGACCATCGCGCTCGCCGAGCCGACGCTCGCGTCGTCGCTCGCGGCCGTCGTGCTCCTCGTCCTCGGGTACGCCCTCGACTCCGCGGACGGCCAGCTCGCGCGGCTCTCGCGGTCGGGGAGCGCGGCGGGCGAGTGGCTCGACCACTTCTTCGACGCCCTCAAGACGGTGGCCCTGCACCTCGCGGTGCTCGTCTGCTGGTTCCGGTACTACGACGTCGACGCCGGCTGGCTCGTCGTGCCCCTCGCGTTCTGCGTCGTGAGCAGCACGTTCTTCTTCGGGATCGTCGCGGTCGACCTGGTGCGCCGCGCCAAGGGCTCGCCGGGCGGGGCCGCGCACGGGACCGGGGGCCGGCTCCGCGAGCACCCGCTCTACACGCTCGCGGTGCTCCCGACCGACTACGGCTTCCTGTGCCTCTCGTTCGCGCTGCTGTGGCTCCCCTCCGCGTTCCTCGTCGTGTACACCGCGCTGGCCGTCGTGAACGCGCTCGTCCTGCCCCTCGCGGCCGTGCGGTGGTACCGGTCGCTCCAGGCCCTGGAACGCGGCGCGGCGACCACGGCGGGAGTCCCCTCGTGAGGCCCGTGCGGGTGATGCAGTCGTTCCGCGCGCCGCGGCCGACCACGAACCCGTACATCACCCAGCTCGACGCGGCCCTCGCGGCGGAGCCGTCCGTGGAGCACCTGCGCTTCGACTGGCGCACGGCGATCGTGGGCCGCTACGACGTCTTCCACTGGCACTGGCCCGAGGGCAAGCTCGAGGGCACCACGTGGTGGAAGGCCGCCGCGAAGCACGTGCTCGTCGCCGCGATCCTCGTGCGGCACCGCCTGAGCCGCGTGGTCGTCGTGCGGACGGTCCACAACGTCGAGCTGCCCGACGTCCCGCGCGTCTCGCGCTGGCTCCTGGTCCGCGTCGACCGCTCGACGGACCACCGCATCGTCCTCAACGAGACGACCGAGCTGCCCGCGGAGCAGCCGCGCACCACGATCCTCCACGGCCACTACCGTGACTGGTTCGCCCGGTACGCCCGGGACGAGCGGGTCCCGGGACGAGCGGGCTACTTCGGCGGCGTGCGGCGCTACAAGAGCGTGGGCGACCTCGTGCGCGCCTACCGCGAGGCGCGCGCCCTGCGCGAGGACCTGAGCCTGGAGATCGGCGGGCGACCGTCGTCGGCCGAGCTCGAGACCTCGCTGCGCGCGGAGACCGCGGACCTGCCCGGCGTCGAGCTGACCCTGCGCTTCCTCCAGGACGACGAGCTCGTCGCCCTCGCCTCGCGGTCCCAGCTCGTGGTGCTGGCCTACCGGTTCATGCACAACTCCGGGAGCGTGCTCGCCGCCCTGTCGCTCGACCGTCCGGTCCTCGTGCCGCGCAACGCGGTGAACGAGGCCCTCGCGAAGGAGGTGGGCGACGAGTGGGTGCTCATGTTCGACGACCGGCTCACGGGCGAGCGCCTCGTCGGGGCGCTCGCCGAGGCGGCCGCGATCCCGGAGGGCGCGCGTCCGGACCTGTCGCGCCGCGAGTGGACGGACGCGGGGGCGGCGCACGCCCGCGCCTACCGCACCGCGCTCGCAGGCCGCCGGTCGCGCCGCCGCGCCGGGCGGGAGGGAGCCGCGTGATCGCCGAGGCGGCGTTCCGCGCCAAGGCGGCCGTCGTGGGCCGGGACAGCACGGCCCAGCTCGACGCGTTCGTGCGGCACGACGCCCTCCCCGCACCGGCGCTGGAGCAGCTCTCGCGCGAGCGCGCCCTGCGGCACGCCCGGTTCGCGTCCGAGCACAGCCCGTTCTACCGGGACCTCTACCGCGACGCCGGGATCACCGCGGCCGACCTCCGGGACGACGCGGTGCTCGCCGCGCTCCCCCTGGTCGACAAGCCCGCCCTGCGCGAGCACTTCGACACGATCCGCACCGACGAGGCGACGGACCGCACGTCGGCGACGTCGCGCACGGGCGGCAGCACGGGCCTCCCCCTGCACGTGCTGCGCGACCTGCGTTTCCCGGCGCGCGCGCTCGAGTGGCGGCTGTTCCGGTGGTGGGGCGTCGAGCCGTGGGAGGACCGCGGGATCATCACGCGGCACATGCTGGAGGGCCTCGCGCGCGTCCGTCACGACCTGCAGTGGCTCCCGAGCCGCCGCGTGCAGCTCGACGCGTTCCGCATCACCGACGAGACGGTCACCGAGTTCGCGCGCCGCTGGAACCGCCTGCGACCGCCCTTCCTGCTGGGCTACGGCGGGGGCGTGCTGGAGCTGGTCCGGCGCACGGGACGGCTCGGCATCGAGCTCGCGCCGCCGCGCGCGGTCGCGGTCACGGCCGCGCCGCTCGCCCCGGGCGTCCGCGCGGAGATCGCGACGGCGCTCCGGGCGCCCGTCTACGACCACTACCGCAGCGCCGAGGTGCCGTGGATCGCCGGCGAGTGCGCCGAGCAGTCCGGGATGCACGTGTTCTGGGACGTGCGCCGCGTCGAGATCCTCGACGACGACGACCGCCCGGTCCCCGACGGGCAGGAGGGCAACGTCGTCGTCACCGACCTGACGAACCGCGTCTTCCCCGTGGTGCGGTACCGCCTCGGCGACGTGAGCAGCATCCACCGCGAGACGTGCGCGTGCGGGCGCTCCCTGCCCCGGCTCGGCGCGGTCTCGGGCCGGGCCTCCGACGCCGTCCGGCTCCCGGACGGGACGACCATCGCCGGGGCGCTCGGCCACATCTTCGACCACGCGCCGCTCTCGGTGCGGCAGTTCGAGATCGTGCAGGGCAGCGACTACGCCGTGACGCTGCGCTGCATCCCGGCGAGCGACGAGCGCGCCGACATCGAGCGGGCCCTCGCGACGCTGCGCCGCGCGACGCGCGGGCTCGTGCCGGTGACGCTCGAGCTCGTCGACCACATCCCGCAGGTGGGCGGGAAGATGAGGTTCATCCGCAGTGACGCCCCCTCCTGAGCTCCGGCTGGTCGTCGCGGTCCCGACGTTCCGGCGCCCCGCGACGCTCGCCGGGCTGCTCGCGCGGCTGCCCGAGCGGGTGGCCGAGGTGGAGGGCGCCCGGGTGGAGGTGCTCGTCCTGGACAACGACCCCGCTGGGTCGGCGCGGCAGGTCGTGCGGGACGCCCCGCTGCCCGTGCGCTACGTCGTCGAGCCGCGCCCGGGCATCGCCGCCGTGCGCGACCGCGCGCTCGACGAGACGGCCGACGCCGACCTGCTCGCGTTCCTCGACGACGACGAGCGCCCGCGCGAGCGGTGGCTCGCGGCCCTCGTGGACACGTGGCGCGAGACGGGTCGCCCGGCGGCCGTCATGGGCCGCGTGATCTCCGTGTTCGCGCACGAGCCCGACCCGTGGCTGCTCGCGACGGGCGTGTTCCGCCGTCGACCGCGCCCGACCGGGATCGAGATCCCCGTCGCGGCGAGCGGGAACCTCCTGCTGGACCTGCGGCAGGTGCGGTCGCTCGGGACCCGGTTCGACGTCACGCTGGGCCTCGCCGGGGGCGAGGACACGCTCTTCTCGCGCGCGCTCGTCGCCGCGGGCGGCCGGATCGTGTGGTGCAACGAGTCCGAGGCGGAGGACCTCGTCCCGGCCGAGCGCATGACCCGGGCCTGGGCGATGCGGCGCGCGTTCAACGGCGGCAACGGCGCGGTGCAGGTCGAGCTCCGCCTCGCCCGGGGGCCCGCGCGCCGGGCTCTCGTGCGGGCGCGCGCCCTCGTCGGGGGCGCGGGACGCACCGTCGCGGGCGCGGCCCGGCACGTCTGGGGCCGCTGGACGGGCGACCTGGAGAGCGACGCGCGCGGTCTGCGCACGAGCCACCGGGGCCGGGGCATGGTCGCCGGCGCGTTCGGGCACCTGCACCGGCAGTACGCCCGCGACGGCGCGACGCCTCAGGGAGCGACGCCCGCCTCCTCGGCGACCGGCTCGAACGACGAGACCGCGGCGGGGATCTCCGCCTGAGCGACGAGCGCCCGCGTGAGCAGCACGTACCGCGCGACGTAGTCCTCCTGCCGCAGGCCCCGCGCCCGGACGTCCGCGGCGCTCGTCGCCTCCCCCGGGCCGAGCGCGTGCCGCACCGCCTCGGCGAGCGCGGCGGCGTCGTGCGGGGCGACGAGCCGGGCCCGCGTCCCCGCGACGTAGTCGCGCACCCCGCCCGCGTCGGTCACGACGAGCGCGCGGCCCGCCGCCATCGCCTCGACGCACGCCGTCGCGCCGGACGCGTGCCGGTTCTCGCGCAGCGGCACGACGACGACCCGGCAACCCACGTAGAGCCGCGCGAGCTCGGCGCGGCCCGTCGCGGGCGCGACGTCGACCCGGCCCGGGACCGCGACCCGGGCCGCGGCCGCCGACCGCGACGCGACGCGCGCGGTCACCCCGGGCAGCAGGTCGAGCGCGGCGCGCAGCACGTCCCAGTCCCGGTCCCGGTCGTTGCCCACAGCCAGCACCTCGGGCGCGGACGCGACACCGTCGGTCCCGGCCGCAGGCACCTCCCCCGTCGCGGGCGCCGTCCCGAACGGGACGAGGACGACCCGCCGACCGGGCACCCGGTCCAGCGCCACGCGCCGGTTGACGTCGCTGTGCACCGCCTCGACCGCGTGCCCGCGCAGCACGGCCGCGAAGAGACGGCGGCGGGCGCGACCGAGGTCGTCCCACCGGTCCCAGAGCCACACGGACTGCGCGAGGACGGCGGGCCTGCGGCGTCGGGGCAGCGTCGCGCGCACGAGGCCGACCGCGAGGTGCTCGCGCTCGGTGTGCGTCCACACGACGTCGGCGCTCCCCAGGAGCGCGCGGTTGCGCCACGCGTGCACGACGTCGGTCCCGAGCCGCGCCGCGAGCGCGCGCCGCACGCGCGCCACGGACGGCCGCTCGCGGTGGGACACGCTCCACGCGAGGTCGACCGTGCCCGCGGCGAGGTCGTAGCCGTAGGGCGTGCGGTCCAGGGTCTCCCCCGCCGCGTACCGCGCCCGCCACGCCACCGGGTCCTGCTCGTGCGCGAGGTGCACGACGACGCGCGGCCGCGTCACGGGACGAGCCCGCGCAGCCGCTCCACCACGCGGTCCCACTCGTACCGGGCGAGCAGCCGCTCGCGCAGCGCGGCGTCCGGGATCGTCCCCCAGGCGGCGTCCAGCGCAGCCGCGACGTCGCGCGACGGCGCGTCGAGCGGGACGAAGCGCGCGAGGCCGTCGGCGAGCTCGCGGAAGACGGGGGTGTCGGCCAGCACGAGCGGCGAGCCGAAGTGCGTCGCCTCCAGCACCGGCAGCCCGAAGCCCTCGTCGCGCGACAGGAACGCCGTGACGGCGGCGCGGGAGTAGAGCCACGCGAGCTCGGCGTCGTCGATCGCGCCGAGCAGCCGCACCGCACCGCTCGCGAGGAGCGCGTCCGTGCCCGGCGGGAGGTCCGGGGCGACGCCGGAGTGCTCGGCTCCCCCGACGACCAGGAGGGGCGCCTCGGGCCCCAGCCGCGCGGACAGCGGGACGGCGCGCAGCACGGCCTCGAGGTTCTTGCGGACGTTGAGGCGCCCCACGCACAGCGCGAACGGGAGCCCCGGGTCGATCCCCGCGGGCGGGCGCGGGACGGCGTCGGTCAGGGTGCGCGGCACGCCCAGCCCCACGGGCGTGACCGGGCGGCCGGAGCGGCCCTCGATGCGGTCCGCCTCCGTGCGCGACGACGTCGCGACCGCGTCCGCCGCACGCAGGAGCGGGATCATCGGCGCGAAGTACGCGCGCTCCGTCCGCGAGAACCACTCGGGGTGGTCGCGGAACATCACGTCGTGGACGAACGTCACCGTCGGGACCCGCCCGACCGGCGTGTAGTTGTGGGCGACGACGACGTCGGCGTGGACCGTCCGCGCGAGCCGGCCGAGCTCGACCGCGTTCGACACCGCGTGCGGGTACAGGCGCGTCCCGATCGTCCGCGCGCCGGGCGGCAGGTCCGACGGCGCAGCACTCTCCCCGCCGCGGACGGCGAGCACGAGCTCGTCCTGCGGGAACCGCTCGTGCCAGTGGTGGATGAGCGCGCGCTGGACCGCCCGGTTCGAGAACGGCCCCCGGTCCCACCAGTAGGCGTCGAACAGGACCCGGCGGGGCGGGTCACCGAGGGCCGGGTCACCGAGGGCCGGGTCACCGAGGGCCGGGTCGTCGGCGGCTGCGGCGGGGCGAGGCGCGTCCTGCCGGTCCGCGGCAGCGGCGCGACGGCGCGCGGTCCGCCACGGCCCGGGCGTGCGCCGGGCCGCGAGGTCGCGCGCGAGCTGCTCGTACCCGTCGGCGACGTCGTCCCACGAGTAGTCCTCGGCGCGCTTGCGGTTCGCGCGGCCGCGCTCGAGCGTCCCCAGCTCGTCGCGCTCGGCTTCCTCGAGGATCCCGGCGAGGTCGTGCGGGCCGCGGAAGTAGAGGCCGGGGTCGCGCACGACCTCGCGGTTGAAGTCCACGTCGAACGCGACGACGGGCGCGCCGGCGCCGATCGCGCGCAGGAGCGACGGGTTGGTCCCCCCGACGGAGTGCCCGTGGACGTAGGTGAACGCGGACGCGTAGAGGTCGTCGAGCAGCTCCTGGTCCCACACCGCGCCGAGCAGCCGGACCCGCGCGTCCCCCTGCGCGAGCCGGTCGATCCGGTCGGTGTACTCCGCGGAGTACGGCGCCGAGCCGACGACCACGAGGGGCTTCGTCGCGGTGGACCGCACGTAGCCCTCGACGATCTCCTGCACGTGGTTCTCGGGCTCGAACCGCGCGACGACGAGGTGGTAGCCCTCGGGCTCGAGCCCCAGCTCGGCGACGCGCGCGCCGCGGTCGTCGTCGAGCAGCGGGGCGCCGTACGCGATGAGCGACGACGGGACGCCGTACTCGCGCGCGTAGTAGTCCTGGATGCCCCGGGCGTCGGCGATGATCGCGTCGGAGCACCGGACGGCCGTCGTCTCGGCCGCGCGGTAGTAGCGGCGGCCCGTGGGCCCCCACTTCGCGCGCCGCCACTCGAGCCCGTCTACGTGGGTCGCGACCGGGATGCGCGCCGCGCGCAGCAGCGGCAGGAACGGGGCGTTCGCCGCGTTGAAGACGAAGGCCGCGTCCGTGCGGTGCGCGACGAGGTGGGCGACCGACACGGCCGTGTGGCTCAGCGTCTCGAGCGAGCGGCTGCGAAGCGCGCCCGCGGTGACGACCTCCATGCCGAGGTGCTCGCGGACGACGTCCTCGGTGTTCCCCGTGCGCGTGTAGACGCGGACGCGGTGCCCGCGCGCCGCGAGGCGCGAGCCGACCTCCTCGACCGCCGTCTCGAAGCCGCCGTACCGTGCCGGGACGCCGCGCGTGCCCACCATCGCGATGCTCAGCGTCGCCGCCACCGTCACTCCCGCCCTGCCGCCCTGTGCCTTCCTGCGAGGCTAGTGGTGCGCGGGGCCCGCGAGGCCCGGTTCGCCGAGCCTCACCCGGGTGATTTCCGCAGGCGGGACGGGGCGGAGGGGCCTCGGCGGGCGGGACCGGTCAGGCTCGGGCGTGGTACTTGCCCTGTGCGGCGAGCAGCCCCTCGGTGAGCAGCATCTCGACGGCGTCGGCCGCGTCGTCGAGGAGGAAGGGCAGCTCCTTCGCCTCGGTGCCCTTGAAGTCCTTGAGCACGTAGTCGGCGGTGTCCATGCGGCCGGGCGGACGCCCGACGCCGCCCCGGACCCGGACGTAGTCCTTCGTGCCGAGCGCCTTGGTGATGTCGCGCAGCCCGTTGTGGCCGCCCTCGCCGCCGCCGACCTTCAGCTTGACGGTGCCGAAGGGGATGTCCACCTCGTCGTGGACCACGACAACGTGCTCAGGATCGATGCCGTAGTACTTCGCGAGCCCCGCCACGGGCCCGCCCGAGACGTTCATGTACGTCGTGGGCTTCGCGAGCACGACGCGCGGCCCGGGACGCCCGCCGGGCAGCATGCCGAGGCGCGCCTCCGCGACGGCGGCCTGCGCGCGCGGGTGCCGCGCGAACCGGGCGCCGGCCCGGCCCGCGAGGACGTCCAGGACCATGTGGCCGAGGTTGTGGCGGTTGCCGGCGTAGCCGGAGCCCGGGTTCCCGAGCCCGACGACGAGCCACGGCTGGTCGCTCATGTGCACCGTTCCTTCGCTGACGTCCTGCACGGTCCCGGCTCCCGACGCGCACGAGGCGTCCGGCACCAGGGTGCCGGACGCCTCGACGAGAGCGTGGCGCGGACGACGTCCGCGCGGGGGGTCACTCGCCCGCGGTCGCCTCGGCGGCGGCCTCGGAGCCGGCGGCCTGCTCGGCGGCCTCGGCCTCGGCGGCCTCGATGTCCGCCGAGTTGTCCTGCGGCACGGAGATCGTCACGACGACGAGCTCGGGGTCCGTCGTGAGCGTCGCGCCGGAGGGGAGCTTCACCTCGCCCGCCGTGACGGTGGTGCCGGCCTCGAGGCCCTCGATGGAGACCTCGACGGACTCGGGCAGGTGCGTCGCCTCGGCCTCGATGGCGAGAGTCTGCAGGTCGACGAGGTGGATGGTGCCGGGGGCGGACTCGCCGGTGACGGCGACCGGGACCTCGACGGCGACCTTCTCGCCCTTCTTCACGATGAGCAGGTCGACGTGCTCGATGACGTTGCGGACCGGGTCGCGCTGGACGTCCTTGGCGATGGCGAGCTGGCCCTTGCCCTCGAGCTCGATGGAGAAGAGCGCGTTCGAGTGCTTGAGCGCCATCATCGTCTGGTGGCCCGGCAGGGTGACGTGCACCGGAGCGCTGCCGTGGCCGTAGAGGACGGCGGGGATCTTGTCGGCGCGGCGGATGCGGCGCGCGGCGCCCTTGCCGAACTCGGTGCGGGCCTCGGCGGCGAGCTTGATCTCGGACACGTGGATCACTCCTGGAAGATGCGTTGCGGGCCGGCCGCCAGTGGGGGACGGTCGGCTGTCCGGACGGTGAGAGGGCCTCCCGGACGGGCGGTTGCGTCGGCGCGGGACGTGTGACGGGCGCGCAGGAGGACGACCGCCCAGTCGATAACGGAGATCCAACAGGTCTGGCTGACACGTGCGGTCCCGCGCCGCCGGTGTGCTCACCGGTCCAGCGCTGCCGGCCGTCAGACGTCCCTCGCCGAGGCAACCTGATAACTGTACCCGGGCGCGGCGCGAGTCGGAAACCCGCTCCCCGCCGCCGGACCCGGAACCGCGGCCGCGAGGCGTGCGGCCGTCGTCGGGACGGACGTCAGGGCGTCGCGTCGGCGCGGGCCGTCTCGGGACGGGGCGCGGGCCGGCCGGCGAGGCGGCGCGCGAGGCCCCGGGGCAGCTCGTACAGCCAGTAGACCGGGGTCCGGGAGACGACGGCGTACACGCCGACCGAGGCCAGGGTCGCGACGAGCGCCAGCACGGGCGGCGCGAGCGCGGCCACCGGGGCGGGCACGGCGTCGAGCGCGTCGCCGCCGACGAGCAGGATCGCGTGGATGACGAGCATGTGCGTGAGGTAGACGGGCAGCGTCCGCGTCCCGAGCGCGCGCAGCGGCCGCAGCCCGCTCGTCGCGACGCCGAGCACGATGCCCGCGGCCACCCCGAGCACGCACACGACCCACAGCAGGACGCCCGACGCCACGTGCGCCGCGAGCACGCAGCCCGCGACCCAGAGCGCGACGACCCCCGCGCCGGTCCACAGCGTCAGGCGCTCGGTCAGCCCCAGGACGCGGTCGCGCAGGAGGAGGCCGCCCAGGAAGAAGACGAAGTACTTCGGCGCGCTGTCCCAGGCGTTGTTCGGCAGCTCGAGCGCGAACGCGAACGCCGCGAGCGACACGGCCGCCGCGCCGACGAGCTGCACGCGCGGGGACAGCCCCGAGAGCAGCTTCGCGACGACGAAGAACACCGCGAGCGCCCAGAGGAACCACCGGATCCCCGACGGCCACACCCACGCCGAGAGCGCGGCCGCGCCGACCTGCAGGGCGGGGCCGCCGTCGTCCGCCAGGCCGGGCGGGAGCTCCAGCCCGACGAGCGCCTCGTGCACCGGGTCGGGGTCGCCCGCGACGACGGCCCCGAGGAGGTAGCCGAGCGCCCGGACGAACGGCCACAGGAGCAGGAGCCAGGCGAAGAGCGCGACCTTCGAGGCGAGCAGCGCGCGCCAGGGCCCGCGGACCCACTTTCCGGCGAACAGGCCCGCGACGGCGAAGAAGAGCGGCATGCGCATCGTGCCGAGCGCCGCGTTCACCCGGTCCCACCCGGCCAGGACCGTGCCCCAGGCGCCGGAGAGGTCGAGGTCGCCGAGCGCGCGCGTCGCGTGCAGCACGACGACGAGCAGGATCGCGAGGCCGCGCGCGGCGTCGGGCCAGCGCAGGCGCACTCGCTCGGCGGTCTGCTGCCGGGGCACGTCGTCACCTCCGGACGCTGCGGGCGGGACCGCGCGGGCGCTGCCACGACCGGACCGGGAGACCCCCGGCCGTCGGGACCGACGCGGACCGTGCGAACCTACCCTCGCGACGGCGACGGCCACGAGGGCCTCGCCGTCATTTCACCCGGGCGAGATCGTGCGCTCAGCCCGTCGCGGTGGTCGTCGCGACGGTCGTGGCCACGGTCGCGCCGACGAGGATCACCGCGGTCACCTCCTCGACGTACGCGCGCACGGCCTCGCTCGCCCAGCTCCCGCGCGCGATCTCGCGCGCCCGGGCGTCGACGTCGCGACGCCCCGCGGCGGTGCGTCCGGGCCCGCCGTCGGCGTCGCTGCCGCCGGTCGCGAGCACCCGGCCGGCCTGGCCCGTCGCGGCGAGCAGCGCGACGATCGCCGCCGCGCGCGCGTCCGGCACCTGCCCCTCGACGAGGACGCGTCGGAGGTCGGCCCGCACCGCGTCCTCGTGGCGGGAGTCCGCCGCGGGGAAGCGCGTCGTGGGGAAGATGCCGAGCACGCGGCCCTCCTCGCGCCGCAGGACGCCGCGCTCCGCGAGCGCCGCGACCGCGCGGGCGGCGGGCCGGAGCCTGGCGATCGGCGCCACGAGCGCCTTCGGCGTGGAGCCCTCGCGCGCCCGCACGACGTCGAGCGCCTCGTCGAGGAGCGCGTTGCCCGTCGGGGACGCGTCCCGGACGACGATGCGGCCCACCCGGCCGCCGTCGCCGTCGCCCGCGAGGTCGGCCCGGCCGAGGAGCGCGAGCTCGACGAGCAGGGCGCCCGCGGCGACCTGCTCGCGGTACGAGGCGTCGACGACGGCCTTCCCGGTCACGTCGTCGAGCGTGAGCAGCAGGTAGTCCTCGAGGATGAGCATGCGTCCACGCTAGGGCCGGGCGACGGGGCCGGGCACCTGCCGTTTGTCACCGGTGCCCGGTGCAGGTCTCACGCCGTCGGCGACGCCGGGCCCCGCTCCGCCGGGTCGGCGAGCTCCCACCGGACGGTGACGGTCGCGCGGATCTCCTGGCTGCCGGGCTCCACGACGAGCGCGTCGCTCGTCGCCTTCGCCGCGAGGACGCGTGCCACCGGGGCGGGTGCGCCGTCGTCCTCGCGGACCTCGACGACCGGGCCGAGCGAGCGTCCGGCGAGGCGGGCGTACTGCTCGGCGCGGGCGCGGGCGTCGGCGAACGCGGCCTCGCGCGCCGCGGCCGCGAGCGGGGCGGGGTCCCCCACGGCGAGGCTGGTCGAGTCGAGCCGGCCCGCCGGGCCGGCGGCGTCGAGCGCCGCGCGCACGACCTCGCCGCTCGCCCCCACGTCGCGCAGCGTGACGCGCAGCGTGAGGCGGGCGGTCGTGCGGGGGCCGTCCTCGCGCTGCTCGGTCCACGTGGACGTCTGCGACGTGCGCAGGTCGGACGGCGCCACGCCGTGCGCGACGAGCGCGTCCCGCGCCGCGGCGAGCCCGGCGTTGGCGCGGTCGAGCGCGTCCTGGACGCCGGGCGCGCTCGCCTCGGCGCCGAGCTCGACGACGGCGACGTCCGGCGTGGCCGTCACCGCTCCCTGACCGGTGGTCGTCACCCCAGAGCCGTTCATGGCCGTCATGCTCGCACGGACCGCCCGGGGTCGCCCCCGTTTCACCCGGGTGAGCGCGGCACGGACGGCCCGCGGCCTGCCACTCTCGTGTCAGAGGGGCACGACGTCGTGCCCGTCCCCGCACCCGGGAGGTCCGCGTGAGACGTCTCCTCGCTCTCGCCGCGCTGCTCGTCGCGCTCGCCCCGGCCCCGGGCGCGGCCGCCGCGGACGCCGCGGGCACCGACCCGGCCGCCACGACCCCGCGCGCGTGCGCCGACGCGCTCGCGCTGCTCGACGACTCCCGCCCCCGGGACGCGGTCGCGCTGGTCGACGCCTACCGCGCGACGGCCTCGTCCCCCGCGGACCCGGCGGCGCGGGCCACGGCGTGCGCCGACGTGCGGGACGCGGCGGTCGCCGCGCGGGACACCGCCGCGACGCTCGCCGCCGAGGCGGAGGCCCTCGAGCCCGGCGGGGTGCGGCCGACGTCCGGGGAGGCCGAGTCCTGGGCCGCTGCGCGGGCCCGCGCGGAGCAGGCGCTCGCGCTCGACGCGCAGGACGCGCGGGCCGCCGCCGTGGTCCGCGCGGCGCAGGAGGAGGAGACGACGGTCCCGGACCGCGCGGCGTCCGCCTGGGACGGGTTCGTCGAGACGGTGTCGCCCCTGGGCCCGCCCCTGCTCGCGCTCCTCGTCGGCGTCCTCGTGCTCGCCGTCGTCGCGCGGCTCGTCGTCCCCGTGACGCTGCGCTGGCCCGTCCTGTCCGCGGGCGAGCGCGTGCGCGCGGGCGCCGCCGGGTGGGGCGCCCTCGTCGCCGGCGCGGCGCTCCTCGTGTGGGGCCCCGCCGCGGGCGCGAGCACGTGGACGGGCTCCGGCGTCGCGGGCGCGACCCTCGCGGTGGTGGTCCTCGTGCTCGGGTTCGTCGCCGGTGTCGTGGCGGTGGCGCTCGCCCTCGGGCGGCTCGTCGCGCCGGGTGCCCGCCACGACCGCACGCGCTGGTGGGCGTGGGCGACCGCCGTGGCCGGCGTCGCCGCGGTCGCGGTCGTCGTGCTGTCGGCCCGCGCCCTCGGGAGCCCGGGCACTGTCGCGGCAGGGCCCGTCGCGGCGGGGTCCCTCGTGGCGGGGGCCGTCCTGGCGGCGCTCGGCGTGCTCCTCGTCGCCACGGTCCTCGCGACCCGGCTGCGGCTGACGATCGAGGTGACGTCGGGCCGCTCGGGCGACCGGACGACGTCGCACGAGGGGACGGGCGGGGCGCGCCTCGTCGCGCTCCTCGGCGAGCTGGGCGCCGAGCCGCCGCGCGGCCTCGAGGTGCCCCGCGGCACGGACATCAGCGCCCTCAGCGGGTCCGCGCTGTCCGAGCTGCCCCAGGGCGCGTTCGTCAAGGCGGTCGTCAGCCTGGCCCAGGGCGTCGTCGGGTCGGTCCCCTGGCGGGTCACGGTCGAGGAGCGGGACACCGACCACCTGGCCGTCGTCGTCACCAGGAACGGACGGGCCGCGGGCTCCGCCGCGCTCGACCGGGCAGGGCTCCTGCGGTTCGACCCCGAGGACCCGTCGTCGGCCGCCGCCGCGGCGCAGGTCGACCTCTACCGTGCCGCCGCGGCCGTCGTGCTGCTGACGCTGGCACGCCACCACGCGGGCTTCGAGGGGCTGTGCGGGGCGACGTCGTGGCGCAGCCTCGCCCTCCAGTACGTCGCCCAGAGCGACCTCACCGACGCGCCGGACCGGGAGCGGGAGCTCCTCGCGCGCGCCGTCGACGTCGACCCGCGCAACGACCTGGCCCAGGTCGCCCTCGCGCACGCCGAGGGCCGGCACCACACCCTGCGCGAGGACCTCGACGCGTACGGCGACTGGCTCGACCGGTTCGTCACGCGGAGCGAGGGCCGCAGCGGGTACCGCTCGCTGCGGCTGCGGGCCCAGTACTCGCGCGCCGCGACGACGGTCAACGCGTGCTTCGCCCCGGGCCGCGACGGGGACGACCCGGCGGGCAGGCTCGACGCGACCGCCGTCGACGCGGTCCGCGCGCTGCTGGAGGCGCTCGCGGTGGAGCGTGCCGCGGGGCGGGAGGACGCGCTCGTCGTCCGGCTCCAGGACGCCGTCGAGAGCCTCTACCTCCAGGCGGAGGCCGCGGCCCCGGAGCTGGAGCCCGTGTCAGCGCAGCGGGTGCCGGCGGCACCGGGGACGGAGCCGGGCGAGCGGGCCGAGCCGACCGAGCCGAGCGATCTGAGCGAGCCGGCCAGGTCGGCCGAGACGCCCCGGGAGCGCCTGCGGCGCGCCTACCGGGCCGCCCTGGCCCGCGACCCCGACGACGACGACGCGGGCCCGCCCTCTCCCACGACCCCGACCGGCGAGTACAACCTGGCGTGCACGTACGCCGTCCGCACGAAGCCGCTCGGTGCCGCGGACGCGCTCCGCGCGACCGACCACCTGCGGCGCGCGGTCGTGCTCGCCGACCTGCGCGCGTGGCTCCACGACGACCCGATGCTGGCCGCGTACCGCGAGCGGCCGGAGTACGCCGCGGAGTTCGGCCAGGACCCGCTCGACCTGCTCGCGGTCGCCCCGTTCGCCCGGTACGCGCCGGCCCTGCGCGCGTGGGGCCTGACGACGGAGCAGCGGATCGTGGCGGTCCCCCCGCCCGACCTGGCGGCGCTCCTCGGGACGACGCCCGAGGAGGCCGCGAGGGTGCGCGCCGCCGCGCACCTCGCGGCGGACCTCCCGGCGCTCCCGGGCCGCTGCGACGTGCTCGACGTGCTGCTCGCGCACGACGTGGGCGCCCTGCCCCAGGAGGGGCTTCCCGACGGCGTCGCCCGCGCCGTGCGGTCGCGCGTCGTGCGCCTGCGGCTCACCCCGTCGGAGCGCGACCGGCTGCGCACCGCGCTGGCCGGGTGGCTGGGCTGAGCCTCAGCTGTTGCCGTCGAACAGCGAGGTGACCGAGCCGTCGTCGAACACCTCGCGGATCGCGCGCGCGATGAGCGGCGCGATGGAGAGCACCGTGAGCTGCGGGAACTGCTTGTCCGCCGCGATGGGCAGCGTGTCCGTGATGACGACCTCGCTCGCCCCGCACTCGGACAGGCGCTGGGCCGCCGGGTCGGACAGCACGCCGTGCGTCGCGGCCACGATGACCGACCGCGCGCCCGCGGCGAGGATGACGCGCACGGCCTCGGCGATCGTGCCGCCGGTGTCGATGAGGTCGTCGACGAGCACGCAGTCGCGGCCCTCGACGTCACCCACGACGCGGTTCGCGACGGCCTGGTTCGGGCGCGTGACGTCGCGCGTCTTGTGGACGAACGCGAGCGGCCCGCCCCCGAGCTTCGCGGCCCACTGCTCGGCGACGCGGATGCGGCCCGCGTCGGGCGAGACGACCGTGACGTTCGACGTGTCGACGCGCGAGCGCACGTAGTCCGTGAGGATCGGCATCGCCCACAGGTGGTCGACCGGCCCGTCGAAGAAGCCCTGCGTCTGCGCGGCGTGCAGGTCGACGCTCATGAGGCGGTCGGCGCCCGCGGCGGTGAACAGGTCGGACATGAGGCGCGCCGAGATCGGCTCGCGACCACGGTGCTTCTTGTCCTGGCGGGCGTACCCGTAGAACGGCTGCACGACCGTGATCGTGCGGGCCGAGGCGCGCTTCGCGGCGTCGACCATGAGGAGCTGCTCCATGATCCACTGGTTGATCGGCGCGGTGTGGCTCTGGAGGATGAAGACGTCCGAGCCGCGCACCGACTCGCCGAACCGGACGTAGATCTCGCCGTTCGCGAAGTCGTACGCGGTCGTGGGCAGCAGGTCGATGCCCAGCTCCCGCGCGACGTCGTTGGCCAGCTCGGGGTGCGCGCGCCCCGAGGCGAGGACGAGGGACTTCTCCCCGTTGCCGGCGATCGTGCTGCTCATACCAGTGGGTTCCTTCGGTGGGGTTTCCGGGTGCGGGGTAGGTCTGAGGTCGGCTGGCCGGTCGCGGTCAGTCTGTCGTGGTGGCGGGGCGACCGCCACGCAGCGCCTCGAGCGTGTGCTCGAGCTCGGGCGCGGGCGGCGGCGGGGTGGGGCGGTCGGCCGTCGCGGCGGCGCTCTGGTCCGCGAGCTGGGCCTGCGCCTGTGCGCCGAGCGGGGGCGCCTCCGGGTCCGCGGCGCGCGCGGCGGCCGCGGCCTCGGCGGCGGGCGTGCCGGCGCGACGCCGCTCGACCCAGCCCTCGATGTTGCGCTGCTGGCCCCCGCTCACGCCGAGCGCGCCCGCGGGCACGTCGCGGCGGATGACGGACCCGGCGGCGGTGTACGCGCCGTCGCCGACGCTCACGGGCGCGACGAACATGTTGTCCGCGCCGGTGCGGGCGTGCGAGCCGATGACGGTGCGGTGCTTGTGCACGCCGTCGTAGTTGACCGTGACCGACGCGGCGCCGATGTTCGTGTGGTCGCCGATGGTCGCGTCGCCGACGTAGGACAGGTGCGGGATCTTCGACCCCTCGCCGATCTCCGCGTTCTTCGTCTCGACGAACGTGCCGATCTTGCCCTGCGCACCGAGCACGGTGCCGGGCCGCAGGTACGCGAACGGTCCGACGGACGTCCCCGCGCCCAGGACCGCGAGCGAGCCGTGCGTGCGGGTCACGGTCGCGCCGGCGCCGACCTCCGTGTCGGTGAGCGTGGTGTCCGGGCCGACCGTCGCGCCCTCGGCGACGACCGTCGCGCCGTGGAGCTGCGTCCCGGGGAGGAGCGTCACGTCGCGCGCGAGCTCGACGTCGACGTCGACCCACGTCGTGGCCGGGTCGACGACCGTCACGCCCGCGCGCATCCAGTCCTCGAGGATCCGGCGGTTGAGCTCGGCGCGCAGCGTCGCGAGCTGCACGCGGTCGTTGACGCCCTCGACGACCGTCGGGTCGTCCGAGACGAGCGCCCGCACGACGCCGCCCTCGGCGCGCGCCGCGGCGACGACGTCCGTCAGGTAGACCTCGCCCTGCGCGTTGTCGCGGCCGAGCGTGCCGAGCCCGCGCCGCAGGACGGCGGCGTCGAAGACGTAGATCGACGCGTTGATCTCGCGGATCGCGAGCTCGTCGGCCGACGCGTCCTTGTGCTCGACGATGCGCAGGACGTCGCCGGTCGCGTCGTCGCGCACGACGCGGCCGTAGCCCGTCGCGTCGTCGAGCTGCGTCGTCAGCATCGTCACGGCGTTGCCGTCGGCGACGTGCGCCGCGAGGAGCTGGGCGAGGGTGCCGCCGTCGAGCAGCGGGGTGTCGCCCGCGGTGACGACCACGGGGCCCTCGAGGCCGTCGCCGACGCCGCGCCCCTCCTCGCCGTCGGGCACGCCGTGGACGAGCGCCTGCGCGTGCGCCTTCGCGTCGAGCGCGGCGAGCGCGCACTGCACGGCGCGGCCCGTCCCCGGGATCTCGTCCTGGTCCACGACGACCGCGTCCGGGTCGACCGACACGGCGTGCTCGGCGACGCGGTCGCGCTCGTGCCGCACGACGACGGCGAGCAGCGCCGGGTCGAGCGAGCGCGCGGCGACGAGCACGTGCCCGAGCAGGCTGCGACCCGCGAGCGTGTGCAGCATCTTGGGGGTGGACGACTTCATCCGCGTGCCCTCGCCTGCGGCGAGGACGATCACGGCAGCGGGGGCGACGGTGGTGTCGGTGCCCTGCTGAGCTTCCATGGGTGTTCCCCTCGGGATCGGTGGCACGAGCTCCGCCCCCAGGACTCGAACCTGGACCAAGGGCACCAAAAACCCTTGTGCTGCCGATTACACCAAGGCGGACCGGACCCGGCGACGCCGTGCTCTCACGCGCTCGGCACGTGCACGTCACCTGCCCGTCGCCGCGCCCCCGGTTCGACCCGGGCCGCGGCGGGCGGGCCGGGTCCGGGAACAGTCTGCCAGGTCGGTCCCCGTGCCCGACGCCGCGCGTGCCCGTCTCGCCCCATCCGCGCCGGACGCGGGGCGTGGCCCGCACCACACCCGTGCGCACGCCCGCCGACGACGCCCGCGCCGGCGGGCGCGGACCCTCCGGCTGCGGCGAGCGCCCGCACGGCATGATGGACCCGTGGCCGACTCCAGACGCACCCCCCGATCCCGCATGACCGCGAGCCAGCGGCGCGAGCAGCTGCTCGCCGTCAGCCGCAGGCTGTTCGCCGAGAAGGGGTTCGAGGGGACGAGCGTCGAGGAGATCGCCGCGCGCGCCGAGGTGTCCAAGCCCGTCGTGTACGAGCACTTCGGCGGCAAGGAGGGCATCTACGCGGTCGTCGTGGACCGCGAGGTGCAGGCGCTCACCGCGGCGCTGTCGGGCGCGCTCGACGAGGGCGGCCACCCGAAGGTGCTGCTGGAGCGCACCGCGCTGGCGCTCCTGTCCTACATCGAGGCGTCCGAGGACGGCTTCCGGATCCTCGTGCGCGACTCCCCCGTCGCGCAGGCGACGGGCACGTTCTCGAGCCTCATCGGCGACGTCGCGACGCAGGTCGAGCACCTCCTGGCGAACCAGTTCCGCACGCGCGGCCTCGACCCGAAGGTCGCGCCCATCTACGCGCAGATGCTCGTCGGCATGGTCGCCCTCACCGGCCAGTACTGGCTCGACGCCCGCTCTCCCAAGAAGACGGAGGTCGCGGCGCACCTCGTCAACCTCGCCTGGAACGGCCTCGCGGACATGGAGAAGCGGCCCCGCCTCATCACCACGAGGTCCTGACGCAGATCCGCTCCCCGAACCCGCGTCATGACAGCGGGGTCAGCCCGTCTCTCTGGCGGCAGAGCAGAACGACGAAGCGGGGCAGCGGATGCACGGGCACGACCGGTCGGCCGACCAGGGGTACGGCGACCCACGGGACGAGATCCGTCCCACGGTCTGGGGGTACGTGACCTGGACGACCGCACGGTGTCTGCAGGGCGACGTCCCGGGCGCGCCCGCGCGCGTCGTCCAGCGCACCGACGTGCTCGTCCCGGGCCTCACGCCCTACGAGCTCGACCGGGTGCGCCGGCACGCGGAGTGGCGCGCGTCGGTCGACGTGGTGCGGGTCGGTCTCGTCGCGGGCGTGACGACCGCGCTCGCCGCCCTGGTCGCCGGGCGGAACCTCGCGACGCCCGAGACCCTGCTCCTCGCCGCCGTCCTCGGCCTCGTGGCCGCGCTCCTCACCGTCGTGCTCCTGCACGTGACGGGCCCGCGCCTCACGCGGGTCGAGCGTCGCGCGCTGCGCCGGGCCGTGGAGATCCGGCGCGTGCGCGTCGCGCCCCCGACGTCGGCCGTGATGCGCGTGCTCGTCGCGATGAGCGCCGTCGAGTCGGTGTCCGGGCGGCTCGACGAGCAGGACGCCGCGCTCGCCCGCGAGCTGCTCTGGGTCTCGCTCGACGCCGTCCGGCGCGACGACGCCGCAGCCGTCGACGAGGCGACCGGGACGATGCTGCGCCTCGCCGTGCGGGCCGCGCGGACGCTGCCCACGGTGCGCGACGAGCACCTCGGCTGACCGGCGGGGCCCGACCTCGGCAGGGGCGCATCCCCTGCCTCCGCACGGTCAGGACGTGACATCTGTCCCGTGCCGCGCGCGCTCGCGCGTGGTTGTGTGGAGCGCATGGCGACACTCGAGATCGACTCGCTGACCAAGTCCTACGGCGACGTGCGCGCCCTGCGCGGCACGTCGTTCGACGTCCGCGCCGGGGAGATCTTCGGCTTCGTCGGCTCCAACGGCGCCGGGAAGACGACGACGATGCGCATCGTCCTCGGCGTCCTCGCCGCCGACGGCGGCGAGGTCCGGTGGGAGGGCCGGCCCCTCGACCTGGCCGCCCGCCGCCGCATCGGCTACATGCCGGAGGAGCGCGGCCTCTACCCGCGCATGAAGGTCGGCGAGCAGCTCGTCTACCTCGCCCGGCTGCACGGGCTGTCCGCCGCGGCGGCGAAGGACGCGATGGAGCGCTGGACCACGACGCTCGGCGTCGAGGCGCGCCGCGGCGACGAGGTGCAGAAGCTCTCGCTCGGCAACCAGCAGCGCGTCCAGCTCGCCGCCGCGCTCACCCACGACCCCGAGCTGCTCGTGCTCGACGAGCCGTTCAGCGGGCTCGACCCCGTCGCCGTCGACGTCATGAGCGGGGTCCTGCGCGACCGCGCCCAGGCGGGCGTGCCCGTCGTGTTCTCCTCGCACCAGCTCGACCTCGTGGAACGGCTGTGCGACCGCGTCGGCATCATCAAGGACGGCGCGATGGTGGAGGTCGGCACGATCGACGAGCTCCGTCGCACCGAGCAGGAGCGCTGGGTCGTGGACGGCCCGCCCGGCGCCACGTGGATCGGTGCCGTGCCCGACGCGCGGGCCGTCAGCCTGGAGGGGTCGCGCACCGTCGTCGAGCTCGTGCCCGGTGGGTCGACCGGCGACGGGACCGGGGGCGTCCCCGGCGGGCGCGAGCAGGCCGTGCTGCGCGCGGCGCTCGCCGCCGGGCCCGTGCACGAGTTCGCGCTCGTCCGGCCGTCGCTCACCGAGCTGTACCGCGACGTCGTGAGCGCCGAGGAGAAGCCGGCCGCGACGGCCGCCGAGACCGTGGAGGTGGGGGCATGAGCACGGGGACCTCGTTGACGTCCTGGGGCGCGATCCGCCTCGTCGCGGGCCGCGAGATCATGACGCGGCTGCGCTCCAAGTCGTTCGTGTGGCTGACCGTGATCCTCGTCGGCGCCGTCGTGCTCGGCGGGGTCGTGCTCAATCTCGCGAACGGGTCGGGCCCGAGCGCCGAGCGCGTGGGGGTCACGCCGCAGACCGCGGCGCTCGCCGAGGCGATCGAGACCACGGGGAGCACGCTCGGGACCGACGTCGAGACCGTCGACGTCGCGGACGACGCCGCGGGCGAGGCCCAGGTGCGCGACGGCGACCTCGACGCGCTCGTCACCGGGAGCGTCGGCTCCCCCACGGTCGTCGTCGACACCGAGCTGTCGTCGGGCCTCACGGCCGTCTTCACCACGCTCGCCCAGCAGACCGCGCTGTCCGACGCCGTCGCGAGCCTCGGGGGCGACCCCGCCCAGGTCGCGGGCGACGTCGCGACCGCCGCGCCGGACGTGCGCACCATCGGCGAGCCGAGCGAGTTCGACCCGGCGCGCTACGTCACCGGCCTGGTCACCGGCATCCTGCTCTTCATGGCCATCATGATCAGCGGCCAGCTCATCGCGCAGGGCGTCGTCGAGGAGAAGACGAGCCGCGTCGTCGAGCTCCTGCTCTCGACCGTGCGACCGTGGCAGCTCATGGCGGGCAAGGTGCTCGGCATCGGCCTCGTCGGGCTCGGGCAGGTCGCGCTCGTCGTGCTCGCGGGCGTCGGGACCGCGCTCGGCCTCGGCCTCGTCGACACCTCGACGATCGACCTCGGGACCGCCGCGGCCTGGGCGCTCGTGTGGTTCGTCGTCGGCTTCGTCAGCTACGCGCTGCTCATGGCCGGCCTCGGCGCGCTGGTGTCGCGCCAGGAGGACGTCGGCGCGGTGACCACGCCCGTCACGTTCCTCATGATCGTGCCGTACATCGTGGGCGTCTCCGTCGCGCCGTGGGCGCCGGACAACCCGCTCGTCGTCTGGCTGTCGTACGTGCCGCTGTGCTCGCCGCTGCTCATGCCGGTCCGCATCGCGCTCGGCAGCGCCGAGACGTGGGAGGCCCTCGTCGCGCTCGGCCTCTCCGTCGCGGTCATCCCCCTCCTCGTGTGGCTCGCGGCGAAGATCTACTCCAACGCCGTCCTGCGCACCGGCGCCCGCGTCAAGCTCACGGACGCCCTGCGCACGTCCTGACGGCGGGGCACGGCCCCGCCCCGCCGAGATAGAGGCGCGGTTCGTCGAGGTAGAGGCCTGGTCCGCCGAGGTAGAGCCCAGGTTCGGCGAGGTAGAGCCCGGGTCGGACGAGGTAGAGCCGGGGTTCGGCGCGGTGGCCAGGTCCGGTGGCCGACGACGGTGGGTCGCCCCACCCTGTGCTCATGTCGCCCTGGTAGGTGCGCGCCCAGGCACGGCCCGCACGACCACGCCTCTACCTCGGCGGACAGCGGCTCTACCTCGCGGGACCACGGCTCTACCTCGCGGGACCACGGCTCTACCTCGGCGGACAGCGGCTCTACCTCGCGGGGCCAGGGCTCTACCTCGCGGCGACGGGTCTTGCGGCGCGCCGCGGTGACTCCGAGCCGTCAAGAGTCTTGACGTCGAGACACGTCGAGTACCCTCGCGTCATGGACCAGCAGCACGAGGACGAGGTCGACCGCATCGTCGCGGCGTGGCAGCGCGAGCGGCCGGACCTCGACGTCGAGCCGCTCACGGTGTTCTCCCGGGTCGACCGGCTCGCCCGGCACCTGGACCGGGCGCGGCGCACGGCGTTCGCGCGCGGGCACCTGGAGACGTGGGAGTTCGACGTCCTGTCCGCGCTGCGCCGCGCGGGCGAGCCGTACCGCCTCTCCCCCGGGGCGCTCGTCACCCAGACGCTCGTGACGAGCGGGACCATGACGAACCGCATCGACCGGCTCGAGGAGCGCGGGCTCGTCGTGCGCCGCCGCTCGCCCGACGACCGGCGCGGCGTGCTCGTCGAGCTCACGCCCGAGGGCCTGGAGCGCGTGGACACGGCGATGACCGACCTCCTCGCCGTCGAGGCCCGCATCCTCGACGCGCTCGAGCCGGGCGAGCGACCTGCGCTCGCGGCGCTCCTGCGTACAGTCGGAGGACAGTTCGACGACTGACCGACGGCCCGGACGACCGGGCGGGCGTCGCCGCACGCGCCCGCACCCGGAGGTCCCCGCCCGATGCCGTCGTCACGGCTGCCCCGCCCGAGCACGTTCCGCGGCGGGATCGACGGGGTCCTGCTCGTCGCCGTGCTGCTCGTGGCCGTCAACCTGCGGGCGCCGCTCACGGCGCTCCCGCCCGTCGTCGCGGACGTCGCGGCCGACCTCGACCTCACCGCCGCCGCGGCGGGCCTGCTCACCGGCATCCCGGTGCTGTGCTTCGCGCTCGCGACGCCCGCCGTCGCGGGCCTGCTCGGGCGGTCGTCGCTCCGGACGGCGATCGCCGTCGCGCTCACGCTGATCGTCGCGGGGACGGTCCTGCGCTCGGCGGACCTCGCGGCGCTCGGCGCGGCCGGGACGTTCGCGGGCACGGTGCTCCTCGGGCTGGGCATCACGACGGCGAACCTCGCGGTGCCGATGATCGCCCAGCGCGACTTCCCCGGCCACGTCGCGACGGTGACGGGCCTGTACACGGCGGCGATCAACGTCGGCACCGTCGCGACGACGGCGCTCACCGCGCCGCTGGCGGACGCCGTCGGGTGGCGCTGGGCGCTCGCGTCGTGGTCGGTGCTCGCGGTCGTCGCGCTCGTGTGGTGGCTGCGCGCGGTGCCGCGCGAGGCGCGCGAGCCCCGGGACGTGCCGGCGGAGACCGTGCCCGGCCCGGCGGCATCGGAGACGGAGGCCAGGGCGGCCGGGGAAGCGGCCGAGGCGGACGCGCTGGCGGCGTCCGCGGCGGAGGGCGTCACGGGCACCGACCCGACGACGGCCCGCGAGCGCCACGTGCTCGCGACGCCGTTCACGTGGTGGCTGTGCGCGATGTTCGCGCTCCAGTCGTCGAGCTTCTACGCGCTCACGGCGTGGCTGCCGCTCGTCCTGGAGGACCTCGCAGGCATCCCGCGCTCCGCGTCGGGCGGTGCGGCGTCGCTGTTCCAGGGCTTCGCGATCGTCGGCGGTCTCGCGGTGCCGCTCGCCGCGCGCCGCCTCAGCCTGCGGCAGACGTTCGTCGGGATCGCGGTGCTGTGGCTGACGCTGCCGGTGGGCCTGCTCGTCGCGCCGGGGCTCTGGGCGGTGTGGGCGTCCGCGGCCGGCGTCGCCCAGGCGGCGAACTTCGTCGTGATCTTCACGCTCGTCGCCCAGCGGTACCCGACGGTCCGGCGCGGCCGGCAGGCGTCGGCGACGGTGCAGTCCGTCGGGTACTGCCTGGCCGCCGTCGCGCCCACCGCGGCCGGGGCCCTGCAGACGGCGACGGGGACGTGGACGGCGCCGGTCGCCGTCGTGCTGGGCGCGCTCGTGGTGATGACCGGGATCGGGCTGGTCCTCACCGGCGCGCCCCGTCGCCGCACGGGCTGAGCGGCAGCCCTCCCTCGTGGAGCACCTCCTCGACCCTTGACCCCCGCTCGCGCAGGTGTTTATGGTGTACACACAGTTTATGGCGCACACAAGCAGTGTGCGCCGCACACGAACGGCCGACGGAGAAGGAGAAGGCGATGACCGGACCGATGATCGCCGCGCAGGGGCTGGAGAAGTCCTACGGCGACCACGCCGTGCTGCGCGACGTCGACCTGACCGTGCGCCGCGGCGAGATCTTCGCGCTGCTGGGGCCCAACGGCGCGGGCAAGACGACGACCGTCAACATCCTCACGACCCTCGTCCGGCCCGACGGCGGCACGGCCCGCGTCGCAGGCGCCGACGTCGTGCACGACGCCGCCCGGGTGCGCGAGACCATCGCGCTCACGGGCCAGTACGCGTCGGTGGACGAGTTCCAGACGGGCCGCGAGAACCTCGTGATGATGGGCGAGCTCGCGCACCTCCCCCGCCGGGCGGTGCGCCCGCGCGCTGCCGCACTGCTCGAGCGCTTCGACCTCGCCGACGCCGCGGACCGGCGGGTCGGGACCTACTCGGGCGGCATGCGCCGTCGCCTCGACCTCGCGATCAGCCTCGTGGCCGACCCGGCGGTGCTCGTGCTCGACGAGCCGACGACCGGCCTCGACCCGGCGTCGCGCGCGCAGCTCTGGGAGGTCGTGCGGGGCCTCGCCGCCGACGGGACGACCGTCCTGCTGACGACCCAGTACCTCGAGGAGGCCGACCGCCTGGCCGACACGATCGCCGTCCTGCACGACGGCCGCGTCGCGGCGCGGGGCACGGCCGCCGAGCTCAAGGCGCTCGTCGCGGGCGACCACGTGCGCGTGGCGTTCGACGATCCGGAGAGCCTGGCCGCCGCCGTCGGGCTCGCGCCCTCGATCGGGCTGGCCCGCCCGACGGCCGACGCGAAGGACCTCTCCCTCACCGCACCGAGCGACGACCCCGTCCGCACTATCCGCGACGTGCTCGCGGCCGCCGACGCCCACGCGCTCGCGGTCGTGGGGGTCAGCGTCGTGCGGCCGACGCTCGACGACGTGTTCCTCGCCCTGACCCGGAAGGAGGGCGCCCGATGAGCGCCGCACCCACGACCACCCTGCCCCGGCCGCCCCGCACCGCGCCGCCGCGCGTGCGGCAGACCCCGGCCACCGCGGCGCGCGACGTCCGCACGATGGTCGGCCGCGAGACCCGCCGCCAGCTGCGCAGCGTCGACGGGCTCGTCACGGCCTTCGCGCTGCCCGTGATGATCATGCTCGTCTTCGTCGTCATCTTCGGCGGGGCGATCGGCGGGGACGACTACATCGACTACGTCGTGCCCGGCGTGCTCGTGATGTGCCTGGGGTTCGGCTCCGCGACGGCCGCGGTCGGCGTCGCGCAGGACATGACGTCCGGCACGATCGACCGGTTCAAGACCCTGCCGATCTTCGGGCCGTCCGCGCTGTGGGGGCACGTCGTGGCGAGCGTCGTGCGCAACCTCGCGTCCGCCGTCGTCGTCGTGGGGGTCGCGCTCGCGCTCGGCTTCCGGCCCGACGCCGGGCCCGCCGACTGGGCGGGGCTCGTCGCCTTCGCCGTCCTCGCCGTGCTGACGTTCACGTGGCTGAGCGTGGCGCTCGGCCTCGTGCTGAGCGTCGAGGCGTCGCAGTCGGTGAACTTCCTCTTCCTGTTCGTGCCCTACCTCAGCTCGGGCTTCGTCCCGATCGACACGATGCCGTCGTGGCTGCACGGGTTCGCCGAGAACCAGCCGTTCACGCCGGTCATCGAGACGTTCCGCGGGCTGCTCGCGGGCGCACCCGACGCGTCGACGGCCCTCACGGCCGTCGCGTGGCTCGCCGGCTTCCTCGTCGCGAGCTGCACCGCCGGCTCCCTGCTCTACCGCCGGCGGACCGCCCGCTGACCCCCCACGCTCTTCCCCCTGGCCCTCCCGCGCGGCCGAGCAGGTGGTCCTGGTGCGTCCTGCCGACCGGACGCACCACGACCACCTGCTCGCGCCACCGGGAGGGGCTGCTCGGCACCGCTGCCCGGATGCGGCGCCGTCGGGGAGGATGAAGCCATGACGGACGCACCCGACCTCCCGCCCCGGCTCGCGCTCGCGTGGGGCGTGGCCGAACGCCCCGAGCGCGCGCCCAAGCGCGAGCTGAGCATCGAGCGGATCGTCGACGCGGCCATCGAGCTCGCCGACGCCGACGGGCTCGGGGCCGTGTCCATGGCGAAGGTCGCGCAGAGCCTCGGCTTCACGACGATGTCGCTCTACCGGTACGTCACGAGCAAGGACGACCTGCTGCTCCTCATGCAGGAGGCCGCGCTCGACGTCGAGTACCCGCCCGCGCACGAGCCCGCCGACTGGCGCACCGAGCTGCGCGAGTGGGCGCAGTTCACGATGGCGGTGTTCGCGTCGCACCCGTGGTTCCTCGACATCCCCGTGACCGGCGCGCCGCTCACGCCGAACAACCTGCGCGGCGCGGACGCCGGGCTGCGCGCGCTGCGGTCCACGCCGCTCGACGACGAGGAGAAGATGTCCGTCATCCTCCTCGTCAGCGGGTACGCCCGGAACGCGGCGCGGCTGCAGACCGACCTCGCGCGCGCCGTCGCGGCGGCCGGGGGCGACGAGGCGGTCCAGGGCGGCGCGTGGGCCGACGCGCTGCGCGGGCTCGTGGACGAGGTGCGGTTCCCCTACCTGCGCCCGCTCGTCGAGGCCGGCACGTACGCGGGCGAGGGCGAGATCGACGACACCGCGTGGGGCCTGGAGCGGGTGCTCGACGGGATCGCCGTCTACGTCGACGCGCGGGCCGCCGGGGCGCCCGGCGCGGGCCGCGCGCCCGGGCGGCAGCCCACCACGGTCACGGAACCCGCACCGGCGACGGACCCGCGCGACGCCGTCGCGCCCGTCGAGGTCGCCGTGCACGTCAAGGACGCACGGGTCAAGAAGGCGACGCTCCGGCGGCGCGACGCGGAGCGGCGCGTGCGCGAGGCCCAGAAGAAGGTGCGCGAGCTCGAGAAGGCCCTGCGGGACGCCCAGAAGGCGGAGCACGAGGCGGCCCGCGCGGCCGTCGAGAAGGCGCGCGGCTGAGGCTCCGCGCACGACGGCGGCCGGTCACCCCCGCGGGGTGGCCGGCCGCCGTCGTGCGTGAGCGGGCGGGGTCACTCGGCGAGCGCGAAGCCCGTCGTCCAGGAGGTCTTCTCCCCCGCCGCGAGCGTGAGCTGCAGGAAGCCGAGAGCCTCGAGCTCGTGCGCGCGCTTCAGCGAGCCGGCGTCGACGACGCGGACCCCGGACACGGCGCCCGCGAGGGCGGCCTTCGCGTCGGCGTCGTCGCCCGCGACGAGGACCGTCGTCGGGAGCGGCCCGACCTGGCCGGTGGCGAGCGTCGCCGCGAAGTTCGTGTTGAACGCCTTGAGGACCCGCGCGCCCGGGACGCGCTCCTGGATCTGCGCCGCGGCCGACGAGCCGTCGGGCACGACGAGGGAGTCGAACGTCGCGAAGTCGAGCGGGTTGGTGATGTCGACGAGCACCTTGCCGTCGAGGCGGCCCTCGTAGGCGCCGAGGACGTCGTCGAGCGCCCCGTACGGGAGCGCGAGCACGACGACGTCGCCGGTGATCTCGTCGCCGACGGTGCCCGCCGTGACGCGCGGGTCGACCTCGGTGGCCTCACGGGTCAGGACCTGCACCTGGCTGCCCGCGGCGAGCGCGAGACCGGCGATGGCCGAGCCCATGTTCCCGGCGCCGACGATGGTGATGCTGCTCATGGTGGCTTCCCTTCCTCCGCCGGCCCGACGGTCGGCTATTAGTTGTTGCTACAACTAACACCGTACGCCGCTAAAGTTGTACCGTCAACTATGCGGATCGCCGCACCGGAGGAGGCACGATGACGACGGAACCCCGCTGGCTCGACGACCAGCAGCTCGACGCGTGGAAGCGGCTCGTGGCGGTCGTGGAGCTGCTGCCGGGCGTCCTCGACTCCCAGCTCCGGCGCGACGCCGACCTCAGCCACTTCGAGTACTACGTGCTCGCGATGCTCTCCGAGGCGCCGCGGCGCACGCTGCGCATGACCGACCTCGCGGGCGCCACCAACGCCACGCTCCCCCGGCTCTCCCACGTCGTCGCGCGCCTCGAGAAGCGTGGCCTGGTCGAGCGCGTGCCGTGCCCCGAGGACCGCCGCGCGACGAACGCGCACCTCACCGACGCCGGCTGGGAGAAGGTCGTCGCGACCGCGCCCGGGCACGTCGGGACGGTGCGCGACCACGTGATCGACGCGCTCACCGACGAGCAGGTCGAGCAGCTGGACGCCATCGCGGGCGCCATCCTCGAGCGCGTCGACCCCGACGACCGCATGGGCTTCCTGCGGCGCTGAGCCGCACACCCGCGCCCGGCTGGGCCCCGGCGACACGCCCCGGGCGTCCGGACCCGGGTCCCCGCGGGGTCAGCGGGTCCGCACGGGCCCCGCGAGGACGAGCCGCTCGCCCGGCGCGAGCGCGCCGAGCGCGACGAGCGGGTCGTCGACCGCGAGCTCGACCCGCCCGGGCAGGGCGGCGAGCACGTCGTCCCACTCCGGGGCGGCGTCGTCCACCTCGACGCTGTGCCCGTTCACGAGGTCGAACGACACGTACCGGGCGGTGCCGCCCGGGGCACCGAGCGCGAACGCGGTGACGCGGCGCACGTCCGCCCACGGCGCGAGGACGCCGCCCTGCCCGTCGTCGACCTCGACGCCCCGCGCGGACACCGCGACGCGCATCCGGTCGGCCGTCACCCGGCGACCTCGGCCGCCTCGAGCCACGCCGCCTCGAGCTCGTCCTTCTCCGCCGCGAGGGTGCGCAGCTCGGCGTCGAGCTCCGCGACCGCCGCGAAGTCGGTCGCGTTCGCCGCGATCTTCTCGTGCAGCCGGACCTCGGCCTCCGCGATCTTGCTCAGGCGCCGCTCGATGCGGTTGATCTCCTTCTTCGCCGCCCGCACCTCGGCCGCGCTCGGGCCCGGGGCTGCCACGGCCGGCCCCGCGTCCGGCGTCCCGTCGGCGCCGCCCGTAGGCGCGAACCCGGTCGACGCCGCGCCCGCGCCCGCGAGCGCCGCGCGCCGCAGCTCGAGGTACTGCTCGACGCCGCCCGGCAGGTCGCGCACCTGGCCGTCGCCGAGCAGCGCGACCTGGCGGTCCGCGACGCGCTCCAGCAGGTAGCGGTCGTGCGAGACGACGATCAGGGTCCCGGGCCAGCCGTCGAGCAGGTCCTCGAGCGCGGCGAGCGTGTCGGTGTCGAGGTCGTTCGTCGGCTCGTCGAGCAGGAGCACGTTGGGCTCGGCGACGAGCAGGCGCAGGAGCTGCAGGCGCCGCCGCTCGCCGCCCGAGAGGTCGCGCACGAGCGTCTGCGACCGCTCGCGCGTGAAGCCGAGCCGCTCGACGAGCTGGGACGCGGAGAGCTCCTTGCCGTCGACGACGACCGAGCGCTTCTCGTCCTCGATCACCTGGATCACGCGCGCGCCGGCGATGTCGTCGAGCTCGCCGACGTCCTGCGACAGCTCCGCGACGTGGACGGTCTTGCCGCGCTTGACCCGCCCGGAGTCGGGCTCGCGCCGCCCGGCGAGGAGCGCGAGGAGCGTCGTCTTCCCGGCGCCGTTGACCCCGACGACCCCGTACCGGTCGCCGGGCCCCAGGCGCCACGTGACGTCGTCGAGCAGCACGCGCTCGCCCTGACCGTCCTGGCGCGGCACCGCGACCGTCACGTCCTCGAGGTCGAGCACGTCCTTGCCGAGGCGCTTCGTCGCGGTGCGCGTGAGCTCGAGCGTGTCGCGCGGCGGCGGGACGTCGGCGATGAGCGCGGCGGCGGCGTCGAGCCGGAACTTGGGCTTGGACGTGCGCGCGGGCGCGCCCCGCCGGAGCCACGCGAGCTCCTTGCGCAGCAGGTTGTCGCGCTTCTCCGCCGCGACGGCCGCGGTGCGCTGGCGCTCGGCACGCGCGAGCACGTACGCGGCGTACCCGCCCTCGTAGCCCTCGACCTGGCCCGAGCCGTCGCCCCGCACCTCCCACATGCGCGAGCACACGGCGTCGAGGAACCAGCGGTCGTGCGTGACGACCACGAGGGCGCCCTTCGCGCCCGGGCGGGCGAAGCGGTCGCCGAGGTGCGCGGCGAGCCACGCGACGCCCTCGACGTCGAGGTGGTTCGTGGGCTCGTCGAGGAACAGCACGTCGTGGTCGGCGACGAGGAGGGCCGCGAGCGCGACGCGGCGACGCTGCCCGCCGGACAGCGTGTCCGCCGGGGCGTCGAGGTCGAGGTCGCCCAGCAGCCCCGCGTGGACGGTGCGGACGCTCGCGTCCGACGCCCACGCGTGGGTCGCGGCGTCGCCGTGCACGAGGTCGCGGATCGTCGCGCCGGTGCCGACGTCGTCGCGCTGGTCGAGCAGGCCCACCCGCAGGCCGCCCACGCGGGTGACACGGCCGCCGTCGGGCTGCTGCGTGCCCGCGAGGAGGCGCAGGAGCGTCGTCTTGCCGGCCCCGTTGGGGCCGACGATGCCGACGCGGTCGCCGTCGTCCAGGCCGAGCGAGACGTCGTCGAGCAGGGTGCGGGTGCCGACGGTCAGCGAGATGCCGTCGGCGCCGAGGAGATGAGCCACACCGTCGAGCGTAGCGACCTCGGCGGCGTCCTCGTGCAGGGCGCCGGGCGCTCAGCCCGACCGCGCGTCTCGGCCCGATGGGGACTCCTCCCCCTTGCGCCGGGCCGCGCCATGACGAAGGGTGACCGTGACAACCGTCCCCCTGCCAGCAGAGGTTCACCATGTCCTTCTACGGTGCCGACGTCGCCGCGCTGCGCGGGCTCGCCGACACGTTCCAGGGCGAGTCCGCGAAGCTCGAGGCGACGACCTCGGCGCTGCGCGCCGCCGTCACGTCGACCCCGTGGGCAGGTCCGGACGCCGAGGCGCTGCGGGCACGGTGGCACGGCGAGATGGAGGCGGCGCTGCGAGCGGCGTCGACCCTGCTCGACGACGGCGCGCAGAAGCTCCGCGTGCAGGCCGAGCAACAGGACAGCGCGAGCGCCGTCGACGGCGGCGGGAGCAGTGGCGGCGGTGCTGGCGGCGGCGGCGGTGGCGGCGGGATCCCTGGTCTGCCGAGCGATCGCACCCTGCCCGACCTGCCGCCGATGACCGAGCAGCAGGAGCCGCCGACGATCGTCGCGACGGAGCACGTGACGTACGAGCAGGGCATCGGGGCCGGCCCGGGGGAAGGGAGCGCCGGGTTCGAGTACCGCATCGACGAGCTCTCCGACGGGACGTTCCGGGTCACCCAGCTCGCCGGGGGCAGCCTGGGGGTCGGAGAGGGCACCCCGACCCCCTACGTCGAGGGGCACGTGAACGAGCACGGCGTCAACCTCGGCGCGCAGGCGGGCGCCTCGGGCGGGGCGGTGCTGAACGTCGGGAGCGAGTACACCTTCGCGAGCCAGGAGGAGGTCGACGCCTTCCTCGCTTACCAGCAGCGCCAGACGATGCACTACATGGGGCCGGAGCTCGGGTCGTACGTGCCGCCGAGGCCCGACGCCACGATCGTCGAGGCGGGCGCCTACGCGACCGGGTCCGCCGGGGGTGCGGTCGTCCCGCTCGCCGGAGGCAGGGCCGAGGTCGAGGTCGAGGGCCTGGTCGGCACCCGAGTGGACAACAACACGGGCACCACGACGGTCTACGTCCGCGGCGACGCCGGCGCAGGCATCGAGGGCACGGGGATCGTCCCGGGCAGCACGGACCTCGGCGGGCCCGGCGTGTACGCGATCACGTACGACGCGAGCGGCAACGTCGTGCCCAACCCGCCGAGCTCGCTCATCACGACGCCCCCCGGCGGGACGGTCGTGAAGGAGCAGGGTGCCGGGTTCTCCGCCGGGACGCCGCTGCCCGTGGTCGGCGGCGGGAGCGTCTCGGTCGGAGGGTCGCGCACCCGCACCGAGTACCCCGAGCAGGGCTGATCGGCGGCCTCTCCTACTTCAGTCCCGTGTGCGCCAGGCCCTGGACGAACTGCTTCTGCGCGACGAGGAACACCGCGAGGACCGGCAGCACCGTGAGCGTCGTCGCGGCGAGCTGGACGTTCCACATCGGGCCGCCGTAGGCGTCGACGTACTGCGTGAGCGCCTGCGGGAGCGTGAACCGGTCCTTGCTGGACAGGTACACGATCGGCTCGAGGTACAGGTTCCACGACTTGAGGAACGTGAAGATCGCGACGGCCGAGATCGCCGAGCGCGACAGCGGGAACGCGATCCGCCAGAAGATCCCCCACCGCCCGAGGCCGTCCATGCGCCCCGCCTCCTCGAGCTCGCCGGGGAGCCCGAGGAAGAACTGGCGCATGATGAACGTCGCGAGGACGCTCGGCGCCCCGAGGATCGGGATGACCACGAGCGGCCAGTGCGTGTCGATGAGCCCGAGCGAGTTGACCATCCGGAACAGCGGGACGATCGTCACCTCCGACGGCACGAGCAGCCCGACGAGCACGAGCAGGAACAGCGCGTTCGCCCCGGGGAACCGAATGCGCGCGAACGCGTACCCGGCCATCGAGGCCACGAGGATCGTCCCGACCGTCACGACCACGGCGATGTAGAGGCTGTTCCAGTACTGCTGCGCGAACGGCTGCAGCCGGAACACCTCGCCGTAGGCCGCGAACGACGGGTCCTGGGGCCAGAGCGTCGGCACGGCCCGCAGGATCTCGCTCATCGGCTTGAGGCTCGACGTCGCCATCCACCACGTCGGGAAGACGAAGGGCACGCTGAGCACCACGAGCAGCGCCACGAGCGTCGCGCGCCCCCAGCGGCGGCGCGTGCGCGCGCTCCCCGTGCGGCGCGCGGGCCGCCCGCCGCGGGTCGCCGCGCCGTCGGCGCCGCCCGTGCCCGACGCCGCGGGCCGGGCCGGGCCGTCGTCCGCGCCCGGGAGCGTGGCCGGGCCGGGCATCACGTCAGACTTCATGGAAGACCCACCTCTTGCGCGTCTGCCACTGCACGAGTGTCAGGACGAGGACGATGACGAACAGCAGGACGGAGATCGCGCTCGCGTAGCCGAAGTCGTTGAACCGGAACGCCTGCTGGTACAGGTAGTAGACGAGCACGGTGGTCGAGTTCCCCGGCCCCCCGCCCGTGAGCACGGCGATCTGCGCGAACACCTCGAGCGAGCCGACGATCGTGAGGATCGAGACCAGCAGGACGGTCGGGCTGATGAGCGGGAGCGTGATCGACCGGAACCGGCGCCACGCGCCCGCGCCGTCGATGCGCGCGGCCTCCTGGATCTCCTCGGGCACCCCCTGCAGGGCCGCGAGGAACAGGATCATGTTGAGGCCCACGTTCTTGAAGACCTGCACGACGATCACCGAGAGCATCGCCGTCGTCTCGCCGCGCAGCCAGTTCGGGCCGTCGACGCCGAGCAGCGACAGGAACCCGTTGATGCCGCCGTCCGCCTGGAGCAGGAAGCTCCACACGATCGTCCACGCCACGAGGGACACGACGACGGGCGAGAAGAAGAACGTGCGGAACGTCGTCGTGCCGGGGAGCCGCTGGTTGAGCAGCACCGCGAGGACGAGCGCGAGGGAGATGTTGAGCACGACGAGCCCGACGGAGAACCACAGGCTCGCGAGGAGCGAGTCCCGCAGCCCGGGGTCGGCGAGCATCCGCTCGTAGTTGTCCCCGCCCGCGAACGTGAACGTGTTCGCGAGGACGTTCCACTCGTGCAGCGAGTACCAGACGACGGCGACCAGCGGCGCGACGACGAACGCGAGCGCGCCGAGCACGGCGGGCGCGACCATGGTGTAGCCCACGGCCGCGTCCCGTCGTGCGAGTGCGGAGGACGCCACGCTCAGTCCCCGAGCAGGGGCTGGATCGCCGCGCACGTGTCGGCGAGGACGCCCTCGACGTCCGCGTCGGCGGTCCACAGCGCGTCGAGCTGGGCGCGCACCGTGTCCTGCAGCTTGGCGAAGTTCTGGTGCGACGGCTTCGTCACGGCGCCCTGGATGCCGTCGACGACGACCGCCTGGAGCTGCTCCTCGCTGAGCTTCGGGTTGGCTGCCCCGAGCGTCTCGGCGGTGAGCAGCGACTCGCGCGGCGGCGGGAAGTACGCGGCGAGCGTCTCGGCGTTCTCCGGGTTGGTGAACCACGCGAGGAAGTCGGCCGCGACGTCGGGGTGCTCCCCGGCCGCGAAGACACCGATGCCGGCCTGGCCGATGACGTTCTGCTGGCCCGCCGGGCCCGCCGGGAGCGGCACGACGTCCCACCCGAACGAGTCGTCGAGCGACGACGCGCGGCTGATCTGCGTGATCGTCATGGCGGAGTCGCCCGCGAAGAAGTCGGCCGTCGTGCCGGGACCGGGCAGCGCCTTGTCGACGAACGTCGCGTCGTGGACCCACGTGAGCGCGTCGACCATCTCGGGGTCGGTGAACGTGCACTGCGTGCCGTCCTCGCTCCACGGCGCCGCGTCCCAGCCGTCCCAGATCGTCGACAGGTTCTCCCAGACCTTGTAGTCGAAGTCGCGCACCACGAGGCCCTGCTTGCCCGACGTCGCGGCGGCCGCCGCCGCGATCTCGCGGACCTGGTCGTAGGTCCAGTCGCCCGACGCGACGAGGTCGGCCGGGTTCGGCTGGCCCGCCGCGGCGACCTGGTCGGTGTTGACGAACAGCGCGAACGGCGAGTTGGAGAACGGGTAGGCGTAGAGGCCGCCGTCCTTCTCCCACAGCGCGAGCGACGAGTCGAGCAGGTCGTCGTACGCGTACCCCTCGGTCTCCTGCAGCTTCGGGCCGACGTCGACGAGCGCGCCGCTCGCCACGAACTCGGGCGCGTAGCTCTCGAGGATCCACGCGAGGTCCGGCGCGTTGCCGCCCGCGAGCTGCGTCGTGAGGGACGTCGTGTAGTCCTCGAACGGGATGGTCTCGAACGTCACGCCGGACACGAGGTCGGGGTTCTCCGCGACGTACGCGTCGGCGATCTCCTGGAACTGCGAGAGCTGCGTCTCGTCGGCCGTCCAGACCGTCATGCGCAGCTCGACCGGCTCGCTCGGGGTGCTCGGCTCGCCCGCGACGTCGTCGCCGCCGCCGGAGCACGCGGTGAGGACGAGGGCGAGCGCGACGCCGCCGGCGGCCAGGGGTGCGCCGACGAGGCGGCGTCGGCGCGGGGCGGACCGAGGGGCCGACCGTGGGGTGAGGGGGTGCATCAGTTCTCCTTCGGACTGAGGGTGGGCGGGGGTGCCGGGCGCGGGGAGCCCGGGTCAGTAGGGGTGGGCCTCGGCGGGCCAGCGCAGCTCGACGCCCGCCCGGACGAGCTCGTCCTGGTAGTCGGCGAGGAGGTCGGCCTTCGACTGGACGGCGTGCGGCGTGCGCCCGGTCGCGAGGCAGTGGGCCGCGAGGTGGCCGGCGGCCTCGCCGACGTTCCACTCGACGGGGTGCAGGCGGTAGCACCCGTTCGTGATGTGCGTCGTGCCGATGTTCTTGTTGGCGGCGAGCAGGTTGGTCACGCGCTGCGGCAGCAGCGCGCCGAGCGGGATCTCGAACGGCGTCGACGCGACGTCGATGTACGTGTCGCCGCCCGTCGAGGGGTGCAGGTCGATCCGGTACATGCCGACGCCGACCGAGTCGTCGTAGCGCGTCGCGCCGCGGTCGCCGCGCACGGCGTACGAGACATCGTTCTCCGTCACCGTCGTCACGGCGCGCAGGCGGCGGGACTCGCGGTGGTAGGCCGCCTGGGCGAGGCCGTCGGCCGAGCCCATGACGTCGGGCCGCAGGCGCAGGCCCGGGAAGCCGGTCCCGCCGTCGGCGCGCGGCGCCTCGGTCTGCATCCAGTAGAGCATCGAGAGGCTGAGCTGCCGGGCGTCGGCGATCCGGGCCTCCTCCACGTCGCGCGGCACGTCGAGCACGGGCTCGAGGAAGTAGTCGATGCTCGGCCAGTTCACGAGGCACAGGTCGCTCGCGTAGTGGCCCGGCGCGAAGAGGTCGCGGGCCGCGATACGCCGGAACGTCCAGAGGTTCCCGTCGCCGGGGTTCTTCGACTGGTCGGCGTCGACGGCGCGCGGGTCGTCGCCCGGGTTCGGGGTGAACGACCGCACGTCCATCGCGAGCGTGCGCGGGTTGGGCGCCTCCCACGACAGCATCCGGCGCCCGTTCCACGGGCCGGGGGTGTACGTGCTCCAGAAGTCGTAGCGCTCGGGGCGGTCGATCGTGTGGTCGCCGTCCACGTGCTCGACGGCGAAGCACACGCTGAGGGCCTGCACGTTGTCGGGCTGCGCCTCGTCCGGCGCGCTCGGCTCCCCGGTCTCGCGGTTCGACTCGAACCCGGTGACGTACTCGGTGCCCGTCAGCGGCAGGAGCTCGCCCGTCTCGGTCGCGTCGACGACGAACGCCGCGTGCACCGTCACGGCCGCGCCCGCGGCGTCGGCGGTGACCGGGGTGAGCGTCACAGAGGTGACGCGGTCGCCGTCGGTGGTGGCCGCCGTCGGGCGCACGCGCTCGAGCAGGCGGATGCGGCCCGCGGACCGCCACGGGGCGAGCATCTCCTCGAGCACGCCCACCGCGACGCGCGGCTCGTGGCACAGCTTGGAGACCCAGCCCGCGCCGGGGTTGAGGGCATCCCACGTGCGCGCGGCGTCCGTGAGCGGGTAGGAGCGGCGGTAGACGTCGCGGATGCCGTCGCGCAGCGCGCGGTAGCGCGCGGTCACGCCGAACCGCTCGACCCACGGGCTCTCGTCCGGCGGTACCGCCTGGGACGTGAGCTGGCCGCCGATCCACGGGTGCTCCTCGGTGAGGACGACGCGGGCGCCGCGCTCCGCCGCCGCGAGCGCGGCGGCCACGCCGCCGAGCCCGCCGCCGACGACGAGGACGTCTGCCTGGAGGTCTGCATGGGTCACGCTGGGGTTTCCGTTTCTCTGGTGCTCGGTGGTGCGGTCTGAGGTCGGTCAGGCGGGTGCCGCGACACCCGACGGCGCGGCGACGGTCTCGCCGTCGACGTCCACGCACTCGAGGAGCTGGTGGAGCTCGTCCTCCGGGACGGCGACGGCGCGCGACGCGCGGCGGTCCGAGCGCCCCGAGCCGGACTCGGCCGCGACGAGGCGGGACAGCAGCACGAGGGCGCGCGCGCCCATCTCCTCGCGCGGGATGGAGAAGCCCGACCAGCGGCGCCCGCCCGGGCGCCCGTGGTGCGGCTGGCCGAGCAGGAGCACGGAGACGTCCGCCGGCACGCGCACGCCCCGGTCCTCGAGCTCGTCGACGAGCTCCTCCGGGGAGTTCTCGGGCGCCACGACGACGGCGGTGAGCCGCTGGTCGACGATCTCGGCCGCCGTCGCAGGGACGTCGTCCAGCTCGACGAACCGGACGGTCAGGCCGTGCGCCTTCATCGTCGCGCGGTAGGCGTCGACGCGGTCGAGCGTGGGCTGGTCGGTGCCGCGCGGACCGACGTACCCGATGCGCTCGTGGCCGAGCTCGACGAGCCGCTCGACCTGGCGCGCGGTGGCCGCGACGTAGTCGGCGCCGACGTAGGGCAGGCGTCCGCCGTCGCTGCCGCGCTTGCCGATGAAGACGAAGGGGTAGTTCGTGTCCAGCAGGTGCTGGAGCTCGCCGCGGTCCTCGTGCTGGCCGAGCAGCAGGCAGCCGTCGGCGATCCCGAGGCGCTGCCAGCCGTCGCGCGTGAGGCGGCGGCGCCCGTCGACGACGCGTGCGCTCGTGAACAGCAGGATGTCGATGCCGAGCTTCTCGGCCGCGTGCTCGATCCCGACGAGGAACGGCCCGTAGAAGTCGCGACCGGAGCGCGGGAACGTCGCCTCGTAGGTGAAGACGCCGAGGATCTGGTTGCGCCCGCCCGCCAGACGCTGCGCGACGGGGTTCGCCGAGTAGCCCGTGATCCGGATCGCGTCGAGCACGCGCTGGCGCGTCTCCTCGCTGATCCGCACCCCCGCGGGCGTGGAGTCGTTCAGCACGAACGAGACCGTCGCCTGGCTGACGCCCGCCATGGCGGCGACGTCGGCCTGGGTGATGCGGTGCCTCGGCATGGATCCTCCTCGATCACGTCGTCGATGACGTGGAAGGAGTCTCGCCAGGCGAGGCCCAGCCGGTCAACGAGGTAATACGCATTATTACGTCGGGACCCGCGCGGCTCCGCGGGTGGACGGGCGTCGGGTGATCCGCATAATGCCGCACGGTCGTCGCCGTGGCCGGGCGTGCGGCGCGGGACGCACGACGGGCCCGGCGCCGCACCGTGGTGCGTCCCCGGGCCCGTCGCCCCCTGCTTGCGCCGCGCGCTACCCGCAGGTCAGCGCGCCGTAGGGCGCGGTCGTCGTGCCCCGCCCGACGCCGTCCGCCCCCACGACCTCGACCGTCGCCTCCCCCGCCGCGACCGTCGTGGCCCGCGTCGCGAACGACTGGTACGCGCTGCGCCCCGGCGCGACGTCGGCCACGGTGCGCTCGCCGAACGGCGTCGCGAGCCGGACCGCCACCGCGTCGTCGCCCACCGGGCGCGCCGTCACGGCCACGTACGCGCGGCCCGCGAGGCACCGCGTGACGGCCTCGACCTCGACGGCGGGCTCGTCGTCGTCGCACGCCGCCGCCTCCTGGGCGGTCGGCGTCCAGCGGAACCAGTCGAAGGACGCGACGATCTCCGGCGGCGTCGCCGAGCCGCGCATCGCGAACGGACCGACGCCGGTCGCCCGGAGCGCCGCCACGTCGACCGTGCGGCCCCACGGCGCGAACTCGACGCCGTCGACCGACACCGACGCCTGCACGGCGGTCCCGTCGCTCGTCAGGCGCAGCCAGAAGGTGTCGCCGAGGCCCGCAGGCGGGACGACCGAGTCGAAGCCGGTGTTGCGGTCCGTACCGTTCTGGCGCCAGATGAACTCGACCCGCGGGCCGAGCGACCCGTGCACCAGGTCGAGCTTCGCGTAGTTCGCGTCGTCGCGGTACAGCAGGAGACCGCCCTGCTGGAACCGCTCCGTCGGGGACACGGAGACGGCCGTCGTGACCTCCCACGGCCCGGCGGGCACGGCCTGGAGCGGCAGCGCGGCGCCCGCGACGCCGGTCGGGTACGCCGGGACGCGCAGCGCGCCGTCCACGAGCTCGTGCCGGGCCGTCCCCGGCCGGACCACGGTCCAGCGCGCCGGGTCGAGCGTCGTGCCGTCGAACTCGTCGGACGCCGCGCCGCTGCACCGCTCGCGCAGCGGGTCGGGGTCCTGGCCCGGCTCGGGGGGCCGCACGGCGTCGGGGTCGCGCTGCGCCCACGCGATCGTCGCGCCCAGGCGGTCGCCGGACTCGTAGAAGAGGTACGTCTCGTCGCCGTCGGTGACGATCTCGGGGGCCGCGACCCGGCCCGTGTCGTCGCCCACGCCGCTCGCGCGGTGCAGCTCCCACCGCGGGCCGACCTGCGTCATCGTCGGGTCGAGCGTGCGGGCGAACGTGATGCCCGTGGAGCCGTGGTAGATCACGTAGAGCTGACCCTCCCACTCCCACAGGTTGCCGCCGGACACGTTGGTGCCGGTCGCGGCGTCGGGCACGACGAGCGGGTCCGGCCGCACGACCCAGGTCTTGCCGTCGACCGACTCGGCCAGCTTGATCCGCCGGATGTTGTCGGTCCGGTTCTGCATGTACGTCATGGCGAACCGGTAGCCGGACGACGGGTCCGGGTGCTCGACGACGCGCGCGTACGACGTCTCCGTGGTGCCCGCGCCGCTGTCGGCGTTCGTCACGGCGACCCCGGAGTCGTCGAACGCGAGCCCGTCGGGCGACGTCGCCCAGCGCGTCGTGGAGTTCTCGCCGTGGAAGTACAGGAGCACCTGGTCCGTCGCGTCGTCCCACAGGACGTCGGGCGACGAGACGTGCGAGACGCGCTCGTAGAACGGCAGCCACTCGTCCGCGACGATCGGGTTGTGCGTGTACTCCGTCCACGGGCCCTCGAGCGAGTCGGCGTACATGACCGAGATGCCGCCCGGGGAGTCGTGCGGGGCGTAGTAGAGGTACCACTCCCCCAGCGGGTCGTCGAGGTGCGCGCCCGCGTGGAAGACGCTCGGGAAGATGAACTCGTCCGTCGGGTTGTACAGCATCGACTCCTTGTCGGTGACCACGCCGCGGTACTCGAACACGGGCAGGTCGGACGCGGACGGGCCGTCGGTCGTCGCTCCGGTCGTCGCCCCGGTCGTGGTGGCGGCCGTGGCCGCGGGCGGCGGTCCCGCGGCGAGGGCCGTCGCGGGGACGACCGCCCCGGCGGCGAGGACCGCCGTCAGGGTGGCGACCGCCGTCGCCACGGCGCGCGGTCTGCGGCGTGGTGCTGCTGCTCGGGTTCTCACAGGGGGACCTCCGTCGGTTCCTCGCCGGCGGCGTCGTCGCCGCCGGGCGCCACGTCGAGACGTGGGCTGGTGGCAGTGTCGCCGGACGAGCACGGTGAAGGTCAAAGGGATGATGCGCATTATTAGCGTGCTCACGGTGCGCCGGGCCGCGACGCTAGAGTCGTCCCGACCGCACCTGAACGTCGGACATCAGACGTATTGACCGGAGGATCGCCCCGTGCCGCTCTTCGACCTGCCCCTCCCCGAGCTCGAGACCTACGCCCCCGCGCTCGACGAGCCCGCCGACCTCGACGCCTTCTGGGCGCGGACCCTCGCGGAGTCGCGCGAGGCGGGCGGGGACCTGGCTCGGTCGGTGCGGCTCGAGCGCGTGGAGACCGGCCTCGACCTCGTCGTCGTCGACGACGTGACGTTCCCCGGGTTCGCCGGCCAACCCGTCAAGGCGTGGCTCGTGCGGCCCGCCGAGGCCGCCCGCGCCGCCGCGGCCGGCGACGGCGCCCCGCTGCCCGCGGTCGTCGAGTTCCTCGGGTACGGCGGCGGTCGCGGGCTGCCCCACGAGCACCTCGCGTGGGCGAACGCCGGGTACGCGCACCTCGTCGTCGACACGCGCGGGCAGGGCAGCCAGTGGGGCAGCGGCGGCGGCACGCCCGACCCTGCCGGGTCGGGGCCCGCCGTCCCGGGCGTCCTCACGCGCGGCATCGAGGACCCGCACGACCACTACTACCGCCGCGTCTTCACCGACGGCGTGCGCGCGGTCGACGCCGTGCGCTCGGTGCGCGGCATCGAACCCGAGCGCGTCGCCGTGCACGGCGTGAGCCAGGGCGGCGGCATCGCCATCGCCGTCGCGGGCCTCGCCGACGGGCTCGTCGCGGCCCTCCCCGACGTCCCGTTCCTGTGCCACTACCGCCGCGCCGTCGAGATCACGGACCGCGACCCGTACCGCGAGCTGACGCGCTACCTCGCCGTCCACCGCGACGCGGAGGAGACCGTGTTCCGCACGCTGTCCTACCTCGACGGGGCGGTGCTCGGCCGCCGCGCCACCGCGCCGGCGCTGTTCTCCGTCGCGCTCATGGACCAGGTCTGCCCGCCGTCCACCGTCTACGCGGCGTACAACGGCTGGGGCGCGGCCGCCGGGGCGGCGCCCGGCGCCGAGCGCGCGATCGACGTCTACCGCTACAACGAGCACGAGGGCGGCCAGGGCTACCGCTTCGCCCGTCAGCTCGCCTGGCTGCGCGAGCACATCCGGTAGCCGCCCGCGGGTACCGCTCGGACGGCGCCGGACCGGGGCCTTCCGCCAGCAGGCCGGGTCAGTGCGCGACGACGCGCGCGCCCGCCGCGGGGGCCGTGGTGCACCACACGGTGTCGCACGCGTCGTTCGCGGTCCACGAGGCCGCGATCGCGAGCGCGTGCTGGCGGCTGCGGGCCAGCGCGGCGACGGTCGGGCCGGAGCCGGACACGATCGCACCCAGCGCGCCGGCCTCCGTCGCGACGTCGATCGTCCGCTGGAGCTCGGGCCGCAGCGCGAGCGCCGGGCCCTGGAGGTCGTTGCGCAGCACCTGCCCGAGCCCGACGGCGTCGCCCGCGCGCAGGGCCTGCATGAGCGCGGTGTCCTCCGCGAGGTCCAGCTCGGCGGGCCCGCCCACGGTCTCGTCGAAGGTGCGGTAGACCTGCGCGGTCGACAGGCCCTCGGCCTGGACCGCGAACACCCAGTGGAACTCCCCGCGCGTCATCGCGGGGGTGAGCACGTCGCCGCGCCCCGTCCCGACGGCGGTGTGCCCGACGAGCCCGAACGCGACGTCGGCCCCGAGCCCCGCGGCGAGGCGGACGAGCTCGGCGCGCGGCACGCCCGCGTCCCACAGCGCGTCGCACGCGACGAGCGCGGCGGCGGCGTCGGCCGACCCGCCGGCCATGCCGCCCGCGACGGGGACCTCCTTGTGGATCTCGAGCCGCACGTCTGGGTCGAGCCCCACGTGCTCCGCGAGCGCGACGGCGGCGCGCCACGCGAGGTTCGTCTCGTCGGTCGGCACGGCGTCCGCCTGGAGGCCCGAGACGCTGAGCGAGACCCCGGAGCCGGGCGGCACCTGGTGCGCGACGACGTCCTCGCTGAGCCCGACGGCCTGGAAGATCGTCACGAGCGGGTGGTAGCCGTCGTCCTGCACCGCCCCGACGCGCAGCGAGAGGTTGACCTTGCCGGGCGCGCGCACGCGGACGGACGGGGGCGGCGCGAGGGAGATGCTCGGCGGGCGCGGGGGTGTCACGCGTCCACTGTGCCAGGTCGGCCGGTGGGCCGCCCCGCGGCGGGGGCGGCGCCGCGCGCCGGACGGTCGGCGAGTCCGACGCGACGGACGAGCTGCTCGGCGACGCGCGCGAAGGCCGCGACGTCGAGCACCTCGCCGCGCGCCTGCGGGTCGACGTCCGCGGCCTCCAGCACCTCGGCCGCGACGCTCGCCGAGCCGGCGAGGCCGGACAGCGCCGAGCGCAGCATCTTGCGGCGCTGCGCGAACGCGGCGTCCACGACGGCGAAGACCTGCTCGCGGGTCGCGGCGGTGGCGGGCGGCTCGCGGCGGTCGAGCGCGACGAGGGCCGAGTCGACGTTGGGGACGGGCCAGAACACGGAGCGCCCGATCGTGCCCGCGCGCCGCGCGTCGGCGTACCAGGCGGCCTTGACCGACGGCACGCCGTACGTGCGCGACCCGGGGGGCGCGGCGAGCCGGTCCGCGACCTCCGCCTGCACCATGACGAGCACGCGCTCGAGCGAGTCGAAGCGCTCGAGGAACGTGAGCAGCACGGGCACCGCGACGTTGTACGGGAGGTTCGCGACGAGCGCGGTGGGCGGCTCGCCGGGCAGCGACGTGACCTCGAGCGCGTCGGCGCCCACGACCTCGAGCCGGTCGCCGACGTCGGGAACGTGCGTCGCGACCGTGTCCGGGAGCTGCCGCGCGAGGACGGGGTCGATCTCGACCGCGACGACGCTCGCGCCCGCCTCGAGCAGCCCGAGGGTCAGCGAGCCGAGCCCGGGCCCGACCTCGACGACGCGCTCGCCCGGGCGGACGTCCGCCGCGCGCACGATCTTGCGGACGGTGCCGCCGTCGTGCACGAAGTTCTGGCCGAGGGTCTTGGTGGGGCGGACGCCGAGACTCCCTGCCAGGTCACGGATCTCGGCCGGACCCAGCAGGGCGCCTCGGGTATCGCTCATGGGACGCAAGCCTACCGACCCGGCGCCGACCGCCCCTCGCCGGGGACGACGAAGGGCGGGACGCCGTGCGCCCCGCCCTTCGTCGTCGTCCACCGGTCCGCCCTCAGGCGGCCGGGTGCGTGCCGTGCAGGCTCAGAGGAGCCCGAGCTTGCGCGCGCACGCGGGCCACTGGCCCCAGCCCGAACGGGCCTGGAGCGCCTGGGCACGCTGCGTCTGCTCGGCCGCCGAGGCCTCCGACGGGAGGCCGGAGCCGCCCATCGCCCGCCACGTGGGGAGCGAGAACTGGTAGAGGCCGTAGTAGCCGTTACCGGTGTTCGTCGCGGGGTTGCCGCCGGACTCGCACTGCGCGAGCGCGGACCAGACCCCTGCCGGGGCCGACCCGAGGTCGGCGGCCGGGGCGGGCGCCGGGGCGGAGGAACCGCCCGACGAGGAGCCGCCCGACGACGAGGACGACGAGCGCTGCGGCGCCGCCGGCTTGGGCTCCGGCTTGGGGCGCTCCTTGGTGCCCTGCACGAGGATCTTGTTCACCGGCGGCGTCGTGACGCCCTCGGAGACGAGCTCGCGGGACTCCTCCACGCCGTCGACCGTCGTGACGCGGTGCACGGTCGTGTGGACGCCCTCGGCGCCCTCCTGCTTGACGACCGGGTCGAGGTCCTTGAAGCGGTCGGCGTCCTCCTCGGTGACCGTCTCGAACGGGACGGCCGCGTCGGTGGCCACCTCCTCGACCTTGACGCGCTGCACGACGAGCGAGACGGGCGCGGCGTCCGCCGCGGCCTCGGTGTCCTCGGACGTCGCGACGGCGGCCGGCTCCTCGGTGGCGGCCGCGTCGGCGGCGGCCGCCTCCTCGGCCGGGGCCGTGGCGGCCTGGGCCGCCTCGACCTGCTCGGTCTTCTCGACGTGGACGCGGTCGAGCTCGCCGAGCTGGACGCCCTGCTGGTCGAGGATCGCGTCGATGCCGATGCTGCCGTCGGGGGCGACCTTGGTCTCGCCGTCGACGACGACGTTCACGGGGCCGTCCGCGTCGAGGCGGATCGGGAGGGAGGCGCGCTCGCCGGAGCGCGACGCCACGAGGCGCACGTCGCTGCCGCGCGAGGCGAGGGTCGTGAGCGCCTCGTCCGCGTCGAGCGACGTGAGCCACACGGAGGACTGGGAGCCGTCGACCTGCACGGGCACCTCGCGCCCGTAGCGCACGACGACGTCGCCGCCGCCGCGCAGGGCGGAGTCGACGTCCGGGACGACGAGGTCGCGGTCGCCCACGGCGACGTCCTGCTCGGCGAGCAGGCCCTCGACCGAGCCGGCGAAGGTCGTGACGGTGGTGATCTGGCCGTCGACGTCGAGCTCGACGGTCTTGCGCGCCTGGCCGTAGGCGACGGCACCGGTCGCGAGGAGCACGACGGTGGTCGCGCCGGCGACGAGCGGCCAGCGGCGGCGACGGTGCGCGGTGGTGGTCGCGGGGCTCTGGGGGCTCTCCGCGAGGGTCTCGGTGGTGTCGGGGGTGATGTCGGCGCCCTCGGGGGCGCCGGCCGCGTCAGCGGTCCGGTGGAAGGGGTTCTTCACTCGGGTCCAGTCGTCGTGCGTCCCGGGCACGGAGGCTCGACGGCGCGTGGCACCACCCGTGGCCCACGGCGGACTGACGTCCTCCGCGGCGGGCGCACACGTGCGACCACGGGTCTCGAGCGGCCGATCCGGCTGCCGGCGCCACCCTCGGCACCCCTTCCCCAGGGCCCGTCGACGGCGCACCGCTCGCGTCGGTCCGGGCACGTCCCGCCGGTCCGAGTGGACCGTCGGAGCACGCCGTTCACGCGCGAGCGACGATCGACCGTAACCGATCTGTTATCGAAGTCCAACCCCTGGGGGGATACGCTGGCGAGTTCTGTCCGGATTTCGGCGTGAATGTCGTGCGCTCTCCACGAGTCCCGCACGCCGCCTCACGCGCCCTCCCCCTCCCCGTGCTCGTGCCCGTGCGCGCGCCCGGCGCGCGCGCCGCGCGCCCCGAGCCGCGCCAGGACCGTCGCGAGCTCGGGCGGGTCCAGCACGGTGACGTCCACGTCCAGGCTCAGCAGGAACCCCGCGACCTGGGCGAGCGACGTGCCCCCGGTCTCGAGCACGCACGCGTCGGGGCCGTCGTCGGCGAGGGCGCCCGCGACCGGGGAGAGCCGCTCCGCCACGACGCCCGCCGGGGCGTGCAGCCGCACCCGCACGGGCCGCGCCCACGCGGCGGAGCCGACGCCCCGCACGACGTGCGCGACGGCGTCGCCGCCCGGCACGGGGCGCAGGACGAACCGCGGGCCGCCGGGCGTGCGCAGCGTCAGCCGGTCCACGCGGAAGGTGCGCCAGTCGTCCCGGTCGAGGTCGAACGCGAGCAGGTACCAGCGGCGCCCCACGTGGACGAGGCGGTGGGGCTCGACGGCGCGGGACGTCGTCGTGCCGTCGTGCGCGCGGTAGTCGAGGCGCAGCCCCGTGCGCGCGGCGACCGCCGCCGCGACGTCGGCCAGCACCTGCGCCCCGACGGCGGGACCACCGCCGGGTGCGCTCGCGACGGCGGCGCGCAGGGCGTCCGCCCGGACGCGCAGGCGGGCGGGCAGGACCGTGTCGAGCTTGACGAGCGCGCGCGCCGCGACCTCCTCGACCCCGGCGATCGACCCGGTGGCCGCGGCGCGCAGCGCGACCGCCACGACGGTCGCCTCCTCGTCGTCCAGCAGCAACGGCGGCAGCGCCGCCCCCGAGCCCAGCCGGTACCCGCCCGCCGCCCCCGGGGACGACCGCACCTCGTAGCCGAGCAGGCGCAGGCGCTCGACGTCGTTGCGCACCGTGCGGGTCGTCACGCCCAGGCGGTCGGCGAGCTCGGGCCCGGACCAGGACGCGCGCGCCGGCAGGAGCGCCAGGAGGCGCAGGAGCCGGACCGAGGTGTCGAGCACGTCCCCATCGTGCCGCACGATGCGGAACCGCACGTTCCGCAGCGGGGTCTACGGTCGACGTGTCGGCCCCGCCAGGGGCGACGGGAGGACGGGACCGGGCACCGCCCGACGACGGAGGAGACGACGATGCTGCGTGGGATGGCGACGCTGAACCTGTGGGCCGACGACCTCGAGGCCGCGGCCGCGTGGTACGCGGAGGTGCTCGGGACCGAGCCCTACTACGTGGTGCCGGGCGGGTACGTGGAGTTCCGCGTCGGCGACCGGCAGGACGAGCTGGGCATCATCGCCCGGTCGTGGTCGCCGCGCCCTCAGCCGGGCACGCCGGGTGGCGCGATCGTGAACTGGCACGTCGACGATGTGCGGGCCGCGTTCGCCCGCCTCCTCGCCCTGGGCGCGACGGAGTACGAGGGCGTCGTCGAGCGCGGGCAGGGCGAGGGCTTCGTCACCGCCTCGGTCGTGGACCCGTTCGGCAACGTCCTCGGGATCATGCAGAACCCGCACTACCTCGAGATGCTCGGGCGGTAGCGGCGCGACTGCGGAGCGGTCAGTACCAGCCCTTGGCGACGGAGTGGGACCACGCGGAGCACGGCGTGCCGTAGCGGCCCTCGATGTACCCGAGGCCCCACGTGATCTGCGTCGCCGGGTTGGTGCGCCAGTCGGAGCCCGCGCTCGCCATCTTGGAGCCGGGGAGCGCCTGCGGGATCCCGTACGCGCTCGAGCTCGGGTTGTCCGCGTCGACGCGCCAGTTGCTCTCCTTGGTCCAGAGCTTGTCGAGGCACACGAACTGGTCGTCGCCCCAGCCGCGCTGCGCGGCGAGGGAGCGGCCCACCGCGCGCGCCGAGCCCGGGTCCACCGAGACCGAGACGTCCATCGTCCCGACCTTGATGACCTCGTTGCGCGGCTCCGTCGTGACCGTGCGCGTGAGGACCGTGCGCGACACCTCGGCCCCGCCGAGCGTCTGCACCGAGTAGGTCGTGACCGCCTCGCCGACGCGACCGGACTGCACGACGACGCGGTGGCCCTGCGGGAGCGTCGGGTCCTCGCGCTCCTCCGTCTCGAACGGCAGGACCTCCGTGACCGTGTCCGCCGTGGCCGCCGCGCGGCTCACGAGCACGAGCATCCCGTCCACCGCCGCGGCGTCGAGCGGCGCGGAGGTGCCGTCGCCCTCCGCCAGCACGATGCCCGCGGTCGCGAGGACCCCGCGCACCGTGGGCTCGGCCGTCGTGATGGGCATGACGGCACCGTCCACCGCGACGTGGACCGTCTTGAGCGTCGAGACCCGGATCGGCTCGCGCCCGAGGGCCTGCGTGCGCGACACCTCGGTCACGGCACCCTCGGCGCGCGGGCCGAGGTAGGTGAGCAGCTCACCGACGGTGCGGGCCGTCGTCGGGATCGTCTGCACCTGGCCGTCGATCTCGACGGTGACGTCGTGGCTCGTGCGCACGACGATCGTGCCGCCGTCGCGCGCCGGGTCGGCGAGCGCGGGCTCGACGAGGTCCTGCTCGCCGACCGCGACGCCCTGGTAGTCGAGCACCGCGGCGACCGTGCGCCCGTACGCGGAGACCTGGTGCAGCTCGCCGTCCACGTCGAGCGTGACGTCCTTGTGGAGCGTGGCGAACGCGCCGGTGACCCCGACGAGGCTCGCGACGACGAGGCCCTGGGCCGCGAGGCGCTGCACGCGCCGCCGGCCGGTTCCGTCAGGTGCGAGCACGCGGGCGGTCCCTTCTGCGGGAGGACGCCCGCCGGCGAGCGCCGGGGGCGAGGTGCGGGACGTCGTCGGCGCGGGGCGCACGACGCACGGACCCGACCGTAGCCGAAACGTGACCTGGGGCGAAACCTCGCAGCCCTCGCGCACCGGACGCGGTCGTCCCGCCCGGGTGCGCGGTCGTCACCAGGGGCCGTACACCGCGACGGAGGTCGCGGTCAGGCGCTCGCACACGTCCGCGAGCGGTCGGTCCACGACCTCGGCGAGGGTACGGACCGTCGTCGGCAGGACGTACGGCGCGTTGGGGCGCCCCCGGTACGGGTGCGGCGTGAGGTACGGCGCGTCCGTCTCGACGAGGACCTGCCCGAGCGGGACGGCGCGCAGCGCAGCCCGCAGCTCGTCGTTCGCGCGGAACGTCACCGGGCCCGCGAACGACAGGTACCAGCCCTGCTCCGCGCAGAACTTCGCCATCGCGGCGTCGCCCGAGTAGCAGTGGAAGACCGTCCGCTCGGGGGCGCCGTCGCGCGCGAGGACGTCGAGCACCTGCGCGTGGGCGTCGCGGTCGTGGATCTGGAGCGCGAGGCCGAGCTCCTTCGCGAGCGCGACGTGCGCGCGGAACGCCTCGCGCTGGACGGCCTCGCCCCGGGCACCGGTCCGGAACAGGTCCATCCCGGTCTCGCCGATCGCGCGCACGCGGTCGTTCGCGCGCGCGATCGCCGCGATCTCCGCGACCGCGTCGTCGAGCGGCACGTCGTGGTGGGGCCGCGGGTCGGGATCGAGCCCGTCCGGCCCGACCTCCCGCACCCCGCCGTGCAGCACGGCCTCGTTCGGATGGATGGCCACGGCCCCGAGCAGCCGCCCGACCCCCGGCGCCCCCGCGCCGCCGACCAGGTGGTCCTGGCTCGTCCCCGCCTCAGCACGCGCCGGATCCGCCTGTTCGCGACCCCAGACCGCCTGGTCGCCGCGCAGGAGGGCGTCCGTCCAGCGGGCCGCAGGCAGGTCGCAGCCCACCTGCACGACCCGGTCCACGCCGACAGCCGCCGCCCGGGTGAGGTGGTCCGCGACGGTCGGGGCAGGGGTGCCCTCGGGGAGGACGTGCGCGATCGAGTCGAGGTGCGCGTGGTTGTCCACCACCGGGACCGGCAGCGGCTCCGGGTCCGGCGGCCAGCCGCGCTCGCGCTGCTTGGCCACCGTCAGGCGTCCTCGCGCAGGCGGTCGAGCTCCTCCTCGACGATCGAGTCGTCGAGCTTGGTGAACACCGGCGTCGGCTTGCCGACCGGGGTGCCCGGCACGACGGCCTTCGGCTCCCACGTCGCCAGGCCGTCGGCGCGGTAGTCGCCCGTGATGACCGGGTAGTGGCGCGAGTCGTCGTCGAGGTCGGTCACCTCGTCGATGCGCGGCTGGGCGGCGAACGTGCCCGTGCCGCCGAACGCCTCGTGCACCTGCTGCGCCGAGTGCGGCAGGAACGGCGACAGGATCGTGTTGAGGTCGCTCACGGCCTGGGTCACGGTGTGCAGCACGGTCGCGAGCCGGTCCGGGTCGGTCTTGAGCTTCCACGGCTCGGTGTCCGACACGTACTTGTTCACCTCGCCGACCGTCTTCATCGCCTCGGCGACGGCGGCGCGCTGGCGGTGCGTCGCGATGAGCTCGCCCACGCGCCCGAACGCGGTCGTCGTCGTCGCGAGGACGCCCTCGTCGATCGGCTGGCGCTGCCCCGGCTCCGGGATCGCCCCGAAGTTCTTGTGCAAGAGGTTCGCCGTGCGGTTCACGAGGTTGCCCCAGCCGGCCACGAGCTCGTCGTTCGTGCGGCGCTGGAAGTCGGCCCACGTGAAGTCGACGTCCTGCGTCTCCGGACCGGCGGACGCCACGTAGTACCGGAACGCGTCCGGCTGGTAGCGGGCCAGCATGTCGCGCACGTAGATGACGACGCCGCGCGACGACGAGAACTTCTGGCCCTCGACGTTGAGGAACTCGCTCGACACGACCTCCGTCGGGAGCTGGAGGTTCCCGTAGGCCCCCGGAGCCCCGCCCTTGCTCCCCCGGCCGTCGTAGCCGAGCAGCTCCGCCGGCCAGATCTGGGAGTGGAACGTGATGTTGTCCTTGCCCATGAAGTAGTACGACCGCGCCTCCGGGTCGTTCCAGAACGCGCGCCAAGCGTCCGGGTCGCCGCTGCGCCGCGCCCACTCGATCGACGCCGAGAGGTACCCGATCACCGCGTCGAACCACACGTAGAGGCGCTTGCTCGAGTTCTCCTCCCACCCGGGCAGCGGGACCGGGATGCCCCAGTCGATGTCGCGCGTCATGGCGCGCGGGCGCACGTCGTCGAGCAGGTTGAGCGAGAACTTCAGGACGTTCGGACGCCACGCGGTGCGCGTGCGCAGCCAGTCCCCCAGCGCGTCGACGAACGCGGGCAGGTCGAGGAAGAAGTGGTTCGACTCGACGAACTTCGGCGTCTCGCCGTTGATGCGGCTGTGCGGGTTGATGAGGTCGATCGCGTCGAGCTGGTTGCCGCAGTTGTCGCACTGGTCGCCGCGCGCGCCGTCGTAGCCGCAGATGGGGCACGTGCCCTCGATGTAGCGGTCGGGCAGCGTGCGGCCCGTGGAGGGCGAGATCGCGCCCATGGTCGTCTGCTCGACCATGTACCCGTTCTTGTGGACCGTGCGGAACATCTCCTGCACGACGGCGTAGTGGTTGCGCGTCGTGGTCCGCGTGAAGAGGTCGTACGACAGGCCGAGCTGGTGCAGGTCCTCGACGATGACGCGGTTGTACCGGTCCGCGAGCTCCTGCGGGCTCACGCCCTCCTTGTCGGCCTGGACGAGGATCGGCGTGCCGTGCTCGTCGGTGCCCGAGACCATGAGGACGTCGTGACCCGCCATCCGCATGTGCCGGCTGAAGACGTCCGACGGGACACCGAAACCTGCGACGTGGCCGATGTGGCGCGGCCCGTTGGCATACGGCCACGCCACGGCCGAGAGGATGTGGGTCATGGTGCCCGATCCTAGTCGGGCAGCGCCGCGCCCTGCGGCGGCGTCCACCGCCGGGGAACGAGCGCCGCCGAGCACGGGGTTGTCGACCTTCCTCAGCCTGGGAAGGTCGGCAACCCCGTGCTCGGCGGGAGCGCGCTCGTGCTCAGTACCAGTTGACGGCCTGCGAGTGCGACCACGCGCCGCACGGCGAGCCGTAGGAGCCGGCGATGTAGTCGAGGCCCCAGGCGATCTGCGTCGCGGGGTTGGTCGCCCAGTCGGCGCCCTTGCTCGCCATCTTCGAGCCGGGCAGCGACTGCGGGATGCCGTAGGCGCTCGACGTCGGGTTGTCCGCCGTCGGGTTCCAGTTGGACTCCTTGGTCCACAGCTTCTCGAGGCACGTCCACTGCGAGCCGGTCCAGCCACGCTCGGCGGCCATGGCCTGCCCGATCGTGCGCGGGTCCTTCGGGCGCTCCTTGGTGCCGGTCGTGACGACCTCGTCCACGGGAGCGGTCGTCACCTCCTGCGAGAGCTGCTCGCGCGACTCCTCGACGCCGTCCACGAGGGTGACCTCGAACGTCGTCGTGGTGACGCCGTCGGCACCCGCCTGGGTGACGGCCGACTCGTCCGTGTACTTGGCGTCGTCGGGCTGCTGCACGGTCCCGTGCGGCACGGGCGTCGTGGTCTGCTGCTGCTCGACGACGACGCGCTGCACGACGAGCGACACCGCCGGCGCACCCGGCTCGGGCGACTCGACGCGCTGGACGCTCACGCGGTCCAGGTCGCCGAGCTCGATGCCCTGCTGGTCGAGGATGGCGGGGACGCCGATGCTGCCGTCGGGCGCGACCTTCGTCTGCCCGTCGGCCACCACGTTCACGGGGCCGTCGGCGTCGAGGCGCAGGTCGAGCGACGCGCGCTCGCCGGACCGCGACGCGACGAGGCGGACGTCGCCGCCGCGCTCCGCGAGGGTGTCGAGCGCCTCGTCGGCGTCGAGCGCGGTGAGCCAGACGTCGGACTGCGCGCCGTCGGTCTGGACGGTGACCTTCTTGCCGAGGCGCACCACGACGTCGTCGCCGTCGCTGAGCGCGGAGCCGGGGTCGGGAGCGACCTGGTCGCGCGCACCGACCTCGACGCCCGCGGCGTCGAGCGCGCCGCCGACGGAGCCGGCGAGCGTGCTGACGGTGGTCGTCTCGCCGTCGACGTCGATCGTCACGGTCTTGCTGGCCTCGCCGTAGGCGACGGCACCGGAGCCGACGAGCGCGACGGCGGTGGCCGCCGTGACGATCGACCAGCGGCGTCGGCGCGTGGAGCGCAGGGTCCGGGCCGCGCGGGCGGACCGACGGGTGGCGTTCTCGGGGTTCTCGGGGCTCTCGGGGCTCTCGGCGGTCGGCACCGCCTCGGGCGTGGTCTGGGGGGTGTGCGCCGTGACGTCGGCCGTCTCGGGCGCGCGGGAACGGAAGGGGTTGTGCACAGTGGTCCAAGTCGTCGGGGGCTCCCGGGCACGGGGGTCGACGGCGCGCACGCGCCCGCGGGGTGCTCCGCAGCGTGGCGGGCGCACCCGGTTCGACCAGCCGATCCGGCGTCCTGCGGCCCTCGGCGCCCTGGGCGCCCGGGAGAGGCCGCGTCCCACGGCCGGCCATTACACCTGTCCCCGGTGAGCGGCTACGCGAGACACTCGACCGTAACCGATTCGTTATCGCACACCAAACCGCCTGGTCAGCTCGCGCGTCCGGCGCGCACACTCCCGGGCGCTCACCCCGCCGGCGTCACCGTGACCCGGAGCAGCCGGTCGTCGCCGTCGCGCGGCTCGCCCCGACCGTCGGTGTTGCTCGTCAGCACGTAGAGCACCGCGCTCCCGTCGTCGCCGGGCGGCGTCGCCGGGTCGACGAGGACCGCGCGCAGCCGCCCCCGGTCCGTGAGCACCGCGTGCGGCGCGCCGAACGCCGCGGCGTCGGTGCCGCCGTCGGGCGAGGCGAACGGCACGCGCCAGAGCCGCTCCCCGCGCAGCCCCGCGAGGTACACACCCTCACGGGTCACGGCGATCCCGCTGGGCGAGGCGTCCGACGTCGGCCACGTCGCCACCGGGTCGACGAACCCGGCGTCCGCCCCGCCCGTGCCCTCGACGTCGGGCCAGCCGTAGTTCCCGCCGGGCACGACGACGTTGAGCTCGTCGAACGTGTCCTGGCCGAACTCGGACGCGAGCATCCGGCCCGTCGCGTCCCACGCGATCCCCTGGACGTTGCGGTGCCCGAGGCTCCACACCGGCGAGACCGGGTCCGGATTGCCGGGGGCGGGGTCGCCGTCCGCCGTGACGCGCAGGATCTTGCCCGCGAGCGCACCCGGGTCCTGCGCCGCCCCGCGCTGCTGCGCGTCGCCCGTCGTGACGTAGAGGTGGCCGTCGGGTCCGAACGCGAGCCGTCCGCCGTCGTGCGTGGAGGCCGCAGGGACGCCCTCGACGACCGGCGTCAGGGCGGAGAGCTCGCGCCCCGCGAGCGTCCCCCGCAGCACCTCGTTGCCGTCCGGCGCGGTCCGGTACACGAACACCTCCCCCGCCGCGGCGCCACCTGCCGGGCCCACCGCGACGCCGAGGAGCCCCGACTCCCCGCGCGCGACCGTGCCGTCGCGCAGGTCGTCCGCCCCCGGCCCGGTCACCGGCTCGACGGCTCCCGTCGCCGGGTCGACGACGACCAGCCGGCGCTCGTCGCGCAGCGAGACGAGCAGCGTGCCGTCCGCGAGCGCCGCGAGCCCCCACGGCGCCGGGAACCCGGTCGCGACCTCCGCCACGTCGACGCGCACCTCCGGCACGACGAGCAGGCCGTCGGCGGCCGGTGCCTGCGACGAGCCCGACGCGTCGGGCGTGCCGGGGTCGGCCGGCGCGGACGTGGCGGTCGTGACCGACGGCGCGGGGGCGGGCGCGTCGTCCGGCGCCCCGCCCGAGCACGCGCCGAGCACGACGGCGAGCCCGACGGCGAGCACAGGCCCGCCGGCCCGCGCGGGCACGGGGGGACCTCGCCGGGCGGCCCGGGTTCCGTGGTGGCGTCGCACCTGCCCATCGTCACCCGGGGCGGCGGCTCGCGCCGGGTGACCGCCGGCGGGGGACGACGGACCTTCGGCCCGCGCCGCCGGTCCTTCGGCGGCCACCCGGGCCGGGACGGCGAGGCATGCTGGAGGTGTCCCCGAGGTCCGGGGACGTGGGCGAGGAGGCGTGTGCACATGTCGCGGACGTACGTGGTGACGGGATCGGCATCGGGCGTGGGGGCCTGCGTGGCCGGGTTGCTGCGCGAGCGGGGCGACCGGGTCGTCGGCGTGGACCTGCGCGACGCCGAGGTCCAGGCGGACCTCAGCACCGACGAGGGCCGCGAGCGTGCGGTCGAGGAGGTGCTCGCCGCGACGGACGGCACGGTCGACGCCGTCGTCGCGTGCGCCGGGATCTCCGCGCCCGTCCCGACGACGGTCGCGGTGAACTTCTTCGGCGTCACCCGGTTCCTCACGGGCCTCCTGCCCGCGCTCGAGCGCTCGCAGGCGCCGCGCGTCGCCGTCGTGTCGTCGATGGCGACGCTCCAGCCGGTGTCCGAGGCGATCGTGGACGCGTGCCTCGCGGACGACGAGGACGAGGCCCTGCGCGTCGCCGGCACGCTCGCCGAGCAGGGCCCGCAGGTCGGGTACCTCGCCTACCCGTCGTCCAAGCGCGCGCTGTCGCGCTGGGTGCGCCGCGAGTGCGTGACGGCGGCATGGGCCGGGCGGGGCGTCCCGCTCAACGCCGTCGCGCCCGGGACGGTGCTCACGCCCATGACGACCCAGCTCCTGTCGACCCCGGAGTCGGTCGCGATGGTCGACGCCGCGGTGCCGATGCCCCTCAACGGGCACCAGTCGCCCGAGTCGGTCGCGTCGCTCCTGCTGTGGCTGACCGACGTCGCGAACACGCACGTCACGGGGCAGACGATCTACGACGACGGCGGCGCCGACGCCGTGCTGCGCGGCGACGACGTGTGGACGGGGACGGTCCCTATCCCAGTCGCGTGAGCCCGCGGCGCAGGCCCCGGACGGCCTGACCGATGCGGTGCTCGTTCTCGATGAGCGCGAACCGCACGAACTCGTCGCCGCCGGGGCCGAACCCGACGCCCGGGGACACCGCGACGTCGCACTCCTCGACGAGGTGCGTCGCGAACTCGATCGAGCCCATGTCGCGGTACGGCTCGGGGATGCGGGCCCACGCGAACATCGTGCCGCCGGGCTTGTGGATGTCCCAGCCGATGCGCTGCAGGCCGTCGTACAGGGCGTCGCGCCGGGACTCGTAGACGGACGAGATCTCCCGGGGGAACTCCGTCGCCTCGTTGAGCGTGACGGTCGCGGCGATCTGGATCGGCTGGAACGTGCCGTAGTCGAGGTAGCTCTTGAGCTTCGCGAGCGCCCCGACGACGTCGCGGCGCCCCACGAGGAACGCGACGCGCCAGCCCGCCATGGAGAACGACTTCGTCATCGAGTACAGCTCGACCGCGACCTCGCGCGCGCCCTCGCACTCCATGATCGACGGCGGCTCGAACCCGTCGAACGTCATGTCGGCGTACGCGAGGTCGTGCACGAGTACGACGTCCTTGTCCCGCGCCCAGTCGACGAGGCGCTGGAGGTCTTCCTTGGTCGCCACGGTCGTCGTCGGGTTGTGCGGGAACGACAGCACGACGACGCGCGGCTTGGGCCAGCCGAGCTCCCACGCCTCGATGATGCGGTCGATGTACCCGGCGGCGTCGGTCCCGTCGCCGATGGGGACCTGGCGCGCGTCGGCGCCCGCGAAGTAGGGCCCCCAGATGTGGATCGGGTAGCTCGGCGTGGGGACGAGCGCGACGTCGCCCGGCTGCAGCAGCACCCACATGAGGTGGCTGAAGCCCTCCTTGGCGCCGATGGTCGAGATGATCTCCGTGTCCGGGTCGAGGCTCACGCCGAACCGGCGCTGGTACAGCCCGGCGACGGCCTCGCGGAGCTTGGGGATGCCGCGCGACGCGGAGTACCGGTGGTTGCGCGCGTTCTGCGCGGCCTCGGCGAGCTTGTCGACCGCGACCTGCGGGCTCGGCAGGTCCGGGTTGCCGAACCCGAGGTCCACGACGTCGCGCCCCGCTCGGCGTGCCTCGATCTTGAGCCCGTCGATGATCGTGAAGACGTAGGGCGGCAGACCGGGGATCCGGCGGAACTCCATCGCAGTGCTCCAGCTCTGTGCGGCGCTCCCGGGCGCGGGGGTGCGCACGGGTCGCGGGTCTCGCAGGGTACGCCTGCCGCCGGACGACGTGACACCGCGTCTCGCGACCGGCTCACCGGCCGCGGGTCAGCCGGACCAGCCGAGGTTGCGCGCCATGCGCTCGAGCGTCGCGACCGTCCGCGCGTACTCCTCGCGGCTCACGCCCTCCGCGACGCGCTCGCGCGCGACCGACACCGCGTCGAGCAGGTCGTGGTACGCGTGGTTGCCCGCGACCGTCACGGACAGGCCCTGGTCGCCGCGCGCGACCCAGCCGCGGCGCACGAGGTCGTCGATCTCCGCCGTCACAGCGCTCGCGCCGCCCGCCCCGGCACCCGTGAAGGGTGACAGCACGCCGTCGACGCTCGTCTCCTCGCTCACGCCGTCACGGATGGTGTTGAGCACCTGCCAGTGCCGGCGCGTGAGGCCCGAGTGCTGGAACACGGCGTCGAGGTTCTCGTCGATGAGCCGGTCCACGAGCTTGAGCCAGTACCCGAGGGGGCGTCCGGCGTCCGTGCCGGAGGTCGTCGTGGGCGTTTCCTGGTCCTCGGTCATGGCTGCCTCCCGGTCGGATCACGGCTGGGCCCCACTCTCGCACCCGCGCTCCCCCGGTGCCCGCCGGGGTGGCAGAGTGAGCGCATGACCGAGAGCACCCCCGCGCCGCGCCGCGCGCTGATCGTCGTCGACGTCCAGCCCACGTTCTGCGAGGGCGGCGAGCTGGGCGTCGAGGGCGGGAACGCCGTCGCCGAGCGCATCGCCGAGCACGCGCGCGACCACCGCGACGCGTACGACCTCGTCGTGACGACCCAGGACTGGCACGTGGACCCGGGACAGCACTGGAGCCCCGACCCGGACTTCGTCGACACGTGGCCGCCGCACGGGATCGCGGGCACCCCGAACGCCGAGCTGCACCCGGCGCTCGCCGACCTCGCGCCCGACGCCGGGGTGAAGAAGGGCGAGTACCAGGCCGCCTACTCGGGCTTCGAGGGCGTGGACGTCGCGGGCCGACCGCTCGCGGACCTGCTGCGCGACGCCGGGATCGAGGCGGTCGACGTCGTCGGCATCGCCGAGTCCCACTGCGTGCGCGCGACCGCGCTCGACGCGCACGCGCTCGGCCTCGCGACCCGGGTCCTCACCGACCTCACCGTGCCGGTGACGCCCGAGCTCGGTGCCGCCGCGCGCGAGGAGCTCGCCGCGGCGGGCGTCACGCTCGTGGCGAGCGACGCCGTCGGGCGCTGAGGACCGCGGGCACGGGCCGGGCGACCCCGCGGGGCGCCCGGCCCGCCCTCACCCGCGGCGCGCGTCGAGCGCCGCGGCGTACAGGTCGCGCTTGGGCACCCCGGCGCCCTGGGCGACGTCCGCGACCACGTCCTTGAGCCGCTCCCCGCCGTCGACGCGCGCCAGGACGGCGGGCACGAGCTCCGCGAGCGGGACGGGCCCGCGCGGCGGCGCGCCACCGACGACGACGCAGATCTCCCCGCGCAGCTGCTCCTCGGCGGCGCGCTCCGCGAGCTCGGCGAGGGGGCCGCGCAGCACCTCCTCGTAGGTCTTGGTGAGCTCGCGCGCGACGGCGGCCGGCCGGTCCGGGCCGAACGCGCCCGCCATCGCGGCGAGCGTCTCGGCCACGCGGTGCGGCGCCTCGAAGAACACGAGCGTGCGCGGCTCGTCGACGAGCGCCGCGAGCGCGCGCGAGCGGTCCCCCGCCTTGCGGGGCAGGAAGCCCTCGAAGCAGAACCGGTCCGTCGGGAGCCCCGAGAGCGCGAGAGCGGTGAGCACCGCGCTCGGCCCGGGCGCCGTCGTCACCGGGAGGCCGCGCTCGACCGCGCGGCCCACGACGCGGAAGCCCGGGTCGGACACGCTGGGCATCCCCGCGTCCGACACGACCAGCACCGTGCCGCCGCCGTCGACGACGTCGAGCAGGTCGTCGGCGCGCTCCGCCTCGTTGTGCTCGTGGAAGCTCACGACCCGCCCCCCGACCTGGACGCCGAGACGGCCCGCGAGCGCGTGCAGGCGCCGCGTGTCCTCCGCCGCGACGACGTCGGCCTCCGCGAGCAGGCGGCGCAGGCGCGGGCTCGCGTCCTCCGCGTTCCCGATGGGCGTGCCGCCGAGCACGAGGTGCCCGGCCTCCCGCCGGGTCGTGGGCGCGTCGGGGCCGGGGACGTCGGTCGAGGAGGACATGGCTCCCAGGGTTCCACACGTGCGCGGCCCCTACGATGGCCAGCGTGTCCCAGCCGCCCGCCGACGCGACCCCCGGCCCCCGCCCCCCGGCCGACGCCACCGACGCGCCGCCCGGCCCGGGCGACGACGCCGAGCCCCGGCCGGCGCCCGACCTGCCGGTCGACGAGCCGGCCGCAGGTCACGACGGCGCACCGCGGTCGGACGTGACGACGGACGACGGCCCCGCGCCGAGCCACCGCGAGCGGCTCCTCCTCGCGCTGCTCGGCCCGCGGCGCCTCGCGCTCGGCGCGACGGCGCACGACCGGCTGTGGGGGTGGCTCGGCGTCGCGATCGTCGCCGTCGTCGCGGCCGTGCTGCGGCTGTGGAACCTCGGTCGGCCCGGCACGCTCGTGTTCGACGAGACGTACTACGTCAAGCACGCGTGGACGCTGCTCCAGGTGGGGTACGAGGCCGACTGGCCCGAGGAGCCGAACCCGGCCTTCGAGGCCGGGGACGTGAACTCGTACCTCCCCACGGCCGACTACGTGGTCCACCCGCCGCTGGGCAAGTGGATGATCGCGCTCGGCATGAAGGCGCTCGGCGGGGCCGAGAACCCGTGGTCGTGGCGGATCGCGTCCGCCGTCGTCGGGGTCGTCGCGGTCGTGCTCGTCGCGCGCATCGCGCGCCGGTTGTTCGCCTCGACGGCGATGGGGATCGTCGCGGGCGCGCTCATGGCCGTGGACGGGGAGGCGATCGCGCACTCGCGCACCGGCCTGCTCGACAACATGCTCATGCTCTGGGTACTCGTCGCGTTCGGGTGCCTCCTGCTCGACCGCGAGCAGGCCCGGCGACGCCTCGCCGAGCGCTGCGGGGCGATCCTCGACGCGGGCGGACGCATCGGCCGCTACGGCCCCGGGCTCGGGTGGCGGTGGTGGCGCTTCGCCGCGGCCGTCGCGCTCGGGCTCGCGTGCGGGGTCAAGTGGTCCGGCCTGTACTTCCTCGCGGTCCTCGCCGTCGTCTCCGTGCTCTGGGACGCGACGGCGCGGCGCACCGCGGGCGTCGGGCGCTGGTGGGAGGACGCGCTCGTGCGCGACGCGATCCCGGCCGCGCTCGTCATGCTCCCCACCGCTGCGCTCACCTACGTCGCGACGTGGACGTCGTGGTTCCGCTCGCCCGGCGCCTACATGCGCCAGTGGGCCGTCGATCACCCTAGCGAGGGCGTCCAGTGGCTGCCCCCGGCGCTGCGGTCGCTGTGGGAGTACCACCTGAAGATGTGGGACTTCCACACCGGGCTCACGTCCGAGCACACGTACGAGGCGCACCCGTTCGGCTGGATCCTCCAGTGGCGGCCCACGTCCTTCTACTGGCGCTCGTACGAGGCCGGCGAGGCGGGCTGCGAGGTCGAGCGGTGCGCGCGGGCGATCACGTCGCTCGGGAACCCCGTCCTGTGGTGGGCGGCGGCGCTCGCGATCCTCGTCGCGCTCTACGCGCTCGTGCGGTTCAAGGACTGGCGCGCGCTCGCCGTGCTCAGCGGGATCGTCGCCGGGTGGGCGCCGTGGTTCCTCTACGCCGAGCGGACGATCTTCACGTTCTACTCGATCGTGTTCCTGCCGTGGGTCGTGCTCACGCTCGTGTACGCGATCACGCTCGCGCTCGAGCGCACGGAGGGCCGGGCGGTCGCCCGGGCCCGCGTGCGCGTCGGGATCACGGTGCTGCTCACGACGATCGGCGCCGTGAGCGTGTTCTTCTACCCGATCTGGACGGCGTGGCAGGTCCCGTACTGGTTCTGGCGGATGCACATGTGGCTGCCCACGTGGATCTGACGCGCTGACCCGGCGCGCCGACCGGGCGCCCCGGAGCGAGCCGCGCCGGCGTCACTGGTAGCTGACGAAGTCCGGGGTCGGGCTGATGCCCCACGTCTGCTCGGGCGTGAGCATGGGCGCGTCCTCGTCGTAGAAGTTCTTCCAGCCCCAGAACAGCCCCGCCGGCGCGTCCTGGTGCAGCGTCGACCACGTGGCCGCCTTCGCCTCCTGGCCGCCCTGGCCGTCGGCGTGGACGACGGTCGCGAGCTCGGGGTGGGCGGTGTCGAGGCGGGCGCGGTCGGTGATCATCGACGTCCGGAACTGGTGCAGCAGGAAGACCTTCTGCGGCAGGTCGCGGTCGCGCACGAGGCCCGCGAGATAGTCGCCGACGGCGTTCACCTCGTCGACCCCGACGGAGCCGATCTGGGCGAGGTGCACCTGGTCGGGGCCGAGGCGCCACTCCGGGTCGAGCGCGACGCCGACGTGCGGCTGCGCGACGAGGTCCTCGTACGCGCGCACCTGCGTGAGGAAGTCCGTGCGGCCCGGCTGGAAGTCCAGCACGACGTACACCCCCGCCTCGCGCGCGGCGTCCACGTAGGGCCGCACGAGGTCGGCGGCGCGCTCGTTCGAGTAGTTGCCGTCGGAGCCCGCGGACCCCGACGCGACCGTCGTGATGATCTCGAGCGTCGGCACCACGGGCTCGTCCGTGAAGCCCTGGTACCAGGCCGCGTGCTCCTGGGCGCGCGCGATCGTCGCGGCGACGTCCTGCTCGCCGAGCACGCCGAGCACCGGCGCCCCCGGCGACCCGTAGAGCGCGACGTAGCGCTTGCCGGGCAGGGCGAGCTGCCCGCCGCCGGGCAGCTCCGTGCCCGTAGCGGCCGCCTCGACGCGCCACCCGAGGTCGTCGGGGCTGCCGAACGACGCCCCGAGGCCGACGGTCGCCGTCGCCCCGGCCGCCGCGACCGCCTGGACGGCCTCGGACGTGGTGCGCGGGTCGCCGCCGGGGGCGTCGACGACCGTCGCGCCCGACGCGCGGGCCGTCGCGGCCGCCGGTCGGGCCGCGGCCCCGGCGTCGGGGTCCGTCAGCGCGAGGACGCCGGTCGACGTCTGGGCGTCGCCCGACGCCGGGAGGTCCTGGACCGCGAGGTCGGCGGCGCCCGCGAGCGACTCCTCGTCGACGGCGCCGTCGGGCGCGACGGCCGCCGGGTCGACGTGCACCGTGGTCACGTCGTCGAGGCCGGGGACGCTCGTCCCCTCCGGCGCGACGACGACCGCCTCGGCGGCGTCGAGGCGGGTCAGCTCCTCGGCGAGCGCCGCGTCGTCCCCCGCGACCAGGACGGGCGCGACGACCCGCTCGGCGAGCGCCGTGGCGACGCCGACCGCGGTCGCGTCCTCGGCGGCGTCGGCCGGCACGACGACCGCGACCGGCGCGGTCGCGAAGAACGTGCGGCTCGCCGCGAGCGCGAGCGCGGCGGGGCCTTCCTCGGTGAGGGTGAGGACGCCCTCGGGCGTCGCGGCGCGGGCGCCGTCGGGCTCGGGCTCGGCCTCGGTGCCGGCGGCGGGCCCCGTGCTGCTCGCGGCGGGGTCCGGGTCGCCGCCCGTGCACGCGGCGAGCGCGGTCGCCAGGGCCAGCGTCGCGGCGAGCGCGGCCGCACGACGGCGCGGGCCGCTCCGGCGCGCGCGGGAGCCGGGGCGTGGGGTCGAGGAGGGAGTTCCGGACGGGTCGTCGTGGCGGGCGGCGGAGAAGGTCACGAAGGCCATCGATCGATGGTCCGTCAGCGGCCGCCCGCCTCGCGACCGCTGGAGGGGTTTTCCCCGGTGACGTCCACCACCCCGCGGGCGTCGCCCGCCCGCGTCACCAGTCGACCTGCACCGAGGGATGGAAGGGGGTGCCCGAGCGGCGCCACGCGTGCGCCTCGCGGGCGACGCGTCGGCGGTAGTCGTCCCAGTCCTTGCGGTCGGGGGCCGTCCAGGCGACCTCCGCGACGGCGCTCAGGCGCGGCAGGAGCATCGTGAACAGCGCGTCGAGCGTGGGGATGCGCTCCGTCCAGACCGCGGCCTCCACGCCCTCGATCGAGTCGGCCGGGAGCCCGGGGACCACCTGCTCGGGCTCCCAGTCGTACGCGTCGCGGACCTCGACGAGCCCCGCCCACTCCTGCCCGAGCGGGAAGTCGGCCGTGTACTTCATGTCGAGGTAGACGCGGTTCGCGGGCGACATGATGACGCGCGCTCCCGCCCTGGCCGCGTCGACGAGGTACGTGAGGTCCATGGGGTGGGTGTCCCAGTACTGCACGAGGGTGCCCGGGCGCAGGGGCGCCTTCGCCGCCTCCTGCCACGCGACCGGCTTCTTGCCCGCCTCCAGGATCAGCCGCTCGCACAGCTCGACGAAGCGCGCGTACTCGGCGGGCTCCATCTTCAGCACCTCGTCGCCGCCGAGGTGCACGTGCTCGCCGTCGGTCGCGTGGGCGAGGTCCGTGAAGACGTCGCGCAGGAAGGGCTCGGTGGCCGGGAGGTCGAACGTCAGGCGCGAGAAGCCCACCTCGATGCCGTGGTAGGCGTCCGTGGGGACGCCGTCGGGCATGAGGTCGCCGTACACGTGGGTCGCCGCGTTGATGTGGCCCGGCACGTCGATCTCCGGCACGACGCGCACGAAGCGTTCGGCCGCGTGGTCCTGCAGGGCGCGGAAGTCGGCGAGGGACAGGTGGCCGCCCGTCCCGCCGGACGTGTCGCCGCCCGAGGAGAGCTTGGCGAGCTCGGGCCGCGACGGCGACTCGATGCGCCAGCCCTGGTCGTCGGTGAGGTGCAGGTGCAGCACGTTGAGCTTGTACGCCGCCGCGACGTCGACCACGGCCCGCAGCGCGTCGAGCCCGAAGAACGTGCGGGCCACGTCCACGGAGAGACCGCGCCAGGGGTAGCGCGGCGCGTCGTGCACGACGACGTGCGGCACCCGCGCGGACGCCCCGTCACCCGGCGCGACGACGAGCTGGCGCAGCGTCTGCACCGCGTGGAGCAGCCCGGCCGGCCCGGGCGCCGTGGCGGTGACGCCGGCGGCGTCGACGACGAGGCTGTAGCGCTCGGGGCTCGTGGAGCCCTCCGGCCCGGCCGCCCCGTCGACGCGCAGGACGAGCGCGGTGCGCTCCCCGTCCGTGGCGGGAACCGCGACGGCGGCGGGGTCGTCATGGGTCGCGGTGACGCCGTCGAGGCCGGAGAGGACGCTCGCGGCGAGGTCGGCGAGCCAGGGGGCGGCGCCGTCGAGACCGACCGCGTGGACCTCCAGGGCACCGACGGGCACGTGGCCCTCACCGGGCTCGACGTGCAGGGGCTGGGGGATGATCGAGACCATCAGGTACCTCGTCGTCTAGGTCTGGTCGAATCGATTCGGCTTTTGCGAGCGACACACCCTAACCCGCGCGCACGGGACCGACCAAGTGCCCTGCGGAGCGGATCGTCAGCGCGACGGCGCCACGTAGCGCGGGCTCGGGTCGAGCGACAGGACGCCCTCGACGTCCCGCGCCGGGTCCGCCGAACCCGTGGTCCAGCCGCCCACCACGCCTGCCGGCACATTGTCGAGCAGCGTGCCCCACTCGCGTGCGCGGGCGCCGAACCCCGCCTGCCCCGTCGGCTGCAGCACGACGGCCGCCTCGCCCGCGCCCACGTCGAGCGCGGCGGCGTCGAGCACCGCCTCGGCGTCGGGTCGCTGCACGACGACGAGCTTCTGCGGCAGGCCCTGCGTGCGCACGACCTCCCCGACGGCGCCGATCGCGGCGCTGAGCTCCGCCGCGCCCACCGTGCCGGCCCGGGACCCCTCGCCCGCGCGGCGCGCGTCGACCGCGAGCGCGACGCCCACGGTCGGGCGCGCGAGCAGGTCCGCGTACTCGGCGACCTGCTCGTCGAAGCTCGCGCGGCCGGGCTCCAGGCGCAGCACGACGAGCACCCCCGCGGCGGCCGCGGTGTCGACGAGCGGGACGAGCTCCTCGGCGGGGATCTCCGTCGAGTAGTCGCGGTCCGCGCCCGGGTTCGACGACGCCCGCGTCGCCGGCACCTCGAGCACCGGGACCACCACGTCGTCCGGGGCGGCCTCGGCGTACGCCGCCGCCGCCTCCTGCGCACGCTCGACGGCCTCCGTCGCCGAGCGCTCCCCCACCGCGACGAGGCCCGACGTCACGGCGTCGGCCTCCACCGCGACGTACCGGACGCCGTCGGCCAGGACGAGCTGCGAACCGCTGGGGAGCAGGTCGCCCGCCTCGGCCGACCGCAGCCGCCACGTGAGGTCGTCGGCCGTGCCGAAGCTCGCGCCGATACCGACGACGGCGAGCGCCTTCGCCGCCGAGATCGCGTCCACGACCTCGGCGGACGCCCGCGGGTCGCCCTGCGGCACCTCGAGCGGCACGGCGCCCGCGGCGCGCGCGGTCGCGATGGCGGCGGACTGCGGTCCGCCCGGCACCGCGAGGCTGCCCGGCTCCGTGAGGGCCAGGACCTCGGTCAGCGTCTCCGGCTCGCCCCGATCGGGAAGCGCGGCGCGGACCTCGTCGAGGTCGCGCTCGTCGAGCGTCCCGTCGGGAAGGAGCGCCCCGACCTCCAGCAGGACGCGCTCGACGCCGTCGACGTCGCCCAGGGTCGCGCGCGCGGGCTCCTCGCCCGCGTCCTCCTGGCCGGGGGGCGCGGGCGGCTCGCCCACCTCGACGACGGCGACCGTGCCGAGCCGGCCCAGCTCCGTGCGCAGCCCGCCGTCCGAGATGGCGCCACCCACGAGCAGCACGGGCGCGGCGAGCTCGATGGCGGCCGCGGCCGCGGTCGCGCGCGCGGCCTCGTCGTCCGCCGTCGCGAGCACGACGACCGGCGCGTTGGTGAAGAACGCCTGGCTGCTCGTCAGCGCGAGCTCCGCCGGCTCGGTCGAGCCGAGCACGAGGACGCCGTCGCTCGGCTCGGCGGCACGGGCGACGAGCCCGGTCTCACCCGAGGACGGCCCGTCAGCCTTCGCCGTCTCCGCGGCACAGCCGCCCAGCGCCACGACGGCACCGAGCGAGAGGACGACGGGGAGGGCGACAGGGACGAATCGGACCTTCCGAGTGTTCACGCCCCCCATCATCGCGTACCCGGCGCGGCTCGCCGACCGAGGGATGTGAGGGACTCGTGATGGTCGGACCCGGCCGGCCGCGGGGTGGCGTGACCCCCGCCACCCGGACCAGCCGCCGGGCGCGCCGCGGAATCACAGGGCGGGCGGCGCCCCCGACCGGCATACTGGGCAGGCCCTGACCGAACGCCGAGGAGATCGCATGTCGACCCCCGACCAGCCCGACCAGAACCCGCAGCAGCCCGGCGGGACGCCGTCCGGCCCGCCCGCCTACGGCGCGCCGCAGCCCGGCGAGCCGCAGCAGCCGCCGCAGGCCCCGCAGTACGGCGCCCCGCAGGCCCCGCAGTACGGCGCCCCGCAGGCGCCCCAGTACGGCGCACCGCAGGCGGGCGCCCCGTCGTACTCCGCCCCGGGCCAGGACCCGGGCAAGACGATGGGGATCGTCGGCCTCGTGCTGTCGTTCCTCGGCTGCCTCTCGATCGTCGGCCTGATCCTCAGCATCGTGGCCTTCAACAAGTCCAAGAAGGCGGGCTACAAGAACGGCCTCGCGCTCGCCGGCATCATCGTCGGCGCGATCGTGCTCGTCCTGACGATCATCGGCTCGATCGTGTTCTTCAGCACCGTCGGCGCCGTGACGCAGGAGGTCCTCGACGCGTGCTCCGGCGTGCCCTCGGGCACGGTCGTCGAGGTGCGTGGCGAGCCCGTCACCTGCCCCTGACCTCGTCGCGGCCACGCCGCTCCGCGAAGGCCCTCACCGCTCGGTGGGGGCCTTCGTCGTCCCCGGGCGCCAGCGGGTCACCGACCCGCGGTCAGCGGACGTCCGCGGCGCAGCGGAACCCGAGGTGCGTCGTCGCGCTGTCGTCGGACTGCGCGGACCGCGCCGCGGGCCGGTAGCGGCGACAGTACTCGGGCGCGCACAGGTACGAGCCGCCCTTCGTCACGCGCAGGACCTCCGGCGACGTCGTGGGGCCCAGCAGGTTCGGTCGTCCACCGGCGTCGGGCCCGCGCGTGCCCGGGACGACGTGGCGCGGCGTGAACGTGTCCGCCGTCCACTCCCACGTGTTCCCGATCAGGTCCACGAGCCCGTACCCGTTCGGCTCGTACGAGCCGACGGGCGACGTCCCGCCCCAGCCCGCGTCGTCGTACGGGAACCGGCCCTGCCACGTGTTGGCCATCAGGCGTCCGCCCGGTGCGAGCTCGTCGCCCCACGCGTACTCCGCGTCGTCGAGACCACCCCGTGCGGCGCGCTCCCACTCGGCCTCGGTGGGCAGACGCCGCCCCGCCCACTCCGCGTAGGCCGAGGCGTCCTCGAACGCGACGAGCACCACCGGGTGGTCCGGCCGGTCGTCGACGCCCGACCCCGGCCCCTGCGGCGACCGCCACGACGCCCCGGGCTGCCACCGCCACCACTGCCGCCAGTCGCGCAGGTCGACCGGGCCCGCCGTCGAGGTGAACACGAGACCCCCGGGCACCAGGTCCGCCGGGTCGGCCCCCGGGAAGTCAGCCGGGTCGAGCGGACGCTCCGCGACCGTCACGTACCCGGTGTCCGCGACGAACGCCGCGAACTGCGCGTTCGTCACCGCGTGCCGCTCCAGGAGGAACGGCTCCACCTGCCGGTCGTGGGCCGGACCCTCCTCCGGGTAGTGCCGGTCCGAGCCCATGCGGAACGTCCCGCCGGGGACCGGGACCAGCACGGTGAGGGTCACGTCGCCAGGATAGGTGCGGCGCGCACCGGCGGCACGGCGGCCACCGCGCTCGCCTCGCTCGCGCGCCGCGAGGTCCACTCGACGTCGGCGGCAGCGCGAGGGCCGCGATCAGGGCAGGGGGCCCCGAGAAAAAGACGAGACCCTCGCCGTCTCAGGTCGTCGACCTGGTCTGGCGAGGGTCTCTCCGGTGGAGCTAGGGGGATTCGAACCCCCGACCTTCTCATTGCGAACGAGACGCGCTACCAACTGCGCCATAGCCCCTCAAGCGAGGAACAGATTAGCACCCCGAGGGCGGGGTCTCGCAAACCGGCCGCCCCCAGGGGGTCTACTGCCCTGCCGCCCGACGGCGCGCCAGGATCTCGTTGAGGTCCAGGCCGAGCGTCTCCGTGGACGGCTTGCGCTCGTCGCCCGCGGCCGGGGTCGGGGCGCCGGACCGGGCGTCGGCGGCCACCACCGGCTCGACGCGGGCCGGCACCGTGGGCGAGACGACGTCGTCGTCCGTGAGCGGGGCGGGCTCGCGGCGGGGCGCCGTGGGCTTCATGGTGTACGTCGGCGGGGGCACGGGCACGGGGTCCCACGCGCGGCCCGTCGGGACGCGCTCCGCGTCGACGGCCTCGACCTCGACGACCGGGGTCGTCTCGCGAACGGTGGTCGGGTCGTCGGCCGCTGGGGCGGGCTCCTCGGACGCGGGACCCTCGGCCGGACCGGACGCGGTGGCCCGCTCGCGGGACGACGCGCCCGTCGTGGTCGGCGCGCCGGCGTCCGCGGAGGCCGCGGCGTTCGCCCGCGCGAGGTCCTGCGGCGTGACGCGCGGGATCATCTGCGTGCTCACCTGCGACCCGTGCACGGCGCGCCCGGTGACGCGCGGGCGCGCACCCCGGGGGGCGGGCGGTGCGCCGAGCACGGCGCCGCGCGCCGCGCGGGCCGCGGCACGACGCTCGGCCAGCCACGCGGCGTCGGACCGCTGGGCGGCGAGCACCGCACGACGGCCGAGCACGAGCACGAGCCCGAGGAACGCCGTCGGGACCACGCCCGCCCACCACGGGACGAGCCCGAGCGCGACGACGACCCACACCCCGACGGTCGCGAGGAGCAGCACGACCGTGAGCGCGAGACGACGGCGCGCGGCGGCGGCGCGCCGCTCGAGGAGCTCGAGGCGGGACTGCTCGGAGGCCGGCTGACGGCGCGGCGGTGCCCCGCGCGAGGGTGACGCGCTGACGGTGCTCCCCATGGCGTGCGTTCCCTCCTCGTCGTGCGTCCGGCCCTCGGGCCGGCTCTGCGTCCCGGCTGCCCCGAGCAGGGGGCGCCCGCCGGCTCCGGCGGGACCGGAGGCGATCGCCGCGACGGTCGTGACGCCGTCGAGCCGGGCGTCCCAGCGGTCGAACCCCCCGCCGCCCGGGCCGGCGACGGCCAGGACGCGCAGGGAGCCGGAGAAGCGGTCGTCCGTGCGCGCGTCCAGCAGCTGCTGCCGGTGACGCACCCGGTGCGGGACGTAGAAGCCGACCCACAGCAGGAACACCGCGAGCGCGACGATCCCCGAGGCCGATTCCACATCACGACCGTAGGCGAGGCCTGCGGCCACGCTCCGCACGCGCCCCGGCGTGTCGGGCGGCTCAGATGCTCTCGCGGCGTGTCGCCTGCCAGCGCGCGAGGAGGCCGTCCGGGACCTCCTCGCTCGTGACGGCGAACGTCCGGTGGTCGCGCCACTCCCCCTGGATGTGCAGGTAGCGCTCGCGGACCCCCTCGTCGCGCAGCCCCAGCTTCTCCACGACGCGCAGGCTCGGGCCGTTCTCCGGGCGGATGTTGATCTCGATCCGGTGCAGGCCGAGGATCGTGAAGCAGTAGTCCGTGGCCATCGCGACGGCGGTCGGGATGACGCCGCGGCCCGCGACGTGCTCGCTCACCCAGTAGCCGATGCTCGCGCCGCACAGCGAGCCGTACGTGATGGACGACACGGTGAGCTGGCCGACGAGCTCGTCGTCCAGCTCGACGGCGAACGGCAGCGACGACCCGGCGCGCGCCTGCGCCGAGAGGACCCGGACGTACTCCGCGAACGTGGGCGGCCCGCCCGGCGTGCCGGGGCGCGGCGACGTGCCCTCCCAGCGCTCCAGCCAGTCCGCGTTGCGCGCGCGCAGGCGCATCCACGCGTTCGCGTCCCGGCGCCGCAGCGGACGCAGGACCACGGACCCGCCCAGGGTGTCGTCCCGCAGCGTCACGGGCCACGGCTTGGCGACGGTCCAGCCGCGCGCGATCTTGTGGGTCATGCGGCGGTGTACCGTCCTCGGCCTGTCGGTGGGCTTGGCGACGAGGACCGGCGGTGCGCCCGGCCCTCGGTGCACAGGGTGACACCACCGGGCGCCCGCGCGCCACCGACCGGTGACGCGGGCATCCGGTGGTGTCCCCCTGCTCAGACCCCTGCTCGGCCCGTCCTCAGCCCAGCGTGACGACGACCTTCGCCTCCGTGCCCGCGGGCAGCGCCGGGATCGGGGTCGCCGGGTCGTGCTCGACGCCGTCGACCGTCACCGAGCGCACGCCCTTCGACACGTGGTCCGGGTTGCGGACCTCGATGTCGTAGACGGCGCCGCGCCACTCGCGACGCACCTCGAACCCGTCCCAGTCCTTCGGGATCGACGGGTCGACGACCAGGCCGTCGAGCGCGAGGCGGACGCCGAGCACGTACTTGGTCACGGCGGTGTACATCCAGCCGGCCGTGCCCGTGAGCCACGGGTTCTGCGCCTTGCCGAACCACTCGTGGTCGCGGCCGTAGAGGAACTGGACGTACGCGTAGGGCTCCGCCCCGCGGACCTCGATGTTGTCGTTCTGGTGGTACGGCAGGATCGCGTCGTAGAACTGCACCGCCTCGTCGCCGCGGCCCAGCATCGCCTCGGCGATGATCGGCCACGCGTTCGGGTGGGAGAAGATCGCGGCGTTCTCCTTGATGCCCGGGTACACGCGCGTCACGAAGCCGACCGTGTCGTCGACCTTCGTGAACGCCGGCCAGTTGAGGTGGTTGCCGTACTCGGAACCGAGGAGCTCGCGCACCGCGTCCATCGACGCCTCGCCGCGCTCCTGGCTCGTGATGCCCGCGATGACGGGCCACGCCTGGTGCTCGAGGAAGATCTTGCCCTCGTCGTTCTGCGCCGAGCCGATCTTCACGCCGTCGCGCGTGTACCCGCGGATCCACCAGCGCCCGTCCCAGAGCTGCGAGTCCGCGACCTTCGCGATGCGCTCGCGCTCCGCCGTGAACCGCACGACGTCCGCCTCGGCGCGCTCGTCGCCCGCCGCCGCGAGCGGCTCCGCGACCTCGAGGAACGCGCCGATCGCCCACGCGTGGAGGAACGTCACGAGCGACGTCTCGCCGCCGCCGAGGTTGAGGCAGTCGTTCCAGTCGGCGCGCAGGCCAAGCGCGACGCCGTTCTGGCCCACCTGCTCGGCGGAGAACTCGAGCGCGCGGACGAGGTGGTCGTAGACGGTCGCGGGCGTGCCCTCGGCGAACGGGATCTCCAGGTCGAGGAACGCGCGGTCGCCCGTCTCCTTGACGTACTCCACGACCGACGGCACGAGCCACAGGTGGTCGTCGGAGCACGTGTCCTCGAGGCCGTGGATGAGGTCCTTCGGGTCGACCGTCGGGACGATCGTCGGCGACGGGACGTCGGGCAGCTTCTCCGCGTCGGGGTCGAACGCCTTGGGGTCGAACAGGTGCAGGCCGTAGCCGGCCTCCGTCTGGGCCCGCAGGAGCTCGACGATGCGCTGCCGCGTCTTCGTTGGGTTCGAGTGGATGACGCTCATGACGTCCTGCGCCGTGTCCCGGTAGCCGAGCCCGGCGCGTCCGCCCACCTCGACGAACGACGCGAACCGCGACCACACGACGCACGTCTCCGCCTGGAGCAGCGTCCACGCGTTGATCATCGTGTTCATGCCCTCGTGGGGCGTGCGGATGCGCAGCTTGTCCTGCTTGGCGCGCCAGTAGTCGCGCAGGCGCTCGCGCTCGTGGTCGACGGCCGCGACGTCCGAGTACTTCGCCTGGATCGCGCGACCGGCCGCGTCGCGCGAGCCGTAGCCGAGCATGAAGACGAGGCGCTTGGTCTCGCCCGGCGCGAGCGTCACCTTGTGCAGCAGCGCGCCGCAGTGGTTCTGCGTCGTCGCGCTCGCGTTGGAGCCCTCGCCCCGCTCGATCGCGACCGGGTTGCTCTCGGTGCGGTACGGGCCGATGAAGCTGTCGCGCAGCGAGTCGTACGACGACGGCGTCTCGCTCGACGCGAAGTAGTGGTACGTCCAGGGCTCGTAGTAGAAGTCGTACTCGATGATCCCGTCCTCGTACGAGGAGCCGGACGCGTAGAGCGACATCTGCAGGTTCTGGTTGTCGATCGTGATCGTGTGGAACGAGAACTCCACGTACGACCCGACGGTGAGCTCGCGCACCTCGTCCGTCGTGTTGGTGACGCGCACGTCCCACAGCTCGACGTCGTCGTCGAGCGGGATGAAGACCGTCTGCTCGGCGTCGATGCCCTTGTACTCGGAGCGGAAGGTCGTGTAGCTCAGGCCGTGGCGCGTGGTCCAGCGCCCCGCGCCGCCGGCCGGGTCGAGCTCCTCGTCCGGCCCGACGAACGGCTTGCCGACCGGCTGCCAGGACACCGACCAGTAGTCGCCGTCCGCGTCGTCGCGCAGGTAGACGTAGTGCCCGGGGCGGTCGAGCGGCACCCCGTTCTGGCGGAAGCGCGAGATGCGCCCGTACTGCGAGCTCTTGTAGTACGAGTACCCGCCGCCGTGGTGCGACAGGACCGTGCACATGTCCCGGGTGCCGAGGTAGTTCGTCCACGAGACGGGGACGTCGGGGCGCTCGACGACGTACTCGTCGTGCGCGGTGTCGAAGTGGCCGTAGCGCATCGTTGCTCTGGTTCCTGTCTGGGGTGGGGCTGGGGGCTGGGTGCGGCGGGGTGCCGGGTGGGGGCGCGGGCGTCAGACGCCCGCGGTGACGAACCCCTGCAGCCACTCGAGGAGCTCGGCGGCCTTCTCGGGGGTGTCCGCCTCGACGAACATGCGCAGGACGGGCTCGGTCCCGGAGAACCGCAGGAGCGCCCAGTTGTCGTTCTCGAGGAGGATCTTGGTGCCGTCGAGGTGGGAGACCGAGACGACCGGGTACGGCCCGACGTGCGTGAGGGGCTGCGCCTCGAGCCGGCGCGGCACCTCGACGCGCATCTCCGGGGTGGCCGGCACGCCCGCCTCGAGCGTGTACAGGCGACCGGTGATCTCGTAGAGCATCGCGCGCAGCTCGGAGATCCGCTTGCCCGTGCGCGCCAGCATCTCGGCCACGAGGGCGCACGCGAAGATGCCGTCCTTGCCGAGGATCCAGCCGCGGATCGTCAGGCCGCCGGACGACTCGCCGCCGAGCACGGCGCCGATCTCCGCCATGCCCGCGGTGACGTGCTTGAACCCGACCTTGACCTCGCGCGACTCCTCGCCGAAGTGCGCCGCGAGCCGGTCGAGCAGGTGCGTCGTCGCGAGGTTGCGCACCACGCCGCCCTTCTCCCCGCGCACCTCGTGCAGGTACCAGTACAGGAGGAGGAGCAGGTCGTTCGTCGAGATGTACTCGCCCGTCTCGTCGACGATCCCGATGCGGTCCGAGTCGCCGTCCGTCGCCATGCCGAGGTCGTAGCGGCCGCCGCCCTGCTGGATCATCGTCACGAGCGTGCTGAGGCGCTGGAGGTCCGGTGCCGGCGCGACGCCCCCGAACAGCGGGTTGTGCGCCGCGTGGATGAACTCCGACCGCACGCGCATGTCGGACAGGATGGTGCCGAGCGTGAGCTGGCTCGTGCCGTACATCGGGTCCACGACGACCTGCAGGTCCGAGCCGCGCACGGCCTCGACGTCGATGATCCGCTCGATCGCGTCGACGTACGGGTCCGTGAGCGACCGGTCGACGACGACGCCCGTGCGGCGGGCCACGTCGATGTCGAGCGTGATGACGTCGTCGACCGACAGCGCGTTCGCCTCGTCCTGGTAGCGGTCCGTCTCGTCGTCGAGCGGGAGCGAGCCGTCCTGGCGGAACACCTTCATGCCGTTCCACTCGGGCGGGTTGTGGCTCGAGGTGACGATGATGCCGTAGGCCGCCCCGAGGTAGGGCGCGGCGAAGGTCACGAGCGGGGTCGGGACGTCGTCGGGCAGGAGCGTCACGGCGATGTTGTTGCCCGCGAAGACCTCGGCCGCGGCGATGGCCGACTCGCGCGAGAGGAAGCGGCGGTCGCCGCCGATGACGACGCCCTTCCCGTCCAGCCCGCGGCGGATCGTCTCGTTCGCGATGGCCTGGCACAGCCGGCGCACGTTGGCGAGCGTGTAGCCCTCGCCGATGACCGCGCGCCAGCCGCCGGTGCCGAACACGATCTTCGTGTCCGTGTTCTTCTTCGGCACGAACAGGCGCTTGAGGACGATGTCCGCCGCCTGGGCTAGCTCGTCCGGGGTGTTGATGCCGCGGACCTCGTCCACGTCGACGATGCGGTACGACGAGATGCGCTTGCCCGCCCCGATGACGCGGCGCGCGAGCTCGGTGAGCCGGTGCTCGCCGTCGGCCGCCATGCGCTCGAGCTCGCCGAACAGCAGGCGGGGCGCCGCGACGTACGCGCCCACGTTGATCTCGGTGCGCGGCTCGGGCGCGGCGTCGGCAACCTCGGACGACTCGAGGATCGCCGTGATCTCGCCCCCGGCGCGGACCACGCGCCCGTAGCCGTCCGGGTCGTCCACGACGGCGGAGAGCAGCGACAGGTCCGCGCCCGTGAGGGTGTGGCGCGTCAGCAGCCCGAGCAGCGACTCGGAGCGCAGCAGCGGCGTGTCCGCGTAGGCGACGAGGACCGGCTCGTCGACGCCCGGCCCGAGCACCGACGCGATCGCCTCGCGCGCCGCGAGGACCGCGTCGCCCGTGCCGAGCGGCGACTCCTGCTCCACGTAGACGACGTCCTCGCCGAGCAGCTCGCGCACGGTCGGGTCGTCGGGCGACACGACCACGACGATGCGGCCCGCGTCGACGACGCGGCGGACGTTCGCGACCGCCAGCTCGACGACCGTCGCGTCGCCCAAGGGCCGCGACAGGAGCTCGCGCGACGCGTCGTCGTGGCCCGCGGCGAGCACGACGGCGGCACGACCGGTCCTCGGGTGGGCGCCCCCTCGTGGGGTGGTCTCGGTGGGGTTCGCGGTCGTCGCGGTCATGGCGTCCTCACTGTCGGCACCTCTGTCGGACGGCGACCCATTTGTCAGGAGTCCGAACTACTGGCTCCCTCCGATCATAGGCACCCGGGACGCGTCCGCGGAACCCGCTCCGGGCCTCCGGGGCCGAAGGTCACCCGCGCGGCGTCGGCGCGGACGCGCGCGCCGGGTGACAATAGGGACATGAGTGGCCCGGTCCAGCCATACCCCCTGCACGGAAGCATCGAAGCCGAGGACGCGAAGGAGATCCTCCGCAAGGCCATCCGCACCCACCGTCAGGCGCGGTCGGAGCGGCTCCGCAAGGAAGCGGACGCCGCCATCGCCGACGTCGTCGAGACCATCCCCGAGGTCGCCGCCGCCACGTGCGTCGCAACCTACGCCGCGCGCCCGGGTGAACCCGGCACGTCGGCGATGCTCGAGCGCCTCGCCGCGCGCGGCGTCCGCCTGCTGCTCCCCGTGCTCGGCGCGGGGCTCCAGCGGGACTGGGCGGTCTACGACGGGCCCGCCGACCTCCAGGTCCGCGCGCCCGGGCGCCCGCCCGAGCCCGGCACCCCGACCCTGGGTCCGGAGGCCATCGCCGAGGCCGACGTCGTCGTCGCGCCCGCGCTCGCCGTCGACTCGCGCGGCGTCCGGCTTGGCCAGGGCGGCGGGTGGTACGACCGCGCGCTCGAGCACGTGCGCCCCGGCACCAAGGTCGTGGCCGTCGTGTTCCCGGAGGAGGTCTACGACGCGAGCGACCGACCGCTCCCGGTCGAGCCGCACGACCGCACGGTCGACGCCGTCGCGACGCCCCTCGGCTGGCGCTGGCTGCCGTAGCGGGCCGCGCCGTCCGCCCTCACGCCGTCCGCCACCGCGCCCGCGCACGGGGCGGAGGCGCCGGCGGCTCCGCTACGGCACGAGGGTGAGCTCGTCCTTGCTCGCCTCGGCGACCGCCTCGGTGGAGAACGGCCACGCGTACGTCTCGCCGCGGGACCAGGTCTTCAGCTGGTCCGCGTAGTGCTTCGACGCCGGGTGCCCGGAGGTGCCCGTGACGGTCACCCACGTCGAGCGGTCGAGGTCGCCGAGGTCGACGACCATGCGCATCGACGGCCCGGCCGTCACGTCGAACGACCCGGACGCGGCGTCCCATGCGGTCGCGTTGACGATCGACGACCCACCGGGCATGCCGACCGGGGTCGGGTTGACGTAGTCGCGCACCGGCCCCGGGATCGACTCGCCGCCCAGCACGGGGTGCTTCAGGGCGAGCACGTGGATCTTGCCCCACGCCCAGTCCGACGGCTGCTTGCTCTGCTCGACGGTGAGGTCGAGGCGCGCGGAGACGAGCGCCTGCGTGAGCACCTCGTCGCGCGTCTCGACGACGCTGACGGTCTGGCGGTCGTCCCAGAACGGGTCGGTCGGGTTCTCGAGGAGGTTCTGCACGACGGCGAGCCAGCGGCTGCCGCCACCCGGCCGCGCCGACTCGGGCAGGTCGTCCCAGAAGGTGAGCTGGAGCAGGTTCCGCCACACGGCCGCGAAGTACGCCGCCGCGGCGGAGTCGGTGTCGGTCCGGTAGTCCCAGTCCGCGAGGAGCTGCTGGCCCTCGGCGGCGAAGTCGTCGTCGATCTCCTGCTCGAGCAGGGCCTGGACGAGCACCTCGGCGTACGGGCTGCGGTCGTCGACCTGGATCTCGTTCATCGTGTCGACGTCCACGGTGCGCCCGGCCGAGATCTCGGCCTCCAGGAGCTGGCGGATGCGCTGCGAGCGGTACCCGTAGTCCCAGTCGGTCGTGAGGAACGGCGCGACGCCGTCCGGCAGCACCGCCTGGTTGGCGGCCACGATGAAGCCCTCGGCCGGGTCCACGACGCGCGGCATCTGCTCGCTGGGGACGTAGCCCTGCCAGTCGTAGCGCTCGTCGGAGCCGTCGCGCGGCCACGTGCCGTCGGAGGGCACCTCGGCGTCGGGGACCGCCTGGCGGACCGGGATCTTCCCGGGCGCCTGGTAGCCGATGTGGCCGTCCGCCGTCGCGAAGACGATGTTCTGGGCGGGCACCTCGAAGAGCGCGGCGGCCGCCTGCATGTCCTCGGCGTCCTGCGCGAGGTTGAACGCGAAGACGGCGTCGGCGGTGCGGCCCGGCTCGAGCGCGGTCCACTGGAGCGCGACGGCGTACTCCCCCAGCCGCGTGTCCAGCGCGGGCGTGTCGACGGCCGCGTCCGTCGCCGGGATCGCCTCGGAGACGATCGGCCCGTGGAGCGTCGAGCGGACCTCGATCTCGATGTCGTCGCCCCCGGCGACGCGCAGCGTCTCGGTGCGGGACTCCAGCGGGACCCACTCGTCGCCGCGGAGGTAGGTGTCGTCGCGCACGCGCTCGACGAAGAAGTCGGTGACATCGGCGCCCATGTTCGTCAGGCCCCAGGCGAGCTGGGCGTTGTGCCCGATGACCACGCCGGGGAAGCCGGCGAACGAGAAGCCCGCGACGTCGAACCCGCACGCCGGGGAGACCTCGTTGCAGTGCAGCCCCACCTGCGCCCAGATACCGGGTGCCCCGAGGGCGAGGTGCGGGTCGTTCGCGAGGATCGGCTTGCCCGACGCCGTGTGCTCGCCGGAGACGACCCACGAGTTCGAGCCGGTGCCCTCGCCGCGCCCGATGAGCACGGGGACGGCGCCGAGCGCGCGGTCCGCGGCCTCGAGCGCGGCCTGGAGGTGGTCGGAGCCGTACTCGGCGCGGGCCTGCGGGCCCAGGTCGAGCGCGACCTCCTGCGGGTTCTCGAGCTCGCCGGGGTCGAGGATCGGCGCGTTGAGCTCGGACGGGTAGGCGGGGAACAGCTCCGCGACGCGCGCCGTGTCCTGGAGCGTGCCGTAGGCCAGCGCGCGGTCGAGCTCGTCGTCGTAGTTGCCGCGCAGGTCCCAGGCCATCGCCTTGAGCCACGCGAGCGAGTCGACCGGGTCCCAGGGCTCGGGCTCGGCGACGTCGACTTGCAGCCCCAGCACCGTGTACTCGAGCGCGATCTCCGACGGGCTGCGGTCCTCCAGGTAGGCGTTCACGCCCTCCGCGTACGCCTGCAGGTACGCCTTCGTCTCGGGGGAGACGACGTCCCACTCCTCCTCCGCGACCTGGCGCCAGCCGAACGTGCGCGTCACGGTGTCGGCGGCGATCGCGTCCGGGTTGTCGCCGACGAGCTCGGCGAGCCGCCCCGACGTGACGTGCCGGCGGTAGTCCATCTCGAAGAAGCGGTCCTGCGCCTGGACGTAGCCCTGGGCGCGGAAGAGGTCCTCGGGGGTGTCGGCGTAGATCTGCGGCACGCCCTGGGCGTCGCGCAGCACGGTCACCTCGCTGCCGAGGCCGGGCACGGAGATCTCGCCGGACGCCTGCGGGAGCGGGCGCCGGACGGTGACCACGACGAACGCGGCACCTGCGACGAGCGCGACGACGAGCAGTGCCGCCACGCCGATCAGGACGCGCCGTCGCGTGGACCGGCGACGGCGCCGCGGCGGGGCCGCGGCCTCGCCCGGGGTCGCGGGGTCGGCACCGGTGGCGGGGTCACCGGCGGGGGCCTCGGCGGGTTCGTGCGCAGACACGGATGCGAGACTACCCCGGCCCTGCCCGGGCGCCGGTCCGCGTATGATTAGCACTCGGAAGTTTCGAGTGCCAGGCGGTGTTGACACCGTCGACCAGGCCGAGACCGTCCCGATCCCGACCCGCCGGTGGCCGCCTCGACGGCCGTCTCGTGAACGAGGAGAACCCGTGCCCACCTACGCCTACACCTGCACCGCCTGCGGTCACGCCTTCGACATCCACCAGTCGTTCAGCGACGACGCCCTCACGGTGTGCCCCGAGTGCTCGGGCCGCCTGCGCAAGGTGTTCTCCTCCGTGGGCGTGACGTTCAAGGGTTCCGGCTTCTACCGCACGGACTCGCGGTCCGGCGGGAAGACGTCGACGGCGCCCGCCGCCTCGACGTCCAGCACGTCCTCGTCCTCGTCGTCGTCGGCGGGGTCGTCCTCGTCGTCGGGCGGCACGGGCTCGGGCGGCGCGTCGAGCAGCTCTGCCGCGTCGTCCTGACCTGACGCGGCGCCGTCGGGTCGCTCTCCCCTGACGCGCCCGGGCTCCGTCGTGGCACCGCACCGGTGCGCGGCCGACCACAGCGGGTCGGTCGGCTCACGGTGCGCGGCCCGCGTGCCGCGTCGTCCACAGACCGCCGCGCACCGCGGCCACCGGCTCGCCGCGCGCGGCTACGGTCGCGCCATGCCTCGCTCCTCCCGCCCGCCCGACCCGTCAGCCCACCCCGGCCGCGCCGCCGCCCGACGGCGGCTGCTGCACGGCCTGTGGTGGCGGTCCCGGTTCGTGGTCGCCGCGCTGTGCTGCGGGCTCGCCGCGTCGGTCGTCGTCGGTGCGCTGCGGCCCCCACCCCCGCCGACGGCTCCCGCCGTCGTGACGGCCCGCGCCGTGCCGCCCGGCACCACGCTCGCGGCACCCGACGTGCGGGTGGACCACGTCCCGGCCTCCCTCCTGCCCGCCGGGGCACCGGCCCGGGCCGACGACGTCGTCGGACGCCGCGCGACCGTCGCCCTGCCGGAGGGCACGCTCCTCCAGGACGGCCTCGTCGGCGGAGGAGAGCTCGCCGCCGGGGCGCCCGACGGGACCGTGGTCGCCCCCGTCCGGCTCGACCCGGGCGTCGCCGCGCTCCTCGAGCCGGGCGACCGCGTCGACCTGCTGGCCGCGGGCGACCCCGCGCTCGCCCCGGCACCCACGGAACCCGCGGAGACGGGGTCCGCTCCCCCGGACGACCCGTACCTGGCCCGCGCCGCGGTCGTCGTGCCGGCACCCGAGCCCGACGACGGCGGCGGCCTGCTCGGCACCGGTGGGTCAGGCTCCGACGTCGTGACCCTCGTCGCGGTGCGCCCCGAGGAGGCCGTCCGGCTGGCGGCGCGGTCCGGGCACGCCCCGGTCACGGCCGTCCTGGTCCCGTGACGACTCCGTGAGACCGCCGACCCGCCGGGCGAAGCCGTTGCCGGTCGCCGCGCCCGTTGGCAGGATCACGCGTGCACGTGTCGTGGCGCCGCCGCCACGCGTGCCCGTCGACAGGAGAGGGAAGCAGCACATGAAGGGCGTGTTCCAAGGGTTCAAGGAGTTCGTGCTCCGCGGCAACGCGATCGACCTGGCGGTCGGCGTCGTCATCGGGGCCGCGTTCTCCGGGGTCGTCACGGCGATCGTCGAGGACTTCATCAACCCCCTCATCGGGGCGATCTTCGGCAAGCCCGACCTCACCGGCCTGTGGGACATCACGCTGCGCGCGGGGAACGAGGCGAAGGACATCCCGCCCTCCGTCATCTCCGTCGGCGGGGTCCTCAACGCGATCCTCCAGTTCCTCATCATCGCCGTCGCCCTCTACTTCGTCATCGTCCTGCCGATGAACAAGCTCGCGGAGCGCCGCAAGAAGGACGAGGAGCCCGAGCCCGAGGCACCTGCCGAGGACGTGCGCGTGCTCCAGGAGATCCGCGACCTTCTCGCCGCCCAGGCCGGCAGCGGCCCCGGCGCGGCGCCCGGCGGGACGACGCCCGGCGGGCCGACGCCCCCGCGGCACCTCTGACGCCGCTCAGCCGGTCGCCCGGCGAGCCGTCAGTGGCGCCCGTAGTGGGGCGGCACGTCGCCCAGCAGGCGGTCGTCGTTCTCGCCCGGCACGCCGCGGCGGGGGGCTGACTCGTCGCCCCAGCCCTCGGCCCGCTCGTCGGCGCTCGTGCCGGGCACCACCGTGCTCTCGGTCCCCCGCCGCACGGCCCGCCGCGGACGCCGACGGCGCCCGGCCTCGGGCTCGGGACGGTCGCGCCCGTCGTCGGGTAGGTGCGACGGGTTGGGGCTCGGGTCGGCGGTCGTGCTCACGCGTCCCATGGTCCCACCGGCGGGGTTACAGGTCCTCGTCGCCGTGCTGCTCGTCGTCGTCGATCACCGGCACGACGACGATCCGGTCGCCCCCGCCCGTCTGCGCGACGCCGCCCGTCTCCGGGAGCCGCGCGTCGCGCACGGCCTGCACGACCCGCCGGATGCGCTCGGCCTCCTTGGCGGGGTCGAGGAACGCGGCGGCGGACCAGACCTGCGCGACCGTCCAGCCGATGCGCTCGAGCCGCTCGGCGACCTGCCGGTCGCGCACGCGGACGCTGCGCTCGGCGACGTAGGCCGCGTCGTCGGTGAGGACGGCGACGAGGAGCTCGCCGGGCAGGTCCGGGTGGCCGACGACGAGCGGGATGCGGTCGCCGTCGCCGATGCCGTAGTCGGTCTCGACGACGAGCCCCGCGCGCCAGAGCCGCTCGGCGAGGTCCAGGACGAGCCGGTCGGGGCTGCCGCCGAGGTCGACGCCGTTGCCCAGCGTGACCTGGTCGGCGGCGCCGCTGCGCTGCTCGGCCAGGTCGAGCACCTCGGCGAGCAGCCGGGCGCCCGCGCCGCGCAGTCGCTCCGGGTCGAGGTCGCCCGCCGTGAAGCACGAGACGACGTGGAGACGCCGGCGTGTCGCCCCGACGGCGTCGAGCAGCATGGCCTCGGCGCCCGGGGTGTTGAGGATGCCGAACCGGTGCAGCACGCGGCCGTGCGGGGTCTTCCCGAAGCCGACGGACAGCACGATCGTGTCGCGCACGAGCCCGGCGACGCCGGAGACGTCCGCGACGACGACCGGCTCCGCGCGGGCGCCGGAGAAGAACCCGGCGAGCGCCGGGTTCTGCCGGACCTCGACGAGGAGCGCGTCGCGGATGCGGTCGGCGTGCAGGGGCGTGACGGTGACGATCGCGAGGGACTCGTCCGGCCGGGTGAGCGCGTGCTCGATCGCGACCTCGACGACGCGGTCGACCTCGGCCTGCGTGCTCTCGACCGCGCCGGACGCCGTGTCGGGCATCCCGGCGCCGTCGACGACGTCGAGCTGGACGAGGACCTCCGCGCGCGGCAGCGGCGACGGGCGCAGGACGCCCGCGTAGCCGTGCTCGGCGAGGAACGTGGTGACGAACGGGTCGCGTCGCGAGCCGTCGGCGAGCAGCGCGACCGTGGGCAGGAGCTCGGCGAGCTCGCGCACGGTGTCCGTGGACGCCGCCCGCGGGTCGCCGACGGCGACGACCTGGCGCCCGCGCGCGAGCGCCGACAGCACGAGCTCGACGGGCGTGTGCTCGATCGCGTCGAGCACCACGAGGTCGACGGTGCGGGTCGCCGGCACGAGGTGCGGGACGAGCGTCGGCGTGGCGACGAGCACGGGGCGCAGCCGGCGCAGCACGGCCGGGTGCTGCTCCGCCGTCTCGCGCAGGCTCACGAGCCGCCCTTCGAGCAGCTCGGTGAAGAGGGCCTCCGCCTCGTCACGGTGCTCGCGCATCGCGGTCCCGAGGTGGTCGCGGACCGCCGCCCGGACGGGCGCCGCGAGGGACGCGACGTGCGCGCGGTCGAGCTCGCGGAACCTGCGCGCGAGCGCGTCGAGGCCCGCGCCGTCCTGCCCGGCGAGCGCCTGGTCCTGCGCGAGGATCTGCTCGAACACCGAGCTCCACCAGGCGAGCTCCAGCTCGGGGCCCACCTCGTCGGGCTCGACGCGGCGCGCCGCGAGGTCGGTGAGGAGCTCGCCGAGGCCGAGGTCGGTGAGCCGGTGCTGGATCGCGGTCCGCGCCGGGAGCGCGTCGAGCGCGGCGGCGTCCTCCGCGAGCGCGTCGAGGCGGGCGGCGAGCGCGTCGAGCGGCGTGTCGAGCAGCCCGCCGCCCGCAGGCGTGCCCGCGAGCACCGGCTCCAGCTCCTCGGCGTCGATCCGGACGGCCTCGTGCGTGTCCTCGATGGCCGACAGCCCCTCGGGCAGCACGGGCCAGCCGCCACGGGGGCACTGCTCCTGCCAGACGGCGCGCTGCGCCTGGACCTCGACGAGCGCGGCGTGCAGGTCGGGCACGCGGACGCCCGGCCGCACCATGTCGCGTGCCTGACGGCGCAGCCGGCGACGCGCGAACCAGCCCATCTCGATCCCGTGCTGCTCGCGCCACTGCTTCGTCGCGGTGGCCTCCACCATGTCCTGCGCGGTGCGCTCGAAGATGAGCGGCTGGAACACGTCGAGCGTCCCGCGCATCCCGCCGAGCATCGTGAGCTGGTCGCCCCACTGGCGGAGCGTCGTCGCGGTGTTGAGCCCGGTGCGCTCCGCGACCTGCTCGACCTGTGCGCGCAGCTGCGGGAGCGTGTGGGCGCGCAGCCGCTCCACGCGCACGAGGGCGTCGTGCGCCTCCTGCGGCGTCGTGAGCGCGGCGCCGTGCCAGGGGGTCGACGTCGCGCGCGCGGTGAAGGCGCCGAGCATCGCGGCCTCGCGCAGCTCCGCGGCGACCCGCTCGCGCTGCGGCCCGACGCCGAGCACGACCTCCGTCGAGAGGCGCACCCGCGTGTCCGGCGCCGGTCGCTCGGCGGTGAGCCGGGCGAGCGCCTGGAGCGCGTCGTAGGCCGACACGCCCCACGGGTCGCGGACGAGGTGCAGCGCCTCGATGTACCCGGCGAGCCGGGCGCGCGCGCCGAGCAGGGCGTCGCGCGTGCGCACGAGGTCGTCGTCCTCGACCGGCTCCGGCTCCGTCGCCATCGCGGCGAGCAGGCGGTGCGAGGCGGTCTCGCGCCACGTCGGCTCGGGCGCGACGTCGAGCGCGAGCCCGCCGAGGCCCAGCGCGTCGAGGCGGGCCAGCAGCGCGTCGGCGGCGCGGCGGTGGCCGGGGACGTAGAGGACGTGGCGTCCCGACGCCGCAGCCTCCGCGACGACGGCGGCGAGCGTGCCCGCGACGTCGGACCCGGTGGGGGCATCGACGAACAGGTGCGAGCCGGTCGCGAGGACGTCGACGACGTGCCGCTGGGACGGGTCGAGGTCGCCCGCGCCGCGCTCGAGCACGGGGTCGGCGTCGCCGACGCGCGGTGCGGGAAGGTCGGCCCGCAGCGCAGCGGCGGACCGCTCGTCCCCGGCGAGCGCCGCGACGACCTCGTGCCGCTCGAGCGCGGGTGCGAGCTCGTCGAGGTCGTCGACCAGCACCTGGCCCGGGTGCACGAACGTCCCGACGAGGACGCGGTGGGTGAGGTCGAAGTCGTCGAGGACCGCCTGCCCCAGGGCCGCGATCCGCCGGGTCGCGTCGCCCGGGTCGAAGCCCGCGCCGGTGAACGTGGACCGTGCCAGCGTCACGGGGTCGAGGAGCGCGCCGTGCGCCCGGAGCGTGCGCGCGAGGAGCGGGTTGATCTCGGCGGTGGGCTCGAGCGTGAGCTCGTAGTCCGTCTCGCCGTCGCCCCGGGGCGTGACGGTGAGCGGGCGCAGCAGGACGGGCGCGCGCACCGTCCGGGGTGCGGGCTCCTCCTCGGGGCCCGGCACGCCGTCGGACGGGTCGCCGGGGCGCACGAGCAGCGCGTCGGCGGCGTCGGGTGCCGACGCCGCGGGCTCGACGTCCGCCGGGCCGCTCGCGTCGCCGTCGGCGGGCACCACCGTGGGCGCGCGGCCGGCGACGCGGGCGAGCGCCGCGACGTCGTCCTCGGCGAGGGGCGCCGTCGGGCTCTGGGTCCAGGTCGCCACGCCGATCGCGAGGTACGTCGGGGCGACGCCGTAGCGCTGCGCGTGCTCGGCGGCCCGCACGACGACGGCGCGCGCCCGCCGGCGGGCGGCGGGCAGGGAGCCGCCCTCCCGGAAGAGGTTCGACAACCGGGTCGGCCGCCCCGCGAAGAGCTGGGCGACGCCGGAGGGGTGCGCGGCGGTGAGGTCGACGACGGCGTCGCCGAGGAGGGAGACGTCGGCGAGCGACGACCCTCCGGCGAGCTCGACGAGCCCGGCGCGCCAGCGGGCGACCGCCTCCTCGACGAGGTCGGACGTCGTGGGCTCGGGCACGAGCACGGGGCGCGACGGCATCACGTCGGCGGCCTCGGCGTCGGGCTGGTCGGTCCCGCCGGGAGGGGTCGAGGGCAGCCGAGCAGGATCGGCCACGCTCCGGGCGGCTGAGCTGGTGCGGGCTGCGGCATTCACCCTCCGACGCTAACCGTCCGCCTCCCGCCGCTCGACGCGGCGCGCCGGGGAGGACGCGACCCGCTGCGCCGCACGGCGCCGGGCCGCGACCACACCTGGGCGCGGGCCGGCGCGAGAACGACGAACGGCCTCGGATCACGAGAATTCGTGTTCCGAGGCCGTCGTTTCCGAGCAATTCCGAGATGTTCTCCCGGAGAAGTGTGAAACAGCGCGCACCGCGCAGGGGGCAGGCGATGCGCGCTGTCGAGAACTATCTTGCACGGCGCGCAGCCCAGGCGTCAACACGGCTCGGGGCCCTGGACGCACGACTACCCGGCGAGCCGCACAAACGCCTGAGAACGACCTGGACGGGCGTCCACCAGAAGGCGCGGCATTCCGCGGGTCTCAGGCCGCCGGCCCGCCGTCGAACCGTGTGGTGCGCATCACACGGCGCCCTGCTCGGCGGCCGCCGCACGATCATGACGACTCCCGGCAGGATACGACCCTCCCCGCCGTCCGGCGCACCAGGGGCGCTTGGGGTCCGGCGGGTGCGGCGTCCGGGGCGCTGACCGGCGGCGTCACAGGATCTTCCCGGTTCCTCTGAGGGCCGGGCACGGCCCCCGTGAGCGAGGTCCACACGGACGTCCTACCGTGGAAGGACGCCCGTGGCCCGACGCCGGTCCCTGGCGCGCGGCCGTCACGGCCGGTGGCGGCGGGCGGACCAGCCCGCCGACGACCGGAAACCAGCACCACGTGACCACGCCCTCCGAGAACCCCCGCCTCGACCGCGACGCCCCGCGCGTCCCGCGCGACGAGCCCGGCCCCGACGCCGGACACCCCGCGGGACGCACCACCGCGGAGCCGGCTCCCGAGAAGGAGCGCGAGGCCCCGGCCCGCCTCTCGCTCACCCAGGTCATCGCCAGCGCCCTCGCCGCGGTGAGCACCACCGTGCTCCTGTCCTACTTCGGGACCGCCGGGACGATCATCGGCGCCGGCATCGCCAGCGCGCTGACCGTCGTCGCGAACTACGTCTACACGCGCTCGATCCAGAAGACGCGCGAGCAGCTCGTGCCCGTCGTCGGCAAGGTCGTGCAGGCCACCGCAGGCACGGGCACCACCCGTACCCGCACCACCACGGCGGTCGCGTCGGTGCCTCGCGGGGCCGTCGAGCCCGACGCGCGGGCGGACAGCGTCGAGACGGCGGTGGCCACCGCGGTCGGCTCGGCAGGGGCCGACGGCGAGGCGGCCGGGGCGGCCGGGACGGACGACTCCGAGGGTGGGCAGAACCGCTGGCTGCGGCTCATCGACCGGTACGGGCGCGGCCGCGTGCTCACCGTGACGGCGCTCGCGCTGTTCGTCGCCGTGATGGGCGTGGTCCTCGTCGTCGAGCTCGTCCTCGGCAAGCCCCTCGCGGACGCCGTCCGCGGCGTCGAGGGGTCGGGCACGACGATCAGCCACCAGCGGACCCCGAGCACCGAGGACCCGACGACGCCGGCGCCCAGCACGCCCTCGCAGGGCCCCGCGACCGTGCCGACGCCGGGCCCGAGCCCCTCGCCGTCGACGACGCCGTCCGACGAGCCGTCCAGCACGCCCACGCCCACCCCGGAGCCGACCGTGGACCCCACCCCCGACCCGACGACGCCGGAGGAACCCGCCCCGACGCCCTCGACGGGCCCGGGCGAGGGGGCCGGGGGCACCGGCGGCGGTACCGAGTCCGAGGCGGAGACCGGCACGGGCGACGGGAGCACCGGGACCGCGCCGACGCCGTCGACGCCCGGTAGCGCGCCCGCCCCGACGCCCGCGTCGGCCTAGCCGGACCGGGGGCGACCCGACCGCGTCCGCACGCGCGAGAGCCCCGCAGTCCCGTCCGGGAGTGCGGGGCTCTACCGTCTGCGGCGCCTACCGCAGGATCGCGTCGATGCGCTCGGCGCAGTCCCCGCCGGCGCGTCCCGCCTCGTCGACGACGACGGACGCGAGCTCGCGCAGGCGGACGTTCTTGTCGTTCGAGACCTGCTTGAGGCGGGCGAACGCCTCGTCGGCGCTCACGCCGTGCGCGGCGATGAGGATGCCCTTGGCCTGCTCGATCGGGCCACGACCCTCGGCCGCCGCGGTGATGTCCCGGCGCGCACGCTCCTGCGCGCGCCCCGCGACCGTCGTCGTGATGTCGACGAAGTAGCCCAGCAGCTCGACGACCTCACCCGACTCGCGGTCCCGGCGCCCCTGCCCCACGAGGACGACGTACCGCTCGACGCCGTGGGCGTCCATGATGCGGTGCACGCTCGAGAAGGGCTCGCCCGTGGCCTCGGCGTGGTCGAGGACCGCACGGACGTGCTCGCGGTCGTCGGGATGCTTGTGCGCCAGGACGAGCTCGGTGGTCGGCACCACGTCGCCCGGCTCGAACCCGTGGACCCGGTACGTCTCCGACGACCACCACCAGGTGCCGGTCTTCAGGTCGAGGCGGTACTGGCCGATCTTCTGGCCCGTCTCGCGGGTCAGGGATGGGTCGATGGCATGGTCGTCTACGGACATGTCGGTGCTCCGTCTTCTCCAGAGGATGAGGAGCCAGGTCCAGACTCAACCCTTCGACCGTACTCCCGAACCGTGAAGTCCGACAGGTGGCGAGCACGGGGAGACGGTTCTTAGGGTGTCCTTGCGGCCGAGGTGCCGCAGGGGGCACCGGCCCGTGAAGAAGCCCGCAGCCGGTGCGCCTCTGACCGGCCAGCGCTCGACCAGAGGTCGAACGGCGGCCGTCGCCCAGGCGGGCTCCGCGTGCGCCGCACCGGGACGCGCACGACCGGCCCCGGTGCTGTCTACGCTGAGCGGGTGAACCACGTGCCGGACGAGGGACCGTTCTTCCACGGGACGAAGGCCGACCTGCGGGCAGGTGATCTGCTGACCGCGGGGTTCCGGTCGAACTACCGGCCCGAGATCGTCATGAACCACGTCTACTTCACCGCGCTCGTCGGCGGCGCCGCGCTCGCCGCCGAGCTGGCGGCCGGCGACGCCGCCCCGCGTGTCTACGAGGTCGAGCCGACCGGCCCGTTCGAGGACGACCCGAACGTCACCGACAAGAAGCTCCCGGGCAACCCCACGCGGTCCTACCGGAGCAGCGCGCCCCTGCGGGTGGTCCGTGAGGTCGCCGAGTGGCCACGCCTGAGCCCCGAGGAGCTCGCGAGCTGGCGCGCGCGCCTCACGGTTCTGCGGACCGAGGAGCGCGGCGAGATCATCAACTGACCAGAGCGTCGTGCGGATGACGACCGGGCCGACGTCCCGCAGCACGCGCACACCTGCCAGGGTCGGTGACGGGCGTTCGACCTCTGTCCTGCTCGGTGCGCCTGGCCAGATTCGAACTGGCGACACCCGCTTTAGGAGAGCGGTGCTCTATCCCCTGAGCTACAGGCGCGTGGCCCCGGGTCAGGGCCGCAGCACAGCCTAGCCGTCACGGGCGCCCGGAGGCGAAGCGCCCCGGCGGCCGCCCCGGCCCCGGGGACGCGCGAGGATGGGTCGATGTCCGCTCACGTCCCGGCCCAGCCCGTCCCGCCGACCCCTGACTCCCGCACGACCCCGCCCCGCCGGATCGTCCTCGACTGCGACCCCGGCCACGACGACGCGATCGCGATGCTCCTCGCGCACGGGAGCCCCGCCGTCGACCTGGTCGCGGTGACGACGGTCGCCGGGAACCAGACGCTCGAGAAGGTGACGCGGAACGCGCTCGCGGTCGCGGAGCTCGCCGGGATCGACGTCCCGGTCGCGGCCGGGTGCGACCGTCCGCTCGTCCGGCCCCGGATCGTCGCGCCGGACATCCACGGCGACTCGGGCATGGACGGGCCGGTGCTGCCCGCCCCGCGGCGCGCCGTCGACGACCGGCACGCGGTGGACCTCATCATCGAGACGGTCCTGGCGGCCGAGCCGGGCGAGATCACGCTCGTGCCGACGGGCCCGCTGACGAACGTCGCGATGGCGGCGCGCAAGGAGCCGAGGATCGTGCCGCGCGTCCGCGAGGTCGTCCTCATGGGCGGCGGGTACCACGTGGGCAACCGGACGCCGGTCGCGGAGTTCAACGTCCTCGCGGACCCGGAGGCGGCGCACGTCGTGCTCACCGAGGCGTGGCCGGTGACGATGGTGGGTCTCGACCTCACGCACCAGGCCGTCGCGACGGCGGACGTGCGCGACGGCATCGCCGCGCTCGGCACCGCCCCGGCCCGATTCGTCGGCGAGCTGCTCGACTTCTACGGCACGACGTACCGCACCGCGCAGGGTTTCCCCTCCCCGCCCGTGCACGACCCGTGCGCGATCGCGTACGTCGTCGACCCGTCGGTCATGACGACGCGCCGCGCGCCACTGGACGTCGAGCTGCACGGGGGCCTGACGACCGGCATGACCGTCGCCGACCTGCGCGGCGACGAGCCCGGCCCCGAGGAGTGCCGCACACAGGTCGCGGTCACCCTCGACCACGCCCGATTCTGGGACCTCGTGCTCGACGCGCTCGGGCGCGTCGGCGAGCCTGCCTGAGCCGGGTCGCCGACTGCTCAGGCCCCGAGGACGGCGCGGAGGAACTCCTGGGTGCGCTCGTGCCGCGGCGAGGTGAACATCGTCTCGGGGTCGGCCTCCTCGACGATGCGACCGTGGTCGAACATGAGCACCCGGTGCGAGACGTCGCGCGCGAACTGCATCTCGTGCGTGACGATGAGCATCGTGATGTCCGTCGTCTCCGCGACCTCGCGCAGGACGCCGAGCACGTCGGCGACGATCTCGGGGTCGAGAGCGGACGTCACCTCGTCGAGGAGGAGGATCTCCGGGTCCATCGCGAGCGCCCGCGCGATCGCGACACGCTGCTGCTGGCCGCCGGACAGCTGCGTGCAGCGGGCGTCGCGCTTGTCCGCGAGCCCGACCTGCTCGAGCAGCTCCTCCGCACGGACCGTCGCCTGCGCGCGGGTGAGGCCGAGCACGTGCATCGGCGCCTCGACGATGTTCTCCAGCACGGTCATGTTCGGGAAGAGGTTGAACTGCTGGAAGACCATGCCGACGCGGCGCCGGATCGGGCGCCGACGCTTCTCGGGGATCGCGACCCGCTTCCCGTTCCGCATCTCGTGCGTGTACGGGTCGCCGTCGACGAGGATGATCCCGCCGTCCGCCTCCTCGAGGGTCATGAGGAGCCGCAGGATCGTCGTCTTCCCGGACCCGGAAGGCCCGATGAGCGTGACCCGGTCGCCGCGCGCGACACGGAAGTCGAGCCCGTCGAGCACGGTGTTGTCGCCGAAGCGCTTGACGACCCCCCGGAACTCGATCATGGGGACCACGTCGGGGTCGACGGAGGCCGTCTGGGCGGGGGACGTCGCAGGGACCGGCGTGCGGGCACCCTCGGGCGCGGTGGTCTCAGGCAAGGCGATTCTCCAATCTGCGGACGAGGAGCGAGGTCGGGTAGCTCGCCAGGAGGAAGAGCAGGCCGACCATCGTGAGCGCCTCGGTGTAGACGAACGTGCGGGCCCCGAACTGCTGCGCGGCGGTGAACATCTCCACGACGCTGATCGCGAAGAGGAACGGGGTCTCCTTGAACATGGAGACGGCGTAGTTCCCCAGCCCCGGCAGCGTCTTGCGGATCGCCTGCGGCAGCACGACCGCGCGCCACACGCGCGACCGCGGCAGGTCGAGCGCCTTCGCGGCCTCCCACTGGCCGCGGGGGACGGCGTCGATCCCCGCCCGGTAGACCTCCGACATGTAGGTCGCGTAGTGCACGCCGAGCACCGCGCAGCCGACCACCAGCGCCGGGACGCCCGGCAGCATGAGATAGACGAACACGAGCTGCACGAGCAGCGGCGTCGACCGGACGAACTCCACGACGAGGCCCACGGGGGCGCTGACCCACCGCGACGGCGAGCGTCGCACCAACGCGACGAGGAGTCCGAGCACCGCGGCGATCGCCGTGCCGACGACCGTCGCGAGCAGCGTGATGCGAAAGCCCTCCAGGATCGGCGGGAGCGCCTGCGCGGCACGTTCCCAGCTCCAGACGTCGTTCACGCGGCACCTCCCCTCGCCGTGGCCGGGACCGGTGCGAGGCGGAGCACCTCACGGAGCGACGGTCCGCGGCCGAGCCGGTGCTTCGCCCGGACCTCGAGGGCGTTCATGCCGAGCGTCAGCGCGTAGGCGAGCGCGAAGTAGACGAGCAGGCCTACGGAGTAGGAGAAGAACGTGTCCTGCGTGCCGCGGCGGAGCTGCTCGATGAAGTAGTTGACGTCGTGCAGCAGGATGTAGGTGGCGAGCGCGGACCCCTTGAGGAGCTGGATCAGCAGGTTGGTCAGCAGCGGGATCATGAGCGCCCACGCCTGAGGCAGGATCACGCGGCGCAGCCGGTGCACGGGACCGAGGTCGAGCGCGACCGCCGCCTCCCACTGCCCGCGCGGCACGGCGTTGATCGACCCGCGGACCACCTCGGCGCCGTACGCGCCGTAGTTGAGCCCGAGCGCGAGGATGCCGCACGCGAGGGACTCCATGCGGAAGCCGAAGACCGGCAGGACGTAGAAGAGCCAGAAGAGCTGGACGACGAGCGACGTGCCGCGGAAGAACTCCACGACGACGCGTGACGGGCCACGGACCCACAGGCGGTGCGCACGCGAGCCGAGACCGAGCAGCAGCGCCAGGACGAGAGCGAGCGCGGCACCGCCCAGCGTGAGCTGGAGGGTGACCAGCACGCCCTCGCCGAGCCGCGGCAGCGCGTCGAGCAGCGTGCTGAGGTTGTCGGACACCCGGCGTCCCTCAGGAGCCCGCGCCGAGCTCCGGGGCGAGCTCGGTGGCGAGGGCGTCGAGGTCGCCGGCGCAGAGCTTCTCCGTGGTGAGGCCCTCCACGGGACGCTCGGCCGCGGTGAAGCCGAACTCCCCCACGATCTCCAGATAGCGGTCCTCGTCGGCGACGATCTCGGCGAGCTTCTCGTTGTACGCCTCGAGCAGCGCGGTGTCGCTCGTGCGGAAGACGGTCCCGCCGGCACCGATCTGGGGGACGCCGTCGATCTCGGCGACGAACGACTCGGTGACCTCCACCGGGGCGTCGGAGCTGTCCGCGAGGTGGTTGAGCGAGATGCCGGTGAGGGCGAAGGCGTCCGCGCGCCCGGCGACGACGGCGTCGAGACCGTCCTGCGGCGAGCCGACCTCGAGGTTCTCGATGCCGAGCTCTCGGGCGTAGTCGCCCTCGATGGCACCCGTCATCGTTGCCAGCCGGACACCCGCGTCGGCGGCGGACTGCATGTCCGTCAGGCCGTCGGGGTTCCCCGCGGGCGTCATGAACGCGGTGGTGTACATGAACTCCGGCTCGCTGAAGGCGGCTTGCGCGCAACGGTCCGGGAGGATCGACATCCCGGCGCTGACGGCGTCGAACCGGTTCGCGGTGAGCCCCGGGATGAGGGAGCCGAACTCGGTGTTCACACCCTCGACCGTCTCGATCCCCAGCTCGGCGAAGATCGCGCGGTGGAGCGCGACGGTCGCCCCGGTGAGCTCCCCGCCCTCCTCGTAGCTGTAGGGGGCCTCCCCGGCGAAGCCGACGGTGATGGTGCCGCGGTCCTGGAGCGCCTCCAGCGCGCCGCCGTCCGCGGACGCGGTCCCGGGCTCGCCGGCGCCACCCCCGTCGACGCTCGTGCAGGCTGCGGTGGCGGCGAGGAGGACGACGGTGCCGGCACCCAGCAGGGCGCGGCGCCGGTGCGCGGTGGTTCGCGTGGAAGTCATGGTTCCCTTCGTGCCCGTCGACGCCGGGGCGTGACGGTCGTGGCTGGTTGGACGGTCGACCACGTTAGCCTTCTGTCGACCGTTCGACAATCGAACGGTCAGAGCGTCTGATTGTCTACAATCGATGCCCACGTGCGCGTTCGTCCGATCGAGCGTCGCCGACAGGGGATGATGTGATACCCGATCGTGACCTCGATCGACCGCACGACCACGACCTCGGAGGGAGAGAGCCGATGAGCCCGGCCTCGCGCGCACCGCTCACCGCACCGTTCCTCTCGCCGGTGACCCGACCGTCGACGGTCGACCTCATCGCGCGCGAGCTGCGCGACGCGATCTACTCCGGCGCGCTGCGCGTCGGCTCACCCATCCGCGAGGTCGAGATCGCCGGGCAGCTCGGGGTGAGCCGCGGCCCCTTCCGCGAGGCGGCCCAGCGGCTGGTCCAGGAGGGCCTGCTCACCGCGACGCCGGGACGCGGCCTGAGCGTCGTGACCATCGGGCGCGACCGCATCCCCGCGCTCTACGCCGCGCGCACCAGCGTCGAGACTGCCGCGGCGCGGCTCGCCGTCGCCCGCGCCTCCGAGACCGACGTCGCGTCCGTCCGCACCGCGTACGACGCGCTCGTCACGGCCGGAGCCTCCCAGGACCCTCGCCGCATCGGCGACGCCGACCTCAACCTGCACTGGGCGCTCGTCGCGGCGGGAGGGAACCCGTGGCTCCTGCGGTGGATGACCACCCTCATCGTCGAGGTGCGCGTCGCCAGCTTCACCGTGAGCGACGAGTACGCCGTGCGTGCCGACTCGGCGGCGTCCCACGAGGAGATCGTGACCCGCCTCGAGCAGCGGGACGCCGACGGCCTGGTCACGGCGATCACCGCCAACCTGGACGCGGCGGTCGCGCGGCTCACCGCCCCGCAGGACGCCCACGTCGAGACGCTCGAGGAGCCCCACCCCGTCCCGCCGCCGCGCCTCGACCCCATCGAACCGACCGGCCTGCTCTGAGCCGCACGCTGCGGTCGCGCGGGTCTGATCAGCGAGACACGACGACGACGCGGTACCGCGTGCCCGTCTGCGAGACCTGCCACTCCCCGACGTCGCGCACGCTGCCCGCGGGGATCTCGGGCGCGTACGTGTCACCCTCGACCACGGTGTCGATCTCGGTGACCACGCACCGGTCCGCGTCGGCGACGGTCGCGGCGTAGAGCTGGGCGCCGCCCATGACCCACACCTCGTCGGAGCCGCTCGCGCGGGCCGCGGCGCGAGCGTCCGCGAGCGCCGCGTCGACCGACCCGGCCACGCGCACGGGCGCGCCGCCCTCGCCGGCGGGGTGGCCGCCGTCGGGCACCCACGACTCCTGGCGCGTGACGACGACGTTGAGGCGCCCGGGCAGGGGCCGGAACCGCGGCGGGAGCGAGTCCCACGTGCGGCGGCCCATGACCACGGGGTGGCCCGACGTGACGCGCCGGAAGTGCGCGAGGTCCTCGGGCAGGTGCCACGGCATGGTGCCGCCCGCGCCGATGACGGGCCGCCCGGCGGCGTCGCGCGCCTGGGCCCAGATCAGTCCGAGCATCAGACCGCGATCGGCGCCTTGATCGTCGGGTGGTGCTGGTACCCGACGACCTCGATGTCCTCGTACTCGTAGGCGTCGATCGAGTCGCGGGGCGCGAGGCGCAGCGTCGGGTACGGGTACGGCTCGCGCGTGAGCTGCTCGCGCACCTGCTCGACGTGGTTGTCGTAGATGTGCACGTCGCCGCCGGTCCAGACGAAGTCGCCGACCTCGAGGCCGGTCTGCGCGGCGACCATGTGGACGAGCAGCGCGTACGACGCGATGTTGAACGGCACGCCGAGGAAGAGGTCCGCCGAGCGCTGGTAGAGCTGGCACGACAGCTTCCCGTCGGCCACGTAGAACTGGAAGAACGCGTGGCACGGCGGCAGCGCCATGTTCTCGATCTCCCCGACGTTCCACGCGGAGACGATGTGCCGCCGCGAGTCGGGGTTCGCCTTGATCTGCTCGATCACCTGCGCGACCTGGTCGACGTGGCGGCCGTCCGGCGTCGGCCACGAGCGCCACTGCACGCCGTAGACGGGTCCGAGCTCGCCGTCGGCGTCGGCCCACTCGTCCCAGATGCGCACGCCGCGCTCCTGCAGCCAGCGCACGTTCGAGTCGCCGCGCAGGAACCACAGCAGCTCGTACGCGACGGACTTGAGGTGCACGCGCTTGGTCGTGACGAGCGGGAAGCCCTGCGCGAGGTCGAACCGGAGCTGGCGGCCGAACACGCTGCGCGTGCCGGTCCCCGTGCGGTCGCCCTTGGGCGTGCCGTGCGCGAGGACGTCGCGCAGGAGGTCCTCGTACGGGGTGGGCACGGGCCCGGGCGCGCTGCCCGACGGCGCACGCTCGCCCTCGGTCGCCACGGCAAGGGTCGAGGAGGGTGCGTCGGGGGCCACGGTCGCCAGTGTCGGTCGTCGCCACGGGGTGGGTCAAACACCGCGGCCGGCCAGTCCCCACGTCGACGGTCCGCGACCTCGCGGCCGGCGTGACGCACGTCATGTCACGCGACGACGTCCGGATCGGTCGGAGGGGTAGGGACGTCGGAGAGGCGCCCACAAGCACCAGGAGGCTCGTGATGGAACGGATCGTCGTCGTCGGCGGGGGCTACGCCGGGTTCACCGTGGCCCGGGAGCTCGAGAAGGACCTGCGGCGCGAGCTGCGGCGCGGCGAGGTCGAGCTCGTCCTGGTCGACCCCCGCCCGTACATGACCTATCAGCCGTTCCTGCCCGAGGTGGTCGCGGGCTCGGTCGAGGCACGCCACGCAGCGGTCTCGCACCGACGCCACCTGCGCCGGACGCGCCTCGTCGACGGCACGGTCACGCGCATCGACCACGCGGACCGCGCGGTCGTCGTGCAGCCCCGGTCCGGTCCGGCGTACCGGCTGCCGTACGGCACCGTGGTCGTCACCGCAGGCGCGGTGACGCGAGTCTTCCCCGTCCCGGGCGTCGCAGAGCACGCGATCGGCCTCAAGCACGTCGAGGAGGCCGTCGCCGTCCGAGACCGCCTGCTCACGTCGTTCGACCGTGCCGCGAGCCTGCCGCGGGGTCCGGAGCGCGAGCGCCTGCTCACCGTGACGTTCGTCGGCGGCGGGTTCTCCGGGGTCGAGGGCTTCGCCGAGCTCCTGTCGCTCGCGCACGACCTCCTGCACCTCTACCCCGAGATCGCGGCGCCCGAGGTGCAGTTCCACCTCGTCGAGCGGAGCCCACGGATCCTGCCCGAGGTCACCGACCGCCCCGGCCGCTGGGTGGTCGGCCGGCTCGAGGCCCGCGGGGCGCACGTCCATCTGGGCGCCGGGCTCGAGTCGGCCGAGGGCGGCGTCGTCCGGCTCTCGACCGGGGAGGAGTTCGCCTCGGGCCTCCTCGTGTGGACGGCGGGGAACGCCGCGAACCCCGTCGTCGCGACGCACACCGACCTGCCCGTGGACGCTCGGGGGTACGTCGTCACGCGAGCGGACCTCCGGGTCGGCACCGGCGACGAGCTCGTCCCGGACGCCTGGGCCGCGGGAGACGGGGCAGCCGTGCCGGATCTCTCGACCGCCCGACCGGGTGCGCTCACCGTGCCCAACGCGCAGCACGCCGTGCGGCAGGGGCGACGCCTCGCGCGCAACCTGGTCGCCGTCCGACGTGGGCGCCGGACCCACCCCTACCGGCACGGCAGCCTCGGTGTCGTGGCGACGCTCGGGATCGGGACGGGCCTGTTCGAGTACCGCGGGCTCGTCGTGCGCGGCGCGCTCGCCTGGCTCGCGCACCGCGGGTACCACGTGCTCGCGATCCCCACCTGGGAGCGGAAGGTCCGGGTCCTGGCGGTCTGGCTGACCGCGGCGATCTTCGGACGCGACGTCGTCTCGCTCAGCGCCGTGCAGCGTCCGCGCGCCGCGTTCGTCGCAGGCGTGCCGCGGGCGGACGTCGGCTCCACCGAGGCGAGCACCGCCGGGCACGCCGACGCCGCGCCACGGGCTGCGGCGACGCACGGCGACGAGCCGGCTCGCGTCGCCTGAGGCGGTACGCGGCCGCGCGTCAGCCCGCGGCCGCGTAGCCGCCGAGCTTCTCCGGGTTCACCTGGAGATACACGTGCTCGATCCCGCGCGCCGTCACGTCGAGCGACACCAGGGCGAACGGCGCGTCGTCGACGACGACGAGGAGCGCGGGGCGACCGTTCGCCTCGACGACGTGCACCACGGCGTCCGCCCAGTACTTGCGCCACACGTTGTCGAGGAACAGCGACACCCGCGCGAGCCCGACGAGCTCGACGCGCGACGCGTGCACCTTCCCGCCGCCGTCGGGGCGGGCGACCACGTCGTCGGCCAGGTACCGCTCGAAGCGGGCCAGGTCGCCGTCGTGCGCGGCGGCCACGAACTCGTCGAGCAGCCGACGGTGCTCTCCGGGGTCCACCGGGACCGCCGGGCGCGCGCCGAGCCGCTCCCGCGCCCGACGCGCGAGCTGCCGGGCGTTCGCCTCCGTCAGGCCGAGGATCTCCGCGACGCGCCGGTACGGGTAGTCGAACGCCTCGCGGAGCACGTAGACGGCGCGCTCGACCGGCGCGAGCCGTTCGAGGAGCACGAGGGTCGCGATCTCGAGCGCCTCGGCCCGCTCCGCGCCCAGCGCGGGGTCGTCCGAGGTGTCGACGGGCTCGGGCACCCACGGACCCACGTACGTCTCGCGGCGCGCACGGGCGGACGTCGCGGCGTTGATCGCGAGCCGCGTCACCGTCGTCGTGAGGAACGCCGCCGGGTTCCGCACCACGGACCGGTCCGCGCCCTGCCAGCGGACCCACGCCTCCTGCACGACGTCCTCCGCCTCCGTCGCGCTGCCGAGCATGCGGTAGGCGATGCCGAAGAGCCGGGACCGGACGCTCAGGAACGCGTCGAGAGCCCCCTCGTCCTCCCGGACGACGGGGCTCTCGGGCGTTCGTGGGCCGAGACTCATGCAGCCACGCTACGACGCGGACCAGGCTCGCGCGGCCCTGCCGCACGACGACGTCACGCGACGCGCTCCGCGTGCTGCGCGAAGGTCGTGGCACCTCGCAGGGACTCCCCCCGGGGCACGAGCGCGTCCTCGACGAGCTGCGCCACGAAGTAGGTCGCCTCCGGGTCCGCGACCACCTCCCGGTCGTCGCCCTGCGCCGCGAGCGCCTCGCGGACGAACTCGTCGAAGCGGAACCGCTCCGGCCCCGCGAGCTCGACGACGTCCGCGAGCGGCACACCCGTCGCGACGTCGGCCACGGTGCGCGCGACGTCCGCCGAGGCGACGGGCTGGAACGCGACGGGCGGGATGTGCACCACGCCGTCGACGGTCGCGCCGTCCGCGATGGAGCGCGCGAACTCGAAGAACTGCGTCGCGCGCACGACCGACCACCCGTGCCCGGAAGCACGCACGAGCCGCTCCTGGGCGACCTTGGCCCGCAGGTAGCCCGCGTCGGTCCGGTCCGTGCCGACGATCGACAGGACGACGTGGTGCCCGATCCCGGCGCGGGCCTCCGCGTCGAGGAGCGTGCGGGTGGACGTCTCGAAGAACCGCAGGACGTCGTCGTCCGCGAACGACGGCGAGTTCGACACGTCGACGACCACGTCCGCACCCGCGAGCGCCTCGTCGACACCCGCGCCGGACAACGTGTCCACGCCGGTGCTGGGCGCGGCGACGACCACCTCGTGCCCGGCGTCGCGCACGTCCTGCACGACCTGGCTCCCGATCAGCCCGGTGCCTCCGACGACGACGACTCTCATGATGTCTCCTCTCTCCGGCGCGGCGGGTGCCGCGCACCACCCTCACGACCGGACGACCGTCCCCGGTGTGACAGGCACGCGCGCGCGGGAATCGCGCGCGCCCGCCGCACGTTCCCCGGAGGGCGGACGCCCCGACGCCGCGACCCGACGAGTGCGAGGATTCACGCATGACGACGCAGCCTGCCGAGAGCTCCCTGAACGCCGCCGACGAGGCCGCGCACGACGTCCCCGCGCCGTCGCCCGCCCCGGCCGACGCGCTGTGGGTCGAGCGCACAGGCACCCGCACGTACACGGGCCGGTCGGCGCGCGGCGCCGAGGTCTCGATCGGCCCGGCGAGCGAGGGTGCGGTGTTCACGCCCGGCGAGCTGCTGAAGATCGCCCTCGCCGCGTGCGCGGGCATGAGCACGGACCGCACGTTCGCCCGCCGCCTCGGCGACGACTACGCCGTGACGATCCACGTCCAGGGCGACAAGCTCCTCGAGGAGGAGCGGTACCCGAAGATCACGGGCACGTACGACATCGACCTCACGTCGCTCGACGACGACGCGCGCGACCGGCTCGTCACTGTCGCCGCGCGAGCGATCGACAAGGCGTGCACGGTAGGACGGACGGTCAAGGCCGGCGCCGAGGTCGAGTACCTGTTCCAGCCGGAGGGTGCCGGCCGCGAGGTCGAGACCCAGGACTGACCGCGGGATGACGGGAGGCGCCATGGCGTACCAGCAGGACCCCTCGAGAAGCCCCGTGCCGCGCGGCGGCGTGCCCGAGTACGGGACCCCGCCCCCGGACGCCGGGCGCAGGGACCTCTCGACGCAGGACGCGGTCGAGTGGTCCGCCTACCGGCCGACGCCGCTGCTCGACGCCGCGCTCGACAAGGCGGTGACGATCCCGTCGCACGTCATCCGGGCGCACGTCGACTCCGTGCGCCGTCGCAACCCCGAGGCGAGCCCCGCGCAGATCGTCCGGATCCTCGAGCGCGAGTACCTGCTCGTCATCCAGACGGCGGGCGGCGCCGTCGGCGCGGCAGCCGCCTTCCCCGCGGTCGGGACGGGCGTGGGGATCGCGCTGACGTCGAGCGACGTCGCGACGTTCTTCGCGTCCTCGGCGGCCTTCGCGCTCGCGGTGGCGGACGTGCACGGCATCGCGGTGGACGACGTGGGCCGCCGTCGGGCGCTCCTGCTCGCGACCGTGCTCGGCGAGAAGGGCGCGCGCGACGTCGAGCGCGCGACCCAGGGGTCGGGCCTCGCGTGGGGCAAGGTGCTCCTGACGAGCATGCCCGCCGGGACGCTCGTCAAGGTCAACAAGGCGCTCGGCAACCGGTTCCTGCGCACCCAGCTCGCGAAGCAGTCCGGCCTCGCGCTCGGTCGGCTCGTGCCGTTCGGCGTCGGCGCCGTCGTGGGCGTGGCGGGGGCGCGGGCGCTCGGGCACGGCGTGATCGCCCAGTCGCGGCGCGCGTTCGGGCCGCCGCCGTCGGTGTTCGGCCGGCTCCTCGAGGTCGTGGAGTCGCCCGTGCAGGACGCACCGCCGCGGCTCGTCCCCGTCCCCGAGGACGCGGAGCCGCGCCGCCGTCGTCGGCTGCTGCCGGGGCGGGGACGGCGCGACCGCTCCCCCGCCCGCGACGCCGAGTGACGACCCGGGGCGTGCGGCGCGTCGCCGTCGCGCGCGAGCTCGACGTCGACGCGTCCGTCGCGTTCGCGTGGGTCGCGGACCCGCGGACCCACCCGCGGTTCATCCCCCTCACCGTGATGACGACCCCGGCGGGCCGGGGCCCCGAGGTGGGCGACCGGTTCACCATGGTGAGCGGCCCGCTCGTCCGGCGCACGGGCCGCGGATTCCCGGACCGCATGGTCGTCGAGTCGCTCGACCGCCCGTCCGTGGCGGCGGGCCGCCCGGGCAGCACGCGGATCCGCAAGCTGGGCCCGGCGCTGCTCGGCGACGCGGGCTTCGAGGTCGTGCCGCTCGGCACGGGCCGCTGCCGGGTCGTGTGGTGGGAGGAGGCGTACCTCGCCGGTCCCGTCCCCCGCGGGATCACGGCGCCCCTCGTCGGGGTCGCGCTGCGCGTCATGATGCACGTCTCGCTGCGCCGCCTCGACGCGCGCCTGCGCGCCCGCCGGTAGCCGCGAGCGGCCTGGCTGCCGGGCCGCGCCCCGCGCACGCGACGGACCGGGGCCCCACGGGACCGACCAGCGTCGGTACCGCGCGACCCCGGGTCCGGGGTGGTGGGTTCAGGCCGTCGGCCCGTCCTCCACCGGGGCGTCCTCCACCGAGGTGTCCTCCGTCGGGCTGCCCGACGGCGCACGGTCGCCCGCGGCGGTCGTCGTGGCACCCGGCGCAGCGCCGGGCGAGGTGCCGGGCACGGCCGGGCCCGCGAGGATCAGGTAGAGCTCGCGACGCGTGCGCTCCAGGAGCTCCGCAGCGGCCGTCGTCTGCTCGTCGGTGCCGGTGCGGGCGACCTGGTGGACCGCCGCCGCCACGGCCTCGACGCCTGCGCGCAGCTCGCGCCGCGGGCGGCCGCCGCGACCGGCGGCGTCGGCGAACGGGTCGCCCAGCTCGTCGGCGTGCTCCGCGACGTACGCGGTGCCCGCCTCGGTGAGCGTCGCGAGGCGGCGCCCGCCGTCGGCCGAGAGCTCGACGAGCCCCTCGTCCTGGAGCAGGTTCAGGGCCGGGTAGACCGCGCCGGGGCTCGGGCGCCACTGGCCCTCGCTGCGCTCCGCGATCTCCTGGATGACCTGGTACCCGTGCATGGGCTGCTCGGCGAGGAGCAGCAGGACGGCGGCGCGGACGTCGCCGCGGCCGGCGCGCCCGGGGCCGCGACCGCGGCCCCCGTGCCGGCGACCGCCGTGACCGGGGCCGAAGCCGGGCCCGCCCGGGCCGAACCCGGGGCCTCCCGGGCCGAACCCGCGACGGTCGTCGGCCGGACCGCCGGGGCCGAAGCCCCGGCCGCCGTCGGCCGGTCCGCCGAACCCGCGTCCGCCACCGCGGCGGGCTCCGCCGCGGCCACGGGGGCCGTCGCCGCGGAACCAGCCCGCGTCGTCGGGCACGGGCGGGAAGCCGTCGCGACGACGGCGGTCCGGGCGCGGCCCGGGTCGCTCGCCGAACGGCTGGGACATGTTCTGGACGTTCTCCGGGGTCCTGCCCCGGTGCTGGTGTGCGTGGTGCATGAGAGGTGTCTCCTGTACGTGGATGTTCGAGGGCTCCGGGTGATCCGCGGAGCGTGGCGGGCCGGTCCGGCCGCGCGGTCGTCGCGAGCCGCGTCTCGGGCTCAGCGATACGGTAACGATATATCGATAGAATATCGCTGTCAACACCCCCGCCGCTCGCGTGCCGTCCCAGGACGCGCCCACCTCCCGGACGTACGCTGACTTCCAGCAGCCAACCGGCAGCCACCAGCAGCACCGGACGCATCCCCCGTCCGGCACCCACCCGGGCCGCACCACCCCGGCGGCCCGGCTCCCGCGAGGAGGCGGCGATGCGCCCAGGCCAGCCCCGGCACTACCTGATGTGCCGGCCGACGTACTTCACCGTCAGCTACGAGATCAACCCCTGGATGGACCGGCGCACACCGGTCGACACCGCGCTCGCGGTCGCGCAGTGGGAACGCCTGCGCGACACCTTTCGCGACCTCGGCCACACCGTCGAGACGATCGACCCCGTCCCCGGCCTGCCGGACATGGTCTACGCGGCCAACGGCGCGACCGTCGTCGACGGCCTCGTCTACTCCGCGCGCTTCACCCACCCCGAGCGCGGGCCCGAGGGCGCCGCCTACCTCAAGTGGTTCGCCGACCACGGGTACGTCACGCACCTCGCGGAGCACGTCAACGAGGGCGAGGGCGACCTGCTGCTGGCCGGCGACGTCGTGCTCGCCGGCACCGGCTTCCGCACCGAGCGCGCCGCGCACGCCGAGGCCGCGGCCCTGTGGGGCCGGGAGGTCGTGACGCTCGAGCTCGTGGACCCGCGGTTCTACCACCTGGACACGGCGCTCACCGTGCTGCGCGGCAACGAGGGCACCGCCGGCACCCCGGGGGCCGACGACGGCGCGCACCTCGACGACGCCGCCCACCCCGCGCTCACCGGCCCGCCGGCCGTCGACGTCGTCTACCTGCCCGCCGCGTTCTCCCCCGCCGCGCAGGAGGTGCTGCGCGAGCGCTACCCCGACGCGCTCCTCGCGACCGAGGAGGACGCCGCCGTGCTCGGCCTCAACGCCGTGAGCGACGGGACGCACGTCGTGCACTCGCCGCGTGCGGGCCGGCTCGCCGCGGCGCTGCGCGAGCGCGGCTACGAGACGGTCGCGGTGGACACGTCGGAGCTCCTGCGCGGCGGCGGCGGGGCGAAGTGCTGCACGCTCGAGATCCGCGAGCCCGCCGTCCACGCCGCGGCGCCGGCCGGGAGCGCGTCGTGACCGCCCAGGAGGTCCGCGCGTCGGACGGCGGCACGGGCGCAAGCAGCCCCAGCGACCCGCTCGACAGCGGCCGGTCGGCCGACGGCAGCGGCGGCGGCGCGCTCGCGAACAACTACCACCCGCTGCCCGTGACGGTCGCGAGCGCCGAGGGGTCGTGGGTCACCGACGTGACCGGTCGCCGCTACCTCGACCTCCTCGCGGGGTACTCGGCGCTCAACTTCGGGCACCGGCACCCCGCGCTCGTCGACGCCGCCACGCGCCAGCTCGGTCGCGTCACGCTCACGTCGCGCGCGTTCGACCACGACCTCCTGCACCCGTTCGCCGAGGCGCTCGCCGCGCTCGTCGGGCCGCTCACCACGGGCGGGGCCGACTCCCTCGTGCTCCCGATGAACACGGGCGCGGAGGCCGTCGAGACCGCGATCAAGACGGCGCGCAAGTGGGGCTACGACGTCAAGGGCGTGCCCCCGGGCGAGGCGACGGTCGTCGTCGGCTCCGGCAACTTCCACGGCCGCACGACGACGATCGTGTCGTTCTCCGACGACCCCGACGCCCGGCGCGGGTTCGACCCGTACACGCCGGGGTTCCGCCTCGTGCCGTACGGCGACGCCGACGCGGTCGCCGCCGCGATCGACGACACGACCGTCGCGGTACTCCTGGAGCCGGTGCAGGGCGAGTCGGGCGTCGTCGTGCCGCCCGACGACTACTGGCCGCGCCTGCGCGCGATCACGACCGCGCGGGACGTGCTCCTCGTGGCCGACGAGATCCAGTCCGGCCTCGGGCGCGCCGGGACGACGCTCGCGACCGAGACGTGGGGCGTGCGGCCCGACCTCGTGACCCTCGGCAAGGCGCTCGGCGGCGGGATCGTGCCGGTCTCGGCCGTCGTCGGGCGGCGCGACGTGCTCGAGGTGCTCACGCCCGGGACGCACGGCAGCACGTTCGGCGGCAACCCGCTCGCGTGCGCGGTCGGGCTCGCGGTCGTCGAGCTGCTGCGCACGGGCGAGCCGCAGCGACGCGCGCGCGAGCTCGGCGCCGCGTTCCAGGACCGGCTCACCGGGCTCGTCGACGCGGGCCTGCTCGACGGCGTCCGCGGCCTCGGCCTGTGGGCGGGCCTCGACCTCGACCCGGCGCGCGGGACGGGCCGCGACCTCTGCGAGGCGCTGCTCGCGCGCGGCGTCCTCGCCAAGGACACGCACGGCTCGACCATCCGCCTCGCTCCCCCGCTCACCATCGCGGCCGAGGACCTCGAGACCGGGCTGTCCGCCCTGGAGGACGCCCTGACGGACCTGGCGCGGGGTCGGTAGAGTCCGGAGGGTGACCACGCCCGAGCCCACCGCACCCGGTACCACCACCCTCGCGTCGTCCCTCGACGACCTGCGTCGCGCGTACGCCGACCTGCAGGCGCTGGGGCTGAAGCTCGACCTCACGCGGGGCAAGCCCTCGGCCGAGCAGCTCGACCTCTCCGAGGCCCTGCTCGCGCTCCCGGGCGAGGGCGTGCACACGGACGCCGACGGCACGGACGTGCGCAACTACGGCGGCCTCGAGGGGCTGCCCCAGCTCCGGCGCATCTTCGCCGAGCTGCTCGGCGTGCCCGTCGAGCAGCTCCTCGCGGGCGGCAACGCGAGCCTCACGCTCATGTACGACACGCTCGTGTACGCGACGCTCTTCGGCGTCCCCGGGTCCGAGCGCCCGTGGGGCCGCGAGGAGAAGGTCCGCTGGATCTGCCCCGTGCCCGGCTACGACCGCCACTTCTCCGTGTGCGAGGCGCTCGGCATCGAGATGGTCACCGTCCCCATGACGGCGGACGGCCCCGACGCCGCGGCCGTCGCCGCGCTCGTCGCCGACGACCCGACGATCAAGGGCATGTGGGTCGTTCCGACGTACGCGAACCCCGACGGCTCGGTCGTCACGGAGGAGGTCGCGCGGGCACTCGTGTCCGTGCCCGCCGCCGCCCCCGACTTCCGCATCCTCTGGGACAACGCGTACGCCCTGCACCACCTCACCGACGACGAGGTCCGCAGCGCCGACGCGATCGCGCTCGCCGCCGAGGCCGGCCACCCGGACCGCGTGATCCTCTACGCCTCGACGTCGAAGATCACGTTCGCCGGCGCGGGCGTCGCGTTCCTCGCGTCGTCCCCCGCGAACGTCGCCTGGTACAAGAAGCACCTGTCCGCCCAGTCCATCGGCCCGGACAAGGTCAACCAGCTCCGGCACGCGCTGTTCTTCGGCGACGCCGACGGCGTACGCGCCCACATGCGCAAGCACCGCGACATCATCGCCCCCAAGTTCGACGCCGTGACGAGCATCCTCGCCGACCGCCTCGGCGGCACGGGCGTGGCGTCGTGGACCGAGCCGAAGGGCGGCTACTTCGTCAGCCTCGAGGTCGTGCCGGGCACCGCGTCGCGCGTCGTCGAGCTCGCGAAGGCCGCCGGCATCGCGCTCACGCCCGCGGGCGCCCCGTTCCCGTACGGCAAGGACCCGGAGGACAAGGTCCTCCGCCTCGCCCCGACCCTCCCCCCGATCGAGGAGGTCCGCGTCGCGATGGACGGCGTCGCGACGTGCGTCCTCCTCGCGGCCGCGGAGCACGCCGCGGAGTAGAGGGCCCCGGACCCGCGAGGTAGAGCCTCCGGTCGCGACGTAGAGCCCCCCGGGTTCTCCCTCGCGGCCGGGGGCTCTACCTCGTTCCGGCGCGTCTCTTCGCTCCTGGCGCATCGCGCTGGTCAGCCTCCCCTCGTCCGGCGCACGATGGAGGAGGTGCACGACCGATGAGTTCTGCCGGCCCGGGCGGTCGGTGGGTGCGTGGGTGGCCCGGACGCTCCGGGCGGCCCGTCGGCAACGGCCAGGAGGGGACATGACCGAACCTGCACGCGGCGACCTCGCCGTCGAGGCGCGCGGCCTCGTCAAGCACTTCACGACCGGGAAGTCGGTGACCAAGGCGGTCGACGGCATCGACCTCCTCATCCCCGAGGGCACCGTGTTCGGCGTCCTCGGGCCGAACGGCGCGGGCAAGACGACCGCCGTCCGCATGCTCGCGACGCTCCTGCGCCCCGACGCGGGCACGGCGCGCGTCCTCGGTCACGACGTCGTGCACGACGCCGACAAGGTGCGTTCCGTCGTCGGGCTCACCGGGCAGTACGCGTCGGTGGACGAGGACCTCACGGGCACGGAGAACCTCGTCATGCTCGCGCGGCTGTACGGGTTCCTGGGTGGCACGGCACGCGGTCGCTCGGCCGAGCTGCTCGACGCGTTCGGGCTCGGGGACGCGGGCGACCGCCAGGTGAAGACGTACTCGGGCGGTATGCGGCGGCGCATCGACCTCGCGGCGAGCCTCGTCATGAGCCCGCGCGTCATCTTCCTCGACGAGCCGACCACCGGACTCGACCCGCGCAGCCGCAACCAGGTGTGGGACATCGTGCGCGTGCTCGTCGCCGACGGCGCGACCGTGCTGCTCACGACCCAGTACCTGGAGGAGGCGGACCAGCTCGCCGACCGCATCGCCGTGATCGACCACGGCAAGGTCATCGCGGAGGGCACCGCGACCGAGCTCAAGCGGTCGGTGGGCGAGGGCGCGGTCCACCTGCGCCTCGCCGACGCGACGCAGCGGGGCCGGGCCGCGGAGGTCGTGGGCGCGCTGCTCGGCACGGACATCACGCTCGCGAACGACCCGTACGCCTTCACCGCGCGCGTGCCCGACGACGGCGCGGCGGACGTCGCGCGGATCCTGCCCGCCCTCGGCGACGAGGGGATCGTGGTGCCCGAGTTCACGCTGGGGCAGCCGAGCCTCGACGAGGTCTTCCTCGCCCTCACCGGTCAGCCCATGGACGACGACGAGACGATCGAGGAGGTGGCCTGATGGCCGCGGACCCCACGACCACCGCCGCGGAGCTGCGCGCCCCGGAGGCGAACGCGCTGCGCGCGGCGGTCGCGCTCGACCGGCGACCGGACCGGCCGTCGCCCGTCTCGGCGACCCTGACGTACACGTGGCGCGCGCTGCTCAAGATCAAGCACGTGCCCGAGCAGCTGTTCGACGTCACGGTCTCGCCGATCATCTTCACGCTGATGTTCACGTACCTGTTCGGCGGCGCGCTCGCCGGCGACGTGCAGAGCTACCTGCAGTTCCTGCTGCCCGGCATCCTCGTGCAGGCGGTGCTCTTCACGACGATCTACACGGGCTACACGATGAACACGGACATCAGCAAGGGCGTGTTCGACCGGTTCCGGTCGCTGCCCGTGTGGCGGCCCGCGCCGATCGTCGGCGCGCTGCTCGGCGACACCGTGCGCTACACGATCGCCTCGGTCGTGACCCTCGCGCTCGGCCTCGTGCTGGGCTTCCGCCCGCCGGGCGGCGTCGTCGGCGTGGTCCTGGGGATCGTGCTGCTGCTCGTGTTCGCGTTCGCGCTCAGCTGGGTGTTCACGGCCCTCGGGCTCGTGCTGCGCTCCCCCAACGCCGTCATGGGCACGTCGATGCTCGTGCTCATGCCGCTCACGTTCGCGTCGAACATCTTCGTCGACCCGTCGACGATGCCCGTCGTGCTGCAGCGTTTCGTCGACGTCAACCCGGTCACGCACCTCGTCACCGCGGTGCGCGGGCTCATGGCGGGCGAGCCCGCGACGGAGGGGATCGTGTGGGTCCTCGTGGCGTCCGTCGTCCTCACCGCGATCCTCGCCCCGATCACCATGCGGCTGTACCGCAACCGGAGCTGACCGCGCGCCTGGGCACCTGGCGCCGTGGTGCCCAGGCGTGCCGGCGGCTCAGCCCTCCTGGGCCGCCGGCTCGTCGTCCTCGCACTTCTTGGTCACGACCATGACGGGGCACGCGGAGTGGTGCAGCACTGCCTGGCTCGTGGAGCCCAGCAGCAGGCCGCGGAACCCGCCCCGCCCGCGCGAGCCCACGACGATGAGGTCGGACGCCGTGGAGAACTCCGTGAGGAGCTCCGCACCCGTGCCGTCGAGCACGATGCGCTTGATCGTGAGCCCGGGGTGCTCCGCCTCGTGGCGGTCGATGATGACGTTCAGCCCCTCGGTGACGTCGGCCAGGACCTGCTCGTGGTCGATCGACGCGGGGAGCCACGCGAGGAGTCCCGCACCGGCGCCGACGGGGACGCCGGCGACCGCGACGAGCTCGGCGTCCCAGGCCCGGGCCTGACGGATCGCGTGCCGCAGCGCGATCTCGGCGGACGGCGACCCGTCCACCCCGACGACGATCCGGCGCAGGTCCCGCACCGGCGGCAGCTCCTGCGCGCCGCCCTCGTCGTCCTTCCCGCCCGCGCGATACGGCACGACGACCGTCGGGCAGTGCGCGTGCGCGGGCAGCGCGGAGGAGACGGTGCCGAGCAGCCGCTCGGTGAAGCCGCCGCGCCCCCGCGTGCCGACGACGACGAGCGCGTGCTCGCGCGACATCTCGACGAGGACCCCCGCGGCGTCGCCGGTCGTGACGGTCGCCGTCGTGCGGACGCCGGCGCCCTCGGCGCGGGCGCGAGCCTCTTCCAGGACGGCGCGCGCGCCCTCCTGGATGGCCGAGTCGTCGAGGGCCGCGTAGCCGCCGTCGAGCGACGCCGCCGTGAACGACGGCAACGAGTAGGTGCACACGATGTGGAGGGGCCACCCCACGCGCAGCGCGTACGCCGCGGCCCAGTCCAGGGCGTGGAGGCTCGGCGCCGAGCCGTCGACACCGACGAGGACGGATTCCGTGCGGGTCATGAGCGACTCTCCTCTCGACGGCCCGGTGCCATCGGACGACCAACCTAGCCGAGACCAGGCCCGGCCGTCGTCTGCCACGAGTCACGAACACGTCAAGAATGCCACGAACCCCGCCCGCTCGCGCAGAGTGCGAGCGGACGGGGTTCGTCCAGCCAGTGACCGCGGGGGTCCTGATCGGCTGAGCGATCAGGCCACGCGGATGAAGGTGGGGTTCGACTGCCAGATCTGGCGGAACTGGACCGACTTCCCGGGACGCGGGGCGTCGATCATCATGTTGTCGCCCGCGTAGATGGCGATGTGGCCCGGCGTCCAGATGAGGTCGCCCGGCTGCGCCTGGTCGCGCGACACCTTGGTGCCGACCGAACCCTGGGCGCCCGACGTGCGCGGCAGGTTGATGCCGACCTGCGCGTAGACGTAGCTGGTGAAGCCCGAGCAGTCGAAGCCGTCGGGCGTGGTGCCGCCGTAGACGTACGGGACGCCCACGTAGCGGGCCGCGATCGAGACGATCGACGAGCCGTGCGCCGACGCGGGGGCGCCGACGGACGCCTCCTGCTGGGCCGAGGCCTGCGACTCGTCGGACGACGACGACTGCGTGGACTGGCGCTCCTGCGTGCGGCTCGTCTGCGTGGTGCGGACGGGCTCGGGCTCCGGCTCCGGCTCCGGCTCGGGGGCCGGGGTCACGGTGACCGGGGCCTCCTCGATGGTGAACGCCGCGTCGGCCGCGACGGTCACGGCCGGGGCGGCCTCGAGGGCCTGGCGGGCCTGCGCGGTGAGGGCGCTGAGGTCGACGGCGTTGAGCTTGCCGGACTCGTTGTCGACCGGGGCGGCCGTCGCGGGGGCGGCGGCGCCGATCATCGAGACGATGAGGCCGGAGGACGCGGCGACGACGGCGGTACGACGACCGACGCTCGACATCTGGTCCGATGCGGCCTGGGCGATGGTGCTGAGTGGCGTCACGGGACGCCGCGCCGCGCGGTGGCGGGCGCGAGTCGTGCTCACGGTCACTGTTGCCTCTCCTGGACGCCTGCGAGGTCAGCTGTCGGGTTCGGGTGGAAGAGTCACCCGGCCTGGCGGACCGGAGTCCGTCGGGCTTCACCCCAAGGGCGCTGTCTCCAGCACCCGGAAGTGGGTCCCCCGTCCCTGTCATCGGGTCGTCGTGGGCCTCTCGCGGTGACAGGGTTAGGCGTTCCGCGCGAGGTCTCCGCCAGATGGGTATCCCGACGGAGCAGGACGACCGTACAGGACCCCTCGGCAAAAGTCACGTTCCCATCACGACGGAACGCGGCCCCGCGCATCGCCGCAGGTCACGGCGTTTCCCCCGGTGAACGGGCGGCTATCCGCGGGCGACGAAGAGGTGGCGCGCGACGTCGTCGGGCAGGTCGAGGACGACCGGCGCACCCTCTCCCTGCACGGTGACCCCGCCGGCCGGTGCCGGTCGCACGACGAGCGTGCGGCGCGGCAGCACCCCGGCCTGGGCGAACCGCGCGAGGAGCTCGACGTCGACCTGGACCGGCTCGGCGATCCGCTGGAGCACGACGCGCACCTCGCCGCCGCCGAGGCCGTGCTGGGCGAGGTGGACGGGGAGCGACACGACGCCGTCGAGGAAGTCGACCTCCTCGAGCTGCTCCCCGAGCTCCGGCAGGCCCGGGATGGGGTTGCCGTACGGGTCGAAGTGCGGGTGGTCGAGCAGCCCGAGGAGCCGCTCCTCGACGAGCTCGCTCATCACGTGCTCCCAGCGGCACGCCTCGGTGTGCACGTACTCCCAGTCGAGCTTGATGACGTCCGTGAGGAGCCGCTCGGCGAGCCGGTGCTTGCGCATGACGCGCGTCGCCTTCTCGTGGCCCGCGGGCGTGAGCTCGAGGTGGCGGTCCCCCGTGACGACGACGAGCCCGTCGCGCTCCATGCGCGCGACCGTCTGCGACACCGTGGGCCCCGAGTGGCCGAGGCGCTCCGCGATGCGCGCGCGCAGCGGGACGATGCCCTCCTCCACGAGCTCGTAGATCGTCTTCAGATACATCTCGGTGGTATCGATCAGATCGGTCACGTCACGCTCCCAGTCGCTCGTCGGCTCGGGGCGCCCGGTCGTCGCTCCACGGGGCGCCTGCCCGCACCGGCGGGCCGCTGGGGGTCAGTCTATGGCGATCCCGTGACCCGACCGGGGTGCCGCCCGGGGCCACCCGTGGTGCTCGCGGCCCGCGCCTCCCCGCGGGCCCCCGGCGCGGGCCGTGCGGTGACGCACGGCCTGTGGACGAGGCTCCCGGGGCGCGCCGCGCGCGCGTAGGGTGACGCCGTGCCCGATCTCGCGAACACCTCGATCACGATCCCCTCGGACCTCCTGCCGGCCGACGGCCGCTTCGGGTCCGGGCCGTCCAAGGTCCGCGCCGCGCAGGTCCGGGCGCTGTCCGACGCCGGCACCTCCCTGCTGGGGACGTCCCACCGGCAGGCGCCCGTCCGGTCGCTCGTGCGGCGCACGCGCGAGGGCCTCGCCACGCTGTTCGCGCTGCCCGACGGCTACGAGGTCGTGCTGGGCAACGGCGGCTCCACGACGTTCTGGGACGTCGCGACGGCGTGCCTCGTCCGCTCGAAGGCGCAGCACGCGGCGTTCGGCGAGTTCGGCGCGAAGTTCGCCGCCGCGACGACCGCCGCACCCTTCCTGGAGCCGTCCCAGGTGATCTCGGCCCCTGCGGGGACCGTCGCGCTCCCGGAGCCCGCCGACGACGTCGACGTGCACGCGTGGCCGCACAACGAGACCTCGACCGGCGCGATGGCGCCCGTGCGCCGCGTCCCCGGCTCGCGCGAGCGCGGCGCGCTCACGCTCGTGGACGCCACGTCCGGCGCGGGCGCGATCCCCGTGGACGTCGCGGAGACCGACGTCTACTACTTCGCGCCGCAGAAGGTCTTCGGGTCGGACGGCGGCCTGTGGCTCGCGCTGTGCTCGCCCGACGCGCTCGCGCGCGCGGAGGAGGTCGAGAGCAGCGGCACGCGCTGGGTCCCGGAGTCGCTGTCGCTGCGCACGGCCGCGGCGAACTCCCGCCAGGACCAGACGCTCAACACGCCCGCGATCGCGACGCTCGTCATGCTCGCCGAGCAGGTGGAGTGGCTCCTGGGCAACGGGGGCCTGGAGTGGGCCGCCGCCCGGTCCGCCGAGTCGGCCGCGCACCTCTACGGGTGGGCGGACTCGCGCGAGTGGGCGACGCCCTTCGTCGCGAACCCGGCGGAGCGGTCGACGGTCGTCGGCACGATCGACCTGGACGACGCGATCGACGCGACGGCCGTCGTCGCAGCGCTGCGCGAGAACGGCGTGCTCGACGTCTTCCCGTACCGCAAGCTCGGCCGCAACCAGCTGCGTGTCGCCATGTTCCCGGCGATCGAGCCCGACGACGTCCGCGCCCTCACCGCGTGCGTGGACCACGTCGTCGACCACCTCGGCTGACGAGCGTGACCGAGGTCCGCGCCCAGCACGAGGCCGGTGCCGCCCACGAGACCGGGGCGGCACCGGCCTCGTGGCTCGGCGGGAGGGGCGGCGTCAGGCCGCCCGGGCGGCCTCCTGCGCGTCCTCGGCCTCGATCCGGCGCCGCGCCTCGGCGCGGGCGGAACGGTCGGTCGGGGTCCCGGCGTCGAGGTAGCGCACCACGAGGTGCGGGCGCTGCAGGACGCGGTACCGGACCTCGAGGTGCCAGTTGCGCACGGCCCAGACGGCGGCGCCCACCGCGACGAGCGCGGCGGTGATCGACCCGACGCCGATCGCCCAGCGCGGGCCCCACGCCTCGGCGATCCAGCCGACGAGAGGGGAGCCGACGGGCGTCGCACCGAGGAACACGATCATGTAGAGCGACATGACGCGCCCGCGCATGACGGGGTCCACGGACATCTGGATGGTCGAGTTGGCCGCGGTCATCATGGTGAGCGACGCGAGCCCCACGGGGATGCACGCGACGGCGAAGCTCGCGTACGTGGGCATGAGCGCCATGACCCCCGTGGCGACGGCGAACCCGAACGCGGACCCGATGACGAGCCGGACGCGCGGGCGTTCCCGGCGCGCGGCGAGCAGGGCCCCGGTGAGCGACCCGATCGCGAGGATGGACCCGAGGATCCCGTACTCCCCGGGCCCCATGCCGAACTCGACCTTCGCCATCATCGCGGACGTGAGCTGGAAGTTGAGCCCGAACGTCGACACGACGCCGACGACGACCATGATGACGATGATGTCCGTCCGTCCGCGCACGTACCGGACGCCCTCGCGGATCTGACCCTTCTCGCGCGGCGCGCTCGGCAGCACGTGGAGCTCGCGCGTGCGCATGTACAGCAGCGCGAGGATGGTCGCCCCGAAGGTCACGCCGTTGATGATGAACAGCCAGCCGGAGCCGACGGCCGCGATGAGCAGCCCGGCGACGCCCGGCCCGACGAGGCGCGCCGCGTTGAACGACGCGCTGTTGAGCCCGACGGCGTTGGAGAGCTTGTCGGCGGGCACCATCTCGGCGACGAACGTCTGGCGCACGGGGTTGTCGAACGCCGAGACGACGCCGAGCAGGCCGGCGAACACGTAGACGTGCCACAGCTCGACGTTCCCGGACAGCACGAGCGCGCCGAGGCCGAGCGCGAGCAGTCCCATCGCGCCCTGGGTGGCCATGAGGAGCCGACGGCGCGGGAGCCGGTCGGCGAGCAGGCCCGCCCACGCGGACAGGGCGAGCACGGGCGCGAACTGCAGCGCGGTGACGACGCCGACGGCGACGCCGGAGTTGTCGGTGAGGTCGCTGAGGACGAGCCAGTCCTGCGCGACGCGCTGCATCCAGGTGCCGACGTTCGCGACGAGCGCGGCGCCGAACCAGACGCGGTAGTTGTAGTACTGGAGGGAGGAGAACGTGGTGCTCATCGGGCGGCGATCCGGGTCAACAGCTCACTGGCGCGGGCCAAGGTCTCTCTTTCGTCAGGGGTGAGGGAGGACAGCTGCTGCGTGAGCCACGCGTCCCGGCGGCGCCGCGTCTCCTTGACCTCGCGCACGCCGGCGTCCGTGAGGCGCACGACGACCTGACGGCGGTCGCTCGCGTGCTCCCCCTTCTCGACGAGACCCATCTCGACGAGGGCGTTGACGGCGCGGGTCATCGACGGCGGCCGGACGCGCTCGTGCTCCGCGAGCTCGCTGGGCGACATGGCGCCGTGCTTGTGCAGGACGGTGAGGACGCCGAACCGCCCCTCGGGGAGGTCCGCCTCGCCGCGCTGGGCACGCAGCCGCCGGGAGATCCGGGTGAGCGCGACCCGCAGGTCGCCGCCGAGCGTCGCGGGCCGGTACTGGTTCCGGGTAGGAGCAGTGAGGTCCGCAGCAGGCATGATAGTTACCCTAACTCATTACCTTGGGTAAGAAAAGGCCTGCGGGTGGAGACGCCCGTCACGACCAGGCGTCCGAGACGTCCCGCACGTCCGCTATGGTGTGCGCCGTGCACCAGGAACTGACCCTCGCCGAGACGCTCCACCTGCTCGGCCTCATGGGCCGCAAGCTCCCCTCGTTCGTCACGTCGGTGTCGGGACGCGGGGACGCGCTCGAGGTCGTCGCCGACCCGCGCCAGGTGAAGCGCCTGCCCGCACCGCTCCGGCTCGCGACGCGCCTCGCCCCCACGGTCCGCGCCACGCTGCGCGTGGTCGACGTGCAGGACGGCGTCGCGACGATCTCCGTCGACGCGAGCGCCGGCGGCCTGCCCGCGCACAAGCTCCTCGGTCTCGCGGCGAGCCGGATCGAGTCCGTCGTCGCGGCGAAGGGCCTCCCCGCCGGGTCCGTGCGGGTGCTCCCGGACGCGCGCGTCGCGCTCGACGTCCAGCGTCTCCTCCAGGCACGCACCCCGGGCGCGCGGGTGAGCGGCGTGGCGTTCAAGGACGGCGTCGTCGTCCTCGACGGCGTCGCCTGACCCTTCCCTCGAGAGCCCGGCTCCGCGGGGGCCGCGTCCCCTCGGCGGGCCCGCGGCCTGCCGGGACCTGCGTCAGACGGCGGCGCGCGTCGCCTCGTCGAGGAGGTCGAGGAAGGCGCGGTAGTAGTCCTCGACGTAGTGGACCGGCGACGGGCCCCACCGGTGGGACGGGTCGCCGACCACGAGCCGGTCCGGGACCCGGAGGAAGCGCGCCTCGGGCAGGTCCTTGCGCATGCGCGCGTAGAGATAGGTGAGCGTGCGGTTCGCCGACTCGACGCGCTGCTGGTCGAACGCCCCGCCCGCCGCGTCGCCCCGCGCCCAGTACGCCTCGTGCACGACGACGCGGCCCAGTCGGCCCTGCCGGCGTGCCGTGGCCACGAGCGCAGCCCAGCCGGCCTCCCACCGGACGAGAAACTCGGGCGACCCCGACCCGACCCGACGCGACCGCACGCCGTCGCCACCGGCCCGCAGGAACTCCATGGAGCGCGTCGCCACGCCGCCGTCCGACCCGACCACGAGGTCGTACTGCTCGTCGACGAGGTCCAGCACGACGACGTCCGCGTCCGTCGTCCCGAGCCGCGCCGCGAAGTCCTTCCCCAGGTCCCGTTCGACCATGCGGCGCTGGAACGGGGACTCGACGCGGGCGACGTCGACCCCGGAGAGCCCCTCGGACGCGAACGCGGACGCCAGCGAGCTGCGTGCGTAGTAGTCGGCGAGGCGGAACCGCGTCTCCTCCGGCAGCGCGAACGCGTCGCGGGTGACGCAGCTCCCGTGGACGAGGACGCTGCGCTGCGGGCTGCTGGAGCGGTCGGTCACCGGCGCCCGATCACTTGACCGTGGGCGGCAGGACCTCGAGCGCCTCGGCGTTCTGGACGAGGTAGTCCCCGACGGAGTCGTTCGCGATCGACGCCATGAGCGGGTCGAACCGGGCACGGTCGAGCACGACGATCGACTGCCCGTCGGCGCTGCGCCCGGTCCCGGAGTTGGGCGCCGTCATGAACGTGACGTCGTTCGTGCTCAGACCGCGGGCACTCATGTAGAGGTTCCGCATCTCGTCGATGGTCAGGCCGTCGTCGGTCGCCACCGACTCGCTCACCGCGGTGAAGAAGCGCGTCATCATCGCGACGTCGTTGCGGTTGTTGTTGATCTTGCCGAGCATCGCGCGCATCCAGTTCTGCTGGCGCTGCACGCGGCCGAAGTCGCCGTTCGCCAGGCCGTGGCGCTGACGCGTGTAGGTGAGGGCCTCCTCGCCCGTCATCTGGTGCACGCCCGCCTCGAAGAACACCTTCTTGCCGTCGCCGATGTCCTCCGGGATGCGGATCTGCACGCCGCCCAGCGCGTCGGTGAGGGTCGTGAAGGACTCGAAGTCGGTCACGGCGAAGTGGTCGATCCGCACTCCGGTGAGGTCCTCGACCGTCTGGATCATGAGGGAGGGGCCGCCGTACGAGAAGGCGGCGTTGATCTTCGCCTCCCCGTGCCCGGGGATCGGGACCCACGCGTCGCGCGGGATGGAGACGACCTGCGCCGTCTGCCGGTCGGCCGGAAGGTGCACGAGCATGATCGCGTCCGTGCGCTGCGCGCCCGCCTCCCACTGGGACGGGTCCCCGGCCGAGATGCGGCTGTCGGAGCCGAGCACCAGGAAGTTCACGGCCTCCGTCGCGACCTCGGGGTCGCTCGGCGCCGGGTCGGGGCGGTTCTCCAGGCCCTCGAACGGGTCGGCGAGCTTCTCGATGTTGCCGTCGAGCTGGCGCTGGAACCACCAGGCGCCCCCGACACCGGCCAGGACGAGCACGGCGAGGAGCGACACGAGCACGACGAGCGCCGTCCGGCCTCCACGACGACGGCGCGCGTGCCGCCGGTCGGCACGCGGCTCGGGCGAGGGGTCCGGGAACAGGGTGTCGGCCACGGCAGGCATCCTACGGCGCGCGACCTGCTTCGACGGCTGTTTCGAGCGCCTGCGCCGGCCTCTTCACCCTCGGTGCTCGGCCGTCTCACGACTTCACCACGTTCCAGAGCGGTACTCTCGTACCGCTCAGTTCCAGGAAGGCACCGGCGGAGGGCGCGCCCCGGAGAGCCGTCGATCGCAGGGGGCGACATGTCTACGAGTGCGGCACGGCACGCTCGCGCGCGCCGTCGACCGGCGCCCCGACCGCGGCGCCGGGACCGGCACGACCACCTCCTCCTGGTCACCCACCACTACGAGCCCGAGACGGGCGCGCCGCAGCGCCGCTGGGGTGCACTCGTGCCCCGCCTGGTCGGCGCGGGCTTCCGCGTGACCGTCCTCGCTCCGCCCCCGCACTACCCGGCCGGCGTGCTCGACCCCGAGCACGCGCACCTGCGCCCCGGGCTCGTCCAGCGCGGCCGCCACGGCGAGCGGATCCTGCGCGTGCGCTACCGCGAGCACTCGTCCTCGCTCGTCTCCCGCACGGCTGACCACGTGGTCGCGGCCGCCCACTCGGTCGTCCTCGGGTGGCGGCACCTGCGCGCTCGGGCGCACCGCCCGACCGTCGTCGTCGGCACCGTGCCCGGCATCCCCAGCATGTTCGCCGCGTGGGCCCTGGCCCGGCTCTTCCGCGCCCGCTTCGTCGTCGAGATGCGCGACGCGTGGCCCGACCTCATCCGCCCGGCCGGCGTCGTCGCCGACGGCTCCGGCCGTCGGGCGCGGTCCGCGGTGGTCGCGCTCGCGCACCGCGCGATCGTCCGGCTGCAGACCCGCAGCGACCTCGTCGTGACGACGACGGAGACGTTCGCCGGGGTCGTCGAGAGCCGGGGCGCCCCGAACGTCGGGGTCGTGCGCAACGGCACCGCGTTCACCGACCGCCTCGCCGACAAGGTGGACGACGAGGTCGACGCCCTGCCCGACGACGACGCCCACCCCCTGGGCCCGGACCGGCCGCTGCGCGCCGTCTACGTGGGGACGATCGGCCGGTCGCAGGGTCTCGAGGTCGTCGTGGAGGCCGCCGCCGCGCTCGCCGCGCGGGGCGTGCCGCTCGAGGTGCACCTCGCCGGCACGGGGGCCGACGTCCCTCACCTCAAGGCCCTGGCCACGACGCTCGGCGCACCGGTGACGTTCCTCGGTCGTGTGCCGCACACGGACGTCCCCGCGCTGTACGCGTGGGCCGACACCGTGCTCGTGTCGCTGCGCGACTGGGAGCCCTTCCAGTGGACGGTGCCCTCGAAGCTCTACGAGACGATGGCGACGCGTCGGCACGTCACGGCGTGCCTCGCGGGCGAGGCCGCGGAGCTCGTGCTCTCGCTCGAGGCGGGCGACGTCGTCCCGCCCGGGGACGTCGAGGCGCTGGCCGCGCTCTGGGCCGGCTTCGTGGCCGCGGGCTCGGTCCCGGAGATCGGTCCCGCCGCCCAGGAGTGGGTCGCGCTCAACGCGGACGACGACGCGCTCGCCGCCCGCTACGTCGAGCTGCTCGACGGGCTGCGTCGATGAGGGCGGCGGCACCGCGCGACGCCGTCCGCGCCCTCGTCCTCGCGCTGTCCTTCGGGGCGCGCGCCGTCGTCGACGACCCGGTGTGGCTCGGGATCCAGGCCGCACGGCGCGCGCCCGCCCCGGTCCGGCGCGGCGTCGTCCGCCTGCTCCTCGTGGCGCGCGACCCGTCCGCGCGCCGTGCGCTCGGCCTCTTCCTCGACGGCTCCCCCGACGACGCGGCCCGCACCGTCGCCGCGGTGCTCCGCGCGCCCGGGTCGCGGCTCGCGCGCCGCGTGGCCGCCGAGGTCGCCGTCGCGGTCGGCCACCCCGAGCTGCTCGACGGCGTCCCCCACCCCGGCCCCGCCCGGCTGCGCGCGCTCTGGCAGGCGGGCGACGTGGACGCGCTCGATCGCGCCAGCGCGTCAGGCCGCGGCGAGCGTCGCACCCTCCGCGCCCTCCGCGCCCAGGTCGACGCGCTCCGGCCCGACCCCCCGACCAGCGGGACCTCGCCGCACCCGGCGCGGGGCGACGTCGGGCAGCCGCGGGTGCTCCACCACCTGACGAACTCGCTCCCCCACACCCAGAGCGGGTACACGCTGCGCAGCCACGCGATCCTCCGCGCGCAGCACGAGGACGTGCTGACCGTGTCCGCGACGACGCGCGGCGCCTACCCGGTGACGATCGGCGTGCTCGGCGCGCGCTCGGCGGACGTCGTCGACGGCGTGCGCTACGAACGGCTGCTCCCCTGGGTGCTGCGCGGCGACCCGGCGCTGCGCGCCGAGGTCGAGGTCGACCTGCTGGTGCGCGCGGCGCGGAGGTTCGCGCCCGACGTCGTGCACGCCACCACCCCCCACACGACCGGCGCGGCGGCGCGCGCGGCCGCCCGACGCCTCGGCGTGCCGTGGGTGTACGAGGTGCGCGGCCTGCCCGAGGAGACCTGGGCGGCGTCGCACCGCACGCCCGACGCGCGGCGCGCCGCCGAGGCGTCGGACCGCTACGCGCTGATCCGGGCCAAGGAGACCGAGCTCGCGCTCGCCGCCGACCACGTGGTGACCCTCAGCGAGACGATGCGGACCGAGCTCGTGGGGCGCGGCGTGCCGGGCTCCCGCGTCACGGTGGTCCCCAACGCGGTGCCGACGACGCTCCTGGGCACGACGCACCCGTCGCCCGACGCCGCCCACGAGCGCCTCGGGATCACGGCGCGCGGGCCCGTGATCGGCACGGTGAGCAGCGTCGTCGACTACGAGGGTCTCGACACGGTCCTGCGCACGGTCGCCGCGCTCCGGGCGGACGGCGTCGACGCGACCGCGCTCGTGGTGGGCGACGGCGTCGCCCGCCCCGGCCTCCTCCGCCTCGCCGACGAGCTGGGGCTCGGCGAGCACGCGATCCTGCCGGGGCGGGTGCCGCGCGCCCTCGCCACGACCTACCTCGCGGCGCTCGACGTCGTCCTCGTCCCGCGCCGGGACGACCGCGTGACGCGCCTCGTCACCCCGCTCAAGCCGGTCGAGGCGATGGCCGTGGGCCGGCCGGTGGTCGCGAGCGACCTGCCCGCGCTGCGCGAGGCCGTCGGTGCCGCGGGACGCCTCGTGCCCGCGGGCGACGTCGCCGCGTGGACCACCGCCGTGGCGGACGTCCTGGGCGACGACGACGCACGTCGTGGCATGCTGGCGCGCGGTCGCGAGCTCGCGGCCACCAGGACGTGGGCCGCGAACACGGCCCGGTACCGCGAGGTGTACGCACGAGCGCTGGCAGGAGGAACGCGATGAGCACCGCCCTCCTGCGTCGTCCCCTCGGTGCCCTCGTCGCGACCGCCCTGCTCGCCGGCTGCACGACGGCGGCGCCGGAGCCCGCGCCGTCGGCGACGAGCGCGTCCCCCGCGCCGACGCGCTCCGCGGCTCCCAGCCCGACCCCCACGCCGACAGGACCGGCGGACCCGCTGCCCGAGGGGCCGGTGAACGCGCTCCTCGTCGGCACGGACTCGCGAGACCCGGCCGACCTCACGGGCAACGCCGACACGATCCTGCTCGTCCACGTGCCCGCGGACCGGGAGAACCTGTACCTCGTGTCCTTCACGCGCGACATGTGGGTCGACATCCCGGGGCTCGGCGAGGGGAAGATCAACGCGGCGTTCTCGCGCGGCGGGACGGACACGCTCGTCCAGACGGTGTCCGGCCTGCTCGGCCGTGCGGAGATCGACTACGTCGTCCAGTCGAACTTCGCGGGGTTCATCGCCCTCACGCGCGCGCTCGACGGGTTCGAGGTGGACAACCAGCACGCGAGCACGGTGACCGTGCAGAGCACGGGACGCGTCGTCGACTTCCCCGAGGGGCGCATCACGCTCTCCGGCACGGACGGCCTCATCTACGTGCGCGAGCGCAAGCGGCTTCCCCTCGGCGACCTCGACCGCACCGAACGGCAGCGCGCCGCCGTCGTCGGGATGCTCGACAGGATCGCGGAGCGCGCCGACGATCCGGCGGTGCTCGCCGAGCTGATGCCGATGCTCGTGCGCAACGTGAAGATCACGGGCGACCTCGACGTGGACGACGCGCTCGCGCTCGTCCCGCTCGCCGCCGAGCTCGAGCGCGAGGACGTCGTCGGGCTCATGGTGCCGATCACCGGGTTCGGCGAGAGGGGCGGCGCGTCGGTCAACCTCGTGGACGCGGAGCAGACCGCCGCGCTCGGTGACGCGGTGCGCACGGACACGCTCGACGCCTACGTCGCGACGTACGGCACGGCGTACGCGCCGACGGGATCCTAGGATGCCGCGATGACCGGAGAGACGAGCACCACCGAGAGCAGGTCCCCTCGCGGGGACCTGTACTCGATGCTGTTCGCGGGCCCGCCGTCGACGACGGAGGTCGTCTCCGCGGGTCGGCTCACCCGCGTCGGGGCGCGCCCGCCGCTCGGGGTGTACCTCGGGCAGCTGTGGAACCGTCGGCACTTCCTGTGGGCCGAGGCCCGCGCGAAGGTGACGAGCGGGACGCGCGAGAACCTGCTCGGCACCGTGTGGCTCGTGCTCAAGCCCGTGCTCGACGGCCTGACCTACTTCCTCATCTTCGGCCTGCTGCTGAAGTCGTCGCGCGGCATCGACAACTTCATCGGCTACCTCATCATCGGGGTGTTCCTCTTCTCGTTCACGACGAAGGCCGTGACGGGCGGGGCGAACTCCATCAGGAACGGCCGCAACCTCATCCGGGCGTTCTCCTTCCCCCGCGCCTCTCTGCCCATCTCGGTGATCCTGCGCGGGATGCTCGACATGATCCCGGTGCTCGGTGCCATGGTGGTGCTGCTCGCCGTCATGCCCCCCGCCGAGGTGTTCACCTGGCGCGTCGTGCTCGTGCCCGGCGTCCTCGCGCTCCAGGTGCTGTTCACCACCGGCCTGGCACTGCTGCTCGCGCGGTGCGTCGCCGTCGTGCCCGACCTCAACCAGCTCATCAGCTTCGGCATGCGGCTGTGGCTCTACGGCTCCGCGGTGTTCTTCTCCTACGACCAGTTCATCGACCACCCGACGGCGCTCGCCCTCATGGAGGCGAACCCGATGTTCATGGTGCTGAGCATGGTCCGCGACTGCCTGCTCTACGGCGTGACGCCGGCGCTGTCGTCGTGGCTCGGGCTGGGCGCCTGGGCCGTCGGGACGCTCGTCGTGGGGTTCCTCTTCTTCTACCACGGGGAGGAGTCCTATGGCCGAGCTTGACCCCTTCGCGTCCGCCACCGTCGCGGTCCAGGACGTGCACGTGCGCTACCGCGTCCCGTCGACGGACGCGGCCGAGCGTCGGCGCTCGAACCGGCTCGTCCGGGCCGCCAAGACCGTGCTCGGCCAGCAGCCCATGGTGCTCGTGCGGGCGCTCTCCGGGATCTCCTTCGTCGCGCGCTCGGGCGAGCAGATCGGCCTCGTCGGCCAGAACGGCTCCGGCAAGAGCACGCTCCTGCGGATCATCGCCGGGCTCGAGCGGCCCGCGCGCGGGCGTGTGCTCGCCGAGAGCACGCCCGTCCTCATCGGGGTCAACGCCGCCCTCGTGCCCGACCTCTCGGGCGAGCAGAACGTCCGGCTCGGCTGCCTCGCCATGGGGCTCACCCCCGAGCAGACGGAGAAGGCGATCCCCGACGTCGTCGAGCTCGCCGGCCTCGGCAAGTCGATCTACCTCCCGATGAAGACGTACTCGTCCGGCATGGGAGCACGGCTGCGGTTCGCCATCGCGACCGCCGCGAACCCGCACATCATGCTCATCGACGAGGCCCTCGCCACCGGCGACGCCGCGTTCAAGGAGCGCAGCGAGGCCCGCATGAACCGGCTGCGGGAGAACGCCGGCACGGTGTTCCTCGTGAGTCACGCAGCGCAGACCATCGAAGAGACGTGCACGCGCGCGATCTGGCTCAACTACGGCCGCCTCGTGCTCGACGGCCCGGCGGAGGACGTCGCGCTGCGCTACCGCAAGTGGGCCTGGGCGATCGCCAAGGAGAAGCCCGACGAGGCGAAGAAGATCATCGAGGACGCCCTCGCGGAGAAGACCGAGACGCACGTGCAGGTGGAGGAGTCCCCTGGACGCAGCTACCGCCCCCGGCACGTCCGGGGACACGGCCGGGACGCGGCCGCAGCAGAGAAGAGAGAAGCATGACCGCTCGCATCATGACCGTCTACGGCACCCGACCGGAGGCGATCAAGGTCGCTCCCGTCATCAAGGCGCTCGAGGAGAGCCCCGACTTCGAGTCGGTGACCGTCGTGACCGGCCAGCACCGCGAGATGCTCGACCAGGTGAACGAGCTCTTCGGCATCGTCCCCGACCACGACCTCGACATCATGAGCCACGGGCAGACGCTGGCGCAGATCTTCGCGCGGGTGATCGAGGGCCTCGACCCGATCCTCGCGAAGGAGAAGCCCACCGCCGTCATCGTCCAGGGCGACACCTCCACCTCGACGGCCGCCGCGCTCGCCGCGTTCTACCGGCAGATCCCCGTGGTGCACCTGGAGGCAGGCCTGCGCTCCGGGAACATCCAGTCCCCGTTCCCGGAGGAGGCGAACCGGAAGATCACGACCCAGATCGCCGCCCTCCACCTCGCTCCCACCGAGACCAGCCGGGCGAACCTCCTCGCCGAGGGGGTCGACGACTCGACGATCGTCGTCACCGGCAACACCGTCATCGATGCGCTGCTCACCACGGTCGGCAAGGAGATCCCCTTCACCGACCCGCGCCTCGAAGACCTCGCCGCGTCAGGGCGGCGCATCCTCCTCGTGACCACCCACCGCCGCGAGAACTGGGGCGGCGCGATGGAAGGCGTAGGGCGAGCGCTAGCACGGATCGCACGGTCGTTCCCCGACGTGGAGATCGTCCTCCCGGCGCACCGCAACCCCGTCGTGCGGGAGGCCGTCCTCCCCCAGCTCGACGGCATCGAGAACGTCACCGTGACCGAGCCGCTGCCCTACGGCGAGTTCGCGCGCCTGATGTCGCTCAGCACCGTCATGCTCTCCGACTCCGGCGGCGTCCAGGAAGAGGCGCCGAGTCTCGGCAAGCCGGTTCTCGTCATGCGCGAAAACACCGAACGACCTGAGGCCGTAGCGGCGGGCACCGTTCGACTCGTCGGGACGGACGAAACGCGCGTGGTTGAAGAGGTAACCGAGATGTTCACCCATAACTCTTCATATCGGAAGATGGCTGCGGTCGACAATCCCTATGGCGATGGCAATGCCGCAACGGTATCAATCACGGCAATCGCGGCCGCGCTCAACTCGAAGCACCTCGCTTAGAGAGTCGACGCGGATCAAGATTGAACCGAAAAGCGCCTCCCGTCGTTCGGTCAGACCCCCGGTGCAAGGTTTAGCGAAGAAGAGCCGCGGCTGCCGCCCCGATGCGCCCCAACGGCCAGCCGCCAGAACACTGATCCCAGCCATCCGGCATAAAAAGACACCACGAAAGTCGTCCAAGCTGGCGCTGAGGTGAATCAGCACCGGCGATACCGATAACATGTAGCTTCGCGCAGATGAAGCCCACCAGGCCGCGAGAAACCCTGGGAATACAGGCCGCTCAAAGCCAACGTCCGTAAAACGAACGCGCGCTGAAGACAGCCGAGCGCGGGCGTACCACACAACTCAGCAAGACAACCTACGCCGCAAAAAACGATATTCTACAGTGAAGCAAAGGCAAAAACGCTCTGCCCCAAGCGCGCCTGCACTTATGCTCGAAATTCTCAGCAGACGAGGAGCCCTATGAGCGCCCGCCACGACCCCGATGGCGCAGCGCACACGAGGAAGAAAGGGCGACGCGGACGGCCTTACCGACGCCCTGGATCCGAGTGTGGCTACTCGTCCTCATAGAAGGCCGCGCGCACGTTCCTCACTACCACCCGACGCGCCTGGCCGCGCGGATTCCACGGTACAACCTCCAAAGCGCTTACGCGGGCAGCCTCGGGAATGCGAAGGCGCAACTTAATATCTCGGGATCCAGCGCGGGTGGCCAGATACGCGAATGGACTGTACGCGAATCCTGGCTTTACATGCACACCAACCGAATTCCATACGGTGTCGCCACCGGGGCCGCGGAACACCAATAGCGCATCCTGACCGCCAAGATCACCATCGCAATCGAGGGTTGCGGTGAACTCCAACGTTCCGTGCTCGAACCCAGAGAAGTCCATCCGTAGATCGCTATGGTTTAAGTCTACGGGGCCCTCTAGCTCATACGTACCTCCCTCGCGGCGCTGCGACGCAAGACGACGCAACTCAGCCCCCGACGTAACCCAATCAACGCTCCCCGACCAGTCATAGCTCGACCAATCTGCGCTCCGCACCAGCCGACCGAAGAAGGAAATGTAGAAGTCGGGAGTTGGCCCAACGTGGCCATCGCCCCAAGAACGCACCAGTACAGGAGTAGAAGCACTACGAGCTTCCACAAAGCGCGCAGCGTGAACATCGATGTGGTGTCGATCGGTACTATTTAGTAGCAGGATCGGAAAATTCGCGACGTCTAGCGAATACACTCGCCGCAGATCTTCGACAAAAGCTGCGCGCGCCAGCCCGGAGCGGGCGCGAAAGTCCTTCTTGGATATCCCCCAGCAACTTTCGTAGTAGCGCTCGATCGCCCAGTCCTCGTACTCGGGCAGAACCACCTGCGGAATACACGCAATCGCAACGCTTCCAGGAAATTCGTGCGACACTTGTAGCGCCGCGTATCCGCCACCAGATACCCCGAAGAATGCAAGCCGACGAGTCGAGGTACGGCAAAGGAGATGATCAATTGCGCGGGGCAGTATGGTCTGCGTAGGCAATCCAACGCCGCCGCCGTACCAAGCCAGCGAAAGTCCCATATCCAGATATAGCGTAGGATCGTGGACGAACAGCGCGTTAACCGGAATATCTTTAGAGAGTCGATCGATCACACCGGTTACGCTGAAGCCCGGGCGCTTCAAATCGCTCGGATAGCCCGCACCATTAAAAATGACCAGCGTCGTTTCCGCAGAATCATCGCGCCACAACAGGTCGAGAAAGACCTCGTCCTGAATGCGAATGGAATGAAGTCCTGACATGAACTCCGTACAACCGTAGAATTCGTCTAGGGACTCGTAGACGCGAGTGCGCCCCGCATACCTGCTGATATCACGTATGGGAATACGCTTCTCCTGCTGCTTCATCACTGGCTCACAGCTTTCCGCCGAACACCCAGTAGATCGACGCCGTCGGAAAAGAGCTCGTAGTGGGGTTCCAGAAATGTCACGAGCGCCTCGCCCTCCTCGGTATTCAGCAGCATCCACTCCATCAGCAGCATGCTAGGGCGAAACGACGACGGCATCGCGAATAGGATCTCCGCGTCCATTCCTTCGCAATCACTAACGTAGACGTTAGCACCTCTATCGAGTCCAGATTCGATTAGTGCGGATGCGCCTATCGAGTGGATGCGTCGCGTTCTCACATGACTCCGGATCCTGTCGAACGAATCGGCGGATACGAGTGCACCAGTGATCGCATTCCGCTCAGGCATCAAGCTAGAGATACCAAACGCCCATGCGGGCACTACCCCGGACGTAACTGCGGCGGGGTCGACAAAGTGTATGATGCGCTCGCCGCCCTCCGGCGTAACCGCGATGTTCAAGAACGTCGATCCAACTTTGTCACGGTAGTTCCGAACCAGCGCCTCAAAGTACTCGAGCATCGGTTCGATAAAGACGCCCTGTGCCCCCGAGTTTTGCTTCATGAAGCGGAAAACCGGATCGTGGCGGCGGCCATCACCAGCACCAATCTGGAGAAGTCTAACCCCGGCATGGACCATCAACCGAGAGAGTTCCTTACCGAAACGCTCGTGCAGATCCGCTGATGTGATCGGGTCAACTCCACGAGAAGATCGCATCGCGATCACACGCCCCTATTCTGGCCCGAGGGAAGGTCCAACTCGCTAATCGCTTGCACCAGCCCGCGAACGTCACCCACATCGACCAGCTTCTGCGGCGCTGCGGAGGGGCCGTGCTCGCTGAGTGCACCGACGTCGTACGAAACGGTCCGAAGTCCACTGCTCGTCGCCTCCAGAACTCCGTATCCGAAAGACTCCATGAGACTAGTGGACACAAAGCAACCGTCCGCACGTGCAACCTCGGCGTATAGGCGCGCAAGACGCACCGGCGATAGGTCCATCATGACACGAATGCGCTTCGTGAGCCCCAAGCTTGCCGCATAGCCCATAAAACGCGAGATCCGTTCTGGCGCATTCTCAAGGCTAAGCACCGTGAGGCCGATGTAGTCTTCTGGGAGAAGCGCGAGCGCGCGTAGAAAATCGTTCGGATTCTTGCCCTTGTCCAAGCGTCCGACCCAGAGGAGTGGCTTACGGCCCTCGAAGTTCAGGTGTGGCGTACGGCCAACGGCCAGCGGCTCAACTGCTGGAAGAAGATTCGGGCGAACACTGACACGCGAGGCAAAATTCGGAGCGATCGCCGCAACCATTTGTGCACTAAATCGGCTCGGGACTTGGATCGTCGTAATGCGATCGGAGTCAAGTCTCGCAAGTTCCCTGGTTACCACACTCTCATCAGAGGAGTGTACTTCATACGAAACAATATCCGGTCGCACGCCGGCCACTTGGTTCGCGAGCTCGGGCATAGATGTGATGCTGATTTCGCGGTATGGCTGCGTCGAAGCAAGATACTCCGCCAATGCATTGATCCTGCCCTTAGCCACGCGGTGAAGGACAATGTTTGGCGTTGCCGCAAGCGAGGCGCGCCCTCCCGCCTCGTTGTGAAAGAGAAAATCAAATGTTGTCGCCTTATCATTTGTCGCGCGTCCGCGCAGGACCGTCGACATGCCACCCGAACTGCAGTTCGGATAAACAAAGAGTGACCTCTGTCTCAATGGTCTGCCCCCATTAGTTCGGCCATCCTTCGGGCGCGCGTGGCCCAAGACATATCAGCGAGCGCGCGCTCAATCTTCGCTAGTTCCGCTGGTCGCATCGGTGCCTCACACGCCCGAGCAAGAGCCTTAGAGAATGCCTGAGGGCCCCGAACAACAGCAGTGCTGGGGCAGTCAGATACCGAACCCATGGGCACAGACACCGTCCGAAGTCCGAACGCTAGATACTCGTAGATCTTGTTCGGATCGACCGCCCAAGTCAGTGGACTCTGCTTGAACGGGATGATACCGACGCGCCACCTTCTAGCAATTTCGGCGCATTCCTCGTGGTCACGAGGCCCAAGAAATGCCACGTTATCCGGTAGGGCGACAGCATCGGGCATGCCGTGCCCGATAATCTCGAAGCGGATTTCGGGCAGGTCATTTGCGACCGCGGTCAGTAGGTTCCAATCGAACCATGACGGTGTTAGGTGCCCGATGTACCCAACGGTAGGTGGCGTTGAGGCGCGCTCGGCCCAGGCAGCCTCCGTCCGAAGATGGGCGGACTCTTCGATGGTGCGGATTGCGACACCATTGGGGACCACGTAGACATCATCTGCATTCCCTCGCAGATTTGTCATTTTCTCCGCCAGGCGCGGGCTTACATTTACTATGAGATCAGACTCCCGGGCGACCCGCATTTCGAGTATTGGGTCGTACCACTTTGAGTATCCGACGCGGTTGAACTCCTCCATCTCGTCCCGTACCTCATAGACAGTGCGCAGTCCACTCATCTTTGCATAGTCAATCGCGGTGGCCGCTTGGATATCGGGGAACGAACTGCATATGAAGATCGCCCGGGAACAGAGACTCTCATCGGCGGTCACGAGTTCCATGACTTCCATCAGATGTGCTCGTTCAAGCTGGAGGATGCTCTCCGAGTAGTGAGATGCGGCGGGGTCCACCGAACCGAAGGGAAAGAACACCACTGTCCAGCCGAGCGCGGCGTACTCGCGCGCCAGCCGATTGGGGCGCAGCCCTAGCGTGGGGTGATCCATGTTCGGCGCCGTGCTGTAAATGATAACGATGGGGCTTCTGCTGTCCCGAGACTCGAGCCAACTCTCGAGCGTAGGTTCGCTATCGGGACGGGCGATTGGCGCACTGTCGTTCGCGACAAAAGACACTACGCGTGTATCGGCTTGCTTCTTCCACTGCACGCCCTTGACCTTGAGATGCGCTGCGTCGTGCGGGAAGGTTAGGGATAGGGTTGTCTCACTAGTTCCCGCATCGTCAAGATACGCATACATACCAAGCTTTGGATGCACCGGATGCTGCACCACTGGAATGGCAATCGAGCCGTCATCCCGAACGAACTCAAACGTTAGGAGTGCGCCACGCTCGCACTGCTCGCCATAGTTTGCAGCGCGCATCGTCAGTTGAAGTTGACCCGAGTCGGTCCTCGGGATCCGGGCTTCGAACGTTCCGATCGGGGTTCCAGGGCGCTTGGTGAATGGATCGCGGTTCGTGGAGTCCTCATCCCGATGCGTTGCCAGTAACTGAGGACCGACCGGTGTCGTCGCCGATTTTGATGATTGCTTGCCCGCATCGCTAGGTCTTCCGGAATCCGCCAGTGTTCGGATCCGCAACTCCATCCGCGCGGCACGTCGGTCGCGTGAGTTTAGATCGTCGAAGAGTATCGCCACGAGCAGCAAGCTCATGGTCCCAATCGCCCAGACTGCGCCTGGAGCGGCGGAAGCCGCGCCAGCGAAAGCCGTCGCAGTGAGGATGATCAGGGTGCTAAGAAGCAGCGCGACACGGCGCCCGCGACTGAGTGTCTTCAGTCTCGTGACAGGCCCACCTCGTGCCTTCACCGCCAGACTCCCTTGGTGTCAATAACGATCTTCTCCCGCAAACGGAGGGGTTTGCGATCCGCCTGCTTGAAGTCGGTGTGGTCGACGAGAACCAGGACGATGTCGGCCTCGCTGACGGCACCGCTGAGGTTTCTGAGCTCCACGTTGGTCCGATCAGCGAGAAGCGTGGGAAGCTGGTCGATGTGCGGTTCGACCGCGAGGATGGTCGCCTCCTCAATCTCCTTCGCCAGGCGCGCGGCGATGTTGAGGGCAGGCGACTCGCGGAGGTCGTCGATGTCCGGCTTGAAGGCCAGGCCGAGCACCGCGATGCGCGGCGCCTTGAACCGGTCGGCGTGCGCCTTGACCCGGGAGATCACGTACTCGGGCTTGGCGTCGTTGACCTCGCGCGCCGTCCGGATGAGCTGTGCTCGCTCGGGCGCCGCGTCGACGATGAACCACGGGTCGACCGCGATGCAGTGGCCGCCCACGCCCGGGCCGGGCTGAAGGATGTTGACGCGCGGGTGGTGGTTGGCGAGGCGGATCAGCTCCCACACGTCGATGCCGAGGTCGGCGGAGATGAGGGAGAGCTCGTTGGCGAACGCGATGTTGACGTCGCGGTACGAGTTCTCCACGAGCTTCGCCATCTCGGCGGTGACCGCGTCGGTGAGCAGGATCTCGCCCTGGCAGAAGACCTGGTAGAGCTCCTTGGCCCGCTCGGCGGCGTCTGCCGTCAGACCACCGACGATGCGGTCGTTCGTGACGAGCTCGATCATGACCCGGCCCGGGAGCACGCGCTCGGGGCAGTGCGCCACGTGGATGCGCGCGCGTCCCTCGGACCCGTCGAGCGACAGGTCGGGGCGCGCCGCGAGGATCCGCTCCGCCATCTGCTGCGTCGCCTGGGGCGGGGACGTCGACTCGAGGATCACGAGGGCCTCGGCGGACAGGTGCGGCGCGATCGCCTCGGCCGCGGCCTGGATGTAGGAGAGGTCCGGCTTGTGCCCGTCGGTGAACGGGGTCGGCACGGCGACGATGAAGGCGTCGGCCGGCTCGGGCTTCGTCGTCGCACGCAGCGTGCCCTGGGTGACGGCGCCGGCGACGTAGGTCGCGAGGTCGGGCTCCACGAAGGGCACGTCGCCACGGTTCACCGCCTCGACGGTGCGCTCGTTGATGTCGACCCCGATGACCTCCACGCCGTTCGACGCGAGGATCGCTGCGGTCGGTAGCCCGATGTAGCCGAGCCCGACGACGCACACGCTGGTGCTGCTCATGTTTCCCCTTAGATCAGGGCGTGCTGGTCGGCACGCCCGTAGAACTGGACCTCACCGCTCGCGAGCAGCTCGGCGTCGGACACGTCCCACGTGTGCGCCGCTCCCGCGCGCACCTGGACGAAGTTGAAGCGGTCGGCGGAGAAGACCCGCGCCCCGGCGTCGACCGCCGACCGGAGGAACCCGGTGTCCTCGCCCCGGGCGACGGACTCGAAGGGCACCCGCTCGGCGAGACCGCGGGTCGCGACGATCGTCGGGCCCATGACGAAGTCCGTGTACCGGTGCTCCCGCTCGGCGAAGCGCAGCAGCGTCGCGTCGAGCGACGCCACGTACAGATAGTGGGCCTGCTTGCCCACCACGTCGGCGTCGGAGTAAGCCAGGGCGTCGAGCTGGTCGGACAGGTAGTGCTCGCCGTACAGGTCGTCGTCGTCCATCTTCGCGACGACGTCGCCGTCCGACGCCGCGACGAGGCGGTTGAGGCACTCCCCCAGCGGCACGTCCTCACCTGCCGTGAGGAGGACGAGGTCCTCGACCCCGGCCTCCTTGGCGCGCAGCCGCACGTCCGCCTCGTCCACGGCGAACCCGTGCGTGAGGAGCGCGAGCTGCACGTCCACGTCGCGCTGCGCGCCGACGGTCCGCAGCACGTGGTCGAGCTGGCCCGGGCGGTTGGTCGAGACCAGCGCAGACACGCTCGGGCGGGCGACCGTCCCCGAGTCGGCCAGCCCGACGTCGTGCAGCACGCGCTGGACCCGCGCCCCGTACGTGTGCTCGCGCCAGATCCGCCGCTGCCCCCGGTGCGTGGCGCGGTCGCGCAGCTCGCGCGAGCGGACGAGCGCACGGATCGTGTGCGCCGCCTCGGCGCGCTCCCCGACGACGAACACCTCGTCGGGCGGGAAGAACTCGCGGACGGCCGCGCTCGGCGTCGTCACCACGGGCGTCCCGCACGCCGTGATCTCGAAGACGCGGCGCGCGCACATGCTCGGCGAGTCGACGACCGAGTTCACGTTGAGGAACACCTTGTACTCGCGGTACGCGGTGAGCATCCGGTCGTAGTCGAGCGACCCGACGACGCGCGACCCGAACGGCTGCGGGAACTGGTACCGCTCGTCCCCGCCCTGGAACCGGGAGAAGATCTCGAGACCGTTCTTCATGCGCGGCGAGACGTCGACGGCTGCGCCCAGCAGCAGGTCCATCTGCGCCCGACGCTCCGGGTACTTGTGCGCGAAGTACATGCCGCCGAACGCGACGTCGCCGGACGGCCCGTCTCCGTGCGCGCGCACCGGGTTGTGGATGGCGGGCTGCGCCCCGAACGCGAGGACGCCCACGCGGTCGTGGCCCAGCCGCTCGCGGTACGCGTCGACCCGCCCGACGTCGGTCGTGTACACGTGGTCGAACAGCGCCGCCGCGTCGAGGAAGTCCTCGAAGTGCGCGGGGTCCTCCTTGTTCCAGAAGACCGTGGGCACGCCGAGCTCGCGGCACGCGGCGACGAGCTCGACGAACGCGGGGCGGGGGGCCGAGGTCCCCGTGAGGTGGTACTGCCAGGCGCCCCCGTTCCCGTTCCACGCGGACTCGACGAACAGCAGGTCCAGCCCGGGGCGGCCGTCGCGGTCGCGGTCGAGCTCGTCGCGCCACGACGTCGGGGTGAGGGCGACCTGGTCCCACTCGAACCCGAAGGCGAGCCGGGAGAAGTCGTCGAGGATCACCCCGACCCGCAGGGTCGGGCGGGCGGTCGCGCGCTGCGAGACCGTCCAGGGCTCGAAGGTCACCCCGTGGTCGGAGCGGATCGCGCCCGAGGAGCCGCCGAGCCGCGGCAGGCCACGACGGCGGAGATACGTACGGAACTGGGACAAACCACCCCGGCGGAGGTGCCAGAGGGCTCTGCGTGCGTCATCGAGGCGAGAGCCCCCCCGTGCGTCCATGCCACCATCTCGTCCGGCGTCAACCGGAGCTCACGTCGCGCCCCGGCCGCGCACATGGTACCGCTGTGCCGGTACCCCGGGAACACCGGTCCGGGCGCCGGTCACGGCACGAAGGCGACGACGACCTCGCCCTCGCCACGCATGACGACCGCGCCCGTACGGTGCGGGACGAACACGGACTCCCCCCGGACGAGCCGCGTCCCGGCCCCGGCGTCCGCGCGGTCGGCCGCGAGCGTCACCGCGCCGTCGAGGCACAGCACGACGCGCGGACCGGCGGCGGGCAGCGGCACCGCGCCCGCGACCCGGCCGGCCCGGAGCGCGAACTCCGCGACGGGCGGGCGGTAGGCGACGAGGCCGGTGCCGTCGTCGACGAGCCGCGGTCGCGCGGCCGGACCGGGCGTGCACGTGGCGCACTCGAGCAGGGCGTCGACGTCGACGAGCTTGCTCGTCAGCCCGGCCCGCAGCACGTTGTCGGAGCTCGCCATGATCTCGACGGCGCACCCGGACAGGTACGCGTGCACGTGCCCCGACGGGACGAACATCGACTCCCCGGGCTCCAGGGTGACGCGGTTGAGCATGAGGGACACGACGGCGCCCGGGTCGCCCGGGTGCTGCTCCGCGAGCGCGAGGACGGTCGCGTCGGCACGGCGCGACGTGCGCCGGCCCCCCGGCGCGGGCACCGCCGGCTCGCGCTCGGCCCGGGCACGGACGGACGCGACGGTCATCGCGAGGTCGGCCGCGACGTCGGGCTCCGCGCGGGCGTGGAGCGCGAGGGTGAACGCCTCGCGGACGCCCGCCTCGGTGGGGCGGGCGCGCAGGGTGTCGCGCATCCGTCCGGCGAGCGCGCCGTCGAGCCCGTCGAGCAGCTCGAGGATGCGCGCGGGCCGGCGGAACCCGGAGAGGCCCTCGAAGCGGGAGACCGCCACGACCATCTCGGGCTTGTGCTGGTCGTCGTGGAAGCTGCGCAGCGGCGAGTCGCGTGCGACGCCCTCCCGGTTCTCGCGGTTGAAACCGGCGCGCGCGAGGTGCGGGCGCGGGTGGACCTGCAGCGAGAGCGCGCGGTCGGCGGCGAGCACCTTGAGGAGGTACGGCAGGCGGGGCCCGTACTGGTCGAGGACGCGCTGGCCCAGCACCCCCACCGGGTCCGCGCGCACCAGGTCCGCGAGCGTCGTGCCCGACGCCGTCTCCGCGCCCGGGTGCGACGTCCCGCCCGGGCGGGCGCCGCCGTCGGGCACGACGCGCGACGGCGCGAGCGGGTGCGCCCCCATCCACAGCTCGGCCGCCGGACGACCGTCCGGTACCACCCCCAGGAGGTCCTGGATCGCCGACGTCGAGCCCCAGTCGTACCGCTGGACGGTGTTCTCCAGCCGGTAGAACGCGGACGGACGAGCGCCGGGGAGGGCGTCGTCCACCGACGCCTCCCCCGACCGCTCGTCCGCCGCGCTCGTCATGGGCCGAGCCTAGAGGCCCAGGGCGTCCCGGATGGGGCCGAGGAGGAAGTACACGACGAACATCGCCGCCGCGACCCACATCAGCGGGTGGATCGCCCGGACCTTGCCGAGCGCGAGCTTGATGAGCACGAAGGCGAGGAAGCCCGCCCCGATGCCGTCCGCGATCGAGTACGTGAACGGCATGACGATGATCGTGAGGAACGCGGGGATGCCGATCTCGACGTTCTTCCAGGAGATGCCGGCGATCTGCGTCATCATGAGGAACCCGACGAAGACGAGCGCGGGCGCCGCGGCCTCGTACGGGACGAGGGCGACGAGCGGCGACAGGAACGTCGCGAGCAGGAACGCGATCCCCGTGACGACCGACGCGAGGCCCGTGCGGGCGCCCTCGCCGGCACCCGTCGTCGACTCGACGAAGCTCGTGTTCGACGACACGGACCCGGCACCACCGGCCGCCGCGGCGATCGAGTCGACGACGAGGATCGCGCGCGAGCGCGGCGGAACGCCCTCGGCGTCGTTGAGGCGCGCCTCGGCGCCGACGGCGACCATCGTGCCCATCGAGTCGAAGAAGTCGGCGAGCAGGAGCGAGAACACCAGCAGGATCACGGTGACGGTCGCGATGTTCTGGAACGAGCCCAGGAGCGAGAACTGGCCGAGGAGGCCGAAGTCCGGGACCTGCACGACGCCGTCGAACGTGGGCGCGTTGAGGTTGAAGCCGTCCGGGTTCGAGCCGTCGGGGGCCTTCGCGCCGATGTGGAGCGTGTTCTCCAGCACGACGGCGAGCACCGTCGCCGTGAGGATCGCGACGAGCAGCGCGCCCTTGACCTTGCGCACCCACAGCACGATCGTCAGCACGAGGCCCACGACGAACACGAGGATCGGCCACGTGCCGAGGTTGCCGAGCGCGAGGAGCGTGCCGCTGCCCGCGGTGACGAAGCCCGCGTTGACGAGGCCGATGAGCGCGATGAACAGACCGATGCCGACGCTGATGGCGGTCTTCAGCTCGAGCGGCACGGCCCGGAAGACGGCCTCGCGGAACCCGGTGAGCACGAGCACGAGGATGATGAGGCCCTCGATGACGACGAGGCCCATCGCGTCCGCCCACGTGACCCCGGGCAGCGACGCGATCGAGTACGCGACCACGGCGTTGAGGCCGAGCCCGGCCGCGAGCCCGAGCGGGAAGTTCGCGAAGACGCCCATGGCGAGCGTCATGACGCCCGCGACGAGCGCGGTGGCCGCAGCGATCTTGCCGAAGTCCGGCTCGGCGCCCCCGCCGAGGAACTGGCCCGTGCCGTCCTGGACGGTCCCGATGATCAGCGGGTTCAGCACGATGATGTAGGCCATCGCGAAGAACGTCACGAGACCGCCGCGGATCTCGGTGCCGATCGTCGAGCCGCGCTCGGTGATCTTGAAGAAGCGGTCGATCGCGCCGCGCGCAGGCACGGGGGCGTGCTCGTCCTCACGGACGGAGGTGGGGGTGGACATGGGGAGAATGCTGCCAGAACCGTGTGACCGCGCGGTAACGCGCCGGACACGGTCGGGCATCGCCCGCCGGGTCGTCCGTGCACGTCAGGCCGCGCCGACGGCGTCGAGCGCCGTCCGGGGTGTGCTCGACGCCACGTCGGTCCGCCCGGGCGTCGCGGCGACGTCGTGCGCGCGGGGCGCCCCGTGACCGTGCCCGAGGGACTCGGCCGTCGCGAGGTCGGTGACGCTGCGGGGCGCGCCCGAGGCGAGCTGGACCGCGTGGAGCACGTCGAGGATCGCGTTCGCCCGCTCCCCGGCGGGGCCCGCGGGGACGCCGTGCACGACCCGGGCGGGGTGCAGGAGGTCGACGACGGCGTGGCCCGGCCGGTGCTCGTCGGGCACCCAGGCGACCGTGGCCGGGACGCCGTCCGCGGCGAGGCACGCGGCGAGCAGCTCGGCGGTGCCCGCCGGGACGCGGGCCCGGCCGACGACGAGGTCGCCGGGGCCGAGGTGCGGGGCGAGGCCGTCGAGCGCGTCCCGCAGCGTCGCGACGCGCGCCGCACCGCCGGCGTCGGGCGTGGCCCCGGCGCCGACGCAGAGCAGGTGCACGCGCGCACCGGCGACGGCCGTGCGGTCGGTCGTCGGGCGCAGGCGCCCGCTCACGAGGCCGAGCGCGAGGAGCCGGGGCAGCCGTGGCTCAGCGGTCCTCGGCCCGGAGCGGAGCGCGGCGAGCGCGCGCGGGTCCGGGTCGAGGAGCACGACCTCGTGCCCGGCGGCGGCGAGGCAGGCCGCGTGCAGGACGCCGCGGCGACCGCCTCCCGAGACCGAGACCCGCACGACGCACCTCCTCCTGCCCGCCCCGACGTCCCGGCGGGCCTCAGTAGGCCCCGGAGCCGGAGAACACCGCGCGCGCCGTGCGCGCGAGGATGAGGAAGTCGCCGAACATCGTCCAGTTCTCCACGTAGTACACGTCGAGGCGGACGCTCTCCTCCCACGACAGGTCCGACCGGCCGCCGACCTGCCACAGACCCGTGAGGCCGGGCTTGACCAGGAGCCGACGGCGGACCTTCTTCTCGTACTTCTGCACCTCGCGCGGCAGCGGGGGCCGCGGGCCGACGAGGCTCATGTCACCGCGCAGGACGTTGAAGAGCTGCGGCAGCTCGTCGAGCGAGTAGCGGCGCAGCACCCGGCCGACGGGCGTCACGCGCGGGTCGTCGCGCATCTTGAACAGGAGGCCGGAGCCGTCGTTCTGCTCCTCGAGGTGCTCGACCTCGCGGTCGGCGCCCACGCGCATCGAGCGGAACTTGTACATCGAGAACGTGCGGCCGTTGCGCCCGACGCGCTCCTGGCGGAAGAGGACGGGCCCGCGGCTCGTGAGCCGGACGGCGAGGGCGACCGCGACGAGCACGGGCAGGGCGGCGAGCGTGATGAGCGCCGCGCCCGTCCAGTCCACGACCGACTTCACGGCGAACTTGGGCCCCGTGAAGCGGGGCGCGTCCACGTGCAGGAGCGCGACGCTCTCGGCAGGCGTGATGGTGATGCGGGGGCCCGCGACGTCGGCGAGCTCCGCCGTGAGCATGAGGTCGACGCCGAACGGCTCGAGCTCCCAGCCCAGGCGGCGCACGACCTCGGCCGTGATGGCGTCCGAGCCGGAGACCGCGACGACGTCCGCGCCCACCCGGGTCGCGACCTCGCCCGCGTGCCGGAGCTCGCCGAGCACCGGGACGCCGTGGATCTCCTCGCCCGCCCCGAACCCGCCCGACGGAACGCACACGCCGACGACGCGGTAGCCCGACTCGTCGCGGGAGTTGAGGTCGCGGATGAGGCGCTCGGCCTGGTCACGGTGCCCGATCGCGAGCACCGCGGACCGCATGCCGCCGTGGGCGCGCTGCCGGTGGAGCCACTGGCGCCACGCGTACCGGCCGGCGAGCAGCCCGCCGAGGCCGAGGGGGAACGCGAACGCGAGGTAGCCCCGGGTCTCCGGGAAGCGGAGCAGGAAGGCGAGGACGGCGAGCACCGCGAAGAGGCGCCACGACGCGTCGAACACGCGGTGGTACTCGGTGGGCCCGCTGCCCATGACGCGGGGGTCGCGCGTCCGGCTGGCCACGAGGGACACGGACCAGGCGACGCCCACGAGCACGGACAGGACGACGTAGGGCACGCGGGCCCGGCTCACGGGCTCGTCGATCACGGCGTCCCAGCGCAGGAAGTAGGCGACCAGCACGGCCACGACGATCACCACCGTGTCGGTGACGAGCAGCCGGCGGCGGTAGGCGACCTCCCAGCCCTGCGCGGCGAACGCGGCCCGGGCGGCGCGGATGCGCGCCGCGGGCGACGCGGTGAGAAGAGTGCGCAGACCTCGTCTCGTGTCGTCGGTGACGCTGTGGGACATGCGTCCACCTCCGGTCGGCTCCACACCCTGCATGGCGACTCATCCTAGGTTCGAGAATGTGCGATAACGAGGGTTGACGAGGGCTTTCACCCGGGTGAGAAGGCGTTCCGGACGACGGCTGTCCGGAAGGTCCTGAGCCGCAGGATCCTGCGGTTGGCGCACCGCTCGCAGGCCTCGGAGGAATTCACTGGACAGGTGTCCAGGTTCGACGTTCCCCCGCACGCGACGCAGCGTGCGGAGAAGTCACGGAGGAGTGCCCGCCCGGATTCCGGAACGGTTCGAGCTGGACGGGCGACCACGAGCGGGAGAGCGTGGTGGGCCGCTTGCATCGTAGCGCGCGGTTGCGGGTGCTCCGGACGTGTGCTCACACGAGAGGGGAAGAGACGCAGGTCACGCCTGTGACGCGCCGTGGGGGTGAAAAGACCGGCGCGTCGCTACGATGCTCGGGTGCCCTCGGTCGTGACCCTCCTCCTCCACCCCGAACGCCGGCGCCCCGACCCGGCGCCCTGGCGGGTCGACCTGCGCGTCGTCATCCTCGCCGGCATGGCGCTCTGGACGGTCGCGCTCGTCGTGTGCGCCGTCCTGCTCGCCACCGGGACGCTCGCGCCCCGCGCGGTCGCGACGTGCGCCGTCGGGCTCGCGCTCGGCGCCCTCGGGCTCGGCTGGGAGCGGCGGAACCGGACGCGCTACCGCGCGTCCGCCGACGACTGAGGGTCGTCCCAGGCCGTCCGCGCCACCGCGCCCTGCGCCCCGTGCGGGTCGCGGAGCACCTCCTCGAGCACGTGCCGCGCGCCGTAGCGCCCCGCGACGACGGCGAGCGCCGCCGCGAGCCCCGCCGGACCGCTCGCGTGCACGACGACGTCCGCTCCCCCACGACCCTCGACCCACCACGGGACCACGACCCCGTCGACACGGAGGTCGTCGTGCCGTTCCCAGGTGCGCGGCACGGGCTCGCCGATGACGGTCCCCGCCTCGGTCGGGACGTCCTCGCGGTGCCCCGGGTCGTCCGGCGCGGGCGTGGGGCCCGTGACCGTCGCGACGTCGAGCAGGTCCGCGACCTCCTCGACCAGGCCCCGTCCGGCGGGCACGAGCGGTCGCAGCGGCGCCCACATCGGGTCCGGGGCCACCGCGACGTCGTCGGCCGCCGCGACGACGACCGTCCCGCCGTGCAGCGCGGGCACCCGCGCGGGGGCCGGGTCGAGCCGCACGCCGCTCTCCGCCAGCGCCTCCAGGGCGCGCCACAGGGACAGCGCGGCCGCGGCGTCGACCGGTGACCCGACGGGCGGCAGCCCGTCCAGCAGATCGGCCCACTCCTCCGGGTCGAGCTCGGCGAGGTCGTGCACGCCCCCGACGGCGGCGAGCGCCGCGTCGTCGAGCCCCGCCACCTCCGGCGGCGCCGGACGCAGGAACGCGGCGGCGGGGCCGCCGTCGAGCGCGAACGGCCCGCCCAGCTCCTCGCGCAGCCACCACGCCGTGTACGACCGGGCCGACGCCGCACGCCCGCCCTCCGCGCGCACAGGCGTGAGCATCGCCTCCCGCGCCGCGGGGTCGCCCGCGAGCCGGACGAGCACGTCGGGCCACGCGCCGTCGGCCACCGCGTCCAGGTCCGCGACGGCGAGCACGTCCCCCACGTACGCCTCGGGGCCGAGCGTCGTCGTGAGGTGCTCGAGGTACCCGGTCCAGTCGGAGAGCCAGCCCTCCGGCGCGTGCGGGTCCAGGTCGGGCTCGTCGTCGTCCGGCGCGGGTGTGAGCACGTCGCGCACCCGCAGCACGGTCGGTCCCGCCGCCGCGCCCACCGCGCGCAGCGTCGGCTCGCCCCAGCGGGCGACGATCCCCGGGTCGACGACGTCGAGCCCGTCGAGCACGTCCGCCGCCCAGGTGCCCGGCAGGGCGCAGCCGCGCGCGGGCGACCAGCCGCCGTCCGTCGTCGGGACCGGGAGCTCGCCCCACCAGAACGGCAGCACGTCGCCCGCCGGGTCCCGGACGTCGCGGAGCGCGGCGGCGACCAGCGCGAGCAGCCGCTCGACCTCCGCCGCGGGGTCGTCGCCCGCGTCCGCGGCGTCGGCAGCGGCGAGCACGCGCTCACGCACCGCGCCGTCGGCGAGCACCGCGCGCAGGTCCGTCGCGCGGGCGCCCAGCCGTTCGAGCAGCGGGTGCGCGGCCCGCGGGTCGACGACGCGCAGACCGAGGTCGACGGCATCCCGGGGGTCGAGCGCCCCGCCGTCCGTGCCGTCGTCCGTACCGTCGCCGATCAGCAGGAGGCCGCGGGCCCCGCGCACGACCTGACCGCCGAGGAGCGGGACCGGGAGCGCGCCCAGCGCCTCGAGCACCGACCGGTCCCCCGCGTGCGGCGCGAGCGCGTCGTACAGCGCCCGCCAGCGCTCGGGGTCGGCGACGAGCGGGAGGTCGTCCACGACATCGGCCAGATCCACGACCTGCGCCCCGAGCGACCGCGCGACCGCGCGCAGCGGGCCCGGCACGTCGACGAGGTGCGCCGCCCCGAGCTCGACACGCACGCGCGCATCGCCCACGTCCCCGGCGAGGACGCGCGCCTCGGCGGGCGCGAGGAGCCGCCGCTCGGCCCGCTGCGGCGCACCGTGCTCGTCGTGCTCGTCGTGTTCCCCGAGGATCCGCGGGTCTTCCCAGGTCTCGGCGAGCGCGAGACCGGGCTGGTCGGGCGGCAGGTCGAGCGGGAGGAGCGGCGTGCGGGCCAGGGCCGCCGTCGCCGCCGTGCGGACCGCCTCGTCGACCGCGCTCGCCGGCAGCCCGGTCGGGACGAGCGCGAGCACGTCGGCGCCGCGGTCGGCCGCGAGCGAGCCGAGGAGCGCCGCGAACGCACGACCCGCCTCGTGCGCGACGTGGTCCGTCACGGGACCGCGCGGGACGTGCCGGCGCGCGGGGTCGAGCGGGAACGTCGCCAGGAGCAGGGCCGGGAAGGTGAGCCGCTCGTCCGTCGGGGTGGGGGCGTGCAGCACGGTCGGTGCCACCGCGTCGTGGGGCAGCGCCCAGGTCACCGACCAGCGGCCCGCGCCGCGCTCCTCGACGGGACGGTCCGCGAGGAGCGCGGGGTCGAGCGTCCCCTCGCGCCGCAGCACCGTCCAGCGCTCGTCGACGTCCGCGACCCGGCGCTCCGCGACGCCGTCGCCCGCCACGACGACCTCCGTGAGCGCGGGCAGGGCGAGCAGCAGCGGGTCGCCGACGTCCGCGAGCTCGGCCCGCACGGCGTCGAGCGCCGCGTCGTCGCGCAGCTCGACCTCGACCACGGTGTCGTACCCCGCCGGCACCTCGACGCGCGCCGGGAACGGGAGGCGCAGCACCGGGAGCCGGTCGCCGCGCCCCGCGACCTCGGCGGCGAGGTCCGGGCGGTCCGCCACGACGTCGTCGAGCGCGGCGCGCGTGCGGTCGAGCGAGAGCTCGACGGCGTGGTCTCCCGCGCCGACGCGCACGCGGTCCGCGACCGAGCGGACCGCCGCGAAGCCGACCCCGAACCGACCCACCGTGCGCGGGCCACCGGCTGCGCCCGCGCCCCGACCGGTAGCCGAGGCCCGCATCGCGACGAGCGACGCGACGCCCGCCGCGTCGAGCGGCTCGCCCGTGTTGGCCGCGCGCAGCACCCAGCGCCCGTCGGGGTCGGACGGCGCGTGCAGGCTCAGCCGGAGGCGACCGGGGACACCTGCGCGGACGGCGGCGTCGGCGGCGTTCTGCGCGAGCTCGACGACGACCCGCCCCCGGTACGACCCGTGGGCGTGGTCCTCCTCCGTGTTCGCGTCCTCGCGCAGGCGCGTCGGCGAGGACCGCCACGCCTCCAGGACCGCACGACGCAGCGCGGCCGTCCCGAAGACGTCCTGCGTCACTCCCGCGGCTCGTCCGGCGCGGCGTCGACGGCGGGGTCCGGCGCGGTCTCCGCGTCGTCCGGCTCGCCTGCCACGGCCGCGGGGGCCTCCGGCGCGGTGTCGGTCGGCGTCGGGACATCGGCCACCGGCGTCGGCTCGTCCTGCGCCGCCGGAACCGTCTCGTCCGGGGCGGTCTCGTCCGCGGCAGTGTCCGTCGGCGCGGCCCCGTCCCGGGCCGCCTCCTTCCGGGCGACCGCGGACTCGAGGAGCGTGACGATCTCGACGTGCAGCTCGTCGACGAGCGGGTCCGGGTCCGGCCACTCGCTGCGCTGCGGCTCGACGTCCGTCTCCGAGTGCGCGCCGCAGCCGTGGTCGAGGCTCACGACCTTGCCGTCGTCGGGCGACCACTCGTTCGCGCACACGCCGAAGACCTGGCCGAGGCTGCCCTGGAGCGGCACGAGGAAGCCGCACGACCCGCAGTCGGCCGCGGCGGCGACGGCGCCGCGCGTCGTCGGGCCGCGCGACCCGCGGTACCAGCGCTCCGCGGCCTCGTCGCGGCCCTGCGGCGACAGCACGCGGGCACGCGCGAGCGCGAGCTCCTCGATCGCGACGGCGTCCTGCTCCTCGTCGCCCGTGGGCACGTAGCCGGGCTCGAGGCGCGGGTCGTCGGCGCGGAAGGGCAGCACGTCGCCCGGGCCGACGTCGCCCGGGCGCAGGCGCTCGGACCACGGGAGCCACGACGGCGCGAGCAGCGCACCGTCACCGGGCAGGAGCTCGACCTCGCACACCGTGGCCGTCCGGCCGCGCGGCACGCGCGCGAGCGTCACGGTCCAGTGCCAGCCGCGGTAGCCGCGCATCGTGCACGCGAAGCGGTGGGAGATGAGCCGGTCCGCCTCGGCGACCGTGCCGAGGTGCTCGCCCACGTCCTCCGGGCTCTCGGCAACCTCCTGCGCCGCGGCGCGCGCGAGCTCGACCGCGCCCGTGAGCACGGCGTCCCGCGCCGCGCGCGCGGAGACTCCTCGGACGCGCTCCTCTGCGGCTGCCACGGCGGACATCGTCAGGCCTCGATCTCGTCCGCGACCGCGCGCAGGACCGCGGCGACCTTGGTGGCCTTGCCCTTCTCCGGGTAGCGGCCGCGGCGCAGGCCGTTGCCGATCCCGTCGAGCTCCTTGATGAGGTCCTCGACGATGACCGCCATCTCGTCCGCCGAGCGACGCTTCGCCTTGACGACCGAGGGCGCCGGGTCGAGGAACGTGACGGCGAGCGCCTGCGGGCCACGGCGCCCGTCGGCGACGCCGAAGTCGACGCGAGCGCCGGGCTTGGGCGCGGGGGCGTCCGCGGGCAGCGCGGAGGCGTGGAGGAAGACCTCGCCGCCGTCGTCGTTGGCGATGAAGCCGAACCCGCGTTCGGTGTCGAACCACTTGACCTTGCCGGTGGGCACGTGGACCTCGTTCGTGCTCGTAGGAACCAGAACCCCCAGGTTACCGGCCACGCGGCGGCAAAGCCGCATCCATACCGCGGGCGAGCCCAGGGCGAGCCCGGACGACCGGCCGCGTCCCCGCCGTCGTCCCGGTCAGCGCGGGGCCGACCGCGGGACCACCCCGGCGTCCGCCCCCACCCGCAGCGCGACGGCGTCGAACCAGTCGGCGTAGTCGGCGACCGTGCGGTGGAGGTGGCCGAACAGCTCGAACGACACCGTGCCGAACAGGGTCGTCCACGCCATGAGCGTGCGCACGACGGCCTCGGGCGGGACGTCGGGCGCTGTGAGCCCGCGGGCGCTCACGTACGCAACGGCGGGGGCCACGAGCGCGGCCGCGTCCCCGCCCGACGGCGGTGCGGGTGCCGGGCCCTCGCCGTCCGCCCAGGAGTCGGCGACGACCCGGACCAGGGTCCGCACGACGCGCGTCGCGGGCTCGACCGTGTCCTGCGGTGCCGCGTACCCCGGCACGGGGGTGCCGTAGAGCAGCCCGAACTCCCCGGGCCGCGCGACGCACCAGGTGCGCAGCGCGCGGCACGCGGCGAGCCAGCGGCCGGGCAGGTCGTCCCGCGCGACGGCGGCCTCCGCGGCCTCGACGGCGGCCCCGAGCTCGTCGTAGCACTCGACGAGGAGCGCGGTGAGCAGCGCGTCCCGGCTCGGGAAGTAGCGGTAGACGGCGGACGACACCATGCCGACGTCGCGCGCGACGGCCCGCAGCGAGAGCGCGGCGGGCCCGTCGGCCACGAGCCGCGCGCGGGCGGCGTCGAGGATCTCGCGCGTGAGGGTCTCGCGCGCCAGGGCGCGCGCCGTCCGAGGTGCCGTCATGCCGTCAGGGTCGCAGACGAGAGCGCCGCCCACCAACGAGAGCACTGCTCTTGTTTCTCGGCACGCCATGTGCCAGGCTGCTCCTGAAACGAGAGCACTGCTCTCGGAAAGGAGCCCTCATGTCCAGCACCTCGTCCTCCGACGACCGGCATGTCGTCGTCGGCGCCGGCCCCGTCGGTCGTCACGTCGCCGCCGAGCTCGCGGCCCGCGGGTCGCACGTCACCGTCGTCACCCGCAGCGGGCGTGACACCGGGCTCGCTGGCGTCACGCACCTCGCGCTCGACGCGTCCGACGCCGACGCGCTGACCCGCGCCGCGGACGGTGCCGCCGTGCTCTACAACTGCGCCAACCCCGGCGACTACACGCAGTGGGAGAAGGTCTGGCCGCCGCTCGCCGCCGCGCTGCTCACCACGGCGGAGCGGACGGGAGCGGTCTACGCGATCACGGGCAACCTCTACCCCTACGGGCCGGTCGACGGACCGATGACCGAGGACCTGCCGGACGCCGCGACCGACCACAAGGGCGTCCTGCGGGCCCGGCTGTGGGCCGACGCCCTCGCCGCGCACCGCGCCGGCCGTGCGCGGGTCGTCGAGGTGCGCAGCTCCGACTTCGTCGGGCCCGGCGTCGGCGCCAACGGCCACGTGTCGCGCGTCGTCCCTGCTGCGCTGCGCGGCCGGGCCGTGACGATGATCGGCCGCACCGACCTGCCGCACTCGTTCACCGACGTGCAGGACGCCGCGCGCACGCTCGTCGCGGCGGCCGCGGACCCGGGCGCGCTCGGCCGCACGTGGCACACCCCGAGCAACCCGCCGCGCACCCAGCGCGAGGCGCTGACCGACGTCCTCGCGAGCGTGGGGCACCCGCCGGTCCGGGTCCGCTCGCTGCGCGGCCCCGGGCTCGCCGTCGCCGGACTGTTCTCGCCGCTGCTGCGCGAGCTGCGCGACCTCGCCTACCAGTGGGAGCACCCCTACGTCCTCGACGACACCGCGCCCCGCGACCGCTTCGGCATCGAGCCCACGCCCTGGGACGAGGTCTGCCGTCGGACCGCCCGCGGCTGACCGGTCGCTGCCCTCCGGGCGCGCGAGTCGGCACGTCGTGCGCTGTTCGGCACCTGGGGTTGCCGAGGCCCCGCACGCGGTGCCGAACCGCGTCCGCATCGCCGAAGCGTCTGACCGTCGCGCACAGGCGCCGTCGACCGGGGACCGTCCACAGGACCGGTCCGGACGACCCACGCGAGCTCCCGGACCGGGCACGCTCGCCCGGTGCACGACGACGACCCCCTCGCCCCCGGCGGCCCTCGACGACCCGCGTTGCTGCTCGCGGCGGAGCACCCGCCCCAGCTCGTGCGGCAGGCCGCGTCCTCCGGGTCCTGGGAGCGGGTTCGTCGGGGCGTCTACCGCGAGACCGGCACCACCAGGAGGATCGGGCCCGCCGACGAGCGCGACCTCGTGCTGGACCGGGCGACCGCGCTCCATCGCACCCTCCGCGCGGACCACGTCCTCAGCCACACCACCGCCGCCCTCGTCCACGGCCTGCGCCTGTGGACGGCGCCCAGTGACGTGCACGTCGTGCAGCCCTACCGGCGGTCAGGGCGCGCGGACCCCACGGTCGCGAGGCACCTCGGACTCGTCGACGCCTCCGACCGGTGCGTCGTCGGCGGTCTGCCGGTGACGACGCCCGCCCGCACCGTCGCCGACTGCCTGCGCACCCTGAGCCCGCTCGAGGGGCTGGTCGTCGCGGACGCGGCGCTCGCGCGGGGCCTCGCCCGCGAGGACGTCGCGGCCTGCCTCGCGCGACAGCCCCGGGCTGCCGGGACACCTCGCGCCCGGCACGTCCTCCGGCTCGCGGACGCCGGCGCCGAGTCGGCCTGGGAGACGTGGTTGCGGTACCTCGTCCTCCGGCTCGGCCTCCCCCGCCCGTCGACGCAGGTCCCGGTCCGCACCTCGGTCGGTCGGGTCCGCGCGGACCTCGGGTGGGAGCCGTGGCGGCTGCTGCTGGAGTTCGACGGGCTGGTGAAGTACCGCACGACGGGCGACGGCCTCGCTCCCCGTGAGGACCCGGGCCGCGTCCTCGTCGCGGAGAAGCGACGGCACGAGGCGATCGAGGCGACCGGACGTCGCGTGCTGCGGTTCACCGCGCGGGACGCGCCCGACGCCGTCGGCGAACGGGTCCTGCGCTGGGTGCCGTCGGACGTCGTCGCGTCGCTGCGCCCTGACCGTCACCTTCCCCCGCTGCGCTGACCGGTCGGCACCCCGGCGGCGGTTCGGCACTCGCAGCACTCGTCGGCACCTCGAGGTGCCGACGAACGACAGGAGGTACCGAACCGTCAGCACAACCCGCGTAGCATCGGACGGATGGCCACCTCCCGGCCCGAGCGGGCTCCGACGTACAGCGAGTCGCTGCGCCAGCGCGACGACGCCGCGCTGGTCGCCCTGCTCGCGGGGCGTCCCGACCTCGCCACGCCCTCCCCCTCGACGCTGCTCTCGCTCGCCGCGCGCGCGATGAACCGCACGAGCCTCGAGCGCGCGCTCGCCGGTCTCGACGAGCTGACGCTGCACGTGCTCGAGTCGGTGCTCGTGCTCGGCTCGGTGGGCACGCCCGCGACGGCGGCCGCGGTCGCGCGCGCGACGGGGGTGGACCGCGCGTCGGTCACCGCGGCGCTCGCGCGCCTCGACGAGCTCGCGCTCGTGTGGTCGCCCGGCACGCGCTCGGCCGGGTTCCGCCCGGCGCCCGGGACGGCCGAGGTGCTCGGCCCGCACCCCGCAGGCCTGGGCCCGGTCTCGGGCGACGCGCGCGACGCCCCGGCACCGTCCGCCGTCCTGCCCGACGACGCACCCCCGGGCGCGCGCGCGATCCTCGACGCGCTCGCGTGGGGGCCGCCCGTGGGCGTCGCCCCGCGCTCCGACGCGTCGGCGCGTCGGGCGACGGCCTGGCTGGTCGAGCGGGGGTACCTCCGCGCGACCGACGAGCGGCACGTCGTCCTGCCGCGCGAGGTCGGGCTCGCGCTGCGCGGCGGCCGCACCCACCGCGACGTGCGCACGACGCCGCCCGTGCCCGACGCGCGCGAGCTTCCCGTGGCGACGGTCCAGGCGGAGTCCGCGAGCGCCGGGCTGGAGGCGGTGCGCCTCGTCGCGCGCCTCGTGACGCACTGGACCGAGCACCCGCCCGGCGTCCTGCGCGCGGGCGGCCTCGGGGTGCGCGACCTGCGCCGTGCGGCCCTCGCGCTCGAGGTCGACGACGCGACGGCGGCCGCGGTCGTCGAGGTCGCCGCGGCGGCGGGCCTCGTGGCGGACGACGGCGACGACCCGCCCACGTTCGCCCCGACCTCGACGGCCAAGGACTGGCTCGACGACGACCTGGGCGACCGGTGGGCCGCGCTCGCGCGCGGGTGGTGGCGGTCGCGCCGCACGCCGTGGCTCGTCGGGAGCCGTGACGAGAGGGGCGCCCTGCGCGCCGCGCTCGACCCCGAGCTGTGGCGGCCCTGGGTCCCGCGGTTGCGTCGCTCGGTCCTCGACGTGCTCGCCCTCGCGCCCGACCGGCCGCTCGGCCCGGCCGACGTCGTCGCGGTCCTGCGCTGGCGCACGCCGCGCGCGGTGCCGCCGGAGCAGGCCGTCGCGGGGCTGCTGCGCGAGGCCGCGCTGCTCGGCGTGACGGGCGCGGGCGCACTCGCTCCCCCGGGCCGGGCACTCGTCGCGGGCGACGACCCCGCGCCGTCGTCGGAGCCCGTGGACCTGGGCGCCGCGTTCGAGGCCGTGCTCCCGCCCGAGGTGGACGACCTCCTGCTCCAGGGCGACCTCACCGGCATCGTGCCGGGCCGGCCGTCGCGCACGCTCGAGCGCCTCGTGGAGGTCGCGGCCGACGTCGAGTCGCGCGGCGCCGCGACCACGGTCCGGTTCACGCCGGAGTCGGTGCTGCGCGCGCTCGACCGGGGCGCGACGGCCGACGAGCTGCTCGCCGAGCTCGCGTCGCACTCCCGCACTCCCGTGCCGCAGCCGCTGGAGTACCTGGTGCGCGACACCGCGCGCCGCCACGGGCGCGTGCGGGTCGGGACGGCGTCGTCGTACGTGCGCGCCGAGGACCCGGTGCTCCTCGCGGGCATCGCGGAGGACCCCGCGCTGCGCGGCCTCGGCCTGGTGCTCCTCGCGCCGACCGTGCTCGCGTCCGGCGCACCGGCCGGTGAGCTGCAGGACGCGCTGCGGGCGCGCGGCGTGCCGTCGGTCGTGGAGGGCCCGGACGGGCGCGTGCTCGTCGCGGACCGTGCGGGCCGTCGCGACCTGCCCGACGCCGCGGGCCCGGCCCGGCGGGGACGGGCCGGGGCGGTCGTGGGCCGGCGCGGGAGCCGCGCCCGGACCGGCGTCGTACCGGGCTCCGGGGCCCGCGTCGACGAGGCGCGGGACGGGGCCGGGCGTGGCGAGCAGCGGTTCGCCGACCTCGTCGCCCGGCTGCGCGCCGCCGACGCGCGCTCGGCGGAGCAGGCCCGGTCCCGCGCGACCGGAGGGGTACGCGCGGACGGCGACGGGTCGCGCCGGGGCGGGGGGACGCCGTCGGGCAGGGCGGGACGCGGGGACGACGGCCCCGAGGGAACAAGCGACCCGGTGGCGGCGTTGGGGCTGCTGCGCGAGGCGATCGCGGACGGCGCCATGGTGTGGCTCGAGGTCGTCGGGTCGACGGGCGCGCCGGACCGCCGCCGCGTGCGGCCCTTCACGCTCGACGCCGGACGGCTGCGCGCGCAGGACCCGGCACGCGACGCCGAGCTCACGGTCGCGGTCCACCGCATCGCGTCCGTGACCCCGGACTGACCCCGGCCCGCCCCGGCACTACCCCCGGACCGTCACCCGACCGAGCCCGGACCACCACCGGCCCGCCCGGCGACCGCCCGGACCGCACGACCCTCGGCCACCCACGGCAAGGAGAACGCATGACCGACGGACCTCTCATCGTCCAGAGCGACAAGTCGCTCCTGCTCGAGGTCGACCACCCCCGTGCCGACGACGCGCGGCGGGCCATCGCGCCGTTCGCCGAGCTCGAGCGCGCCCCCGAGCACGTCCACACGTACCGGCTCACGCCGCTCGGCCTGTGGAACGCACGCGCGGCCGGGCACGACGCCGAGCAGGTCGTCAACACGCTCATCGAGTACTCGCGCTACCCGGTGCCGCACGCGCTGCTCATCGACGTCGCGGAGACGATGTCGCGGTACGGGCGGCTCACGCTCGCGCAGCACCCGACGCACGGGCTCGTGCTCGAGGCGACGGACCGCGCCGTCCTCGCCGAGGTGCTGAAGTCCAAGCGCACCGCCGGGCTGGTGGGCGACCGGATCGACGACACGACCGTCGTCGTGCACCCGTCCGAGCGCGGCCACCTCAAGCAGGTGCTGGTGAAGCTCGGCTGGCCCGCCGAGGACCTCGCGGGGTACGTCGACGGCGAGAAGCACGCCATCGCGCTCAGCCCGACGACGCCGCCGCGCACCGAGGGCGAGGAGCCGAAGCCCTGGGAGATGCGCCCGTACCAGGCGCAGGCGGTGGACGGGTTCTGGCACGGCGGGAGCGGCGTCGTCGTGCTGCCGTGCGGCGCGGGCAAGACGATCGTCGGCGCGGGGGCGATGGCGAGGTCCGGGACGACGACGCTCATCCTCGTGACGAACACGGTGAGCGCGCGCCAGTGGCGCGACGAGCTCGTGCGGCGCACGACGCTCACCGAGGACGAGATCGGCGAGTACTCCGGCGCGCGCAAGGAGATCAAGCCCGTCACGATCGCGACCTACCAGGTGCTGACGACGAAGCGGAAGGGCGTGTACACGCACCTCGAGCTGCTCGACGCCCGCGACTGGGGGCTCGTCGTGTACGACGAGGTGCACCTGCTGCCCGCGCCGATCTTCCGCATGACGGCGGACCTGCAGGCGCGCCGCCGCCTCGGGCTCACCGCGACGCTCGTGCGCGAGGACGGCCGGGAGGACGAGGTGTTCTCGCTCATCGGGCCCAAGCGGTACGACGCCCCGTGGAAGGACATCGAGGCGCAGGGGTACATCGCACCCGCGGACTGCGTCGAGGTGCGCCTCACGCTGCCGGAGTCCGACCGCATGACGTACGCCGTCGCCGAGCCCGAGGACAAGTACCGGCTCGCCGCGACCGCCACCGGCAAGAACCGGGTCGTGGAGCAGATCGTCGCGCAGCACCCGGACGACCAGGTGCTCGTGATCGGCCAGTACCTCGACCAGCTCGAGGAGCTGTCGCAGCACCTCGACGCGCCGCTCATCACGGGCGCGACGACGGTCCGCGAGCGCCAGCGCCTGTTCGACGCGTTCCGTACGGGCGAGATCTCGCGGCTCGTCGTGTCGAAGGTCGCGAACTTCTCCATCGACCTGCCCGAGGCGTCCGTCGCGATCCAGGTCTCCGGGTCGTTCGGGTCGCGCCAGGAGGAGGCCCAGCGCCTCGGTCGCGTCATGCGCCCCAAGGCCGACGGCCGCACCGCGCACTTCTACGCCGTCGTCGCGCGCGACACGGTGGACCAGGACTTCGCGGCGCACCGCCAGCGGTTCCTGGCGGAGCAGGGGTACGCCTATCGCATCGTCGACGCGGAGGACCTGGGCGTCGTGCAGTGACGGGTGGGGGTCCCGCGACGTAGGAGCGCGGCACCCGCCCGGCACGGAGCGACGCCCAGGGCCGACCAGGAACACGAAGGACCTGGGCGTCGTGCAGTGACCGAGGGCCCCGCGGCACCGATTGCGGGTCCTGGGCGGCTGGGAAAGGATCGGGCCGTGAGCACGGCCGATCGTCCCTGGCACCCCCGCGCGGCCGGGGGCCGCGGCGCCCGCGCGTTCCTCGCCCTCGTCGTCTCGACGCTCGTCGGGCTGCTGACGTGCGTCGCCCTCGTCGCCCCGGCGGGCCCCGCGCACGCCGTCCCGCCGATGGACGTGACGGACGAGATCACCGACCCGTCCGGCGTCCTCGGGGACCGCACGGACGACGTGCGCGCGGCGCTCGACCGCCTGGCCCAGGACACGGACCTGCAGCTCTTCGTCGTGTACGTGGACGACCTCGACGGCATGGACGGCGTCGACTGGGCGAACGCGACGGCGAACCAGTCGGGGCTGGGGGTCGACGACCTGTTGCTCGCGGTCGGGACGCAGGACCGGCGGTACGGGCTGTCGTACGACAACAACGTCCCGCTGTCGGACGCCGAGCTGGACCGGATCACGTCCGCCGTGGAGGACGAGCTGCGTGCCGACGACTGGGCGGGTGCGGCCATCGCGGCGGCCGAGGTGGCGCGGGGTGCGGGCCAGGGCTCGGGCGACGTGTCGTGGTTCTGGGTCCTGCTCGTCGGCGGCGTGATCGTGATCGTGGTCGTGGTGGTCGCCCGCGCGGCGGGACGACGCCGCCGGGCCGCGACCGCCGTCGGGCCGGCGGGCGACCCGCTCGCGGCGCTGCCCACGGCCGAGCTGGACCGCCGCGCGAGCGCGGCCCTCGTGGCGATCGACGACGCCGTGAAGACGTCCGAGCAGGAGCTCGGCTTCGCGCAGGCGCAGTTCGGGATCGAGGCGACGCAGCAGTTCTCCGCCGCGCTCGCCGAGGGCAAGCGGCGGGTCGCGGAGGCGTTCGCGCTGCGCCAGCAGCTCGACGACGACCAGCCCGAGGCGGAACCCCAGGCGCGGCAGATGATGGCGCGCATCGTCGCCCTGTGCGACGAGGTCGCGGACTCGCTCGACGCCCAGTCCCGCACGTTCGACGAGCTGCGCGACCTGCAGGCCCGCGCGCCGCAGGTGCTCGACGAGACCGACCAGCGCGCGACCGAGGTGCTCGCCCGCGTCGAGCCCGCGCGCGCGACGCTCGAGGCGCTCGGGCGCACGTACCCGTCGACGGCGCTCGTGTCCGTCGCGCAGAACCCCGAGCAGGCGCAGGCGCTCCTCACGGGCGCGCGCGAGTCGGTGGCGCGCGGTCGGGAGGCGCTCGCCTCCAAGGACCGGGCGACGGCGGTCGCGCTCGCCCGGGCCGCGCAGAACGCCGTCGGGCAGGCGGTGACGCTGCTCGACGCCGTCGACCGCGCGGGCACCGACCTCGCCGAGTCCGGTCCGCGCCTGGACCGGGGCGTCGCGTCGATCACGTCCGACATCGCGGACGCGGGGCGGCTCGCCCCCGGGGATCCCACGGTCGCGCCCGCGCTCGCGGAGGCGCAGGCCGCCGTCGCGGTGGCCGGGGCCGCGCGCGACGGCGGCGACCCGCTCGCCGCGCTCCGTCGCCTCACGGACGCGGAGGCGGCGCTCGACGCCGTCCTCGCCCCGTTCCGCGAGCGTGCCGAGCAGGCGGCGCGCGCGAACGCGCTGCTGCGCGAGACCCTCGCGCGCGTCGACTCGCAGGTCCGCGCGACGAACGACTTCATCGAGACCCGGCGCGGCGCCGTCGGGCCGGAAGCACGGACCCGGCTCGCGGAGGCGATCCGCCTGCTCGGCGAGGCGCGCGCGCTCCAGCCGACCGACCCGGTCTCCGCGCTCCAGCGCGCGCAGCAGGCCGACGCGCAGGCGCAGTCCGCGGCCCAGCGCGCGCAGCAGGACGCGTCGAGCTGGCAGTCGTCCCAGGGTGGCGGGTTCGGCGGGGGTGGCGGCAGCAACGTCGGGGGCATGGTCCTCGGCGGGATCCTCCTCGACTCCATCCTCCGCGGCGGGGGTGGCGGCGGACGCTCCGGCGGGTTCGGCGGCGGCAGCTTCGGCGGCGGCTACGGGGGTGGCGGGTTCGGCGGCGGACGCTCCGGCGGACGGTCGGGCGGACGGTCGTCGGGCGGACGCTCCGGCCGCGGCGGACGCTTCTGAGCACGGCGGCACCTGACGCCCCGCACCACGGGACGACGGCACGACGGACACGACCAGCACCAGACGGCTCACCAGAGAGGGACGACCATGGCGGAGAAGCAGAGCATCTTCGGACGGATCGCGCAGCTCGCCCGCGCGAACATCAACGCGCTCCTGGACAGCGCCGAGGACCCGCAGAAGATGCTGGACCAGCTCGTGCGCGACTACACGAACAACATCGCCGAGGCGGAGCAGGCCGTCGCGCAGACCATCGGCAACCTGCGCCTCGCCGAGCAGGACTACAACGAGGACGTCGCCGCCGTCCAGGAGTGGGGCCAGAAGGCCGCGGCCGCGTCGGCGCAGGCCGACCGGTACCGCCAGCAGGGCGACGCCGCGAACGCCGACAAGTTCGACAACCTCGCGAAGATCGCGCTCGGCAAGCAGATCGCCGCCGAGAGCGAGGTCCGCCAGGCCGAGCCGCTCATCGCGTCGCAGCGCGAGTCGGTCGAGAAGCTCAAGTCCGGCCTCGCGATGATGAAGGACAAGCTCGGTCAGCTGAAGTCCAAGCGCGACTCGCTCGTGGCGCGGCAGAAGAGCGCGCAGGCGCAGCAGACCGTGCAGGGCGCGCTCAGCTCGATCAACGTGCTCGACCCGACGAGCGAGCTCTCCCGCTACGAGGAGATCGTCCGCCGCGAGGAGGCGCAGGCGCTCGGCCAGGCGGAGGTCGCGGCGTCGAGCATCGACGCCCAGTTCGCCGAGCTCGAGACGTCGGGCGAGGCCGTCGAGATCGAGGCCCGCCTCGCCGCGCTCAAGCAGGGCTCCGCCCCCGCCGCGCAGGTGTCGCCCACCCAGGTCACGCCCGCGATCGGTTCCGGGACGACCACCCAGGACGCCCCCTCGACTGACTGGTGACCTCGGACCGGGTCAGGCGGGGACGCGTCGTCGGCTCACCCGGACCGCGGTGACGAACGACTCCGCGAGCCGGCGCCCGCCGTCGAGCAGCGCGGGGGCGTGCTCGTCGAACCCGGCCAGGGCCGCCGCGGCGTCGACGTCGTCGTACCGGTCGCACCAGGCCGCGAACCCGGCGCGCGACGCCTCGGGGTGGAACTGGACGCCGAGCGCGGACCCGAGGCGGAACGCCTGGTAGGGGTACATGTTCGACGACGCGAGCCAGACGGCGCCGTCCGGGAGCTCGACGATCGCGTCGCCGTGCATGCTCGTCACGCAGCGCACCGGGTCGTCGCCGGTCGCGAGCGGCGCCAGCACCGGGTCGGTGTCCGCCTCGGCACGCCAGAAGACGCGGGTCGCGCCGACCTCGCGCCCCGGCGGGGCGGCGACCGCCACCTGTCCCCCGCCCGCGACGGCGAGGAGCTGCGCGCCGAGGCAGATCCCGAGCGTCGGGACGCTCTGCGTCGCGGCGGCGACGAGGGTCTCGCGCAGGGCGGGCAGCCACGGGGCGCGCGCGTCGTCGTACGCGGACACGTGGCCCCCGAGGACGACGAGGCCGTCGCCGAGCTCGTCGAGCCGGTCCGCGGCGGGGACCGGCTCACCCTCGTGGGCGCGGACGACGCGGAGCTCCGCGTCGAGGAGGTCGGCGAAGGCGTCGAGCGTGACGTCCGGGGAGTTCTCGACGACCGTGAGCCGGACGGTCCCGGTCGCGGTCGTGGCGTCGGTGTCGTGCGTGGTCACGAACCCTGACGGTACCCACTCGGGGGTGGGAGGACGCAAACACCCACGTCGTGGACAGTGCGGCGGGCGCACCGGGACGGAGCGCGGCGGGTCGCGCGCGGATAGGCTGACCGGCATGTCCGACCTCCAGACCTCCGACGGCCGAGCGCTGACGACGCCGCGCCGCACCTACCTCGTCGTCGACGGCGAGAACATCGACGCGACGCTCGGCATGAACGTCCTCGGCCACCGCCCCGCCCCGGAGGAGCGGCCGCGCTGGGACCGCATCGTGGACTTCGCGCGCCAGGCCTGGGGCCAGGACGTCACGCCCCTGTTCTTCCTCAACGCGTCGTCGGGCCAGATGCCGATGTCGTTCGTGCAGGCGCTGCTCGCGATGGGCTACCGCCCGATCCCGCTGTCGGGGTCGAGCAACGAGAAGGTCGTCGACATCGGTATCCAGCGCATGCTGGACGCGATCGCCGGCCAGCCGGGCGACGTCCTCCTCGCGAGCCACGACGGCGACTTCCTGCCCCAGGTCGAGACGCTGCTCGACGACAAGGACCGCCGCGTGGGCGTCCTCGCGTTCCGCGAGTTCGTCAACGTGCGCCTCACCGAGCTCACGGGCCGCGGTCTCGAGATCTTCGACCTCGAGGACCACGCGGGCGCGTTCACGGCCGTGCTGCCGCGCGTGCGGATCATCCCGCTCGACGAGTTCGACCCGATGCGCTACCTCTGACCGCCCGTACCGCGGGCTCCGTCGCTCACGCGTGGAGCTCGCGGTACAGCGGCGTCGGGAACGACGCCGTCACGCCGTCGCCGCCGAGGAGCGCTGCGATCCGCTCGGCCTCGGCCGCGACGGCCCGCTCGCCGTCGGCGCCGACGTCGTCGAGGAGCCGCCACGCGGGCTCGCCGCCCGGCCGCACGACCCAGGCCCCGACGATCCGGCCCTCCCACCAGACGGTCGCGCCCGCGTTGCCGATCGTGTCGAAGACGGCGGCCTTGTGCGCCCCGAGGTACCAGTCGCGCGCGGTCCAGCCCATCGTCGTCGGGTCGAGCGACGGCAGGAGCGCGACGCGGCCCTCGATCGGCACCTCGTCCGGGCCGGGCAGGTCCGTGCCCCGCAGCATGATGCCGGGGCGGGCGTCCTCGCCGCCCGCCGCACCGACCTCGACCTCCACTTCGACGACGTCGAGACCCGCGAGCGCCGCGCGCGTGTCGCGGCGGTTCCAGCCGGTCCACCACACGAGGTCCTCGACCGTCGCGGGCCCGAACACGTCGAGCCAGGCCCGCGCCAGCGCGGTGCGCGCCGCGGCCTCGTCGAGCACGGGGATGCCGCCCGGGAACCAGTCCTCGACGGGTGACCAGACGTGCCGGTTGGACGACCACGTGCCCCGCGGCTCGCCGCGCACCACCACGCCCTCGGCGGAGAGCAGCGAGAGCAGCGGGGACGTCATGGTGCGGCGCACGTCCCACGTCTTGGTGGTCGTGGGCAGGAACGCCGTGCGCAGCAGCGGCGCGGCCCGCGACAGGCTCGCGCCGTCGAGCGGGCCGTGCTCGGCGAGCGCCGCGTGCACCTGGGCCTCGACCGCGGCGAGGAAGGTCGCGGCGTCGTCGACGGGCGGGTCCGTGGGCAGGGTCGCGAGCTCCTTGAGCAGGCGGGTGCGCAGCCGTCGCGCGACGGCGAGGGCCGCCGCCGCGTGCACGACGGGCACCGTCTCGCGGCGCACGACGAACATCGTGCGTCGCATGGCGAGCACCTTGACGAGCGAGCGCCGCCGGAAGACGGCGTCCCGGACGTCGTCGAGCACGAGGCCGGGGACCCGCGCGAGCACCGACAGGTAGACGCTCGAGGCGTCGGTCGCGTGCAGCGCGAGCAGCCGGTCGACGACGTCCTCCGGGCTCCGGGCCGCCGGCCTGCCGGGCAGGTCCGTGGCGAGCGCGAGCTGCTGCGCGACGAGCCGCCGCCGCCTCTGGTCCACCGTGATCCGCACGGCGGCCATCCTGCCCCGGGCCACCCACGCCCGCCCGCCCGCGTGCCGCGCCCGGCGCCGGCGTCGCGCCGGTGCCGCCGGGGTCGAGCACGTTCCCAGGCGTCTCCCAGACCGCGGGAGCACACTGGACGTATGAGCACCACCCCCGAGGCACGCCTCGTCGTCGTCGACGACGAGCCGAACATCCGCGAGCTGCTCGCCACGTCCCTGCGCTTCGCCGGGTTCGAGGTGCACGCCGCCGCGGACGGGCAGAGCGCCCTGCGGCTCGTGCGCGACGTCGAGCCCGACCTCGTCGTGCTCGACGTGATGCTCCCCGACATGGACGGGTTCACCGTGACCCGCCGCCTGCGCGAGAAGGGCCAGCACACGCCCGTCGTCTTCCTCACCGCGAAGGACGACACGCGCGACAAGGTGACGGGGCTCACCGTGGGCGGCGACGACTACGTGACGAAGCCCTTCAGCCTGGAGGAGGTCGTGGCGCGCATCCGGGCCGTGCTGCGCCGCACGCACGCCGAGCCGGTCGACGACGCGGTCCTGCGCTTCGCCGACCTCGAGATGGACGAGGACTCGCACGAGGTCCGCCGCGCCGGCGTCGACATCGACCTGTCCCCCACCGAGTTCAAGCTGCTGCGCTACCTCATGCTCAACGCGGGCCGCGTGCTGTCCAAGGCGCAGATCCTCGACCACGTGTGGCAGTACGACTGGGGCGGCGACGCGAACATCGTCGAGTCGTACATCTCCTACCTGCGCCGCAAGATCGACAACCTCACCGTGCCCGGCCCGGACGGCGAGCCCGTGGCCCTCCCGCCGCTCATCCACACCAAGCGCGGCGTCGGCTACCTGCTGCGCCAGCCGCCCGCGGCGTCATGACGGCCGGCCCCGACCGCACGGCGGCCGGGTCCCCGCCGGTCCCGCCCCCTCCCCCGCCCCCCGGGGCGGTCTCGCAGCCCGGCCGCGCTCCGTCGAGCGAGCGCGCAGCGTCCGCACCCGTCCCCGACGGCCCGACGGCGGAGCGCCCCTTCGGCCGGCCCGTCCCCACCGAGGGGTGGGGCTGGTTCGCGCGCGTGCCGCTGCGGGCACGGCTCGTCGCGATCACCGTGCTCCTGCTCGCGGCCGGGCTCGGGCTGGCCTCGGCGGTCACGACGACCGTGGTGTCGAACTACCTCGTGCGCCAGGTGGACGCGCAGCTGGAACGCTCCGCGGAGGCCGTCGCGAACATCACGCTCAACGAGCGCGTGGGGGCGAGCTCTCAGCTGCCCAGCGACTACTTTGTCCTCGTGCGCCCCACCAACGGCGAAGAGGTCCCTCTTCGCTGGCCGCAGACCGTGTCCCTGTACGGGGTGCCCGAGATCCCCGCGATGTCCGACCCCGAGGTCGAGGCGAGCCTCGGCGCGCCGTTCACCGTCAGCTCCGAAGGTGGCGCCGAGCCCGCCAAGTGGCGCGTCGTGCCCTTCTTCTACGGGTCGAACGTGTCCAGCGCCCGCGAGGGGACCGCGTTCGTCGCCCTCCCGCTGACGGGCATCCACGAGACGGTCAAGGTGCTCGGTCGCGCGCTCGCGCTGTCCGCGCTGGGCATCGCGCTCGTCGGCGGCGCGGTCGCCTACCTCGCGGTCCACCGTGCGTTGCGCCCGCTGCGCGAGATCGAGGAGACCGCCGCCGACATCGCCGCGGGCGACCTGTCGCGTCGCGTGCGCCCCGCGCCGCCGACGACGGAGGTCGGCTCGCTCGCGGCGTCGCTCAACGCGATGCTCACCCAGATCGAGGAGGCGTTCGCCGTCCAGGAGGCGTCCGAGGAACGGATGCGGCGCTTCGTCTCGGACGCGAGCCACGAGCTGCGCACTCCGCTCGCGACGATCCGCGGCTACGGCGAGCTGTACCGGATGGGCGCGCTCGACACCCCGGACAAGGTCGACGACACGATGGGCCGCATCGAGGACTCGGCGACCCGCATGGGCACGCTCGTCAACGACCTGCTCGCCCTCGCGCGGCTCGACGAGGGCCGGCCGCTGCGCCACGAGCCGGTCGACCTCGTCTCCCTCGCGCGGGACTCCGCACAGGACCTGCACGCGCTCGACCCCGCGCGCGACGTGCGGGTCGTCGGGCTCGCGCCGGGTGCGGACGCTCCGGCGGCGCTGCGCGTCGTGGGCGACGAGGACCGGCTGCGGCAGGTGCTCGCCAACCTCGTCGGGAACGTCGCGCGCCACACGCCGTCGGGCACGCCGGTGGAGATCGCGCTCGGCGCGGCGCCCGCCCCCCGGTCCGACGACGCGCCGTCGGGCGACGGCGCGGGCGGGAGCGGCGCCCCGGCCGGCGACGCCGCGCGCGACGTCGCGGTGCTCGAGGTCCGCGACCACGGCCCGGGCGTCCCGACGACCCAACGGGGCCGTCTGTTCGAGCGGTTCTACCGGGCGGACACGTCGCGCAACCGCTCGTCCGGCGGGTCCGGGCTCGGTCTGGCGATCGTCGCCGCGATCGTCGGGGCGCACCGCGGCCGCGTGTCGGTCCGTGAGACGCCGGGCGGCGGGCTCACCGTCCGCGTGGACCTCCCGCTCGGCTCCTGACGGCCCGCACCCCGCCCGACCTGCGGGTTCGTCGACGACCGTCCGCGACGTCGCGTGGGAGCCCGCCGGGGCGTCCCGACGCGCCGCCGACTGGGGCTACGATGGCGGGTCGTCCCGCGAGACCTAGGCTGAAGACGAGGCCGCGCGGCGACGCGGGGGCCTCCGCGCCGGGCAGCACGCCCGGCGACGACGACCTCCGTCCTGCTCGTCTCCGTCGAAGAAGGCTGAAGTTCATGGGCGTCAACAGCGCCGACGCACCGCAGTGGTTCCTCTCCTCGTTCGTCCGCAGCGCCCGGGGCGCCGGGGCGACCGCCCCGGACGACGAGATCCGCGCCGTCGGGCAGGGGCTCCTCGACCGCTGGGACCAGCCGGGACGCCACTTCCACAACCTGCGCCACCTGGCCGACGTCCTGGGCCGGGTCGACGAGCTCTCGCAGGAGACGCACGACCCCGACCTCGTCCGGCTCGCGGCCTGGTACCACGGCGCCATCTTCGACGCGAAGGGCCGCGCGACCTACGCCAACAAGGGCGGCGAGGACGAGACCGCGAGCGCCGCGCTCGCCGTCGCCGAGCTCACGCGGCTCGGCGTCCCCGAGCCCGCGGTGCGGCGCGTCGCGCACCTCGTCAACGCGCTCGTCCGCCACGCCCCGGACGCCTCCGACTTCGACTGCGCGGTCCTGTGCGACGCCGACCTCGCGATGCTCGCGGCCGAGCCGCAGCGCTACAAGGAGTACCTCAAGGACGTGCGCGACGAGTACGCGCACATCCCCAAGCCCGACTACGTGCGCGCCCGCATCGCGATCCTCACGAAGCTGCTCGACCGGCGCACGCTCTTCTCGAGCCCGCTCGGCGCGGCCTGGGAGGAGGCCGCGCGGCAGAACCTCGACGCGGAGCTCCAGCGCCTGCGCAAGGAGCAGGCCAAGCTCGCGGAGGCGTCGACGGCGTCCCCAGCCTCCGGCGCCTGAACCGCCGTCCACAGGCCTGACCGCCGCCCCTCCGGACCCGGGGAGGTCCGCCTACCGTTGTCGCCACGCCCCGGTGCTCACCGGGGCGAGGGACGGCCCGCGGGCCGAGGGACGACGGAGGTTCGGATGAGCCGGTACGAGGTGGACAGCGCGCGCGTCGCGCAGGCGAGCGCCGCGGTGCACGGGTCGGTCACGGCGATCCGTGCGGAGGTCGGCGCCATGATGCGGCACCTCACGGACCTGCAGACGTCGTGGCGTGGTGGGGCGGCGACGTCGTTCACGGGCGTCATGGCGCAGTGGCAGACGACGCAGACCCAGGTCGAGGTCGCGCTCGACGACATCACGGCCGCGCTCGGCGCCGCCGCGCAGACCTACGCCGACGCCGAGTCGCAGGCCGCGCGCCTGTTCACGGCGCGGTAGGCCCCGCCCGGGAGCTCTCTTCAGGGCACGACGAAGGCCGCCGGCCGGGCGAACCCGGCCGACGGCCTTCGGTGTCCTACGACTCCCCGTGAGGGGAGGCGGGTCGGCTCAGAAGTCCATGCCGCCCATGCCACCGGTCGGGTCGCCCGCGGGGGCGGCCTTCTCCGGCTTGTCGGCCACGACGGCCTCGGTCGTGAGGAACAGCGCCGCGATGGAGGCGGCGTTCTGCAGCGCGGAGCGCGTGACCTTGACCGGGTCGTTCACTCCGGCGGCGAGGAGGTCCTCGTACACACCGGTCGCGGCGTTGAGGCCCTGGCCCGACGGGAGGTTGCGCACCTTCTCCGCCACGACGCCACCCTCGAGGCCCGCGTTGACCGCGATCTGCTTGAGCGGGGCGTCGATCGCGGCGCGCACGATCTGCGCACCGGTCGCCTCGTCGCCCTCGAGCTCGAGCTTCTCGAACGCCACGGCACCGGCCTGGATGAGCGCGACGCCACCACCAGCGACGATGCCCTCCTCGACGGCAGCCTTCGCGTTGCGGACGGCGTCCTCGATGCGGTGCTTGCGCTCCTTGAGCTCGACCTCCGTCGCGGCACCCGCCTTGATGACGGCCACGCCGCCGGCGAGCTTCGCGAGGCGCTCCTGGAGCTTCTCGCGGTCGTAGTCGGAGTCCGACTTCTCGATCTCGCCACGGATCTGGTTGACGCGACCCTGGATCAGGTCGGCGTCGCCCGCGCCCTCGACGATCGTGGTCTCGTCCTTCGTGACGACGACCTTGCGCGCCTGGCCGAGCAGGTCCAGCGTCGCGTTCTCGAGCTTGAGGCCCACCGTCTCGGTGATGACCTGGCCGCCGGTGAGGATCGCGATGTCCTGGAGCATGGCCTTGCGGCGGTCGCCGAAGCCCGGGGCCTTGACGGCGACGGACTTGAACGTGCCACGGATCTTGTTGAGCACCAGGGTCGCGAGCGCCTCGCCCTCGACGTCCTCGGCGATGATGAGGAGCGAGCGGCCGGCCTTCATGACCTGGTCGAGGACCGGGAGCAGGTCCTTCACGTTCGAGATCTTGGACTCGACGATGAGGACGTACGGGTCCTCGAGCACGGCCTCCTGGCGCTCGGGGTCCGTCTCGAAGTAGCGCGCGAGGAAGCCCTTGTCGAAGCGCATGCCCTCGGTGAGCTCGAGCTCGAGGCCGAACGTGTTCGACTCCTCGACCGTGATGACGCCCTCCTTGCCCACCTTGTCGAGGGCCTCGGCGATGAGCTCGCCGATCGCGGGGTCGCCGGCGGAGATGGCGGCCGTGGCGGCGATCTCCTCCTTGGTCTCGATGTCCTTCGCGGCGTTGAGCAGCTGCTCCGTCACCGCGTCGACGGCCTTCTCGATGCCGCGCTTGACGGCGATCGGGTTGGCGCCGGCCGCGACGACACGCAGGCCCTCGCGCACGAGCGCCTGGGCGAGCACGGTCGCGGTGGTCGTGCCGTCACCCGCGACGTCGTCGGTCTTCTTGGCGACCTCCTTGACGAGCTCCGCACCGATCTTCTCGTACGGGTCCTCGAGCTCGATCTCCTTGGCGATGGAGACGCCGTCGTTCGTGATGGTCGGCGCGCCCCACTTCTTGTCGAGCACGACGTTGCGGCCCTTGGGGCCGAGGGTGACCTTGACGGTGTCGGCGAGCGTGTTGAGCCCGCGCTCCATGCTCCGACGAGCCTCCTCGTCGAAGGCGATGATCTTGGCCATGGGGAATGATCCTCCGCTGGTGGCGTATGGCGGTCGGCCGGCGCCCGCGACGGACGGCCCACGACGGCGGCGTTCATGTCACGCCGCCAGGGCGGGCCTCACCTGTCGACCTGGTGGGTTGCGCCGCAGCCGCCTGAGCGGCTGCCTGCGCTGGTCACTTCTGTCACTCTCGTGACGAGAGTGCTAACGCCATTATTGGCACTCGCACGGTGCGAGTGCAAGACAGCGGCGCGCCACGCCGCCGCGTATCGCGAGGGGCGAAACCGAGCGCCGCGCGGCTCGCTCTAGGATGCGCGGTGTGATCCGCGCAACACCGTCGTGGCGCCCCCTCGCAGCCCTGGCCGGCTTCGTGCTGGTCCCTGCCCTCGGCCTGACCGCCGCGACCGCGGTCGCGGCGCCCTCGGGCGAGCACATCGACCTCTACCAGGACGGCGTCGCGGTGACGACCGGGCCCGACGGCGGCCCCGCGGTGCTGCGCCTCGCGCCCGGCGTGGGCGCGACCTACCTCGAGGGCAGCCGCGTGCTCGACCCGGCGGCGCTCGACCCCGGCGCGCTCGCCGCGGGCGTCGACCCCGCGGACGGCGAGGCGGACCGGCTCGCGCAGGTCGCCGGGGCGCGCCTCGACGCGACGGCCCTCCTCGACCCCGGTCTCGCCCACCAGACCGCCACCGCGTCGCGGGCCTGGCTCGCGTCCGGCGTCGTACCGGGGACAGGCGGGCCGTTCGCCGCGCTCGGCGAGGCGGCCCTCCTCGACCTGCGCGCGCTGACGCTCGACGACGGCGCCGCCCTCGCCGCGCCGTCGCCCAGGTGGCGCTACGTGTGGCCGCGCGACGCGTCGTTCACCGCGGCGGCGTTCGCACGCACCGGTCACGTCGACGACGCGCGCGCCGTCCTCGGCTTCCTCGCCCGGGTCCAGGAGGACGACGGCTCGTTCCACGCGCGCTACCTCCCCGACGGGTCGGGGGTCCCGGACGACCGGGGCATCCAGTCCGACGGCGTCGGCTGGGTCCTGTGGGCCACCGACGTCGTGCTGGAGGAGACGCCCGCCGCGGACCGCCCCGAGGTGGCCGCCGAGCTGCGCCCGCTGGTCGACGCCGCGACGGACCACGCGCTCGGGCTCGTCGACGGCGAGGACCCGCTGCCGCCGCCGTCGAGCGACTACTGGGAGGTCGAGCCCACGTCCCTCACGCTCGGGACCGCCGGACCGCTGCTCGCGGGCCTGGAGGCCGCGGCGGACGTGTACGCGGCCGCGGGCGAGGCGCCGCGCGCGCACGAGGCGACCCTCGCCGCCGCCCGTCTGCGCATGGCGGTCGAGCGCTCGTTCGGGTCCCAGGGCTACCCGCGCCACGTCACGGGCGGCGCGCGCGACGCCTCGACCGCGTTTGTGCTGCCGCCGTTCCAGCCGGAGCCGCTCGCCGGGGCGGACGAGGCCTGGCGCGCGTCCGTGCGCGAGATGCTGCGCCCGGCCGGCGGGCTCGCGCCGGGCGCGGGCTGGCGCGCCGACGGCATCTCGTGGACCCCCCAGACCACGCTGTACGCGCTGGCGGCGGCGTCGTCGTCCGACCCCGAGGACCGCGCCGACGCCGAGGAGTGGCTCCGCTGGGTCGACGACCACCGCACCGCGTCCGGGGCCATCCCGGAGAAGGTCCTCGCCGACGGCTCGCCCGCCGCCGTCGCGCCGCTGTCGTGGAGCTCCGCGCTCGTCGTGCTCGCGCTCGTGGAGCTCGGCAACCAGGGCACGCCGGGCGGCGCGGGCTGACGGTCCTCCTGGGCTCTCCCGGTCCGCCGCGGCCGGCGCGCCGGGGCTACCGGGTGGTCGCGCCGCTCGTCGCGACGGGCGCCAGGTCGGGCGCGTCGCGCACGTCGAACTCGCGCCTCAGCACCCGTTGCGCGGCGTACCAGCCCCCGAGGCCGTGCACGCCCGGCCCGGGCGGCGTGGACGCCGAGCACAGGTAGACGCCCTCCAGCCCGACGGCGTAGGGGTCGAACCGGGGCGTGGGCCGCGCGACCATCTGCCACATGCTCACGGCACCGCCCGCGATGTCGCCGCCCACGTAGCTCTCGTCGTGCGCCGCCATCTCCGCCGCGGGCACGCAGCGCGACGCCACGACGACGTCCCGGAAGCCCGGCGCGAACCGCTCGACCTGCGCGACGACGTCCTCCGTCACGTCGCGCGTCGACCCCGCGGGCACGTGCGCGTAGGTCCACAGCGGGCGCAGCCCGCCCGCCCCGCGCCCGGGGTCGACGACGGTCGGGTCGCTCACGAGCACCACGGGCCGGGCGGCGTGGCGACCGGCCGCGACGTCGGCCTCGCTGCGCGCCATCTCGGCGCGCGTCCCGCCGAGGTGCACGGTCCCCGCGCGCCCCAGCTCCGGGTCTGCCCAGGGCACAGGCCCGGAGAGCACGAGGTCGACCTTCGCGGCGGCGTCGCCGTGCCGGAACCGGCGCAGCGCGTCCTCCGCGCGCGGCGGGAGCCGGTCCGCGAACACGTCCGCGACGACGCGCGGCGTCGTGTCGAACACGTAGGCGCGAGCCCGCGGGAGGTCGGCGCGCGAGCCGACCCGGTGGCCCGTGACGACGTCGCCCCCGTGGGCGCGCAGGTCGTCCTCGAGCGCGGCGACGATCGCGCCGGAGCCGCCGCGAGGCAGCGGCCATCCGCCCGGCGCGTGGCCGAGCGACGCCAGCAGCACCGCCGTCCCGGCCGCGGCGAGCGACGGGAGGCGGGAGATCGCGTGCGCCGCGACGCCCGTGAGGAGCGCGCCCGCCTCGTCGGTGCGGAAGCGCCGCGTCCACGCGGGGCTCCCCTGCTCGAGCACCGCCGCGCCGAACCGGGCCGTCACACCTGCGCCGCTCGGCGTGAGCACGCGTCCCGGCACCGAGCGCTTGTCCCCGAGGGCGACCGCGACGACGTCGCGCCACCCCTCGGCGAGCGGGCCGAGCAGGGCGCGCCAGGCGGCGCCGTCCACCCCGAGCCGCTCGACCGTGCGCTCGAGGTCGTGATAGGCGACGCCCGCGCGACCCCCGTCGAGGGGGTGGGCGTACGAGACCTCCGGCACGAGCAGCTCCACGCCGCGCGCGCCGAGGTCGAACGCCTCGAAGAACGGCGACGCCCACGCCATCGGGTGCACCGCCGAGCACACGTCGTGCACGACGCCGTCGGCCAGCCCGAGGTCGAGCGTGCGGGCTCCGCCGCCCGACGTCGGCTGCGCCTCCAGCACGCGCACGGAGAGACCGGCGCGTGCGAGGGTCACGGCGGCGGCCAGGCCGTTGGGGCCCGAACCGACGACGACGGCGTCGAGATCCTCCGTCACGCGACCCTCGGAGCCGGGCTCAGAGCGGCCGCACCTGCTCGGCCTGCGGGCCCTTGCTGCCCTGGCCGAGCTCGAACTCGACCTCCTGGCCCTCGTCGAGCGTGCGGTAGCCGTCCGTCTGGATCGCGCTGAAGTGCACGAAGAGGTCCTGCCCACCCGCTGCGGGCGTGATGAACCCGTAGCCCTTCTCGGCGTTGAACCACTTCACGGTCCCCTGAGCCATGTACGTCTCCTCGTGCATCGTCGCCCGCGAGGCGACCGCCGCCCCGTGGTAGCCCGAGCCTAGCCCGCAGGCGGCGTGCACGGAAGGTCGAACGGCAGGTGGCGCTCGTCGGACTCCGGGCCGAACGAGCAGGTCACGCGGGTGCAGCGTCAGGTCGTGGTGCCACGGCCGGGGCGGCCCGGGGGTCCGGGTCAGCCGACCGGCGCCAGCTCGGACTTGATGATCACCGCGACGTCGCCCTCGCGCAGGCTGTCGACCTGGACGACGTTCTCCGCGGGGATGCCCAGCGTCGCGGCGACGGCGGCGGCGGTGTCGCTCCGCTCGGGCACGTACCAGACCGTGGTGACGTCAACCGGCGCCGGCCCGTTCGTGTAGTCCGTGGCGACGGTGTTGCTGAAGCCCTGCGCGTCGAGGGCGTCCTTGCCCTTGGCCGCCTCGCCGCCGATGCCGCTGTCGTTCAGCACGCGGACGTAGGCGCTCGGGTCGGCCGCCGCCATGAGCGTCGCGAGGTCCGGGGTCTCGGGCGTCTCCTCGGTCGCGGGCGGCTCCTCCGCGGCCGGCGGCTCCTCGGTCGCGGGCGGCTCCTCCGCCGCGGGCGGCTCCTCGGTCTCCGCGGGCGGCGGCTCCGTGGACTGCGCCTGCGGCGGGTCCTCCGTGGCACCGTTGTCGGACAGCAGCGCGACGCCCCCGTACGCGAGGCCGGCGAAGACGACGGCGACCAGCAGGAACGGCCACGTCTTGCTCCACCCGCTGCGCGGCGTGCGGTGCACCCCCACGGGCGCACCCTGCGGCGCGGGCGCGTCGAACTCGTCGGGCGCGTAGGGGTAGCGGCTCTTCGTCACGGCGACAGGGTAGCCCGGTCGGGGCTCTCGGCTAAACGCCCTGTTCGCCCGGACTTCACGCGCGGCCCGTCGTCCCGGGTCAGAGACCCTCGAGCCGGCGCGCCGTGCGCGCCCGCTGCCGGGTGGACCGCATCCGCCGCAGCCGCTTGACGAGCATGGGGTCGTGCGCGAGCGCGGCCGGGGAGTCGATGAGCGCGTTGAGCACCTGGTAGTAGCGCGTCGCGGACATGTCGAACAGCTCGCGCACCGCCTGCTCCTTGGCGCCCGAGTACTTCCACCACTGCCGCTCGAACGCCAGGATCTCCTGGTCCCGCTCGCTCAGGCCCGACGCCGGCGCCTCCGAGGTGGTCGGGTCGCCGACCGCGTCGGGTCCGTCGAGCACGTACGCCGCCTCGCTCATCGTTCCCTCCCTGCACTCTCTCGTCACCGGACCTGCGCACTCCCGCGCGCGGCCGCCTCTCAGCCTACGCACGAACCACACCCGTGTCATTCGTCCTCGCCGCACGCTGCGGACGTGCCGAGGACGCCGGTTAGGCTCGGGGCCGTGGAGAGCGCACCCGCCCAGCCCGTCGCCGTCGACCCGGTCGCGACCGCCTCGACGGCCGACCCCCGCCCGGCCCTCGCGAGCATCATGGCGCCCGACTGGGCCGAGGCCCTCGCGCCCGTCGAGCCGCAGCTGCACGCGCTCGGCGACTTCCTGCGCGCCGAGGTGGCGGCCGGACGGGAGTACCTCCCCGCGCCGTCGGCCATCCTCAACGCGTTCTCGCGCCCCCTGGCCGAGGTGCGGGTGCTCGTCGTCGGGCAGGACCCGTACCCCACGCCCGGGCACCCGATGGGGCTGTCGTTCTCCGTGCAGCCGCACGTGCGCCCCGTGCCCCGCTCGCTCCAGAACATCTTCGCCGAGCTCGCGGACGACGTCGGCGCCCCGACCCCCGCGAACGGCGACCTGTCCGCGTGGAGCGACCAGGGCGTCATGCTCCTCAACCGGGTGCTCACGGTCCGTCCGGGCGAGCCCGGGTCCCACCGCGGCCAGGGCTGGGAGGCCGTCACCGAGGCGGCGATCCGCGCGCTCGTCGCGCGCGACGCCCCGCTCGTCGCGATCCTCTGGGGTCGCGACGCCGCGACCCTGCGCCCGATGCTCGGCGACACCCCCGTCGTCGCGAGCGTCCACCCGAGCCCGCTCTCCGCGCGCCGCGGGTTCTTCGGGTCGCGCCCGTTCTCGCGCGTCAACGAGCTCCTCGTCGCCCAGGGCGCCGCCCCCGTCGACTGGCCCCTCCCCCCGGCGTGACCTCCGCCCGCCCCCGG
>NZ_JBJXVU010000010.1:0-211752 GCF_046159675.1 Cellulosimicrobium sp. RS | reverse complement strand
CCCGCCCCCCGCCCCGCCCCACCCGTCGAACACGGGGTCGGCGACCGTTATCCGCCGGATCTGGTCGCTGACCCCGTGTTCGACGGGGGATTGGGGGCGTGTTCGGCCGGGGACGATGAGATTCCGCTGCGGCTACGGTCTGTTTCTCGTCGATCCCTCCCGACCGGAAGGCCCACCATGACCGCGACGCTCGTGTCCACCCTGTTCCTCTCGCTCGACGGCGTCGCCGAGATCGACCCGGCGTGGCACTTCCCCTACTTCGACGACCACATGGCCGCGGCGGTGGACGAGGACTACCGGGACGTCGACGCGCTCCTCCTCGGGCGCGTCACGTACGACAGCTTCGCCGGCGCGTGGCCCGAGCGGGAGACCGCCGGGGACGAGGACGCGGAGTTCGCCGCGCGCCTCGGGGACCTGCGCAAGATCGTCGCGACGCGCGGCGACCAGGACCTCGGGTGGCGGCACGTCGAGCGGGTCGACGGCGACCTCGTCGACGCGGTCCGCGCCCTCAAGGAGGAGCCGGGCGTCGGCAAGGTGCTCGTCGCCGGGTCGATCTCGGTGGTCCGCCAGCTCCTCGCGGCCGGGCTGCTCGACGAGCTGCGCCTGCTCGTCCACCCCGTCGCGGCGCGCACCGGCGAGCGGCTGTTCGACGAGGGCGAGCCCGTCTACCCGCTGACGCTCCTGCGCTCGGAGACGTTCCCCACGGGCGTCGTGCGGCTCGTCTACGCCCCGGGCGAGATCCCCGGGGACGTCGGCTACGACGACGTCAAGGACAAGGTGCCGTCCGGCGACGCGTGACGCGCGACGGCGACCACCGCGACGTCGTCCTCGCGGCCCGGGTCGTCGAACGCCGCGACGACGCGCTCGCACAGGAGCGCCGGGCTCGCGCCGGCGCTCCGCCCGGCGACCTCGGCCAGCCGCTCCAGCGCGTCCACGAGGGACGACCCGCGGCGCTCGACGAGACCGTCGGTCACGAGCACGAGGAGGTCGCCGGGGGCGAGCACGTCGTGGTGCGCGGGGCGGGACCGCGGGCTGGGTACGCCCAGCAGGCGCGAGCCCGCCTTGGCCCGGTCGACCGTGCCGTCGGCGCGCACGAGGAGCGCGGGCAGGTGGCCGGCGTCCGTCAGCTCGAGGGCACCGGTCCGGGGGTCGAGCACGCACACGCACACGGTCGCGAACTCGGGGTGGTCCTCGCGCAGCGCCGCGTTGAGCAGGTCCAGGGCGGACGCCGCGTCGTGGCCCTCGCGCAGGTAGGCGCGCAGCGTGACCCGCACCTCCGCCATCACGGTCGCCGCGCGCAGCGAGTGCCCCTGGACGTCGCCGATGACGACGGCCACGCGCCCGTCCGGCAGGTCGAACGCGTCGTAGAAGTCGCCGCCGACGTCCAGCCGGTCGTCCGACGCCTCGTAGCGCGCGACGACCTCGACGCCGCCGCTCACCTGCAGCCCCGACGGCAGGAGCGCGCGCTGGAGCGCGAGGGCGATCCGGTGCTCCTCGGTGAACGTGCGCAGGTTCGACAGCGCGACCGTCGCGGCCTCCGTGAAGCGCGCGGCGGCCTCCTGCTCCTCGTCGGACAGCGGCTCGTCGCCGACCTCGATGCCCAGGCCGCCGACGAGCGCCCCCGACGCGTCGACGAGCCAGTGCGTGAACCATGCCGACGGCCCGACGCCCGCCTCGTCGAAGAGCGGCCGCCAGGGGAGGGGGACCTCGTCCGGGCCGAACACGGCGGTCGACACCCCGGTCGGCGGGAGGACCGCCGTCGGGCCGCGACCGCGCACGAGCGCGGCGCCCTCCGCGACGCAGACGGAGCGCAGCACGACCCCGGCGTCCGCGACGACCATCGAGATCACGGCGCGACCGAGGACGGCGCACGCGCCCCGGGCGGCGTGGTCGGCGACGGCCTCGGGGGAGCGCGCCTCGTGCAGGGGGACGAGCGCGTCGGTGAGCGCCTCCAGGCGGCGGGCGGTGCGCCCGGCACCACGCTGGGCGTCGACGCGCCGGCACAGCGCGCTGATCGTCGCGAGGAACTCGTCGCGGTCGAGCGGCTCGGGCAGGTAGGCGTCCGCGCCGCCCTCCAGCCCGGCGGTGCGGGCGGCGGCGTCGACGTCGGTCGCGGAGACGTGCAGCACGGGGAGGTGCGCGGTCGCGGGGTCGCTCTTGAGGATCCGGCACACCTCGCGGCCCGAGAGATCCGGCAGGTTCACGTCGAGCACGACGGCGTCGACCGGGGTCGTGGCGTGCGCGAGCGCGTCGCGGCCGGTCCCGGCCTCGACGACGCCGAACCCCGCCCGGCGCAGCCAGCTCGCCATGACGTACCGGTGCGCGGGCGTGTCGTCGACGACGAGCACGGTGCGGTCGGCGTTCATCGGCTCCGCACCTCGCGCCCCAGGGCCGCCACCAGGCGGTCGCGGTCGATCTCGGACTTGGCGAGGAACGGCACGTCACCGATGCCGGGCGGCGGCGGCGCGCTCGACATGAGCACGGCCGCCGTGCCCGGGTGCACGTCGCGGATCCTCGATCGCAGCGCGAGGCCGTCCGTGCCGGGCAGGCACACGTCGAGGAGCGCGACGTCGGCCGGGCCGTCGTGCAGGAGGGCGAGCGCGTGCGTGGCGTCGTGCGCGACGCTGACGCGCGCCGCGGCGTCGCGCAGCATCGAGGCGACGACCGACGCGTAGGCACGGTCGTCGTCGACGACGAGCACGTGCCCGATCGGGGTCTCGCGCACGGCGGCCTCCTCGGGCTCTGGGTGCGGGGCGGGGGCGTCCTCGGACGCCGCCGGGAGGGACGGGAGGCGCAGCGTGAACACGCTCCCGGCGCCCGGGCGGGACGTCGCGACGAGCGTGCCGCCCAGCGCCTCCGACGTGCGGCGCGCGTACGGCAGGCCGAGGCCCGTGCCGCGGACGGTCGGCTGGAGGCGGTTGGGCACCTGGACGAACTCCTCGAAAACGGCCTCCAGCTGGTCGGCCGGGATCCCGAGACCCGTGTCGCGCACGTCGAACCGCACGACGTCGCCGTCGGCCGCGGCCCGCAGCACGACCTCGCCCTCGTCCGTGAACTTCACCGCGTTCGTCAGCAGGTTCCGCAGCACGCGGGACAGCAGACGGCGGTCGGTGACGAGCGTGAGGCCGGGCTCGGCCGCGACGCGCAGGGAGACACCCGACCGCACGAGCGGCAGGGTCGTGCCGCGCAGCTCGTCGAGGAGCGCCCCGAGGTCGACGGGCGTGGGCTCGACGTCGTCGTGGCCCGCCTCGGCGCGCGCCAGGTCGAGCAGCTCGTCGACGAGCGTGAGCAGCGTCGTCGCGCTCTCGCGCAGGAACCCGACCTGCTGCGTCTGGTCGGCGTCGAGGTGGGAGTCCGCCAGGAGCGAGGTGAGGCCGATGATCGAGTTCACGGGCGAGCGCAGCTCGTGGCTGACGTTCCGCAGGAAGCGGGTCTTCGCCTCGTTCGCGGCGGCGAGCTCGCGCCCGCGCTCGTCGAGCTCGGCGTACAGCGCGACGACGCCGGTGTTGGTCTCCTCGAGCTCCGCCGACAGCTGGTCGTACATCGCGAGGACGCCGCGGTTCGTCTCTTCCAGCTCCTCGTTGAAGCGCCGGAGCTCGTCCTGCTGGCGCGTCAGCTCGTCGAGCGTCCGCACGAGCTCGGCGTTCTGCACGCGCACCTCGTCGCTCGCGTCGGCGACGTGCGCGGCGGCGGTGGAGCGGCGCACGCCCGCGAGCGTCGCCTCGTCCGTGCGCGCGGTGGCGGGCAGCGCCTTGGTGAGCAGCACGCGCGTGCCCGTCGGGTCGACCTGGAGGCCGGGGACGAGCCGTCGGGCGGCCGGGACGCCGCCGTCGCTCGAGTCGCCCTCGACGAGGAACGGCGTCCCCGCGACGATCTCGGCGCGCAGCGTGGCCTGCGGCAGCCCGGGCAGGACGCCCACGACGACGTCGGCCGTGCCGGAACCGACCGCGGACCGCCCGATCTCGGACAGCGCCGTCGCGACGCGCACCTGGTCCTGCGTGTCGAGGCCGAGCAGGCGGCAGATCTCCCGCCCGGCCCGGCGCAGCGCGAGCACGTCGGAGTCCGAGCGCAGCTGGGTGATGAGGAGGGTGGTGCTCACGCGGCCTCCCGGGCGATCGGCAGCACCGCCACGCACGAGTCGTCGCGGCGCACGGCGTGGTCGCGCAGCAGGACGCCCGCGACGACGAGGGGGGAGCGGGCCGCGAGGCCCGGGTAGTCGGCGAGCGACCACCGGGCCGTCAGGCCGTCGCTGTGCAGCACGACGACGTCGCCCGGCTCGACGGGGTACGTCGTCTCGCGCAGCGGCCGGCCGCGCGTCCCGGCGATGCCGGGGTGGCTCACGAGCCCGCGCGAGCGCGCCCCGTGGACGGTCCCGGCGATGTTGCCGAGGCCTGCGTGCCGTAGCACGCCGCCCGACGCCTGGACCACCGAGACGGCTGCGCCGCGCGTGCCGCCGAGGGCGCCGTGCACGCGCTCGAGGAGCGCGACCGCGCTCCCGGGCGGCGCGTCGAGGAAGGCCCGCACGGCAGCGCCGGAGGCCACCGCGGCGAGCGGGCCGTGGCCGAGCCCGTCGGCGACGAGGAGGCTGGGCACGCCGTCGTCGTGGCGCACCGCGAGGGCGTCGCCGCACACGTCCTGCCCGGTCATGGGGCGGGTCACACCCGTGGGCGCCGCGAGGTCGGTGGTCGCGCCGTGGGCGACGAACGTCGCCGCGATGACCGTCCCCTGGCCGGGCGACGTCCACGCGTCCCACGCCGACGCGAGGCGGGGGAGGGTGCCGAGGCCGATGCCGAGCGTGCCGCGGCTCGAGACGCCGTCGCGCATCGCCGCGGTGATGTCCCGCATGCCGGGCCCGGCGTCGACGGCGAGCACGTCGAGCGCGGCCTCGGCGCCGGTGCGCCGCACGCGGACGAGCACCGCGCCGCCCCCGGCGTGGCGGCACTGGTTGGTCGCGAGCTCGGAGACGACGAGCCCGACCTCCGCCGCGCGCTCGTCGTCGAGGCCGAGGTTCCGCGCGGCGGTGCTCGCGCCGCGACGCACGCTGCCGACCGCGGACGGGTGGTCCACGGTGTACCAGGTCCCGTCCTCGACGAGCGTGCGGCGGTCGTCCGGGCGGTCCGGCTCCGCCGAGGTCATCGGGACCAGGTCGCGATCTCGACGCGCGTGCCCGCTCCCGGCGCGGTGTCGATCGCGAAGTGCTGGACGAGGCGTCGTGACCCCGAGAGCCCGAGCCCGAGCCCGCCGCCGCTGGTCCAGCCGTCGGTGAGCGCGAGGTCGAGGTCGGGGATGCCCGGCCCCTCGTCCGAGAAGACGGCGCGGACGCCCGTCCGCGCCCCCTCCGTGACGAGCTGCACCTCGGCCTCGCCACCGCCCCCGTACACGAGGGTGTTGCGCGCGAGCTCGCTCGCCGCCGTCACGAGCTTCGTCTGGTCGACGAGCGAGAGGCGTGCCTGCTGCGCGAGCGACCGCACGAGCTGGCGCACCTTGACGACGTCGGAGTCCGTGCGGACCGGCACGCGCTCCGCGGTCGTCGGCGGCGGGGTGGTCGTGGTCACCTCTCCTCGCGCTCGGCGGCGGCGAGGAGCACGTCCTCGGCGGACCGCTCCTCGGGGGCGAGGAGCGCGAGGCCGCGCTCGACGTCCAGCGCGGTGCGGACGTCGCCGAGCGACAGGCCGAGCTCGACCATGGTGATGGCGACGGCCGGGCGCATGCCCACGACGACCGTCGTCGCGTCGAGCACGTGCGAGATCCCCGCGACGGACGCGAGCATGCGGCCGATGAACGAGTCGACGATCTCCAGCCCGGAGATGTCGATGATCACGCCGCGCGCACCGGTGTCGGTGATCCGCTGGGCGAGGTCCTCCTGGAGCTGCAGCGCCGTGTCGTCCTGGAGGTCGATCTGGATCGAGACGAGGAGCGTCGAGCCGATCTTGAGGATGGGGACGCCGTCGGTCATGCGGGGAGCCCGGCCTGCCGGGTGTCGCGGCTCGCGCGCAGCGCGTCGACGAGGGCGTCGGCGAGGGTCGCACGCGTGCGGATGTCGCCGAACTCGATGCCGAGCGCGACGATCGTCTGCGCGATCTGCGGGCGGATGCCGCTGATCGTGCACTCGGCCCCCATGAGGCGCGCCGCGACGACCGTCTTGAGCAGGTGCTGCGCGACCTGGGTGTCCACCGCGGGCACGCCCGTGATGTCGATGATCGCGTGCTCGCTGCCCGTGTCGACGAGCGTGTTGAGCAGCTTCTCCATGACGACCTGGGTGCGCGCGGAGTCGAGCGTCCCCACGAGCGGCACCGCGACGATGCCCTCCCAGAGCTTGACCACGGGCGTGGAGAGCTCGAGCAGCTGCTCGGCCTGCTCGGCGATGATCGCCTCGCGCGCGGCAGCGAACGTCTCGAACGTGAAGAGCCCGAGCTGGTCGACGAGGCGCAGCAGCGGGGTGACGTCCGTGTCGGCACCGGTCGCGGAGTCGAGCCGGTACAGGCCCTCCTTGAGAGCGAAGACGCCGATCGCGGTCTCGCGCGGCGTGAAGCCGAGGCGGGCGCGTGCGGACGACACGTCCGCGAGGATGCCGCGGAGCTGGTCGAACGCCGGCTCGGCGAGCGAGACGCCGCCGGCGCGCAGGCCCTCGAGGAGCGCGTCGAGGATCTCGCCCTGCTCGCGCTCGAGCTCGCCCCGCGAGGTGCGGCCGTGGAGCTCGTTCGCTGCAGCCTCCAGCCACGCGCTGCGCACGGCGTCCGCGTGCTCGATCAGGGTCCGAGCAAGAGTCTCGGGGGTGGCGGCGTCGGCCATCGGGGTTCCTTCCACGGTGAGAGCGACGCCGAACGGGCTCGCGGCGGTCGCGCGCCCGCCAGTGTACGCAGGGCGCGGGCGCTCGCAGCGCGGCTGTGGGCGGGCGGTCGCGCGCACGGCGCCGCGACCTCGTGACTCGTCCTCGCCGTGAGGCGGACGACACACCACGGGACGCGGTCCGTGGGGGTGCTCGGCCCGCGTCCGTGCGCACGACCGGCCCCCTGCGAGCCGCCCGAGCACGGTCGTCCCCGTGCCCGGGCGGGGCGCGGGCTAGTTGCGCAGGTCGAGGTAGCGGTCGATGAGGCCCGCGGTGCTCGGGTCCTGCGCCGCGAGGGCGTCCTCGTCGCCCGCGACGGCCGGCGCGATCTCGAGCGCGAGCTTCTTGCCGAGCTCGACGCCCCACTGGTCGAAGCTGTCGATGCCCCACACGACGCCCTGCACGAACGTGATGTGCTCGTAGAGCGCGATGAGCTGGCCCAGCACCGACGGCGTCAGCGCGGGGGCGAGGATCGACGTCGTCGGGCGGTTGCCCGGGAAGGTGCGGGCGCTCACGAGGTGCTCCGCGGTGCCCTCGGCGCGGACCTCGTCCGCCGTCTTGCCGAACGCGAGCGCCTTGGTCTGGGCGAAGAAGTTCGCGAGGAACAGGCCGTGCACGTCCGCGCCGGGCTGGACCGCGCCGCCGTCGCCCACCGCGTCGACGAGGGGGTGGGCGGGGTTCGCGACCGCGATGAAGTCGGCCGGGATGAGGCGGGTGCCCTGGTGGATGAGCTGGTAGAACGCGTGCTGGCCGTTCGTGCCCGGCTCGCCCCAGAAGATCTCGCCGGTCTCCGTCGTCACGGGGGAGCCGTCCCAGCGCACGCGCTTGCCGTTGGACTCCATGGTGAGCTGCTGGAGGTAGGCCGGGAAGCGGTGCAGGTACTGCGCGTACGGGAGGACGGCGTGCGTGTGCGCGTCGAGGAAGTTCACGTACCAGACGTTGAGCAGCCCCATGAGGACCGGGACGTTGCGCTCGAACGGCGTGCGGCGCACGTGCTCGTCGATCGCGTGGAAGCCCGCGAGCAGCTCGGCGAACCGGTCCGGGCCGATCGCGATCGCGAGCGACGTGCCGATCGCGGAGTCGACGGAGTAGCGCCCGCCGACCCAGTCCCAGAACCCGAACGCGTTCGCCGGGTCGATCCCGAACGCCGCGACCTTGTCGAGCGCCGTCGAGACGGCGACGAAGTGCTGCGCGACGGCGGCCTGCCGGGACTCGTCCGTGTCCTCGATCGCGCCGACCGCCGCGAGCTCCGTCCACAGCCAGTCGCGCGCGAGGCGCGCGTTGGTCAGGGTCTCGAGCGTGCCGAACGTCTTCGACGCGACGATGAACAGCGTGGTGCGCGGGTCGAGGCCCGCCGTCTTCTCCGCGACGTCCGTCGGGTCGATGTTCGAGACGAACCGGACCTCGATGTCCTGGTGCTTGTACGGCAGCAGCGCCTCGTAGGCCATGACCGGCCCGAGGTCGGAGCCGCCGATGCCGATGTTCACGACCGTGCGCACGCGCTCGCCGGTGACGCCCGTCCACTCGCCCGAGCGGACCTTGTCCGCGAACGCGTAGACCTTCGCGAGCTCGGCGTGCACGTCCGCGTCGACGTCCTGCCCGTCGACGACGAGGTGCTCGTCGTCGCCCAGCGGGGTCGGCCGGCGCAGGGCGGTGTGCAGGACGGCACGGTCCTCCGTGACGTTGATGTGCTCGCCCGTGAACATCGCCTCGAGGCGGTCGTCGAGGTGGACCTCCTCGGCGAGGCGCACGAGCAGCTCGAGCGTCTCGTCGGTGACGAGGTTCTTCGACAGGTCGACCGTGAGGTCGGCCGCCTGGTGCGTGAGGCGGCGCGCGCGGTCCGGGTCGGCCGCGAACCAGGTGCGCAGGTCCGGCTCCACGGTGTCGCGGTGCACGGTCAGCGCGGTCCAGGACGGCGTGGAGGTGGGGTCGATCGGGGGCGGCACGGGCTGCGAGGTCATGACCACCAAACTACTGACCGACGTCGGCCCTCGCCCACCCCGACCGTCCCGCGGTCCATGGTCCGGCGGCCTGACGAACGGCCGTCGCAGGTCCCTGGACCCCGGGCGCGCGGGGGCGGGCCGCGCGACGATGGGGGTCGTGCGCCGTCGGGCGCGCACCGGGCGGCGACGCCGTCGCACGGCCCACGAGCGACGATCGGAGGAGGGACCATGGCGGAGGTCGTGCTGTTCCACCACGTGCAGGGACTGACGGAGGGCGTGCGGACGCTCGCGGAGACGCTGCGCGGCGCGGGGAACGTCGTGCACACGCCGGACCTCTTCGAGGGGCGCACGTTCGCGACCCTCGACGAGGGCATGGCCCACGTGCAGGAGCTCGGCTTCGGAACCGTGCTGGAGCGCGCCCGGGGGGCCGTGGACGGCTACGACCTCGGTGTCGTGTACGCGGGGGTCTCCCTCGGCGTCCTCCCGGCCCAGATGCTCGCCCAGACGCAGCCGGGCGCCAAGGGCGCGGTGCTGCTCGAGGCGTGCGTGCCCGTCTCCGAGTTCGGCGACGCCTGGCCCGACGCCGTGCCCGTCCAGGTGCACGGCATGGACGCGGACCCGTCGTTCGCGGGCGAGGGCGACCTCGACGCCGCGCGCGAGCTCGTGGAGTCCACGCCCGACGCCGAACTGTTCGTCTACCCCGGCGACCGCCACCTCTTCACGGACCCGAGCCTGCCGTCGTACGAGCCGGAGGCCGCCGCGCTCGTCACCGAGCGGGTGATCCGCTTCCTCGACGGCATCCGCTGAGCGGTCCGGCCGCGACGGCCCCCGGGGTCAGGGCGCGCTGCCGGGCTCCGGTGCGTCGAGCACGAGCTGCCACTCCGCCTCGACGCCCGTGGGCGCGAAGCCCAGCGCGACGTTGATCGCAAGCATGTGCCGGTTCTCCTCGGCGTTCCACGTGTGCACGCGGCGCGACGACGGCCGGGCGCGCGCCAGCTCGTCGAGCACGGCGACCTTGACGAGCAGGCCCAGGCTGCGCCCGCGGTGCTCGCGCAGCACGAGCGTGTCCTCCTGGAACACGACCTCGGGCCGGTCGCGGGGGTACGCGACCATGGAGAACGCGGCGAGCGTGCCCGTCGCCGTGTCCTCCGCCGCGGCGACGACGTAGCCGCGGCCCCGGTCGTGGATCTCCCGGGAGAAGGCCCGGACGCGCTCCGCGTCCCACGGGTCCTCCGCGAGGTCGAGGCCCCCGCTCGGGGCGTCGGTGCTCATGCGCGTCTCGAGCACCGCGAGCTGCGCGAGCCACTCCTCGGGGACGTCGTCCGTCCACACGTGCACGCGGTACCCGGCCGCCCGCGCCGTCGCCGCGTCTCGCAGCGGGTCGAGCACGGCGGGCGGCACCGGGAGCGCGAGCACGGAGTGCCGCATCACCTGCTCGAGCGTGAAGCCGCGGTGCAGCGCGAAGGTCGTCGCGTCGTCGTGCGCCGGGACGCGCCCGCTGCCCGTGGGCGCCTCGATCGCACCCGGGCCGGGCGGCGGCTCCGGCGCGAACGACGAGTCGGACTGGACCACGCGTCGCCCCTCGGCCCGCACGACGTCGAGCGCCGCCTCCCACAGCGCCGTGCCGACGCCGCGGCGCCGGTGCGCCGGGTCCACGCCGACGTAGACGAGCGCCGTGTGCGTGTTGCCCTGCTGCGGGAGCGCCACCATCGACCGGCCGACGACGTCCTCGGGCCGGGGCGTCGTGCCGTGCGGGGCGTCGTCGAGCACCGCGACCCACCGCAGCACGCGGCGGTAGCCGGCGCTGGCGACGGTGGACGCGACCGTCGCGGCGTCGAGGGCGAGATCGGTGTGGCCGTGGATCGCGCGGTCGATCGCGTCGCCCACCCGGACCGTGCCGTGGACGGCCCACGCGTCGGGCGCGTCGAGGCGCCCGGGGACGGGCTCGATGCGCACGCGCCCGTCGCGGGTCGTGGGGGTGGTCGGTCCTGCGCTCACTCGGCGCCCCCCGGCGTCGTCCGGCGCTGCCACGCGGCCCACACGCCCGCGGGGCGGAAGCCGAGGGCGACGTTGATCGCGAGCATGTGGTCGTTCTCCTGCGCGTTCCACGTGTGGACGCGTCGGGCGCCCGGGCGCTGTGCCGCGAGCGCGTCGAGGTTGGCGACCTTGACGAGCATCCCGAGGCGGCGCCCGCGGTGCTCGCGCAGCACGAGCGTGTCCTCCTGGATCGCGAAGTCCTCGCGGCCGCGCGGGTGGACGAGCACGGTGAACGCCGCGAGCGTGCCCGACGGCACGTGCTCGGCGGCGCACACGAGGAACGCGTCGTCGTTTTCCGCCTGCTGCTGCACCCACGTCCGCACGCGCCGCGCGTCCCACGGGTCCTCGCCGTAGTCGACGCCGCCCGTGGGCGCGTCTGTGCTCATGCGCGTGAAGAGGACCGCCACCTGGTCGGCCCAGGCCTCCGGGACCTCGTCGGTCCAGGTGTGCAGGCGGTAGTCGCTGCCCGCCGCGGCCCGGGCGTCCTCGCGGTGCGCGTCGAGGACCGCGGGCACGACCGGGAGGTCGAGCACCGAGTGCCGCTCGACCTGCTCGAGCACGTACCCGTGCGCGCGCAGGAAGCGCGGTCCGGGCGCGTCCGCGGGGACCCGGCCCGCGCCCGTCGTGGCTTCGAGCGCGCCGGGCCCGGGCGGCGGCTCCTCGCCGTGGTTCGTGTCCGAGAAGAGCACGGTGCGCCCCGCGTCGAGGTTCAGCCGCTCGCCGAGCGCGAGCAGCGCGCCCCCGATGCCGCGGCCCCGCTCGGCGGGACGCACGACGGCGTAGGACTCGCCCAGGTGCTCGTTGCTCGTGACCGGGCGGGTCACGAAGAGGTGCGCGACGACGTCCGCCACCGCGGGCGGGACGCCCTGCTCGTGCCACGCGGACGCCGCGGCGGAGCGCACGACGACGAACCGGCGCTTCGTGGAGTACTCCTGGTGGGCCATGCCCGTGAAGATCTCGCGGGGCGGCAGCGCGAGGTCGTCGTAGCCGTGCACCTCGAGCTCGTGCTCGCGTCCGACGTCCGCGACGGCGAGGTAGGCCCACGCCTCGGGCGCGTCGAGCGACGCGGGGTGCGGGGCCTCGACGAGCGTGTACCCGCGCGGGAGGGAGACGTCCGGGACGGGAGGGGCGACGGCGCTCATGGGTCCAGCGTGTCCGGCGCACGGGCGGCGCGTCCACGGCAATACGCCCGGGACGCACGGACGGCCCGGTCCCCCTGAGGGGACCGGGCCGTCCGGGGAAGCGGGCCGCCGGTGCGGCCGACGCCGTCAGGCGCGCTTGCGGTTGGTGAACCAGGACCAGATGAACACCACGATGATGGAGCCGATGAGCGCGAAGCCCCACGTGCCGAGGTCGAAGAACTCCTCGTTGACGTCGGTGCCGAACACTGCCGAGGCGATGAAGCCGCCGAGCAGGGCGCCCACGATGCCCAGCAGGAGGGTGACGATCCAGCCGCCCTTCTGCTTGCCCGGCACGATCGCGCGGGCGATGGCACCCATGATGAGGCCGATGAGGATCCAGCCGATGATGCCCATGTCACGTCTCCGTTTCCGGTAGGGACAGATCCGGCCAAAAGGACTCTTGCCCCGAATGACCTGGCACCACCGTGGCACGGGTGCCCGGATCTCGCACGCCGACGACGGTCTTCCGGGGCGGGGCGACCTCGCCGGCACCGGGCTCCGCGCGGTCTCGTAGGCTCGGAGCGTGGTGACGACCGAGGCGACGAGCGCGCGCGTCGACAGCTGGCTGTGGGCCGTCCGCGTGTTCAAGAGCCGCTCGCAGGCGACGGCCGCCGTGAAGGCGGGGCACGTGCGCGTCAACGGCGAGCGCGCGAAGCCCGCGACGAGCGTGAAGGTGAAGGACCGCGTCGTCGTGCGGGGCGGTCCGGTCGAGCGGATCCTCGTCGTCGAGAAGGTGCTCGTGAAGCGGGTGTCCGCGACCCTCGCCGCGCAGGCCGTCGACGACCAGAGTCCGCCCCCGCCGCCGCGCGAGCTCACCGTGCGCGTCGCGGTCCGCGACCGCGGTGCCGGGCGCCCCACGAAGCGCGAGCGCCGCGACCTCGACCGGCTGCGGGGCCGGGGCTGACCTCGGGCTGCCGCCGACCGGAGAGACCGCGCCCCGTGCGCCCGACGCGCAGGACGGCCGACGGTCGCGTGCGAGCACGCGTCCGCCGGCCGTCGGCAGTGCTGTCGGGATCGCTCCCGGGATCAGCGGGTCAGCAGGCTCCGAGGTCCTTCCAGACGCCCCACTGGCCGCTCTGCGACGGGTTCTCGCCCGTCGTCCACCACTTGGCCTGGTAGTTGCGGCCGGAGAAGGAGACGTTCGCCCCGCCGACGTAGGCGGCGCTCGCCGACCAGGCCGGAGCCGTGCACGTGCCGGGGTTGCCCGGGTTCCCGGGGTTGCCGGGGTTCCCGGGGTTGCCCGGGTCGGTCCCGCCGCTGCCGATCTTCAGGTCGACGCAGTTGTAGAACGCGTTGACCGTGTTCGACACGTTCCAGCGCGCGAGGATCGTGTGGTTGCCCTCGGGCAGGCCCGTCAGGGTGTGGGAGATGTTGCTGGGCGGCTGCGCGCCGTTCTGGTTGAACGTCTTGAACAGCACGCCGTCGACGAAGTACTCCCACGTGCTCGTGTTGTGCGCCGCGGTGAGCTTCCACTGGAACGTGACCGACGTGCCGGTCTGCGTGCGCGGCCAGGGCTTGCTCGAGTCGTCGAGGATGCTGAAGCCGCTGCCGCCCGAACACTGCATCGAGCCCTTGGGCGCCTCGACGGACTGGGGCTCGTACTTGATCGAGCCGCAGTCGAAGGACGTCGTGCCCTTCGCGCAGTGGTCCTGCCGGCTCGGCGGCGACGTGATCCAGCCGTGGGCGCTCGCGCTCGGCGCGACGGCCACGGGCGCGATGATCGCGACCGTGCCGACGACGGCTGCCAGGAGTACCGCTCTCAGTCTTCGCATGAGATGTCTCGCTCTCCATCCGGTGGTGCATGGGTCCTGCGGCGCGCTTCCTCGCGGGCCGCTTCTCGGATCGGGCACCTCGACGCTACGAAACGCGCGGAGAGCCGGACAATTGGGCAAAGCCCGTACGTGCTTCCGCGTACGCGCGCCGGGCGCGCCCTCGTCGCCGGGTCGGCGACGCACGACGGCGGGTGGTCTCGCCCGTCGGACGAGACCACCCGCCGTCGCGGGGTTCAGCAGGTCAGCAGGCGCCGATCAGCTTCCACGGACCCCATGCCTCGGAGCCCGGGACGTTGTTCTGCGTCCACCACTTCGCCTCGTACACGTTGCCCGCGTAGGAGACCTTCGCGCCGCCCGTGTAGGTCGACGTCGCGGCCCACGCCGGGTCCGCGCAGGTGCCCGGCGTGCCGCCGCCGGGGGTGCCGCCGCCCGGGGTGCCCGGATCGGGCGTGCCCCCGCCGGGGTTGGTGCCGTCGGCCGTGACGGTCAGGTCCACGCAGTTGTAGAACGCGTTGACCGTGTTCGACACGTTCCAGCGCGCGAGGATCGTGTGGTTGCCGAGCGGCAGGCCGTTGAGGGTGTGCGAGATGTTCTTGGGGGGCTGGACGCCGCCGCCGTCGAACGTCGCGAAGAGCTGGCCGTCGACGAAGTACTCCCACACGCTCGTGGCGTGGTTCGCCGTGAGGTTCCACTGGAACGTCACGTCGCGGCCCGTGGTCGTGCGGGGCCAGGGCTTGCTCGCGTCGTCGAGGATCGCGTAGCCGCTGCCGCCGGAGCACTTCATCGAGCCCTTGGGGGCCTCGACGGACTGCGGCTCGTACTTGATGGAACCGCAGTCGAAGGACGTGGTGCCCTTCGCGCAGTTGTCCTGCCGGCTGGGGGGAGAGGTGATCCAGCCGTGCGCCGAGGCGCTGGGGGCGATCGCGATCGGGGCGATGATCGCGGTCGCGCCCACGACGGCGGCGAGGAGCGCCGCGCGGAGTCGCTTCATCGGGGGACTCGCTTCCTAGGTCGGGGAGGGCCGACGTCGTGCGGAGCCCGCACCGTCGACCGTGACGAGGGGGACCGTAAGCAGGTGGAGGACGAGGCTCCAACGCCTACGCAGGGCCGCTCCGGAGTACGGGATGTCCCGTACGCGACGTCCTGCGGAGGGCGTCTTCGTGCGGCTGGACCGGGGTCCGCGACCCCCTCGCGACGTGCCTCGGGCATCCGTCCGGCGGGTGAAAAGTGTGGGGACTACGTAGGGCGCCGGGACGCCGGACGAGACGGCGGCCCGAGCTGGACGAGCGTCCGAGAACGAGGGCGTCGGACGACCCACGGACCCGGGCGTGGGGGCGCGCGCGAGAGCGCGTGCCGGGGTCGCGGCCCGTCAGGCGGGCGCGTCCTCCTCGCGCAGCCGCGGCTCGGTGCGCAGCGCGGGCCGGAGGCCGGACTTGTCGGCGTAGAACGCGCGCACGACGTCCATGTCGGCGCGGACGTCACCGGTGAGGTCGATCGACGGGCCGAGGCCCGTCGTCATCGTGGTGCGGTCCACGTAGCCGAGCGTGACCGGCAGGTGCGCCTCGCGCGCGATCCGGTAGAACCCCGACTTCCAGTACGACCCGGCGCCGCGCGTGCCCTCGGGCGTGACGACGAGCGAGAAGACCTCGCCCGCCTGGAGGCGGCCGACGACGTCCGCCACGACCCGGCTCGGGTCGCGCCGGTCGACGGGGATGCCGCCCAGCGCGCGCATGACCGGGCCCGCGGGACCGGCGAACAGCGTGTGCTTGCCCAGCCAGCGCACGTGGATGCCGGTGCTCCAGGCGATCGCGAGCATGAGCACGAAGTCCCAGTTCGACGTGTGCGGGGCGCCGACGAGGAGCGTGGGCCGGCTCGTGTCGTACGGCTGCGAGCGCAGCCGCCACCGGCTGGTCGCCCAGAAGGCGCGGGCGAGGGCTCGGCGGATCACCACGTCACGGTACAGGGTGGGAGCGCGGGGCCGCCGTCGACAACCACAGGCAGCGCGGTTAGTCTCCGGCGGGTAGGGAACTTCCCGCCCTACCTGCTCGGCCCGGACATGTCTGCTCGACCACCCACTGCTCGACGGAGACCAGATGGACACCACTCCCGCCGGAACCCCCGCCCTCCTGCGCACCCTCAACGCGCGCGCCGTGCTCGACGTCCTCGGCACCGGCGCGCAGGTCGCCCGACCCGACGTCGTCGCGGCGACCGGCCTGTCGAAGACGACCGTCGCGCAGACCCTGCGCGCGCTCGAGGCGACGGGCGTCGTCACGGAGGCAGGGCTCGACCGGGACCGTCGCGGCCCGGCCGCGACGCTGTACCGGGTCGACCCGGACTACGCGTTCGGGCTGGGGATCGACGTCGCGCGCGACCGCGTGCGGGTCGCGCTCGTCGACGTCACGGGAGCGATCCGTGCCCGCGCCGAGCGGCGCGACGTCAGGCCGACCCCGACGGCGCGCGCCCGCGCCGCCGCCGAGCTGGCCCGCGCGTGCGTGACCGACGTCGAGGCCCGGCTGCCCGAGGGCGCGCGCGTCGAGGTGACGCGCGCCGTCGCGGCGGTGCCGTCGATCGTCAGCCCGGACCACGCGACGATCCGCCGGGTGCCGGGCTTCGAGAAGGGCGGCACGGACCTCCACGACGCGCTCGTCGACGCGCTCGGCTGCCCGGTGACGCTCGAGAACGACCTCAACCTCGCGGCGCTCGCGGAGCAGCGCGACGGCGTCGCGGCGGGGGTCCGGACCTTCGTCGTGCTGGGGCTCGGCGACGGCTTCGGGGCCGGACTCGTCCTCGACGGTCGCCTCCACCGAGGTGCGGCGGGCGGTGCGGGCGAGGTGTCCTTCCTCCCGCACCCGGGGCGGTCGCTCGGCTCGGAGACGCTCGGGGCGTCGTCGATCGCGGCCATCGCGAAGGAGAACGGCCTCCCGGACGACATCGCCGTCAAGGACCTCGTGGACCGCGCCGAGCACGGCGACGGCGCGTCGTGCGACGTGCTCGACGAGGTCGCGGAGCGCATCGGCGTCGTCGCGGCGGCGGTCGCGCTCGTCGTCGAGCCGGAGCTCTTCGTGCTCACCAACCACGCCGCACGCCCGCCGATCGCCGAGCGCGTGCAGCGCTTCCTCGGCGAGAAGCTGGCCGTGCTGCCCGTGCGGGTCGTCCCGTCCGAGCTCACGAGCGACGCCGTCGTCGTGGGTGCGGCCCGGTCCGCGAGCGACGCGCTGCGTGACGAGGTGTTCCGCGCCGCCGCGGCCCACTCCGCGCCGGGCGAGGGCGGCGACGCCGACGACGAGCGCGCGGAGGCCGCGTCGTGACCGAGCCGGGCGGCCCGCCGTCGGACCTGGTGTCCCGGCTGGGCCTCGCGGACGACGCGCGCGCCGTGATCCTCAACGCCGACGACTACGGCATGTGCCGGGCCGCGAACCGCGCGATCTCGGAGCTGCTCCTCGCCGGGCACCTCGACTCCGCGACCGTCATGGTGCCGTGCGGCTGGGCGCCGGACGCGCTCGCGTTCGCCGCGGCCCACCCCGTCGACGTCGGCGTCCACCTCGTGCTCACGAGCGAGTGGACGCGCTACCGGTGGCGGCCCCTCACGGGGACGGGGACGTCGCTCGTCGACGACGCGGGGTACTTCCCGCGCGACGTGCGCACCGTCGAGCAGCAGGCGCGCGCCGAGGACGTCGCGGTCGAGCTCGCGGCGCAGCTCGACGCGGCGCTCGCCGCGGGGGTCGACGTCTCGCACCTGGACAACCACATGGGCTCGGTCTACGGGCTCGAGACGGGGCGCTCGTTCCTGCCGCAGGTGTTCGAGCTCGCGGCCCGGCACGGGCTGCCGTTCCGCCTGCCGCGCACGACCGACGGGATGCTCCTGCCGCCCGGCGACTTCCAGCCGCTCCTCGACCAGGCGACCGCGGCGGCCGACGCGCTCGGCGTCGTGCTCGTCGACCGCCTGTGGACGCACCCGTTCGAGCTCGCGGGCGAGGGCACGGACGACGCGGAGGGCTACGAGGACGTCCGCGACGGCTTCCTCGACCTGCTGCGCCGCGTGCCGGCCGGCGTCACCGAGATCTACCTGCACCCCATGCTCGACGACGACGAGCTCGGCGACGTCGCCGACTACGCCGCGCCGAAGCGCGGGTTCGAGCACCGCCTCCTCGCCGACCCGGCCGTCGCGGCCGTGGTCGCCGAGGAGGGCCTCGTCCGCGTCGGCTGGCGCGACCTGCGCGCGGTCCAGCGGGGCGAGCGATGAGCGCGCCGTCCGGGACGCCATCGGGCACGGTGCCGAGCGGGGGGCTGCTCGCCCGCGTGCGCGACCGCCGCCTCGTCGGCGCGGCCACGCGCGCGCAGACCGTCGCCTACGGCGCGTCTGCGTTCCCCGCGAACCTGCTGCTCCAGACGTTCTCCGCGTTCGTCGTCTACTTCTACGTCGACCACCTCGGCGTGCCCGCCGGCTGGGTCGCGGGCGCCATGGTCGCGCACGGCGTCCTCAACGCGGTGCTCAACCCGCTCGTCGGCGCGGCCTCCGACCGGCGGCGCACCCGCTGGGGCCGTCGCGTGCCGTGGATCGGGCTCGGCGTCGTGCCGCTCGTCGTCGCGTTCGCGCTCGTGTGGATGCCGCCCGCGCTGAGCCCCACCGGGCTCGTGGTGTGGTTCCTCGTCGTCGTCGCCGTGTACGACGTCGCGTACGTCGTCGTCGTGCTCAACGTCTCGGCGCTGTTCCCCGAGATCTTCCGCACGACGGCGGAGCGCGCCCGCGGGAACGCGCCGCGCCAGATGTTCGGCCTCGTCGGCATGATCCTCGGCACCGCCGGCGCCCCGCTGTTGTACGGGACGCTCGGGTGGACGTGGATGGCGCTGCTCCTCGCCGTCGTGAGCCTCGGGTTCTTCGCGTGGTCCCTCGCCGGCATGGTCGAGCGCCCCGTCGACGTCGCGGCGGTGCGCGAGCGCGAGGCCGCCGTCGGGCTCGGCGCCCAGCTGCGCTACACGTTCGCGAACCGGGCGTTCGTCACCTACGTGCTCGGCTCGCTGCTGCTGCAGAGCACCACCGCGATCGTGCTCGCCGCCGTGCCGTTCTACGTGCGCTACGTGCTCGGCGGGGCGGAGGCCGACGCGACGTTCCTCCTCGCGCCGATCTTCGTCGCGGCCATCCCGGCGATCGTCGGATGGTCGTGGGTCGTGCGCCGCATCGGCCCGCGCTCCACGATGCTGTGGGTCGTCGCCGTGTACGGGCTCGCGACGTGCCTCTACCTCGTGCCGACCACCGTGCTCGGCGCCGCGCTCGCGGGCCTCGCCGTCGGCGTCGGCGTGGCCGGGCTCATGCAGGTGCTCGAGGTCGCGCTCGCGCAGGTCATCGACGACGACGAGCGCCGCACCGGCCTGCGCCGCGAGGGCATGTACTTCGGGGCGAACGGGTTCGTCGTGCGCGGGTCCGTGATCGTGCAGGCCGTCCTCGTCGCGGCCGTGCTCTCCGCGAGCGGGTATGTCGAGGGCGCGGGCGACGTCGTGCAGCCCGATGGCGTCGCGACGGGCGTGCGCCTCCTGCTCGGCGGCGTCCCCGTCCTCATCGCCGCCCTGGCCTTCGTGTGCTTCTGGCTCTACCCGCTGCGCGGCCGTGACCCCGAGGGCACCGACGCCGCCCTCGCCGACGCCGACGCGTCACCGACCGCCGCGGACCCCCTCCCGAGGTAGCCCCCCGCCCCGCGAGGTAGAGCCGGAGTCGCGCGAGGTAGAGGCCCGGTTGCGCGAGGTAGAGCCGTGGTCGCGCGCGAGGCGCACACGGCTCTACCTCGGCTGACCCTGGCTCTACCTCGGCTGACCCTGGCTCTACCTCGGCGGACCCTGCCTCTACCTGGGCGGGGTGGTGGTGCCGCGGAGGGTGTGCTCGGCGACGGCGCACGGGTCGGTGCTGGCGTCGATGTCGCGGAGGTCGCACGCGACGCGGCGCATGAGGGTGCGGAAGGTGCCGCGCTCGTCGGGCGAGAGCATGTCGAGGAGCTCCTCCTCGGCGTCGTGCACGGCGGCGGCCCACCCGGCAAGACGACGGCGGCCCTCGGGCGTCGCGACGACGCGGCGTGCGCGCCGGTCGGCGGGGTTCTGCTGCCGCTCGACGAGGCCGGACGCGACGAGGTCGTCGACGAGGTACGTCATGACGGTGCGGTCGATGCCGTGGTGCTCGGCGAGCGCGAGCTGCGTGGGGTGGTCGCCCTGCGCCACGGTCACGAGGACCTGGTAGCCGCGCGTGCCGTGCGGGACGTCGTCGAGCGCCTGCTCGACGGTCGCGCGGTAGGCGCGCAGCAGGACGCCGAGGTGCCAGCCGAGGTCCTCGAGGCGGCCGGGGAGCTCGGCCGGGCCGGTGGGTGCGGCGGTCGTCGCGCTCGTGCTCATCCGCTCAGGGTACCGCGGGAATGCGGTTGCACCACCTATCTGTTCTCGATATGTTCTGTACAACAACGTATCTTGAGATCGCGAGGAGCCATGCCCGACTACGGCCACGACCTGCGCTTCGGGTCCTTCGTCACGCCCACCGCCGCGGCGCCCCAGCAGGCGGTCGCGCTCGCGCGGCTGTCCGAGGAGGTCGGCCTGGACCTCGTGACCTTCCAGGACCACCCGTACCAGGCGGCGTTCCTCGACACCTGGACCCTGCTGTCGTGGGTCGCGGCGCGCACCGAGCGCATCCGCCTCGCGGGCAACGTGCTCAACCTGCCGCTGCGCCCGCCGGCCGTGCTGGCGCGCGCCGTCGCGAGCCTCGACCGGCTCTCGGGCGGGCGCGTCGAGCTCGGCCTCGGCGCGGGCGGGTTCTGGGACCCGATCGTCGCGATGGGCGGCGAGCGCCTCACGCCGGGGCAGTCCGTCGACGCGCTCTCCGAGGGCATCGACGTCATCCGCGGGCTGTGGGACACGACGACGCGCGAGCGCCTGGAGGTGGGCGGCACGTACCACCACGTCGACGGCGCCAAGCGGGGCCCCGCCCCCGCGCACGACGTCGAGATCTGGGTCGGGGCGCTCAAGCCCCGCATGCTGCGCCTCGTCGGCGCGCAGGCCGACGGCTGGCTCCCGTCGCTCGCGTACCTGCAGAGCTTCGAGGCGCTCGCGCAGGGCAACGCGACGATCGACGCCGCCGCCCAGGAGGCGGGCCGCGACCCGAGTGCGGTGCGCCGTCTGCTCAACGTCGGCGGCCGGTTCACCGCCGACGGCGGTGCCGGGTTCCTCCAGGGGTCGCCCCGGCAGTGGGCCGAGCAGGTCGCCGAGGTGACGCTCGAGCACGGCGTGTCCACGTGGATCGTCGGCGGCGACGACCCGACGACGCTCGCCGTCGTGGGCCAGGAGGTCGCGCCCGCCGCGCGCGAGCTCGTCGCGGCGGCGCGCGGCACGGCCGACGGCCCGGCACCGGTCGCACCGACCGACGGCGGGGCCCGCGCATGACCGACTACGGCCACCCGCTCCGGTTCGGCACGTTCGTCACGCCGTCGGCGCAGGACCCGGAGGCGACGGTCGGGCTCGCGCGCGTCGCGGAGGACGCCGGCTACGACCTCGTGACGTTCCAGGACCACCCGTACCAGCCGCGCTTCCTCGACACGTGGACGCTGCTGTCGTACGTCGCGTCCGCGACGGAGCGCATCCACGTCGCGCCCGACGTCGTCAACGTCCCGATGCGCCCGCCCGCCGTCCTGGCGCGCGCGGCGGCGAGCCTCGACCTGCTCTCCGACGGGCGCGTCGAGCTCGCCCTCGGGGCGGGGGCCTTCTGGGACGCGATGGAGGCGATGGGCACGCGTCGGCTCACGCCGGGGGAGTCCGTCGACGCGCTCGCCGAGGCGATCGAGGTGATCCGTGCGATCTGGGGCGAGGACGGCGACGGCGAGCTGTTCGTCCCCGGCCGGCACCACCGGCTCGACGGCGCGACGCCCGGCCCGGGCACCACACGCCGCATCCCGCTGTGGCTGGGCGCGCTCGGCCCCCGGATGCTGCGTCTCGTGGGGGAGAAGGCCGACGGCTGGCTCCCGTCGCTGGGCCGCGTGGGCCTCGACGGGCTGCGCGCGGGCAACGCGCGCATCGACGAGGCGGCGGCCGCCGTCGGGCGCGACCCGCGCGAGGTGACGCGGCTGCTCAACGTGTCGGGCACGTTCGAGTCGGACCCGGGAGCGTCCGGCCTCGGGGGCGCCCCCGACCTCTCCGGGCCGCCCGAGGCCTGGGTCGAGCGGCTCCTGCCGCTCGTCCTCGACGAGGGCGTCTCCACGCTGGTCCTCGCGACCGACGACGAGCGCACCACCCGCCGGTTCGCGGACGATGTCGCGCCCGCGCTGCGCGACGCCGTCGACGCCGCGCGCGCGGAGCGGGGCACGGACACGTCGCGCGTCGTGCCGCTCGCCGTGCGGGCCGCGCGTCGCGACGGCATCGCCTACGACGACGTCCCCGCCTCGCTCGCGGAACGCGCCGTCGAGCCGGGCGACGCCGCGTACGCGGGCGTGCGCTCCAACTACCTGCGCGGCGGCTCGCCGGGCCTCGTGCTGCGCCCGCGCGACACCGCGGAGGTCGTCGAGGCGCTCGCCTTCGCGCGCGCCCAGCCGGTGACGCGCCGGGTGCCGCTGTCCGTCCGCTCGGGCGGGCACGGGATCAGCGGGCGCTCGACGAACGACGGCGGCATCGTCCTCGACCTCGCCGCGCTCGACCAGGTGGAGGTGCTCGACGACGCCACGCGCCTCGTGCGCGTGGGCCCCGGCGCGCGGTGGGGCGGGGTCGCGGCGGCGCTCGCGCCGCGCGGTTGGGCGATCACGTCGGGCGACTCCGGCGGCGTCGGGGTGGGCGGTCTCGCGACCGCAGGCGGCATCGGCTTCCTCGGCCGGGCGCACGGCCTGACGATCGACCACGTGCGCGCGGTCGAGGTCGTGCTCGCGGACGGCTCGGTCGTGCGCGCGAGCGACGACGAGAACACCGACCTGTTCTGGGCCGTGCGCGGCGCCGGGGCGCAGGTCGGGATCGTCACGTCGTTCGAGCTCGTCGCGGACGAGGTGTCCGCGGTGGGGTTCGCGCAGATGGTGCACGACGCGTCGGACCTCGCCGGGTTCCTCGAGCGCTGGGGCGCCACGGTGGAGGCCTCGCCGCGGGACACGACGAGCTTCCTGATCGTGGGGCGGCCGCGGCCCGGGCAGCCCCTCGTCGCGCAGTCCATGACGATGGTCGACTCCGACGACCCGGACACCGTCCTCGCGCGGCTGCAGCCGTTCGCGGCGATCTCCCCGCTGCTCGCCCGGGCGACGGCGCAGATCGTCCCGTACGACGCCGTCGTCTCGGCGCCCCCGCCCGGCCCGCACGGGGGGCAGGGCGAGCCCGTGTCGCGGTCCGGGCTGCTGGAGCACCTCACGCCGGAGGCCTCGGCGCGTCTCGCGGGCCTCGTCGCGAGCGGGGACACGTACTTCTTCCAGATCCGCTCGACGGGCGGTGCGGCGTCGGACGTCCCCGCCGACGCGACGGCGTACGCGCACCGGTCCGCGAACTTCTCGGTCGTCGCGATGGGGGCGAGCCGGTCCCGTCTCGACGCGCGGTGGGACGCGCTCGCCGACGTGTTCGACGGGATGTACCTCAGCTTCGACACCGACCTGCGCACCGAGCGCGTGACGGACGCGTTCCCGCCCGCGACCCTGGAGCGGCTGCGGGAGGTCAAGCGCCGCGTGGACCCGACGAACGTCTTCCGCGACAACCTGCCCGTCCTCGGGCCGCACCCGACGGACGAGCCCGCGCCCGCCGTCGTCCCGCCGAGGTAGAGCCCCGGTCCGCCGGGGTAGAGCCCCGGTCCGCCGGGGTAGAGCCCCGGTCCGCCGAGGTAGAGGCGTGGTCACGACCACGCCTCTACCTCGCGCTACCAGGGCTCTACCTCGCGCTACCGGGGCTCTACCTCGCGCTACCGGGGCTCTGCCCCGGGGTGGGTGCCCGACGGCGCAGCGTGAGGACCGCGTGGACGGCGAGGCCCGCGAGCACGGCCCAGAACGCGGCGCCGACGCCCGCGACGACCGTCCCGCTCGCGGCGACGAGGAACGTCACGACGGCTGCCTCGCGGCCCCGCGGCTCGGCGACCGCCCCCGCGACGGCGGCCCCGAGCGTCCCGACGAGCGCGAGCCCGGCGGCCGCCTCGACGAGCCCGGCCGGCGCGGCCGCGACCAGCGCGGCGAGGCCGGCCGAGCCGACGGCGAGCACCAGGTAGGCCCAGCCCGCGGTGTGGGCGGCGACCCAGCGCCGTCGGGGGTCGGGGTGCGCCTCGGGTCCCGCGGCGAGCGCGGCGGAGATCGCCGCGAGGTTGATCGCGTGCCCGCCGGCGGTGGCGCCCGCGAGCGTCGCGAGGCCGGTGACGGTCATGGTCTCGCGCCACGGTACGCGGTAGCCGAACGAGGCCATGACCGCGACGCCGGGGACGTTCTGCGACGCCATCGTCACCACGTAGAGCGGCACGGCGAGCCCGACGACCGCCTGCCACGACAGCGTCGGGACGGTGAGGTCGAGGCGGGGGACGGCGTCGGCCCAGGCGAGGGTGCCGCTCCCCACGGCCTCGTACCCGACGATCGCGAGCGTGACCGCGAGCGCCGCCGGCGCGGCCCAGCGCGGCGCGAGCCGCAGCAGCACGAGCCACGTGAGCACGACGGGCGCGACGAGCAGCGGCGTCGTGACGAACGCGCGGACGGGCGCGAGGCACAGCGTGAGCAGCACGCCCGCGAGCATCGCCTGGGCGATCGGGGTGGGGATCGCGGCGACGAGGTCGCCGAGGCGCGGCCAGAGCGCGGTGAGCAGCACGAGCCCGCCGACGACGCAGAACGCGCCGACCGCGGCGGGCCAGCCGCCCGCGACCGCGCCCGTGCTGACGAGCAGCGCGGCCCCGGGCGTGGACCAGGCGAGCGTGAGCGGGGTGCGGTGGCGCGTCGTCAGCCAGAGGATGCCGACGGCCTGCGTCACGCACAGGGCGAGGAGCCCGGACGCGGTCTGGTCGGGCGTGGCGCCGACGGCGCGCAGGCCGGCGAGCACGACGGCGAACGAGCTCGTGAAGCCGACGAGGGCCGTGACGAGCCCGGCGAGGACGGGGCGCAGGCGCTCCGGGTCGGGTTCCATGCTGCTCCAGCGGACGTGCCGAGCCGTTCTGTTTGCGGAACGCTACCAGAGTGGCCTGGGTCACGGCCGGTAGGCTGCCGCGCGTGAGCGACGGGGGAGCGCAGGCGAGCGCAGGAGCGGGCACAGGAGCGGGCACAGGGGCGAGCGCGGGGGCGAGCGCAGGGCCGGACGACGCCCCGGGTGGTGGTGCCCCCGCGCCGTCGGACCGCCGTGGGGACGAGACGCTCGCCGCGGTCGCCGCCCAGATCCGGGCGCTGCGGGCCGAGCGCGGGCTGTCGCTGTCGGCGCTCGCGGCGGCGGCGGGCGTCGGGAAGGGCTCGCTCTCCGAGATCGAGCACGGCGCGCGCAACCCCACGCTCGCGACGCTCTACGCGCTCGCCGGGGCGCTCGGCGTCCCGCTCGCGACGCTCCTCGCCGAGCGGCCGGGGTCGGAGGTGTCGTCCGAGGGCGTCCGGGCCCGCCTCCTCGACGCCCACCACCTGCCCGACGGCACCGCCGTCGAGGTCTACCACCTGCACCTCGAGCCCTCCGCGGACCGCACGTCGCCGCCGCACGGGCCGGGCGTCGTCGAGCACCTGCTCGTGACGTCCGGTCGTGTGCGCGCGGGGCGTCGTGGCGCGGAGGCCGTGGTGACCGTGGGCGACGAGCTGCGCTGGGTGTCGGACGCCGAGCACTCCTACCGGGCGCTCGACGGGGCACCCGTCGACGCGGTGCTCGTCATCCGCACGCCCCCGCGACGCGGCGAGCGGCCCGCTACCGCAGGCCCGGTCCCGGCGCCCACGCGCCGGACGTGAACCCCGACGGCGCACCCGGCGACCACGGGGCCGGCGGCGGCTGCGGGGCCCGGACGAGGAACGCCTGGCGCGCCGTGAGCATGAGCTGCAGCAGCGCGCGCCGCTGCCCCTCGACGCGCCACGCCTCGACCGCGCCGCGCTCGACCCGGTCGTGGAGCAGCGCGAGCTCGGTCGCCGCCTGCTGGTAGTCGCGCATGGCGTGCGCGGCCCTCGCGCCGCCGGTGCGGCGGGCCCAGTCGCGCGCCTGGCGGCGCGCGGCGAGCGTCGACAGCATCGCGAGGTCGGCGGGCGTGACGAGGCCCGTCGGCACGTAGGGCACGAGCTGGCGCTGGATCGTCGCGACCGTGCGGCGTCGGTCCCGGACGAGCAGGACGACCAGCGTGACCAGCACCCCGAGCCCGGCGAGGTACGCGACCCCGAGCGCGAGCGGGCCGAAGCCGGTCGAGGCGTTCCACAGCATGTGCAGGGCGATGGCCGCGGCGAGACCGCCGAGCGGCGCGAGCACGCGGCGCGGCCCGGGCGGGCTCGTGGCCGCGCTCGCGACCCCGAGGCCCGTGAGCGCCGTGCACAGCGGGTGCAGCAGGGGGGTGACGATGGCTCGCAGCACGAACGTCGGGCCGAGCGTGCCGTCCTGCGCGGCCATGATGAAGTACGTGACGTTCTCGACCGCCGCGAAGCCGAGCGCGACCATCGCGGCGTAGATCACGCCGTCGGTCCAGCCGTCGATCTCGTGGCGCCGGAACCAGAGCATCCCGAACAGCACCGCGCCCTTGAGGATCTCCTCCACGAACGGTGCCCCGAACGACGCGACGACGTACCAGCCGACCTCCTCGCCGAACAGCGGCGCGGTGAGCAGCTCCAGGCCGAGCGTGTTGAGGATCCCCGCGACGAGCGTCGCGATCCCCGCGCCCCACAGGAACGCGACGACGAGCGCGCTCGGCGGCTCGGGCTCGAGGCGGTCGAGCGCGAGCACGACCGGCACCCAGATGCCCAGCGGCACGAGCGCGAGCAGCAGCCCGACCGTGAACGTGCCCACCCCGGACAGTGCCGCGAGCACGAGGCCCACGAGGAGGCACAGGCTCGCGACGGCGATCGTCACGATGACGCCGACGCGCGCGCGGCCCGGCGGCCGGCCCTCGAGCACCGCGCGCGGGTCGAGCGGGACGGCGGCACCCGCCGGGCCGAGCGGGTGCGGCGGCTGCTGGGGCGGGGGGACGGCCGGGCCGTGCGGCGGGAAGGTCACGGGCGGTAAGGCTACGCACCCGGTGGGCGACGCGGGAAGGCGTCCGCCCGGCGCGCCGCGCGGGGGCCGGGGGAGGTCGCGCCGCGCGGTGGCCGGGGGGTGGGGCTACGCCGCGACGTCGTACCCGGAGCGCAGGCCGCCCCGGCGGCGGACGGTCGCGTCGTCGGGCACGATCTCGTCCGGCGGGACGACGGCGCCGGCCTCCACGAGCACCCGGCGCCCGACGCGCGCGCCGCTGCCCACGCGGGCGCGGTCGCCGACGCGCGCCTCGGGGGCGATGCGGACGTTGTCGCCGACGCGGACGTCGCGGCCGAGGACGACGTCCCGGTCGATCCAGGTGCCGTCGCCGAGCCGGCAGCCGTGGCCCACCACGGCGCCCTTCTCGACGTAGGTGCCCCACCCGACGGGCACGGACTCGGGGACGCGGGCGTGGGGCGACACGAAGCCGCCGCCGGTGTGACGGTCGTAGTGCATGATCTCGCCGAAGTCGTTCTCGACCTGGACGCGGCGTGCGAGGCGGGCCACCTGACCTCCTCAAGGTCTGTCGACAGTGGTACTGGTGACATAACGACGACGAGGCGCCCAGGATTCCGACGCCGTCACCCCTCCGAGGTAGAGCCCTGGTCCCGCGGGGTAGAGCCGCGGTCCCGCGAGGTAGAGCCCTGGTCGCCGGGCCGACGGCGGAGGTCGCCCCGCCTTTCGTGCCCCGCAGGCGAGAACCGCCCGGGCGACCTCCCGCGGCGGCGCCACGGTCGCCGGGCGCGGACCGACCGCCGTCGTGTCGAGCAGGTGGTTCCGGCACGTCCGGGCCGACGGACGCGCCGGAATCGCCTGCTCGCGCTGCCCGGATGGCCTGGTCGGCCCGCCCCCGGTCCCGACGGGCGACCTGGCCGCCCCGGGTGCCTGGCCGACGTCGGGCACGGTCAGCCTGGACGCCGCGGCGAGGCCGCGGCGTCGGGTGTGACCTCGGCTCTACCTCGGCCGACTACGGCTCTACCTCGGCCGACCAGGGCTCTACCCCGCGGAGCCAGGGCTCTACCTCGGCCGACCAGGGCTCCACCCCGTGGGACCACGGATCTACCTCGGTGGGACCTCGCCTCTACCTCGGCGGGACCTCGCCTCTACCTCGGCCGACCAGGGCTCTACCTCGCGGGACCACGGCTCTACCTCGCGACGGCGGCACCTCCTCGCGGCGGGGGGCGGTCAGACGGTGCGGGTGGTGCCGCGGACGACGAGGGTCGTGGGGAGGCGGACGTGGGGGTCGCGCGTCCGGCCCTCGACGAGGTCGACGATGAGGCGCAGGGCCTCGGTGCCCATGCGGTGGATGGGCTGGTCGACGGTCGTCAGGGGCGGGGTGGTGAGCGCGGACTCGGGCACGTTGTCGAAGCCGATGACGGAGACGTCGTCGGGCACGCGGAGGCCGAGCTCGGCGGCGACCTCCATGGTGCGGATCGCGGAGAGGTCGTTGGCGGCGAAGATCGCGGTGGGGCGCTCGGGGAGCGAGAGGAGCTCGTGCGCGGGGGAGTCCGCGAGGTCGGGGCGGTAGCCGCCGACGCGCACGAGGTCGGGGTCGAAGGCGATGCCCGCGTCGGCGAGCGCCTCGCGGTACCCCTGCTCGCGCAGGCGCGCGGACTCGAGGTCGGGGCGGCCGGCGAGGAAGCCGATGCGGCGGTGGCCGAGGTCGAGGAGGTGCTGCGTCGCGGTGCGGCCGCCGGCGAGGTTGTCGGAGTCGACGGTCGGGGGGTCGGACGGGCCGCGGTGCGGGTCGACGGCGACGACCGGGATCGAGCTGCCGCGCGCGACGACGGTGGGCGTGACGAGGATGGCGCCGTCGATGAGGGTGCCGCCGAGGCGGGACAGGGAGCGCTGCTCCCAGCCGACGCGGTCGTCGCGGCGCAGGCCGCCGGAGTAGGCGAGGAGCTCGTACCCGGTCCCGTCGACGGCCTCGGAGATGCCCTTGAGCAGCTCGGTCGAGAACGGCTCGAACTCGGCGACGAGGATCCCGATGACGTTGGTCTTGCTGCTCCGCAGGCTCCTCGCGACGATCGACGACTCGTACCCGAGGTCGTCGATGACCTGCTGGACGTGGCGGGAGGTCTCGGGCGCGACGCCGTAGCGACCGTTGATCACCTTGGAGACGGTCGCGACGGAGACGCCGGCGGTGCGCGCGACGTCGCCGATCGTGACTCTTCCCGTGGAGCGCATGGGGATGACAGTAGCCCCTGGCGGGGGCGTCCGGAGGCCCGCGCCACGTCGTGTGTAAAACGTTATCGATATCGATTGACACGACCCGGTCGCGCCTGCCAGAGTCGCTACCGGCGGCCCCACAGCGGTGGCGGCCCGGCGCGCTCGAGGCAGCGTGCGCCCCGGTGCGACTCGACGAAGAGGACGGAACGATGAAGTCTCGGAAGCTCCTGACGGCGACCGCCGTCGCCCTGGCGGGCACGCTCGTGCTCACGGCCTGCGGAGGCGGAGGCGACTCCGGCTCGGACGACGGCTCGGTCTCGATGACCTTCTGGCACAACTCCACGACCGGTGAGGGCAAGGCCTACTGGGAGGAGACGGTCGCGGCGTTCGAGGAGGCGAACCCCGGCGTCACGATCGAGATCCAGGCCATCCAGAACGAGGACATGGACGGCAAGCTCCAGACGGCCCTCAACTCGGGCGACGCGCCCGACATCTTCATGGCGCGCGGCGGCGGCAAGCTGGCCGACGTCGTGGAGGCCGGCCAGGCGATGGACCTCACCGACGCGATCGACGACTCCACGCGCGAGGCCGTGGGCGACGCGGCGCTCAGCGCCTTCACGGTCGACGGCAAGGTCTACGGGATGCCGGTCTCGATCCTCCCGGGCGGCGTCTACTACAGCGAGGACCTGTTCTCGCAGGCCGGCGTGACGGCGAACCCGACGACGATCGGCGAGCTCGAGGGCGTCGTCGACCAGCTCAAGACCGCGGGCGTCGCGCCGATCGCGCTGGGCGCGAAGGACGCGTGGCCCGCCGCGCACTGGTACTACTTCTTCGCCCTGCGCGAGTGCTCGCAGGACACCATCAACACGGCGGCGAGCGAGCGCAGCTTCGACGACCCGTGCTGGCTCAAGGCCGGCGAGGACCTCCAGGCCTTCGCCGAGACCGAGCCCTTCAACCAGGGCTTCCTCACGACCTCCGCGCAGCAGGGCGCGGGATCGTCCGCGGGCCTCATCGCCAACCACCAGGCCGCGATGGAGCTCATGGGCGCGTGGAACCCGGGCGTCATCGCGTCGCTCACGCCGGACGAGAAGCCGCTCGCGGACCTGCAGTGGTTCCCGTTCCCGGCCGTCGAGGGCGGTGAGGGCGAGCCCGGCGCCATGATGGGCGGCGTCGACGGGTTCTCCTGCTCGGCCCAGGCCCCCGCCGAGTGCGCGGAGTTCCTCAACTTCATCATGTCGAAGGAGTCGCAGGAGGCGTACGCCACCGCGTTCCACACCCTGCCCGCGAGCAAGGAGGCGCAGGGCGTCGTGACGGAGCCCGCGCTCGTCTCGATCCTCGAGGCCTACAACGAGGCGCCGTACGTCACCGTCTGGCTGGACACGCTGTTCGGGCAGAACGTCGGCAACGCGCTCAACACCTCCGTGGTCAACCTGCTCGCCGGCAAGGGCACGCCGCAGGACATCGTCGACACGACGAACGCCGCAGCGGCCAAGGAGTAACCGGAGCCATGACCGTGTCCCAGGGCGAGACCTCGCCGAGCACGACGACGCCCGAGGACCGGGCCGGGGGCGGCGCCGGCGCCGTGGCGGGGCCACCCCCGGCCGCCGCGGCGCGGGCCCGCCGCCCGCGCCGCGGCCGCTGGGGCCAGCGAGCCGAGATCGCGGTGCTCGCCGGGCCGGCGCTCGTCGTCTTCCTCACGTTCGTCATCGTGCCCGTGCTGATGGCGGCGTACTACGGCTTCTTCAAGTGGAAGGGCTTCGGCCCGCCGACGGACTTCGTGGGGTTCGAGAACTACCTCACGATCTTCCGGGACCCCGAGTTCCTCGCGGCGCTGCGGCACAACGGGTTCATCGTGCTCATGTCGCTCGTGCTCCAGGGCCCGGTCGCGGTGGTCGTCGCGCTCATGCTCAACCGGCGCATGCGCGGCCGCTCGGTGGTCCGCGTGCTGGTGTTCGTGCCGTACGTGGTGTCCGAGGTGATCGTCGGCACGGGGTTCAGCCTCATGCTCTCGACGACCGGCGCCGTGAACGACCTGCTGGAGAAGATCGGCCTCGGGTTCCTCTCGGTCGACTGGCTCGCCGACCCGGACGTCGCGATCTGGACCCTGCTGCTCATCATCACGTGGAAGTACATCGGCTTCGCCGTGATCCTCTTCCTCGCGGGCCTCCAGGGCATCCCCGACGAGCTGGGCGAGGCCGCCGCGATCGACGGCGCGTCCTACTGGAAGGCGCAGCGTTACGTCACGCTCCCGCTGCTGGGCCCGACGGTTCGCATCTGGGCGTTCCTGTCGATCATCGGCTCGCTCCAGCTGTTCGACCTCGTCTACATCATCTGGGGCCAGTACGTGGCCTCGACGGCGGGCACGTCGACCATGGCGACCTACATGGTCGCGAACGGCCGCAACGCGGGGAACTACGGGTACGGCAGCGCGGTCGCGGTCGTGCTGTTCCTCATCTCCCTCGCGGTGGCGCTCGTGTACCAGCGGTACGTCCTGCGCCGTGACACCGAGGGCGCGATCACGGAAGGGAAGAAGTGATGGCCACCGTCACCGCCGTACCCGCGCCCGAGCGTCCCGCCGGCGTCAAGACCCCGAAGGAGCCCCGCGGCTCCGGCATCGGCCGGGGCGGCCCGCTGACCTACGTGGTCGCGTGGCTGCTCGTGGGCGTGTGCCTCGCGCCGATCGCGTACATCGTCGTCGGCGGGTTCCGCACCAACGCGCAGATCACGGCCGACCCGTCGGGCCTGCCCGACCCGTGGCAGGTCGTCAACTACGTCGAGGTCCTGTCGAGCTCGCTGTTCTGGCAGCAGCTCGGGAACTCGCTCGTCGCGGCGCTCCTCACGACGCTCGGCGTCGTGGTGCTCGGCCTCATGGCGAGCTACGTCATCGCCCGCTACTCGTTCGTGGGGCGCGGGGCGCTCTACGCGCTGTTCGCGGCGGGCCTGATGTTCCCCATGACGGTCGCGATCACGCCGCTGTACATCATGATCCGCTCGCTCGGGCTGATGAACTCCGTGGGCGGCCTCGTGCTCCCGCAGATCGCGTTCGCCCTCCCGACGACCGTCATCATCCTCGTGCCGTTCCTGCGCGCCATCCCGCGCGAGATCGAGGAGGCCGCGTCGATCGACGGCGCGAGCCGCCTCGGCTTCTTCTTCCGGATGGTCGTGCCGCTGTCCCTGCCGGGCGTCATCACCGTGGGGATCCTCGCGTTCGTCGCGAGCTGGAACAGCTACATGCTCCCGCTCTTCATCCTCAACGACGAGACGTCGTACACGCTCCCGCTGGGCGTGCAGGCGTTCGCGTCGCAGTACTCCGTGGACACCGCCCGCGTGCTCGCCTTCACCTCCCTGTCGATGATCCCCGCGCTCGTCTTCTTCTCGCTGTTCGAGCGGCGCATCGTCGGGGGCCTCACCGGCGCCGTGAAGGGCTGACCACGCCCGTCCGCACCCCGCCCCGTCCCGCGCTGCGCGCGGGACGGGGCCACCACCGAAGGAGAACGGTCCCGTGACCGACGTCGTCCCTGCCGTCCCGACGGCACCCCTCGGCAGCCCGACCCCGGGCGCCGACCCCGCGCCGACCCCGCGCCCCGCACCCCCGCAGATGCCCACGGTCTCCGAGCGCGTGCGCACGCTGCACGCGCGCATGACCCTCGATGAGAAGCTCGCGCAGCTCGTCGGCTACTGGCTCGACCAGAACGGCACCGTCGCCCCGATGCAGTCGGAGATGACGGCCGGCCAGGCCGACGGCGGCCGGCTCGCGGAGATCACGCAGCACGGGATCGGGCACTACACGCGCGTGTACGGCACGCGCCCCGTCGACCCGACGGAGCGGGCGGCGTGGCTCTGGGCGGAGCAGCGGCGGCTGCGGACCGGGACGCGGCTGGGGATCCCGGCGATCGTGCACGAGGAGTGCCTCACGGGTCTCGCCGCGTGGCAGGCCGCGACGTACCCGACGCCGCTCGCGTGGGGCGCGTCGTTCGACCCGGACCTCGTCGAGGAGATGGCGCGCGAGGTGGGGGAGTCGATGCGCACGCTCGGCGTCCACCAGGGCCTCGCGCCCGTGCTCGACGTCGTGCGCGACCCCCGCTGGGGCCGCGTCGACGAGTGCGTCGGCGAGGACCCGTACCTCGTGGGCACGGTCGGCACGGCGTACGTGCGCGGCCTCCAGGACGCGGGCGTGCACGCGACGCTCAAGCACTTCGTCGGGTACTCGGGCTCCCGCGCGGGGCGCAACCACGCGCCCGTGAGCGCGGGGCCGCGCGAGCTCGCCGACGTCTACCTCCCGCCGTTCGAGATGGCGGTGCGCGACGGCGGCGCCCGGTCCGTCATGGCGTCGTACGTCGACGTCGACGGCGTGCCGCTGCACGCGAGCACCGAGCACCTCACCGAGGTGCTGCGCGAGCGCTGGGGGTTCGACGGCGTCGTCGTCGCCGACTACTTCGGCGTCGCGTTCCTCGAGGTGATGCACCGCGTCGCGGCCGACCGGGGGGAGGCGGCGGCGCAGGCGCTCCGGGCGGGCCTGGACGTCGAGCTGCCGACGGGCGACGCCTACCTCGCGCCGCTCGCCGAGCGCGTGCGGTCGGGAGCGCTCGACGAGGCCTGGGTCGACCGCGCCGTGCTGCGCCTGCTCACCCAGAAGGAGGAGCTCGGGCTGCTCGACCCCGGCGCCTACGCCGACGAGCCGCCGACCGCCGTCGACCTCGACACCCCGCGCCAGCGCGCCACCGCGCGCCGCCTCGCGCAGGAGTCGCTCGTGCTGCTCGCGAACGACGGCGTGCTCCCGCTCGTGCGACCCGGGGCCGACGGCGCGCCGGCCGCCCCGCGGCGCGTCGCCGTCGTCGGGCCGGACGCCGACTCGGCCGAGGCGCTCATGGGCTGCTACTCGTTCGTCAACCACGTGCTCGCGCACCACCCGGGCACCCCGGCGGGCATCGAGCTGCCGACGGTGCTCGAGTCGCTGCGCGACGCGCTCGCCGGGGCGGGCACCGACGTCACGTACGTGCGCGGGTGCGCGGTCGAGGGCGACGACGTCACGGAGATCCCGGCCGCGGTCGACGCCGCGCGGGACGCGGACGTCGCGGTCGTCGTCGTGGGCGACGAGGCCGGGCTGTTCGGGCGCGGCACCGTCGGCGAGGGCAACGACGTCGAGTCGCTCGAGCTGCCCGGCGTGCAGCGACGGCTCGTCGAGGAGGTCGTCGCGACGGGCACGCCGGTCGTGCTCGTCCTGCTCACCGGCCGCCCCTACGCGATCGGCTGGGCCCTCGACGCGGGGTCGTCGCGCGGCGGCGTCCCGGCCGCCGTCGTGCAGGGCTTCTTCCCCGGCGAGGAGGGCGGGCGCGCCGTCGCGGACGTGCTCGTCGGCGCGGTGAACCCCTCGGGCCGCCTGCCCGTGTCGCTGCCCCGCGCGGGCGGCGCGCAGCCCTACTCCTACCTCCACCCGGTGCTCGGCGGGCCGTCCGACGTGACGTCCACCGACCCGACGCCGGTGCGGCCGTTCGGGTTCGGGCTGTCGTACACGCAGTTCGCGTACGCGGACCTCGAGGTCGACGCGGCCGTGGCGGCGGGCGGGACGTTCCGCGCCGCGGTCACCGTGACCAACACGGGCGCGGTGGTCGGGGCGGACGTCGTGCAGCTGTACGCGCGCGACGTCGTGGGCTCCGTGCCGCGGCCCGTCGCGCAGCTCCTCGGGTACGCGCGCGTCGACCTCGCTCCGGGTGAGTCGCGCCGCGTGACGTTCCGCGTCCCGACGACGCGCCTCGCGTTCTCCGACCGCCGCCTCGTGCGCGTGGTCGAGCCGGGCGACGTCGAGGTGTGGGTCGGCGCGCACGCGGCGGCCGTCGACTCCGCCCCCGGAGCGGGCGACCTCGGGTCCACGACCGGCGGCGCGATCGTCAACGAGTCCGCGCCGGCCGCGCGGCACGTGGTGCCGGGCGCGGCGACCGCGCGCGCGACCCTGGCCGTCACCGGCCCCCTGCACGAGGTCACGGCCGCGGACGAGCGGCTCGTCGCCGTCGAGGTGTCCGCGCGCGTCGAGGCGGGGGAGCGCGCATGACGCGCGTCCAGAACCCGGTGCTGCCCGGGTGCAACCCCGACCCGTCGGTGTGCCGCGTCGGTGACGACTTCTACCTCGTCACCTCGACGTTCGAGTACCTGCCCGGCCTGCCGGTGCTGCGCAGCCGCGACCTCGCGACGTGGGAGCACGTGGGGGACGTCGTCGACCGGTCGGGGCAGCTCGACTACGACGGCATCCGGTCGTCGGGCGGCCTGTTCGCCCCGACGCTGCGCCACCACGACGGCACGTTCTGGCTCGTGTGCACGCTCGTGGACCCGGACGACGACACCCGCGGCGGGAACTTCGTCATGACGGCGACCGACCCGGCCGGGCCGTGGTCCGACCCGGTGTGGCTGCGCGACGAGGACGGCGAGCGGGTCGCGGGGATCGACCCGTCGATCTTCTTCGACGACGACGGCCGCGTCTGGCTGCACGGCACGCGTCTCGCGCCCGAGCCGGAGTGGTTCCACCAGACCGAGGTGTGGGTGCGCGAGCTCGACCCCGCGACGTGCACGCTCGTGGGCCCCGAGCACGTCGTGTGGACGGGGGCCGTGCGCGGCGCCGTCTGGGCCGAGGGGCCGCACCTGTACAAGGTCGACGGCACCTACTACCTGCTCGCTGCCGAGGGCGGGACGGACTTCCACCACGCGGTGTCCGTCGCGCGCGCGTCGTCGGTCACGGGGCCGTACGAGGGCAACAAGGCCAACCCCGTGCTCACGCACCGGCACCTCGGCCGCGGGGTGGACGTCGTCGGCGTGGGCCACGCCGACCTCGTCGAGGCGCCCGACGGCTCGTGGTGGGCCGTGCTGCTCGCGATGCGCGTCTACGGCGGCTACCACTACCCGCTCGGCCGCGAGACGTTCCTCGTCCCCGTCGTGTGGGAGGACGGCTGGCCCGTCCTCGCGCCCGGCGAGGGCCGCGTGCCCGACGCCGTCGAGGTCCCCTTCGCGAGCCCGGCGCCCCGGACGGCGGTCCAGGGCGGGGCGAGCGGCGTCGTCCGCCCCGACGACCCGCGCTGGACGGCGGTGCGCGCCCTGCCGCGCGACGTCGCCACCCCGGCGGGCGAGGGCTGGGACCTCCCGGTGCGCCCGACGACGCTCGCCGAGCCGGGCGCGCCCGCGTTCCTCGGCGTGCGCCAGCAGCACCGCGACGTCGACGTGACGGTCACCGTGCAGGTCCCGGCCGCGGCGGGGGAGCGCGCGGGCGTCGTCGTGCGCCAGTCCGAGGACGACCACGTGCGGCTCCTCGTCGACGGCGGCCCGGGGGACGAGCGGCGCGTCGTCGCCGTGCACCGGCGCGGCGGCACGGACGCGGTGGCCGGAGAGACGACGGTGACCGCCGCCCCCGGGGAGCCGGTCGTCGTCGGGCTGCGCGTGCGCGGGCAGGACTACGGGCTCGTCGCCGGGCCCGCCGACGGGCCGGTCGTGGACGTCGCGACGGTCGACGGGCGCACGCTCGACAGCGCCGCCGCGGGCGGGTTCCTCGGGCTCTGGCTCGGCGTGCACGCGACGAGCGAGGGCCGCCCGAGCGCGTCCGTCGTGCGCGTCGAGCGGTTCGTGTACGAGCCGGTGGCCTGACGCGTCGCCCGGGCGTGCGGGAGCGTGCGGCCGGGCTACGGTCGGGGCATGTCGAGCGAACGGACACGCACCGAGGTGGACCTGCTGGGACCGAAGGAGGTCCCGGCGGACGCCTACTACGGCGTCCACACGGTCCGCGCCATGGAGAACTTCCGCATCTCGGGGACGACGGTGAGCGACGTCCCCGAGATGGTGCGCGGCATGGTGATGGTCAAGAAGGCCTCGGCGCTCGCGAACCGTGAGCTGCGCACCATCCAGCGCGACGTCGCCGACGCGATCGTCGCCGCGTGCGACGCGATCCTGCGCGACGGGCGGTGCCTCGACCAGTTCCCGGTCGACGTGTTCCAGGGCGGCGCCGGGACGAGCGTCAACATGAACACCAACGAGGTCGTCGCGAACCTCGCGCTCGAGCTCGCCGGGTTCGAGAAGGGCCGCTACGACGTCATCAACCCCAACGACCACGTCAACCGCTCGCAGTCCACGAACGACGCCTACCCCACGGGTTTCCGCCTCGCGGTCCACGAGCTCGTCGCGCGGCTCCAGGACGAGGTGCGGCGGCTTGAGCGCGCGTTCGACGAGAAGGCGTCCGAGTTCGCGGACGTCCTGAAGATGGGGCGCACGCAGCTCCAGGACGCGGTCCCCATGAGCCTCGGCCAGGAGTTCGCCGGGTTCGCCGTGAACGTCGGCGAGGAGATCCGCCGCCTCGAGGTCGCGGGCGAGCTGCTGCTCGAGGTCAACCTCGGCGCGACCGCGATCGGCACCGGGCTGAACACCCCGCCCGGTTACCCGAAGGTCGCGACGCGCCGGCTCGCCGAGGTGAGCGGTCTGCACACCGTCCCGGCCGAGAACCTCGTCGAGGCGACCTACGACAACGGCGCCTACCTCGCCGTCCACTCCGCGCTCAAGCGGCTCGCGGCCAAGCTGTCGAAGATCTGCAACGACCTGCGCCTGCTGTCGTCAGGGCCGCGCGCGGGCCTCGGCGAGATCAACCTGCCCGAGCTCCAGGCCGGGTCGTCGATCATGCCCGCCAAGGTGAACCCCGTCATCCCCGAGGTCGTCAACCAGGTCTGCTTCAAGGTCATGGGCAACGACGTGACGATCACGCACGCCGCCGAGGCCGGGCAGCTCCAGCTCAACGTCATGGAGCCCGGGCTCGCGCAGTCGATGTTCGAGTCGCTGCACCTGCTGACGAACGCGTGCGTCGCGCTGCGCACCAAGTGCGTCACGGGCATCACCGCGAACGTCGAGGTCTGCCGCCGCCACGTGCTCGACTCCATCGGCATCGTCACGTACCTCAACGAGATCATCGGCCACCGCAACGGCGACCTCGTGGGCGCGGAGGCCGCCCGGACCGGGGCCTCCGTGCGCGACGTCGTGGTCGCGCGCGGCCTGCTCACGGCCGAGGAGGTCGACGCCGTGCTCACGACCGAGAACTTCCTGCGCCCTCGCTACACCGGCCGCTACTACGAGGCCGACGAGCGCGGCCTGCCGCCCGCGGGCGAGGAGGGCGAGTCGTCACGCGTCGTCGAGTCCGACGACGCCACGGGCGCGCCCCCGGAGCCCGAGCCCGAGTCCTGAGGCCGAGGGCGACCTGCCCGCCGTCGGGTCGGCCCGAGGGCCGATCCCGCCGCTCGGGTCGATCGCGCGGCGGAGCGGCGTCATCCCCGGACGAGGCGAGCGATCTCCGTGCCGTCCGGGCCGACGAGCACCAGCCGACCGCCGTCCAGGCCGGCACGGGCTGCCGAGGCGACATAGCCGGGGACGCTCTCTCCCTCGCACCACATCAGGGTCTGGAGGCCCGTGGTCGCGAGCAGGCGACCGCCGTCGTCCAGTGCCCACGCGCCCCCGCCGCCGTTGCACCCGTCGGATCCGGACCACGTCCCGTCCTCGTGGAAGACGACGTGCGGGTCGGTGGAGGAGCGTGCGGCCGGCTCCCACCGCCCGACGAGGTCCCGCACCTCGGCGGGCGCGAGGCCGCCCGGCAGCGGCGCGGGCGGGTCGAACGCCGCCCGCACGTCGTCGGTCACCTCGGGGGCCCGCGCGAAGTGCTCCGCGGCGTCGGGGATCGGGGCCGGGGCGCCGTCGACCTGGAGCCCGGCGACGACCTCGCCCTCCGCGTCGAGCAGGCGCCAGCCCTCGCCGTCGGGCTCGTAGGCGACCACCGTGCGCAGCCACGGGACCTCGGGGATCCCCGCCGCGCCGCACGCCGCCGCGGCGGCGTACGGGTCCGAGGCGACGAAGGCTCGGCTCGCCGCCTCCCAGCCGCCCTCGACGTACGCGCCGCAGTCGCTCCACAGCATGTACTGCCCGGCGTCGAGCCGCAGCCACGTGTCGGGGCCCTCGCCGTCGGCCCCCGAGACCCGCCACATCCCGACCAGCCCGACGGGGTCCGACCCGGACGCGCCCGGCGCCCCGGGGGGCGTGCCGTCGGGCCTACCGCAGCCCGCGGCGAGACCGACCGCCAGGAGGGCGGCGATCGTCGTCGCGGACGTGCGCCCGGGCCGGTGTCCGCTCATACCTCGCTCGTGTCCCGGGGCCCGCGGGTCTTGCAGCCGGACGGTGAGCAGCGCGGAAGGCTACGACCGGACGCGCACGGCCCGGAGCACGACGCCGACCGCGAGCACGGCGACCCCCGCGACCACGCTCGGGACGGGCAGCGTGACGACCAGCGCGACGCACCCGAGCGCGCCGAGCACCGGGAGGACGCGCGGGTAGAGGCGGTGCGGCGCGGTCTGGCGCAGCGCCGAGAGGTTCGCGACGAGGTAGTAGACGAGCACCCCGAACGACGAGAAGCCGATCGCGCCGCGCAGGTCCGTCGTGAGCACGAGCAGCACGACCGCCGCCCCGACAGCGAGCTCCGCGCGGTGCGGCACCCGGTGCACGGGGTGCACCGCGGCGAACCAGCCCGGCAGGTCGCCGGTGCGGGCCATCGCGAGCCCCGTGCGGCTCACCCCGGCCAGGAGGGCGAGGAGCGCGCCGGCGCTCGCGGCGACCGCGCCGACGCTCACGACCGGTCCCGCCCACGACCACGACCCGGCGGCGACGGCGTCGGCGAGCGGCGCGGCGGACGTCGCGAGCCGGGCGGGCCCGAGCACGGCGAGGAGCGTGACCGCCACGACGGCGTAGAGCACGACGACGGTCCCGAGCGACACGAGGACGGCGCGCGGGATGGTGCGGCGCGGGTCGCGCACCTCCTCGCCGAGCGTCGCGACGCGCGCGTACCCGGCGAACGCGAAGAACAGCAGCCCCGCGGCCTGGAGGACGCCGTACCAGCCGCCGTGCGCGCCGTCGGCGTCGAGGACGGTGGACCATCGCGGCGTCGTCCCCGCGAGGCTCGCGACGACCGCCGTCGCGATCGCGAGCAGCGCGACCGCGACGATCCCGCGCGCGAGGCGGGCCGTGCGCGTCACGCCGCGGTAGCCGACCGCGGTGAGAAGGACGACCGCCGCGGCGGCGACGGGACGCTCCCACCCGGGCGGTGCGGCGTACGCGGCGAGGACGAGCGCCATGGCGGCGCAGCTCGCCGTCTTCCCGACGACGAAGCCCCACCCCGCGACGTAGCCCCACCAGGGGCCGAGGTGCTCGCGCCCGTACACGTACGTGCCGCCGGACGTCGGGTGCTGCGCGGCGAGCTGGGCCGACGACGTCGCGTTCGCGTACGCCACGACGGCGGCCAGCGCGAGGCCGACGAGCAGGCCCGTCCCCGCCGCGGCCGCCGCCGGGGCGAACGCCGAGAACACCCCCGCGCCGACCATGGACGCGAGCCCGACGACGACGGCGTCCGTCGTGCCGAGGCGGCGGGCGAGCGACGGCTGGCCGGGTGCGGTGGTCACCCGCACAGCGTGCCAGGACCAGGTGTCCACGAGGTGTCCGACGGCGGCCCCGGGGCGTGGTCCGGAGCGTCCCCGGGAGCCGGTACAGTTCCCGCCGGTGTCCCGTTCCGGTCGTCGTCGACCGGTCCCGACGAGCGGGGGCGACGGGCTGTGCGCTTCGGCGAGGACGGCGGTGCAGGGGTGGTCTCAGGAGGGTCCGGCGACGGGCGGCGCACGGGGCGGACGGCGTCGCGCGCGGTGCTCGCGGGGGTGCTGGCGGGCGCGGTCGTGGTGGGGGCGCCGGGCGTCGCGAGCGCGGACCCGGGCGACGGGCTGTCGGAGACGTCGCACGTCCGCTACGAGGTGGACGGCACCGGCCCGGTCCGGGTTCGCGTGACGACGACGCTGCGCAACGAGCAGCCCGACAGCGGCCAGTACTTCTACTACTGGGACGCCTACGGCATCCCCGTGCCGACGGGGGCGACGGACGTCACCGCGACGAGCGGCGGCGCCACCCTCCCCGTCACGCTGGAGCCGACGGAGGACCCGGCCACGAGCGCCGCACGGGTCTCGTTCTCGCCCCTCAACTACGGGCGCGAGCGGACCGTGGAGTGGGCCTACACGATCCCGGGCGAGCCGATCCGCTCGGAGGGGTACACGCGCGTCGGGCCCGGGTACGCGACGTTCGCCGTCAGCGCGGCCGGCGACCCGGGGCAGGTCACCGTCGAGATCGTCACCCCGACGTCGATGGACTTCGACAGCACGTGGGACGGGTTCACCCCGGTCCTCGAGGGCACGATCCGGACGCACCGCGCGACGGAGAGCACCGACGACCTCGGCACGTGGTCGTTCGTCTCGCTCCGGGACCCGGCGCAGGTCGACACGACGACGGTCGACGCGGTGGGGACGGAGCTCGTGCTCGAGAGCTTCCCGGGCGACGCCGAGTGGAGCGCCTTCGTCGCGGAGCAGGTCGCCGCCGGGCTGCCCACGCTCGAGCGCGTCGTCGGGATGCCGTGGCCGGGGAACCTCGAGCGCATCCGCGAGGACGTGTCGCCCGAGGTGCTGGGGTACGCGTGGTTCGACCGCGGCTCCGGCGAGATCGTCATCCCCGAGGACCTCGACGCCGGGCTGCTCTTCCACGAGCTCTCGCACGCGTGGCTCGCCGGGGACCGGTTCGCGGACCGGTGGGTGTCCGAGGGCCTGGCCGAGGTCGTGGGGGAGCGCGTCGCGGCGCAGACGGGCGGCCCGACCGAGACGTTCCCGGCCCCCGCGCGCGACGCGGCCGAGGCGCTCCCGCTCGTCGCCTGGGCGGACGTCGACGTGCAGGACGGCGCCGACGCCACCGAGGAGTACGCGTACGCCGCCGCGTGGACGGCCGTCTCCGCGCTCGTGGGCGGGCTCGACGACGAGACGCTCGGGACGCTCGTCGCCGCCGCGTACGCGGGGGAGAGCGCCTACGACGCCCCCGGCGAGCCGGGCCGTCCGGGCCTGACCGACGGGCGTCGCTTCCTCGACCTCGTCGAGGTGCGCGGCGAGGTCGCCGACGCCCAGGCGGCCTACCGCACGTGGGTCGCCGACGCCGACGAGACCGCCCTGCTCGACGCGCGGGGCCCGGCCCGCGAGGCCTACGTCGCCCTCGACGCGGCCGACGGCGCGTGGCTGCCGCCCGCGGGGCTGCGCACCGCGATGACGGACTGGGCGTTCGCGGACGCCGACGCGGCCCGGGAGGCGATCGGGCCCGACGCCGCCGCGGCCGCCGGCCAGGTCCAGCAGGCCGCCGAGGACGCGGGCCTGCCCGACCCGGCCGCCGTGCGCACGCAGTACGAGAGCGCCCGCACCGCCGAGGAGTACGCGGCGCTCGCGACCGTGCTGCCGCGCACGGTCGAGGTCGTCGGGACGGTCGGCGACGCCGTCGCCGCGAGCGCCGGCGGCGGGCCGTTCGCCGACCTCGGCCGCCTCCTGCTGGACGTCGGCGGCTCGACCGCCGACGCCCGCGCCGCGCTCGACGCCGGGCGCCTCGACGAGGCCGCCGCCGCGGCCGACGACGCGTCGTCGCGCGCCGCCGTCGCGCCGTGGGTCGGGATCGGCGCGGTGCTGCTCGTCGTGGCGGCGCTCGCCGGTGCGGTCGTGCTCGTGGTGCGCCGCCGTCGTGCGGCGGCCTCCGCCGCACCTGCCGCCGCCGCGCCCGTCGCGCCGGACGCGGACCCGGCGGTCGAGCGGGACTCGGCGGTCGACGAGACGGACGACCCCGCGGACGAGGGGAAGCCCGCCGTCCCCGCCGCGGCGCCGTAGCCCGCGGCCCGGGTGGTGAGCCCGGCGGGGCGACGTACGGTCGAGGGAGTGCGCCCGGTCGACCAGGCGGCCGGGCCGGAGACCAGGAGGGCCCGCTCATGACCGCGTCGCAGCCGCAGGACCGCCGGGGCACCGGCGACGAGCAGGACTGGCGGGACGAGCAGGAACCGGCCCGCGGCGAGCCGGACATCGGCACCGCGGGCGCGTTCCCCGCGCTCGCCAACGACTCGCTGCCGAAGGACCCCGAGGTCCCCACCGACGTCGACCCGGGCGACGAGCGGAGCTGGAGCGGCGACGACGTCGACGACCCGGGCGCGGAGCCGGGCGCCGGCGCGTCGGGCACCGGCCGCTGAGGCCAGCCGAGCGGTCCCGCGGCGCCGGGGCGCGGCGGCGTCGGGGACACTAGGAGCAGCACTGTCTGTCGATGCAAGGAGTCCTAGGTGCCCCAGGGAACAGTCCGATGGTTCGACGCCGACCGAGGGTTCGGCTTCATCGACCTCGGGAACGAGGCCGAGGACCTGTTCGTGCACGCGTCCGAGATCGTCGGTGACGACGGCCCGAAGCAGCTCCGCGAGGGGCAGGTCGTCGAGTTCGAGATGGGCACCGGCGACCGGGGCCCGCAGGCACGGCGCGTCCGCGTGACGGGCGACCGCGCCGCCGACGCGCCCCTGGGCGTGCTCGGCACCGTCGTCTGGTACGAGCCGGCCAAGGGCTACGGCTTCGTCACGCCCGACGGGCGCAGCGACGAGATCTTCCTGCACAGCTCGGCCATCGTCGGGGGCGGCGTCGTCACGGAGGGGCAGCGCGTGGCGTTCCTCGTCGTCGAGGGCGAGAAGGGCCCGCAGGCGGACCACCTGCTGCCGCTCGGCGCGCAGGCCGCGCAGCCCGCGGCGGACGGCGCCGACGGCACCGTGTCCTGGTACGACGACGTCAAGGGCTTCGGCTTCGTCGCTCCCGACGGCGGCGGCGACGACGTGTTCGTGCACGTCAGCGCCCTGGGCCGCGGGCTCACCGAGCTCGCCGAGGGTGCGCGCGTGACCTACGACGTCGTCGAGGGCGACAAGGGGCCGAACGCCCGGAACGTGCAGCTCGTGGGCGGCTCCGGGCGCCCGGGTCCGGACCGCGGCCGTCCGGGCTCGGACCGTGGTCGTCCGGCGCCCGGCGGGCGCGTGCGCGGCGGCGAGGGCACGGTCGCGCGGTACGACGCGGACCGCGGCTTCGGCTTCATCACGCCCGACGCCGGGGGCGAGGACCTGTTCGTCCACGTGTCCGTCGTGCGCGGCGGGGAGGAGCTCGAGGAGGGCGACCGGGTCCGGTTCAAGATCCGGCAGAGCGACCGCGGGCCGCAGGCCGACGGCGTCGAGCTCATCTGAGCGAGGGGCGGCGCGGCTCCCGTCGAGCCGCCCTGCCCCGCACCTGCCCCGCACCCGCCCCGCTGCGTCTCACCGCGGCGGGGCGCGGTCGTCCTCGCCGGGGGCCGTGGGGATTGCCCTGGAAGTCGGTGGTGCCGGTCCCTAGGGTCGTCGGATGGACGCCCAGGAGATCCGCTCGGCCTACCTCGACTTCTTCGCCGCCCGGGGGCACGCCGTGATCGAGCGAGCGCCCCTGGTCCTGCGCGAGGACCCGACGACCCTGTTCACGGGCGCGGGCATGCAGCCGCTGATGCCCTACCTGCTGGGCGTGCGCCCGCACGCCGCCGGGCGGCTCCTGGTCGACTCGCAGCCGTGCCTGCGGTCGCAGGACATCGACGAGGTCGGCGACCCACGGCACACGACCTTCTTCGAGATGCTGGGCAACTGGAGCCTGGGGTCGGGCGACGTCGAGCGGCAGGTCCGGTGGTTCGCCGACTTCCTCGCGCTCGTCGGCGTCGACCTCTCGCGCCTCTACGTCACGTGCTTCCGCGGGTCGGTCGAGCACGGGATCCCCCGGGACGAGGTGGCGGCCCAGGCCTGGGTCACGGTGTTCGCCGAGCACGGCATCGAGGCGTCGGTCGTGGACGTCGGGTCGTGTGCGGACGGGGACCGCGACGGCATGCGCGGCGGCCGGGTCTTCCTCTACGACGCCGAGGAGAACTGGTGGAGCCGGGGAGGTGGTCTGGAGGGCACGCCCGTCGGCGACCCCTGCGGACCGGACTCGGAGGTCTTCTACGACCTCGGACCGGAGCTCCACGACCCGTCGACCGGCGAGCCGCACCCGGCGAGCGAGGGAGGACGGTTCGTCGAGATCGGCAACCAGGTGTTCATGCGCTACCGCCGCACGAGCGAGGGCTTCGTCCTCCTCGACGAGCCGAGCATCGACTTCGGGGGCGGGCTGGAGCGCATCGCCGCCGCCGCGACGGCGACGCCCGACGTGTTCGACGTGAGCCTGCTGCGGCCCCTGGTCGACCGGCTCGAGGACCTGAGCGGTCGCACGTACGAGGACGACCCGCGCCCGTTCCGCGTGATCGCGGACCACGTGCGCGCCGCGACGTTCCTCGCCGCCGACGGCGTGCGGCCGAGCAACAAGGCGCACGGGTACGTGCTGCGGCGGCTCGTGCGCCGGGCCGTGGTGCACGCGCTCCGGCTCGGGCTGGAGGACCGGTTCGTCGACGACCTCGTCGCCGTCGTGGCCGAGTCGTACCGCGACGCCTACCCGAACCTGGCCGAGCAGCGCGAGGACCTGAGTGCCGTGCTCCGGGACGAGGAGTCGCGCTTCCGGCGCACGGTGCACCGGGGCCTCCGAGAGCTCGAGAGGCTCCATGGCACGACCGTCACGGGCGACCACCTGTTCGTGCTCGCCGACACCTGGGGCTTCCCCGTCGAGCTGGCGGTCGACGAGGTCCGCCGCCGCGACATGCCTCTCGCCGCGGACTGGCAGGAGGGCTACGCGGAGCAGCGTGCACGCCAGCAGGCGCGGTCCCGGGTGGCCGCGAGCGGGGAATAGTGCGGGTCGCGTGAAGGTTGAGCCTGATGGACTCAAGTTGAGCCGGGTGAGGTTGCGCGAGCACCGACCACGGATCTACCTTGAGTGAAGCAGACTCAACCCGGTGTGCCGAGGCGCAGCAGCGCCGTCGGGCACCCAGAACGACGGAGGCACACACATGGCACGAGCAGTCGGGATCGACCTCGGCACCACCAACTCGGTGGTCGCCGTCCTCGAGGGCGGAGAGCCCACGGTCATCGCGAACGCCGAGGGGTCGCGCACGACGCCGTCGGTGGTCGCCTTCTCCAAGACCGGCGAGGTCCTCGTCGGCGAGGTCGCCAAGCGCCAGGCGGTCACGAACGTCGACCGCACCATCAGCTCGGTGAAGCGCCACATGGGCACCGACTGGTCGGTGGAGATCGACGACAAGAAGTACACCGCGCAGGAGATCTCCGCGCGCATCCTGGGCAAGCTCAAGCGCGACGCCGAGGAGTACCTGGGCGAGCCCGTCACGGACGCGGTCGTCACCGTCCCGGCGTACTTCAACGACGCCGAGCGCCAGGCGACCAAGGACGCCGGGCAGATCGCGGGCCTCAACGTGACCCGCATCGTCAACGAGCCCACCGCGGCCGCGCTCGCCTACGGCCTGGAGAAGGGCAAGGAGGACGAGCTCATCCTCGTCTTCGACCTGGGCGGCGGCACGTTCGACGTCTCGCTCCTCGAGGTCGGCAAGGACGAGGACGACTTCTCCACGATCCAGGTCCGCGCGACCTCGGGCGACAACCGCCTCGGTGGCGACGACTGGGACAACCGCATCGTCGAGCACCTCATCAAGCAGGTGAAGAACAGCTCGGGCGTCGACCTGTCGAAGGACAAGATCGCGCTCCAGCGTCTGCGCGAGGCCGCCGAGCAGGCGAAGAAGGAGCTCTCGTCCGCGACGAGCACCACCATCTCGATGCAGTACCTCTCGATGAGCGAGAACGGCCCCATCCACCTGGACGAGAAGCTCACGCGCGCCCAGTTCCAGCAGATGACGCAGGACCTCCTCGACCGGACGAAGGCCCCGTTCCACAAGGTCATCTCCGACGCGGGCGTCTCCGTCTCGGACATCGACCACGTCGTGCTCGTGGGTGGCTCCACCCGCATGCCGGCCGTGACCGACGTCGTCAAGGAGCTCACGGGCGGCAAGGAGCCGAACAAGGGCGTCAACCCGGACGAGGTCGTCGCCGTCGGCGCGGCCCTGCAGGCCGGCGTCATCTCCGGTGACCGCAAGGACGTCCTGCTCATCGACGTGACCCCGCTGTCCCTCGGCATCGAGACCAAGGGCGGCGTGATGACCAAGCTCATCGAGCGCAACACGGCCATCCCGACCAAGCGCAGCGAGATCTTCTCGACGGCCGAGGACAACCAGCCGTCGGTGCTCATCCAGGTGTTCCAGGGCGAGCGCGAGTTCGCGCGCGACAACAAGCCGCTCGGCACGTTCGAGCTGACCGGCATCGCGCCGGCCCCGCGCGGCGTGCCGCAGATCGAGGTCACCTTCGACATCGACGCGAACGGCATCGTCCACGTCGGCGCGAAGGACCGCGGCACCGGCAAGGAGCAGAAGATGACCATCACGGGCGGCTCGGCGCTGCCCAAGGAGGACATCGACCGCATGGTCAAGGAGGCCGAGGAGCACGCGGCCGAGGACAAGAAGCGTCGCGAGGACGCGGAGACCCGCAACCAGGCCGAGGCGTTCGTCTACTCGACCGAGAAGCTCGTCTCCGAGAACAAGGAGAAGCTCCCCGCCGACGTCGTCACCGAGGTCGAGGCCGACATCGCGTCGGTCAAGTCCGCGCTCGAGGGCGAGGACGCCGACGCCGTGAAGACCGCGCACGAGAAGCTCGTCGCGTCCTCGCAGAAGATCGGCCAGGCGCTCTACGCCTCGGCCGAGCAGGAGCAGGCCGCCGGCAACCCCGGCGCCGCGCAGGACGACGCCACCGCCGCGGCGGGCGCGACGTCCGCCCCGGACGAGGACGTCGTCGACGCCGAGATCGTGGACGAGGAGGACGAGCGCAAGTGACGGCCGACGGACCGACCGACCCGCAGGGCCCCGAGGAGCAGGCCGGGCGCGAGCCCGGGCAGGGCTCCGACGACAAGCCCTTCCAGTTCACGGACAAGCGTAAGGTCGACCCGGAGAGCGGTCGGCCCCGCCCCGAGGGCGAGGCCGGCGGCTCCGCGGGCGACGACGCGGAGACGGACCCGCTCGCGGGCCTCGACTTCGAGCCGTCCGACGAGGCCGGGGTCGACGCCGCGGTCCTCGCGGCGAAGGCCGAGGCCGCGGAGCACCTCGACGCGCTCCAGCGCGAGCGGGCCAGCTTCACGAACTACCGCAACCGGTCGCTGCGCGACCAGGAGGCCGCGCGCACGAAGGGGATCGAGGACGTGCTCACCGCGCTCCTGCCGGTCCTCGACGACATCGACCGCGCGCGGCAGCACGGCGAGCTGACGGGGCCGTTCGCGGCCATCGCCGACAAGCTCGACGCGTCGCTCGAGAAGTTCGGGATCGAGCGCTACGGCGCGGTCGGGGACGAGTTCGACCCCACCGTCCACGAGGCGCTCATGCACCAGCCCGACCCCGAGGCCACCGCCACCACGGTGAACCTCGTCATCGAGCCGGGCTACCGGATCGGGGAGCGGGTCGTGCGCGCCGCGCGCGTCTCGGTCGTCGGCCCGCAGTAGCCACCCCTTCCTCGTGCCCGACGGCGCGGGCGCACCTCCCGCGCGGAGGTGCGCTCCGCCGTCGGGCACGCGAGGATCACCAGCAGCAGACCCACCGGCAGCAGCCACGGAACGAAGGACCAGGACCACGACCACCGACAGGAGGGAGGCGCCGTGACCGGACAGGACTGGATGGAGAAGGACTTCTACGCCGCGCTCGGCGTCCCCAAGGACGCCGACGACGCCGCGATCAAGAAGGCCTACCGCAAGCTCGCCCGCAAGTACCACCCTGACCAGAACCAGGGTGACGCGAGCGCCGAGGCCAAGTTCAAGGAGATCGGCGAGGCGTACGCGGTGCTGTCGGACCCCAAGGAGCGCGAGCAGTACGACGCGATCCGGGCGATGGCGGGCGGCGGCGCGCGCTTCTCCGCGGGCCCCGGCGGTGCCGGGGGAGCGGGCTTCGAGGACGTCTTCGGCGGCATGTTCGGCGGCGGCGGGGGCCCGGGCGGCACCCGGGTGCGCTACTCGACCGGCGGCCAGGGCGCGGGCGGGTTCGAGGACATCCTCGGCTCGATGTTCGGCGGCGGCGCGGCGGGCCAGCAGTTCGGCGGCCCCCGCCCCCGTGCGGGCGCCGACCTCGCGGCCGCCACGACCCTGCCGTTCCGGCAGGCGGTCGAGGGGTCGACCGTGACGTTCACCGTCGACGGCCGCACGGTCACCACGCGCATCCCGCCGGGCGTCCGCGACGGCCAGAAGATCCGGCTGCGCGGCAAGGGCCGCCCCGGCACGGCGGGCGGGCCCGACGGCGACCTCGTCGTCACCGTGCACGTCACCCCGCACCCGGTGTTCTCGCTCGACGGCGACAACCTGCGGATCACGGTCCCGGTGACGTTCCCCGAGGCCGCGCTCGGCGCCACCATCGCCGTCCCGACGCTCGACGGCTCGACCGTCAAGGTCAAGGTGCCGGCCGGCACGCCCTCCGGGCGCACGCTGCGCGTCCGCGGCCGCGGCGTGAAGACCGCCAAGTCGACCGGCGACCTGCTCGTCACGGTCCAGGTCGCCGTGCCGCAGAAGCTCTCGAAGGCCGCGCGCGAGGCCGTCGAGACGTTCGCCGCCGAGACCGCCGGCCAGGACGTGCGCGCCGACCTGGTCCGCCAGGCCGCGGAGTGAGGGGGGCGACCATGATGCCCCAGCAGGAAACTCATCATCTCTCGATCGGTGGGGACTCGAGCGGCGTCGGACGCGCTCCCGCGAGCGACGTCGACCAGGACGCGCCCGTCCTCGTCATCTCGCAGGCCGCCGCGCTCGCGGGCATGCACCCGCAGACCCTGCGCCAGTACGACCGCCTCGGCCTCGTGGTGCCGCGCCGCACCGCGGGCCGGGGGCGGCGGTACTCGCTGCGCGACGTCGCGAAGCTGCTCGAGGTGCAGCGCCTCAGCCACGACGAGGGCATCAACCTCGCGGGCATCCAGCGGATCCTCGCCCTCGAGTCCCAGGTCGAGCGGCTCGAGCGGCGCATCGAGGCGCTCTCGGCGCGCGTCGAGCCGGGCGGCCGCGTGTTCGCCGCCGCGGCGAGCGGCGACGTCGTCGTCGTGCCGCGCGGGCGCAGCGTGCGGCGCGGGGTCGAGGAGGCCCTGCGCGAGACGCTCGTCGAGCACGGCGAGGCGCGCGCGCTCGTCATCTGGCGGCCCCGGGCCGACGGCACCGACAACTGACCTGCGACGAGGCATTTCCGCAAGAATGCCGTGCGCTAATTGCAGCGCATTCCTGCATTTCTTAGCAAGGCCTTCCTTGCTATACACCGAGGAATTCCGGGAATACCGTGGAACGCGGAGACCGACCCACGGCGGGTCCTCGGAGACAGGAGATCGCGATGAGCAGCCTCACGGAGATGCCCCAGGTCGTCGAGTGTTCCATCGACGGCTGCGGCTACAACCACGACCACGGGTGCCACGCGGGCGCCGTGACCATCGCCGGTCACACGGGCGACGCCGAGTGCGCGACCTTCATCCCGCTGGGCACGAAGGGCGGGCTGGAGAAGGTGCTCGCGCACGTCGGGGCCTGCCAGCGCACGGAGTGCGTCCACAACGCCTCGCTCGAGTGCTCCGCGCCGTCGATCCGCGTCGGGGCGGGCGCGTCCGGCGAGGACCGGGCCGACTGCCTCACCTTCACGCCGCGCTGACGCGCGGTCGCCGCCTTGCTCGCGGGCGGTCGGTCACCCGCCGGCCGCAGACGCCCCCGGACGCCCCGGACCACGTGCTCGCCCGCGTGGGACGGGGCGTCGTCGTGTCAGCGCTGGAGCGTGTCGAGGAGCTGGACGGCCGCCGTGTGGGTGCGGGGGAGCGGTTCGAGCCAGACGCGCGGCGGCCGGCGCAGGATGGCCGTGACGCCCAGCGCGAGACCGGTGCGCTCGATGTTGTGGCGGAGCACGGTGCGCACCATCGCGTCGTCCGCGTCCCGCTCGCCGAGCACGACGAAGAGCCCGTTGCCGATCGAGGCCATGGGGTGGCCCTCGCCGAACGTGTGGGTGAGCGCGCGGCCCATCGCCGCCGAGCGCGCGAACCGCTGCCATCCCGTCAGGTCGTCGAGCGCGACGTCGACGACGAGCAGCCCGTGGGTCTGGGTCGCGTCCAGGCCCGCGCGCTCGGCCGCGCCGTACGTCTCGCGGAGCCGGTGCACCAGGTACTGCGTCGTCGCGAGGCCGGACTCCGGGTCCAGGACCTCGGGTGTCACGGGGCTGGCCTCGTACCCCTCGGACCAGCCGACCGCCACGCCGCGGACCAGGTCGACGACCGGCTCGCGGTCGTGGGCGCGGTACAGGCAGACGACGTCGTCGATGGCCTCGCCGATCCCGACCCCGGCCTCCGCGCGGACGCGGCCGAGCCGCTCGGCGGCGGGCGTCGTGTCCCGCTCCTCGCACAACGCCTCGACGAGCGCGTCGACGGCAGGGTGGTACCAGTCGCCCGGCCGTAGCCAGACGCTGTCGGCGCTCGCGCGCCGCCACCGCTCGCGCACGGCGTCGGTCGCGGGCACGGCGTACCCCGGGAGGTGGTCCATGTAGATGAGACGTCCGGACGAGCCGTCCATGACGCGGGAACGGCGAGAAGTTTCCAGGACCTCACGTCCCGGGTGAAAGGGGACGAAAGCCAGAAAGCACCGTCGTTCCTGTTCCGGTGGCGGGAACCCTCTGCCCGTGAGATGGACGGGCGTCTACTATGGCCACCGTAGCCTCGGTTCGGGGCGGTCTCCGGGGCGGGTGACGATGACGCAGGCACAACGGGTGGACAGCGAGGCGTTCAGCGACGCCGAGCTCATCACCGCCGTACGTGCAGGGGACACGAGCGCCTACGGGGTGCTCTACGAGCGGCACGCCGGGGCCGCGCGCACGGTCGCGCGCCAGTACGTCCGCTCGGGCGCCGACGCCGACGACGTCGTGTCCGACGCGTTCGCCCGCACGCTCTCCGTGCTGCAGAACGGCGGCGGCCCGGACGTCACGTTCCGCGCCTACCTCTTCACGGTCGTGCGCCGTCTGTCGTACGACCTCGTCAGCGGGGCGCGGCGCACGCAGCCGACCGACGACGAGCGCACGTTCGAGTCCGCGTTCGGCCCGATGGCCTCGACGGAGGACCCGACGCTCGAGGGCTTCGAGCGCTCGACGGTCACGCGCGCCTACCAGGACCTGCCGGAGCGGTGGCGTGCCGTGCTCTGGTACACCGAGGTCGAGAACCTGTCCCCGGCCGAGATCGCCCCGCTGCTGGGCCTCACCGCGAACGGCGTCTCCGCGCTCGCGTACCGCGCCCGCGAGGGGCTGCGCCAGGCGTACCTCCAGCAGCACCTCACGTCCGTGCCCGCTGAGGAGTGCCGCACGGTCAACGCGCTCCTCGGGTCGTACGTGCGCGGGGGCCTCGCCAAGCGCGAGACGGCACGCGTCGAGTCGCACCTCGAGGGCTGCGACGACTGCCGCGGGCTCGTGCTCGAGCTGGGCGACGTCTCCCACGGCATGCGCGCCGTCATCGCCCCGCTCGTGCTCGGCGTGGGCGCGCTCGGTCTCGTCGGGACGGCGCTGCCCACCACGGGTGGCGCGGCGGTCGCCGGCGGGCTCGTGGCCGCGCTCCAGGGCGCGTCCGGCAGCGGGACGGCGAGCGGTTCGGGCGCCGGTGGGTCGGGCGGCGCGGGCGGGTCGAGCGCCGGTGGGTCGAGCGCCGGAGGATCGGGCGCCGGTGGGTCTGGCGCGGCGGGCGGTTCGGGTGCTGCCGGCGGGTCTGGCGCGGCGGGCGGATCCGGTGCGGCGACCGGTGCCGGGGCCGGTGCGGGCGTCGGCGGCGGCGCCGGTGCGGGTGCCGCCGGGACCGGGGTGATCGGCGGGGCCGGTGCGGCGGCGGGAGCCGTCGGTGCCGCGGGCAGCGTCGCCGGGGGAGCGGCCGGTGCGGGCGCGGGTGCGGGGGTCGCCGCAGTGGGTGGAGCAGCGGCCGTCGGCGGTGCGGCGGCGGGCGGCGGTGCCCTGGCCGCGGCCGGGGCCGGAGGCCTGCTCGCGCTGGTCGCGTCCGCGCCGATCGCCGCGGCGGCGGTCACCGTGGGCGTGCTCGCGGTCGCCGGGCTGGGCGTCGCGGGCGCGCTCGGGGCCTTCACTCCCGAGCCCACGCCGTCACCGATCTCGCAGTCGTCCCCGGCGCCGTCCGGCTCGTCCCCCTCTCCGTCTCCGTCGCCCTCGCCGAGCTCGGGCACGACCGCCCCGACGCCCGACCCCACGACGGACCCGACGTCCCCCACCAACATCCCGCCGGCGCCGACGGACTCCGCCACCCCCGACGCGACGACGGCTCCACCTGCGGATGGGGGCGCGCCCGGCGGGACGACCCCGGTCGGCTCGACGCCCACCGACCCGGCTCCCGGCGGCTCGACCCCCGTCGACCCGGGGACCGGCGAGCCGACGCCCGTCGACCCGCCGCCCGAGCCGGCTCCGGCCGCGCTCGACGTTGCGCTCGGGACCGGCATCGAGATGGAGGCGCGCAAGCCCGCCGACGTGCGCCTGACGGTGTCGAACTCGGGCGGGAGGGCGGCGCAGGACGTCACGGTCGAGGTCGACCTGCCGGCCGGCGTCGAGGCCGTCACGTCGTCGGTCGTCGCGCGCGGCGCGTCGGTCGCCCCCGCGCTGCGCACGGCTGCGCTCCCGTGCGGGCCTGCCGCCGCGGGCGGGACGCTCGCGTGCGCGGTGGGCGTGCTCGCGCCCGGCGAGGCGCGTGACCTCGTCGTCACGGTCACGGCCCGGGGCGGCGGCGTCTACGAGTTCCCGGCGCGCGTGAAGGCGGAGGGCCTGCGCACGGTGGAGCGCAACCTCACGCCGCCGCCCCTGAAGTACGTCGGCGCGGAGGTCCGGCTCGACGACGAGCGCGTGACGCTCGCGGCGAACCCCGGGTCCGCGACGCTCACGCTCACGGCCGCCAACACCGGCGACCGTGATGCCCAGGGCGTCCGCTTCACCGTGCCCGAGCTGCCGAAGGGGCTGTCCCTCCGACCTGTCGACGACGGCTGGACCTGCACCACCCCCGCGCGGGGCGCCGCGCTCGAGTGCGCGAGCGACACCGTGCTGCCCGCGCCGGCCCGGGGTGCGTCCGCGGGACGGTCGGTCGAGCTGGCGGTCGAGCTGCGCGCGAACGGTGCGTTCGTGCCCGAAATCCAGCAGCGCGACGACGGCGCGCTCCGCGTGCTCCCCGCCGACGTCCCCGTCGAGGTGCGGGCCGGAGCCGACGACCAGGCGGTCACGGCGAGCCGCACCCTGAGCGCGGCGGTGCCGCTCGCGTGGCTCGGGGCCGACGGCGTCCAGGTCCGCGCGGAGAACGCGGACGGCACGGTGCGGTACACCGCCGACGTCGCGAACCGGACGGGCGCGCCCGTCACGGTCGGCCTCGCCGCGCCCGACACGCCCGCGTGGCACGCGGCCGACCTCCCCGCGCGCACGAGCGTCGGTGAGAACGCCTCGCTGGTCGTCGACGTCAACGCGCCCGCGGTGCCCGCGAGCATGCTCGTGCTCTCGCAGGAGCGGCTGCTCGTCGGGCCGGGCGGCGAGGCGGTCGTCTCGCGGCCGCCGAGCGACGTCGCGCTCGCGCTCGACGGCCAGACGATCGCGCCGGTCGTCCCGGACGCTGCGGTCGCGCAGTGCGTGTTCGACCCCGAGACGGACACGTCGTCAGCCGCCGCGACGCTGGCCTTCGACAACTCGGCCTCCACCCTCCCGGTCGAGTTCTCGGTCGACGGGCACCCGGGCCTCGCGCAGACGGTCCCGGCGCGGGCCCGTGCCGAGGTCGAGCTTCCTCCGGCGGGAGCCGCGCCTGCGACGTACGCGCTGCGGGCCGACGGCGACGCGCTCGTCTCGCGCACGGTCGGCGCGGTCGACTGCTTCGAGTGGGACGTCGAGGGCTCGGCGACGACGCGCTGGTCGCCGGAGACCGGGTCGTTCGTCGTCGAGGGCACGTTCTACAACGACCACGCCGTGGCGGCGCTGAGCGTGGCCCTCTCCGCAGGCAGGCACGGCGCCGCGGAGACCGTGGAGGTCGTGCCGGGCGGTGAGGCGTCGTTCGCCGTGGACACGGGTTCGCGGGACGTCGCGGCGGGGTCCGCGACGTTCCGGGTGGCGCGCGTCGATGCACCTGGTGCGGAGCCGCACCAGGTGCGGGCGTCGTTCGACGCGGCGCGGCACGCGCCGTCGGCGTCGCGCGAGCCCACGGTGGGCGCGTGCGTGTTCGACCCGGCGACGGACACGTCGTCCGCGCCGGTGACGCTGCACCTGGACAACGCGGCGTCGACGGTGCCGGTGACGTTCTCGGTCGCCGGCCGTGACGACCTGACCGCGACGCTCGCGGGTGGCGTGATGCGTGACGTGGTCGTGCCCGGTGGTGTCGGTGCGCAGGGCGCGACGTTCGCGGTCGTCGCGGACGGGGAGACCGTTGCGCGGCACGTGGTCGACGGCGTCGACTGCTTCGCGTGGGACGTCGAGGGTTCGGCGACGACGCGCTGGTCGCCGGAGACCGGTTCGTTCGTCGTCGAGGGCACGTTCCGCAACGACCACGCGGTGGCGGCGCTGAGCGTCTCGATGTCCGCGGGTCGGCACGGCGCCGCGGAGGCCGTGGAGGTCGCGCCGGGCGCGGAGGCGTCGTTCACCGTGGACACGGGTTCGCGGGACGTCGCGGCGGGGTCGGTGACGTTCCGGGTGGCGCGCGTCGGTGCGCCCGGTGCGGAGCCGCACCAGGTGCGGGCGTCCTACGACGCTGCGCGGCACGCGCCGTCGGCGTCGCGCGAGCCCACGGTCGGCACGTGCGTGTTCGACCCGGCGACGGACACGTCGTCCGCGCCGGTGACGCTGCACCTGGACAACGCGGCGTCGACGGTGCCGGTGACGTTCTCGGTCGCCGACCGTGACGACCTGACCGCGACGCTCGCGGGTGGCGAGATGCGTGACGTCGTCGTGCCCGGTGGTGTCGGTGCGCAGGGCGCGACGTTCGCGGTCGTCGCGGACGGGGATCCCGTCGCGCGCCACGTGGTCGACGGCGTCGACTGCTTCGAGTGGCGCGTCGAGGGCTCGGCGACGGCGGAGTGGTCGCCCGCCGAGGGCGGCGGCTCCGTGGTGGTGAGCGGGACCTTCCGCAACGACCACGCGGCGGCGACGCTGCGCGTGGCCCTGGACGGCGGAGAGCTCGGCACGACGCGCGCGGTCGACGTCGCACCCGGCGCGGAGGCCGTGCTGACCCTCGACACCGGTTCCCGGCAGGTCGCCGCGGGCGAGGTCGCGTTCCGCGTCTCCCGGCTCGACGGCTCGGGCCGGTCGCACGTCGTGACCGCCGCGTACGACGCCGTGCGGCACGCGCCCGCGGTGGACTCGCCGACCGTCGGGGCGTGCCGGCTCGACCCGGCGACCGAGCGGTCGTCCGCCCCGGTCGCGCTGCGCTACGACAACACGCGCTCGACCGTCCCCGTGGTGTTCGCCGTCGCCGGTCGCGACGACCTGACGCGCACGGTCGACGGCGGCCGGGACGCCGTCGTCGACCTGCCCGGCGGTGTCGGGGAGGCGTCGCTGACGCTCGACGTGCTCGCCGACAGCGCGGCCCTCGCGAGCCACGAGGTCCCGGGCGTCGACTGCTTCGACTGGTCCGTCGCGGACGGCTCCGCGTCGGCGACCGCCACGTGGGTCGTGCCGAAGGGCGCGGGCGCCGGCTCGACGGTCGTGCGCGGGACGTTCCACAACCCGTACCGGGCGACGACGCTGCGGGTCACGATGACGACGCCGTACGGGGTCGCCGCGCCCGTGGAGGTCGCCCCGGGCGCGACCGCGACGCTCGCCGTCGACACACGCCTGCGCGACGTCCCGGCGGGAACGGCCACGTTCGCGGTCGAGCGGGCCCACGCCCCCGGCCTGGCGGGGAGCACGCTGACCGCGGCGTACGCCGCGACGACCTACGCGCCGTCGTGGGCGCGCACGGCGACGGTCGAGGCGCGCTGGCAGGACGGCTCGATCCGGCTCGTCGGCACCCTGACGAACGACACGGCGGAGACGCTCGACGCCCGGATGCTCGGCGGAGCGCTCGGGGACTCCGCCCCGGTGAGCGGCATCAAGCCGGGGGAGACGGCGACCTTCACGATCGACACGGGCGCGCTCGACGTCAAGGCCGGGAAGGTGACCTTCCGCCAGTACCGCTGGGTGCTCGGGAAGGGCTTCCAGGACTCCGCCCTCGCGGCGACCTACCGGGGCGCGGCGTACGTGCCCGACTGGGCGGCGACGCTCACGGCGACGACGCAGTGCGCGCCCGGCGGGGGCGGGGTGGTGCTCACGACCGGTCTGCGGAACGACGCCGACGAGCCGACCCGCGTCGTCGTCCGCACCCCGTTCGGCACGCGCGACCTCGGCGAGGTCGCGCCGGGTGCGAGCGCGAGCGTCGACCTGCCCGCGGGTGCCCTCGCGGTGCGGTCCGGTGCGGTCACGTTCGAGCTCTCGCGCACGGTCCTCGGCACCCCGTTCGCGGAGACGGTGACGGCCCGGTTCGACGCGCTCGACTGCGCGGTCGTGGCGCCGGGCGGGAGCCTCGTCCTCGGTGACCCGTACTACGACGCGAAGCGTGGTGACTCGTTCCGCACGGTGTCCGTGCTCCTCGACAACGCGGGCTCCAACGTCCCGCTGACCTTCCGGGTCACCGGGCAGGCGAAGGGGCAGTGGGACCTCGCGGCGGGCGAGCGCCGCACGGTGGCGCTGGGCGAGGCCTCCGGGTCCGGGGCGAAGTACGTCCTGCACGCGGGGTCGTGGTCCGAGCAGCTCGTGGTCGACCCCTTCAGCGCGGCGCCCGCGTGCTACGCCGCGTGGGAAGCGGGGGAGTGGTACGGCTTCGGCGACGAGGTGTCCTACGGCGGCTGGAACTACACGGCGCGGATCGCGAACGTCCTCATCCGGCCCGACCGTGACCCGCTCGGGGTGATCTGGCAGCGCGAGGCCCGCTGCGAGGGCTGACGCGCCCGACGTCCGTCGCCGGGCCGGGCGGTCAGGGCAGGACGTCGGCGAGCGCGTCCTCGACGGGGCGGTCGCCGCCCACGAGGTCGAGCACGAGTCCGGCCGAGCGGGGCTCGTGGAGCACCGCCGCGAGCACGAGCGCGACGTCGTCGCGCGTCACGTCGGACCGCTCGCCCACGGCGGCGCCGGGCTTGCGCCGCTTGCCGCGCGGCTTGTCGCCGTCGCCCACGGGGGCGAGGGCCACGAGCCCGACGCCCGGGTCGTCGGTGAGACGGCCGGGCCGGACGATCGTCCACTGCAGGTCCGTGCGGGCGCGCAGGTCGTCCTCCGCGGCGGCCTTCGCGCGCAGGTAGGCCCAGAACACGTCGTCGACGCCGTCGGGGCGCTCGTCGGCGCGGGCCGCCTCGACGCCCCGCGACGAGACGAGGACGTAGCGCCCCACCCCGGCGCGCTCGGCGGCGTCGGCGAGGAGGGCCGCGCCCGCGCGGTCGACCGCGTCCTTGCGCGGCGCCCCGCTGCCGGGTCCGGCGCCCGCGGCGAACACGACGGCGTCCGCGCCCTCGAGCTCGAAGGACACGGCGACGGCGTCGTCCTTCTCGAGGTCGACGAGCGCGACGTGCGCGCCGAGCTCCGTGAGATCCGTGATCTGCGCGGCGGACCGCACGAAGGCGACGACGTCGTCCCCGCGCTCCACCAGCGTCCGGGCCAGGCGACGGCCCACCTGGCCGTGACCTCCCGCGATGACTGTGCGCATGGGCCGAACGTATCGCCGCACGCGCGTCCGCGCCCGGCGAGCGGGCGGCGTGCGAGGGTCGTCACAGGAGGGGGTTGCGCTGCCGGGCGCGTGGTCCCCCACGTACCCCCACGTCGACCGCGGCCCGGCAGCGCGGTCCTCAGGCGGCGTCCCCCGAGCCGCCGAGGACGACAGGGGTCTGCGGGTCGAACCGGTAGCCGAGCCCGCGGACCGTGGTGATGACGTGCTCCAGCCCGAGCTTCTCGCGCAGGCGTCGCACGTGGACGTCGATGGTGCGGCTGCCGCTCGCGACCTCGTGGTCGGCCCACACGGTCTCCAGCAGCTCGGCGCGCGTCACGACCCGGTGCGCCGTGCGCGCGAGGTACGACAGCAGCTCGAACTCGCGGAAGGTCAGGCGCGCCGAGCGGCCCTCCACGGTGACCGTGCGCCCCGCGGGGTCGATGACGACGCGCGGCACGGGCGAGAGGGTCGCGAGCCGCTCGCGGAACGCGGCGATGTCCTGGACGGGCGACGTCGTCGCGGTCGTGAGCTCGGCGAGCGCGAGCGCCGTGTACGTCTCGGCGCTCGGCAGCCAGTCGCGCGCGAGCTCGCCCAGGGCCTCGGCGAGCTCGACGAGCTGCGCCTGCGGCTGCTCGCCCGGTGCGGCGTCGACGCCGACGTAGAGCACGAAGCCGGGGTTGCGCCGCGGGGCGGCGGGCTCGGGCGCCGCCGCGCGGGGTGCGGGGGCGGGCCGCGGTGCGGTGGGGCGCGGCGTCGTCGCCCGGGCGGCGGGGACGCGGGCCGACGGCGTGCGGCGTGCGGTGCGGGTAGCGGTGAGCGTCATGGGTGGCTCCGGGTGCGTCGGGCCGACGGCGACGCCGGGAGTCCGGCGGGTCGGCAGGGGTCGAGGGCTGAACCGAGGTGCGGGAGAGGGTTCAGGCCTGACAACAGACGCACACGACCGCGCCCGGGAGCACGCCGGACGGCGCGCTGACGGGACGGGTCGAGGTGCTCACGGGAGCGAGCATGGCAGCGGAGCGCACGGCACGCCAAGAGGAGCCGTGGAAGTTCTCAGCATGCGGAACGCGGCGATCTCGCGTTCCGGGCGTGTCAAGCAGGGGGCGGGGCGTCCCGGCGGGTGTTCGTGCAGGTGGGAGCGTCAGACGACGCCGTACAGGCGGTCGCCCGCGTCGCCCAGCCCGGGCACGATGTATGCCTTCTCGTCGAGGCGCTCGTCGACCGCCGCGACCACGAGCTGGACGTCGACGCGCTCGCCGACCGCCTTCTCGAGCACCTGGATGCCCTCCGGGGCGGCGAGCAGGCACACGGCCGTGACATCGCGCGCCCCGCGCGCGAAGACGTAGTCGATCGCCGCGACCAGCGTGCCGCCCGTCGCGAGCATCGGGTCCAGCAGGAACACGTGCCGGCCCGTGAGGTCGTCGGGGAGGCGGTTCGCGTACGTGACCGCCTCGAGCGTCTCCTCGTCGCGCTGCATCCCGAGGAACCCGACCTCCGCGGTGGGCAGGAGCCGCGTCATGCCCTCGAGCATGCCGAGGCCCGCGCGCAGGATCGGCACGACGAGGGGGCGCGGCTCCGCGAGCCGGACGCCGACCGTCCTGGTCACGGGCGTCTCGATCTCGTGCGGCTCGACGCGCACGTCCCGCGTCGCCTCGTACGCGAGGAGCGTGACCAGCTCGTCGACGAGGAGCCGGAACGTCGAGGACGTCGTCTCCTTGTTCCGCAGGACGGTCAGCTTGTGGGCCACGAGCGGGTGGTCGGCGACGTGCAGGCGCATGGTGACAACGGTATCGGACGGCGGGCCGTCCGCCGTACCGGCCGGTAACCGGTCCGCGCACGGGGTGGGCGCCCGGTCGCTAGCCTGGTGCGGCCCGCTCCTACCGACCGGAGGTCCCGTGCCCGACGACGTCGCCCACCCCGGCGAGCCGGCCCACCCGGGCGGCCTCGCCCGCTCGGGCGACCCCGCGCACCGGGGCGACCTCGCGCACCCGGAGGAGGGGACGGCGTCGGGCACCGTGCCGCGCGGGCTCGCGATCCCTGCCACGGAGGGCGCGTTCCCGCCCGCCACGGTCGCGGGGCGCCGCCGGACGTGGGACGCCCTCATGGGCCTCGCGCTGCACGAGGCGACCCACGCGCTCGCGAGCGCCGACGTGCCCGTGGGGGCGGTCGTCGTCGGGCCGGACGGGCGGCTGCTCGGCGTGGGGCGCAACCGGCGCGAGGAGACGGGCGACCCGACCGCGCACGCCGAGGTGCTCGCGCTGCGCCAGGCCGCCGCGACGTGGGGGGAGTGGCGCCTCGAGGGCTGCACGCTCGTCGTCACGCTCGAGCCGTGCGTCATGTGCGCGGGCGCGCTCGTGCTGGCGCGCGTCGAGCGGCTCGTGCTCGGGGCGTGGGACCCGAAGGCCGGCGCGACCGGCTCGGTGTGGGACCTCGTGCGCGACCAGCGCGCGAACCACGCCGTCGAGGTCGTCGGCGGCGTGCGCGAGGACGAGTGCGCACGGCTGCTCCGCGACTTCTTCGGCGCGCAGCGCTGAGCTGCCACGCGGCCGAGGTGGCCTGCGCGGCGGTGGGGAGGGACGGCGACGCCGGGTCGTGGCGGGCCTGGCGGGAGGCGCCGAGGAACGAGGCGCCGGATGGTAGACCCGGCGTCGTCGTCCCTCCCCACCGCTCCCGACCCGACACACCTCAGCGCGCGAGCGCCTCGGCGAGGGCGGTGAGGGTCTCCGTGGTGCCGGCCTCGATCTTGAGCGTCGCGAGAGGGTCACCGCGCGTCCAGCCGCGGTTGACGATGACGACCGGCTTGCCGTCCTTCGCCGCGTGCCGCACGAACCGCAGCCCGCTCAGCACCGTGAGCGACGACCCGGCGACGAGGAGCGCGTCGCCCTCGTCGACCATCGCGAACGCACGGTCGACCCGCTCGCGCGGCACGTTCTCCCCGAAGTACACGATCTCCGGCTTGAGGACCCCGCCGCAGAACTCGCACGGTGCGGGCCGGAAGTGCGACGTCTGCTCGATCACCGCGTCCGCGTCCGGCGCGATCTCCACGTCGCCGACGTCGCCGACGCTCTCCAGGAACCCCGGGTTGAGGGCGGTCAGGCGCTCGGCCAGGTGCTCGCGCGAGATGACGCGCCCGCACTGCAGGCAGATCACGCGGTCGTAGCGGCCGTGCAGGTCGATGACGTTGCGGCTGCCCGCGTCCTCGTGCAGCAGGTCCACGTTCTGCGTGATGAGCCCGACGAGCACGCCCGCGTCCTCCAGCCGCGCCAGCGCCCGGTGGCCCGCGTTCGGGTGCGTGCGGTGCACGTGCTGCCACCCGACGTGGTTGCGCGCCCAGTAGTGGCGGCGGAACGCCTCGTCCTGCACGAACTGCTGGTACGTCATCGGGTTGCGCGGCGGGGAGTCCGGGCCGCGGTAGTCCGGGATCCCCGAGTCCGTCGACACGCCCGCGCCCGTGAGCGCCGTGACCCGCAGCCCGCGCAGCAGCTCCACCGCGTCCTCGACCGTCCCTGTCCGCGGCGCCGGCTCCGCGCCCGCCGGCGGCTGGCTCGGCCGCCACGCGAGCCGCGACGACAGGGTCGGGACGGCGGACGGCAGGTCGGCGGCCGACGTCGCCACGTGCGCGGGGGAGGCGGTCGTCGGTTCGGTCGGGTCGGTCGGGGACGGTGCGGTCGGGTCGCTGGGCACGTCTCCCACGGTACGACGAGAGCGGGGACAGAAACCCGGCCTGCCGAGGTAGCCCTGGTCACCCCGAGGGAGCCCCGAGGTCCCGCGAGGTAGAGCCGTGGTCGGGCGAGGTAGAGGCGTGGTCCACGCGAGGTAGAGCCGTGGTTGGGCGAGGTAGAGCCCAGGTCACGCGAGGTAGAGCCGCGGTTCACGCGAAGGAGAGCCGCGGTCGGGTCGGTAGACCTGTGACCACGCCTCTACCTCGCGTGACCTGGGCTCTACCTCGGTGGAACGCGCGGGCCGGGATTCCGGCCCGGGCGACATGCGGTCAGGACTCGGTGATCGTGCCGGAGGTCGTGCTGCCCTCCGTCGTCGCGCCGTCCTCCGCAGCGCCGTCCTCCGCAGCGCCGTCCCCTGTCGTGCCGGGCCGACGCGCGGCGCCGCCCGGGCCTGCGGTGCCCGACCACTCGCCCGCGACGGCGGTCACCGAGCCGGACGGGGCGGTCACCGTGTAGGTCTCGCCGGTCGTCACGTCGGGGGAGGAGACGACGACGTTCGCCGTCTCCTTGGTGACGGTGAGCTCGGCGACGCCGGTGCCGTCGGCCGCCGTGACGGTGACGGTGTCGCCGGCGCTCGCAGAGACGTCGGCGGCGAGCCAGCCCTGCTCGGAGTCCGTGGCCGGGACGACGACCATCCCCGCGCTGCCCGCCGCGACGAGCGAGCCGCCGGAGACGGTGAACGTGCCGTTCACGTCGAGCGCGCCGTTGCCGTCGTTGGTCGGACCCTGGACGACCGTCTCGCCGCCCGTGACCGTGAGCGAGCCGTTCGAGTCGATCCCGTCGCCGCCGGCGTCGATCGTGAGCGTGCCGCCGGAGATCGTCAGCGACGAGCCGTCGTCGGCGTCCATGCCGCCGCCCGCCATGCCGCCCGCCCCGCCGCCGGGGCCGCCCTGCGGCAGGTTCGCGCCGTCGGGGGGCTCGAGACCGTCGGGCAGGTCGCCGCCCTGCGGGGGCTCGGGCATCTCGCCGTCGGCCGGCATCTCCGGCGGGGTGTCGCCCGCCGTGCCACCCGGTGCACCGTCCGGCGGCTCCGGCATCGTGCCGTCGGTTGAGCCGCCCGCCGCCGAGCCGCCTGCTGCCGTGTCGCCTGCCGCCGAGCCGCCCGCCGCCGCGTCGCCCTCGCCGGTGCCGGTTGTCGACCCGACCGTCGCGTTGAGGCCGTCGTCGCTCGCCGTCACGTCGACGTCGCCGCCGGAGATCGTGAGGGTCGCGCCCTCGATGCCCTCGACGGACGTCGTGACCGTGAGGTCACCGCCGGAGACGGTGGCGTCGCCGTCGGCGTGCACGCCGTCGTCGCCGGACGACAGCTCGACGGTCCCGCCCGAGACGGACACGGCGCCGTCCGAGTGCAGGGCGTCGTCGGCGGCGTCGACGGTGACCGTCGCATCGTCGCCGACCACGACCCCCACGTCGCCCTTGAGACCCTTCGCGGACGCGTCGTCGCTCACGTCGGTACCCGCGCCGCCGGCCGCGGTGACGGTCAGCGTGCCGCCGGAGACGACGACGTCCGTCACCGCCTGGACGCCGTCGTCGCCCGACGTGACGGCGACGTCCCCGCCGCGCACGTCGACGAACCCGAGGGCCGCGTCGCCGTCCTCGGTGGACTTCAGCCCGTCCTGCGCGGCGGTGACGTCGAGCGTCCCGCCCGTGACGACGAGGTAGTCCTTGCCGCGCAGGCCGTCGTCGCCCGCGTCGACGGTGAGGTCGCCGCCCGCGACGACGAGGCCGTCCTTCGAGACGATGCCGTCGTTCGCGTGCGACGTCACGGTGAGCGCGCCGTCGCCGCCGATCACGAGGTCGGCCGTCGAGAACAGCGCGCCGTCGGGCTCGCCGTCGGCGTCCAGCTCGGAGGGCTCCTCGGCGTCGGTGAGGCTGTTCGTCGAGCCGTCGGCGAGGACCACCGCGACCTTCTCCGCGTCCTGCACGTTCACGGCGGCGTTGGTCGGGGAGGTGATGTCGGCGTCGTCGAGCACGAGCTGGACGAGCCCGTCCTCGGCGGTGTCGACGACGACCTGCCCCTCCAGGGTGCCGCTCAGCACGTACGTGCCGGGGGCGGTCACGGTGACGGTCGCGCCGTCGACGGTCACGCCGTCGCCGTCCACGGTGGCGGTGCCGCCGTCGAGCGCGACGGTCGTCGCCGACGCCTCGTCGACCGCGAGGTCGGCGTCGTCCACCGTCACCTCGGCGTTGTCGGCGCGCGCCTCCTCGGGGGTGAGGCCGGCGACGGCGTCGGACGCGGCGGTCGAGGTTGTGGTGCTCGCGCTCGCGGACGTGTCGTCCGTGGCGGCGTCGCTGCCCAGGACCGAGCAGCCGGCGAGGACGGCGGCCGCCGCAGCCGCGGTGAGGTACGTGAGGGGTCGTCGGATGCGCATCACAGGCTCCTGTCGTCGTGCCCGGGGGTGCGGGCGGGGTGTCGGGCGAGGTGGTGGTCGGGAGTCCGGTCGGACGTCGTGCCGCCCGGGGAGGGGGTGAGGTGGCGGCGGATCACGCGCCGCCAGGGGCCGTCGGGCAGGTCGGGGCGCAGCAGCGCCAGCCCGGTGCCGTACTTCGAGATCCGCTCGGGGCGGTGGCCGTGCCGCCACAGCAGCCGGTCGAGGTCCGACGGCGTCGAGCCGCCCTTCGTCTCGACGACCGCCAGGTGGGTGACGGGCCAGGAGAGGGGCCGGGCGCCGTCGGGCCGGTCGAGCTCCCACGTGAGCCCGGTGTCCACGGTGGCGCGCGCGGCGCCGTCGGGCCGGGGGAGCAGGAGCGTCGTGCGGCGGTACCGCGACACGAGGCCGGGTGCCAGCGCGTGCTCCGGCACGCCGTCGATGCCCTCGGCGGCGAGGGTCCGGTGGACGAACTCCTGCCCGCCGTCGAGCGCCGTCGGGCAGTCGTGCGCGACGCGCTGCTTGAGCGTCGTGCCGCGCGCGGCGCGCGTCTTGACCTCGAGGAAGCTCGTCCCGGAGTCGAGGTACGTGCGCGTGCGGACCTTGAACCGCCGACGGCGGCGCGTCGCCGTGAGGCGGAACGACGCGAGGTCGGGCGTGTCGAAGTACACCGACTCGTAGGCCGCGCTGCGTGCCCCGTCGATCTCCAGGACGCGCGCGGCGGTCGTGCGGGCGAGGGCGTCGAGCACGGCGACCGCGTCGTCCACGGGCAGGACGTACTTCCGGTCGACCCGGGTCAGCAGTGCGGCGGTCCCGACGAGCTCGTCGAGGTCCACCCCGGCGAGCGGGTGCAGGGCGGCGCGCACGCGGTCGTCGGCCGAGAGGGTCTGCGGGCTCATGCGCGCACCCCCGTCCGGGCGGGGAGACCGTCCGGGGCCGTGGCGGCCACGCGGAGCGGCGCGGCGTCGGCCGCGAGCGGGGGGACGGCGTCGGGCAGGACGGCGGGACGGGCGGGGCGCGCGCCCCGGCGCGGCGTGCGCGGCGCGGTCCAGCGGACGTCGACCCAGGTCGTGTCGTTGACGAGGTCGAGCCGCTGCACGCTCACCCCGCGGACCTCGGCGCCGAGCAGCTCCTCCAGGTAGCGCGTGAGCTCGGCCGGGTCGGCGAGGGCGCGGTCGACGACGACGGTCTGGCTCTGCGCGCGCCGCAGGACGCGCGGGTGGTCGACGACGGCCATCACCCCGACGACGAGCGCCATGCCCGCGAGGGACAGCCAGCCGGTGGCCGCGCCGAGGCCGCCGAGGAGGCCCAGCGCGAGGGCGGCGAAGTAGTAGGCGACCTCGGTCTGCGAGAGCTCGGTCGAGCGGAGGCGGATGATCGACAGGACGCCGAAGAGCCCGAGCCCCAGACCGGCGCCGACGCTGCTCGTCGCGAGCGTCGCCGCGACCGCGAGCACCCCCACGTTGACGCCGAGGTACGCGACGACGAGGTCCCGGCGGCGGTGCCGGGGGAAGTAGAGGCCGAACGCGAGGACGGTGACCGCGACGAGGTCGACGAGGTACAGGACGGGCTGGGACACGAGGCCTCCGGGTGCCGGGGCGCTGGGCGCCGTGGTCGAGGACGTCCCCATTCCGCCGGTCGAGCCTGTGCGGCCGCTGTGGAGGGCACAGGGTGCGTGTATGAGTTCCCTCGGGGCCTCTCGACCGCGCGATCCACGCTGCTCGGCACAGGTGGTGACCGGTGTCACGACCTCGCGCCCAGGCGGTGATGTTAGCCTCACCTAAGTCACCGACGAGAGGTTGTCATGTCGACCACCACCGCGCCCGCCCCGCGGCGCGCCCGCCCGCAGACGGTCCTCGAGGTCCTCGAGACCGCGTGGCTCTCCCCGCACCTCGTGCGCGTCGTGGCCGGGGGCGACGGGTTCGCCGCGTTCACGACGAACGAGCACACCGACAAGTACGTCAAGATCTACTTCGCCAAGCCCGAGCTCGGCCTCGAACCGCCCTACGACGTCGCGGCGCTGCGCGACACGCTCGCGCCCGAGGACGTGCCCGTCACCCGCACGTACACCGTGCGCTGGGTCGACGAGGCGGCGCAGCGGCTCGCGATCGACTTCGTCGTGCACGGCGACGAGGGCCTCGCCGGGCCGTGGGCCGCGCGCGCGAAGCCCGGCGACCGCCTCGTCCTCTCCGGCCCTGGCGGCGGGTACCTGCCCGACCCGGCCGCCGACTGGCACCTGCTCGCCGGCGACGACTCCGCGCTCCCCGCGATCGCCGCCGCGCTCGAGGCCATGCCGCGCGACGCCGTCGGGCACGCCGTGCTCGAGGTCGGGACCGAGGCGGACCGCCTGCCGCTCGAGGCGCCCGACGACGTCCAGGTCACCTGGGTGCTGCGCGGCGACGCGCCCGCCGGGACGACGACGCTCCTGCCCGACGCCGTCGCCGACCTCCCGTGGCGCGAGGGCCGCGTCCACGTCTTCGCGCACGGCGAGCGCGGGGCCATGAAGGCCCTGCGCCGCGTCTTCACGGAGCGCGGCGTGCCGCGCGCCGACCTGTCGCTCTCCGGCTACTGGGCCTACGGCCGCGCGGAGGACCGCTTCCAGGCGGAGAAGCGCGAGCCCGTCGGCCAGATCTTCGAGGACTGAGGAGTCCCATGCACCGCACCAGCACCACCCGTCCCCGCCGCGCGCTCGCGGCCGTGTCCGCGCTCGCCGTCCTCGCGCTCGCCGCGTGCTCGTCCGGCGACGGCTCCGGCGACCCCACGCCGTCCGGCAGCACCGCCGCCGACGGCGCCGCCGACACCTTCCCGGTGACCATCCCCACCGCGTTCGGCGACGTCGAGATCCCCGAGGAGCCGGAGCGCGTCGTCGCGCTCGGGTGGGGCGACGCCGAGACCGCCCTCGCGCTCGGCGTCCAGCCCGTCGGCGCGAGCGACTGGCTCGCGTTCGGCGGCGACGGCGTCGGCCCGTGGCTCGCCGACGCGTACGACGAGTCGCCCGAGATCATCGGCACCCTCGAGCCGTCGTACGAGCAGATCGCCGTGCTCGACCCCGACGTCATCCTCGACGTGAAGTCGTCCGGCGACCCCGAGCGGTACCAGCGGCTCTCCGAGATCGCCCCGACCGTCGCCATCCCCGAGGGCGGCGAGGCCTACCTCACGCCCATGGAGGACCAGGTCGGCATGATCGCCGCCGCCCTCGGGCGCAGCGAGGCCGGCGACGAGCTGCTCGCCGAGGTCGACGACGCGTTCGCCGCCGCGCGCGAGGACCACCCCGAGTTCGCGGGCAAGACCGCCGTCATCGGGTCCTACTGGGCCGAGGGCTTCGGCGCCTACGTCTCGACCTCCAGCCGCGGCGAGTTCATGCAGGGCCTCGGGTTCGACACCAAGCCCGAGATCGACGAGGCCGCCGGCGAGGAGTTCTCCGCCACCCTCGGCACCGAGAACGTCGACCTGCTCGACGCCGACCTCACCGTCATCCAGCCCATCGGCTTCAACGCCGCCGACGTCGAGGCGCTCCCGATCTTCCAGACCGTGCCGTCCGTCGCCGACGGCCGCTACGTCGTGTTCGACGACAAGGACCTCTCCAACGCCTTCTCGCTCGGCACGCCCACGGCCGTGATCTACGCGATCGACAACGTCACCCCGCTGTTCGCCGAGGCGCTCGCCGGGAAGTGACGCCCGTGCCTGGCGGCGGGGTGCCCGACGGCGGCGCGGTCTGGCCGCGGGCGCGGCCCAACGGGGGGCGCGGGCCGACGGCGCGGGGCGGGCCGGGTGGTCCGTCCCGCGCGGGCGTCGAGGGGGCGTGTGCGACCCGGCGCAGGACCGGCTGACCGGCCGATTCGGTGTCCGGGGGTGTGACCAGGTATCCTTCCTGGGCCGGGTATCCCGGCGAGGTAGCGTGTCCGAGCGGCCTAAGGAGCACGCCTCGAAAGCGTGTGTGGGTGAAAGTCCACCGTGGGTTCAAATCCCACCGCTACCGCCACCCGAAGGGCCCCACAGCCGCAGAATTTTGCGGCTGTGGGGCCCTTCGTCATGCGGAGATATCTGTCGCCCTCTCGGAGCGCCCTGGGCCTGGCCGGGACGCGCCAGCGCTCCAATGCTCGTCACTTCACGGTCGCCGGCTGTGCCGCTGCTGCCCGTCGCTCCTGCACAGCGCGCAGCTGCGCAGCGATGTGCCGTGCGGCGGCCCACGTCGCGCCGTACCAGGCGATCGCTCCCAGGACGCAGCCCACGCCGCCCCACATCTGCATGGCGTAGTAGGCCGCCACGACTGCCGCCGCCACCGCGACGACGCCAACCGCTATCCGTCGGGGCGTCTTCTCGTCCGCCGGCGGATGCCATCGGCGGGTCCGCGCCTGCTCCCACATCAGGACGATGGTGCTAGGCGTGAAAGCCGCCAACACGAAGGCCGTCGTTCCCGGCGGGACCGGGACGAGGACCGCCGACACCAGTAACGGCGGACACATCAGCGGAGGGGCCCACAGTCGGAACTTCCAGGTCCACGCGTCCATCCGGGCCAGTCGGGGGTGTTGGTCTGATACCGGTCGCACGGCACTCTCCTCGTCGTCGGCTGTCCGACCGACGACCGCCGCCGGTGACCGCACTGTAGCGAGGCGACGAGCACCCGCGGTGACGGACGACGGCCCGTCGCCTGAAGGCTCTCGGGCCGTGCGGCGGTGCAGCGATGAGTTCCCCTCCGCGCCGCGGTCTGCCGTGCAGACCGTCGGAGCCGAGGAGAACGCGATGAAGCTGTTGCTCACGTCAGGGGGAGTCACGAACCCGACGATCGAAGGGGCGCTCGTCGCGCTGCTGGGTCGGCCGGTCGGTGAGTGCTCGGCGCTGTGCATCCCGACGGCGTTGTACGGCCACCCGTGGGTGGGGCCCGGGAAGAACGTCCGGGACTTCATCACGGGGGAGTCGGACCACATGGCGGGTCTGGGGTGGGGGTCGGTCGGCGTGCTGGAGCTGACGGCGCTGCCGAGCATCCCCGCGGACCGCTGGGTGCCGCTCGTCCGGGAGACGGACGTCCTGCTGGCCGCGGGCGGTGACGCGGGCTACCTGGCGTACTGGATGCGGCGGTCGGGGTTCGCGGACCTCGTGCCGTCGCTCACCGAGACGGTCTGCGTCGGGATGAGCGGCGGCAGCATGGCGCTGACGCCGCGCATCGGCGAGGAGTTCGTGGGGTGGGAGCCGCCCGACGGCGAGGACGCGACGCCGCTGGGGCTCGTCGACTTCTCGATGTTCCCCCACCTGGGCCACCCGGACCTTCCCGACAACACGGAGGCCGCGGCGCGACGGGGGGCCGCCGCCCTGGGCGGGCCGGCGTACGCGGTCGACGACGAGACCGCGTTCGTGGTCGACGGCGCGGTCGAGGTCGTGTCCGAGGGCGTCTGGCACCGCCTGGCGTAACCCGCGTCGGCTCGACCCGGCCCCGGGCCCGGCGCGACCCCGCGCCGCTCGACCCTCGCTCCGGCGTCGGGCCCGACCCTCACCCCGACCGGCGCGACGCCCGCACGACGGCCGTCGCGGACGCGAGGCCGAGCACGAGGAACGCCCCGGCGACGAGCAGCGACCCGCGGGTCGCGTCGGCGAACCCGGACGCGAGCGCGTCGACGACCTCGGGTTCCTGCGGCCCGAGCTCGCCGTGCGTGCCCTCGGCGCGCAGCTTCGCGATGACGTCGCCGGCGGAGCCGCTCGTCGCGTCGGCGAGGCGGGTGACCTCGGCGTCGGGCAAGCCTTCGCCGTCGAGGGCCGCGGGCACGGCGCTCGCGAGCAGGACGGCGAGCGCGGTCCCGACGAGCGCGGTCCCGAGCGCGGAGCCGACCTGCCGCGCCGTCGACTGCGTGGCGGAGCCCTGGCCGGACTCCTCGGCGGGAACCTGCACGAGGGTCGTGCTCGTGAGCTGCGCGGAGGCGAGGCCGAGCCCGACGCCGTAGACGACGAGCAGGGCCGCGAGCAGCCACGGGGAGACGGTCGCGGTGACGGTGAGTGCGACGGCGGCGACCCCGACGATCTCGAGCGCGAGGCCGATGACCACGACGAGCGGGGCGCCGACGGCGGCGGCGAGGTGACGCGCCGACGCGCCGGAGAGGAACGCGCCGAGCGCCATCGCCGCGAGCACGAGCCCGGCGCCCATGGTGGACAGCGCGAGCACGTTCACGAGGAAGAGCGGCAGGACGAAGATGATGCCGAACTCGCCGACCGCGACGGTCGTCGCGGTGACGTTGCCCCACCGGAACGTCGGGATGCGGAACAGCGTGAGGTCGAGCAGCGCGGACCGCCGCACCCGCGCGCGGTGCCGCTCCCACACGACGAAGAGCACGAGCAGGAGCAGCCCGGCGGCGAGGAACACGGGGGTCGGCGAGACGGGCGCGGACGCCGGCCAGGTCGCCCCGAGCAGCTCGACGTCACCCTTCGGGCTCCACCAGCCGAACGTCTGGCCCTCGATGAGCCCGAACACGAGCGCGCCGAACCCGAGCGCGGACAGCAGGAGCCCGACGAGGTCGAGCCCGGGGGCGAACGCGTGCGCGCGGGTCTCGGGCACCCAGAGGTAGGCGCCGACCACGACGAGCGCGCCGACGGGGACGTTCACGAGGAAGATCCACGGCCACGTGAACGACGTCGTGATCCAGCCGCCCGCCAGGGGGCCCACCGCGGCGGCGCCGGAGATGACGGCGCCCCACACCCCGAACGCCGCGGCCCGGTCCTTGCCGCGGAACGTCGCGTTCACGGTCGACAGCGTCGAGGGCAGGATCGCGGCCGCGCCGAGGCCCTGGGCGAGCCGCCCGACGATGAGCGAGCCGCCGTCGTCGGCCGCGGCGGCGAGCAGCGACCCGGCGAGGAAGACGACGACGCCCACCACGAGGAGCCGGCGCCGCCCGAGCCGGTCGCCGAGACGGCCCGACGAGAGCAGCAGCGCGGCCAGCACGACGGCGTACGAGGCGCTGATCCACTGCGCCTCGCTCAGCCCGAGGTTCAGGTCGGCGACGATGTCCGGGACGGCGACGGCGACGATCGTCCCGTCGATGACGACCATCGACAGCGCGACCGCCAGGACGACGAGCGCACGCCACCGGTTGGCGTGGGCCCGCGGGTCGACGGCGGGTTCGTCGTCCTCGGGCGGTTCGGTCTGCGGCGCGTTCCCCTGCACGGACTCCACGGGGCCTCCCTGGTGTCGTGACGCGGCCCTGCGTCCAGGATCGCCGCGCACGCGGGGGAGCGCATCAGCAGCGCCGGGCAGTTCAGGCGCGGTAGCGCGCGACCGCTCCCGCCGCGAGGTCGCGCCACGGGAGGGACGCCGGGCCGTCGTCGCCCGCGACGGCGCGGCGCGTGCGGGAGGCGAGCGCGCCGTCGTAGAGCGCGAGGAGCTCGGCCGCGAGGGCGCCGGGGTCTGCGGCGCCGGTCGCGGCGGCGAGGTCGCGCAGCCGGTCGACGAGCAGCCGGGTGTCGGCGGCGAGCCATTGGTACGCGGGGTGCTCGGGGTCGGTGACCTCGACCGCGGCGGCGAGGAACGCGCAGCCGCGGGTGCTCGTCGCGGTGGGGAAGCCGTCGAGCGCGTCGAAGACGGCGAGCGCCCGTGCGTCCGCGTCGTCCCCGCAGCGATCCAGCGCCACGTCCCACGCGGCCCGCCAGCGCTCGTGCCGCCGCTCCAGGTAGGCCGCGACGAGGTGGTCCTTGCCGGCGAAGTGCGCGTACAGGGTCGCGGGGGAGACCTCAGCGCGGCGGAGCACGGCGTCGACGCCGGTCGCCGCGATCCCGTGCTCGACGAACAGCGCCTCCGCGGCATCGAGCAGGCGGTCGCGGGCCGGTCGGCGTGCGTCGGTCCGGGGCATGGGGATAGCGTAACGATCACTATGCTGAAACGATCGTTACACCCCGCCGCACCAGCCCCCGGCCGCGTGGTCGCCGCGGGCACCGGCCTCGTCGCGGTGACGTACGGCGTCGTCCGCTACGGGTACGGTCTCCAGCTCCCGACGCTCACGACCGAGCTCGGCCTCTCGTCCGCCGCCGCGGGCGCGATCGCCGCGGGCAGCTTCGCCGCGTACTGCGCCGCCGCGCTCGGGGCGCAGCGCGCGATGGCCCGACGCTCCCCGCGCGCGGTCGTCTGGGCCGCAGCGGCGCTCGCCGCGGCAGGGGCGGTCCTGGTCGGGCTGTCGTGGTCGTCCGCGAGCCTCGCGGCGGGCGTGCTCGTCGCGGGCAGCGCCGCCGGTGCGGCGTCGCCCGCGCTCGTCGCCGCGGTCGGCGCGACGGCCGACGGCCGCCGGGCCGGGCGCATGCAGGCCGTCGTGAACTCCGGGACGGGCGTCGGCGTGGCGCTCGTGGGGCGGCGACGCTCGTCGCGCCGGACGTCTGGCGTCCCGTGTGGTGCGCCGCCGCGGTCGGGGCGGTGGTCACGGCGGCGGTCGCCGACCGGAGCGCGCGCTGGCCCGCGGCCCCCGAGTCGCCGCCCGCGTCCGGCGGCGCGGGCGGGCGGTCGCTCGGGCGCGCCGGGTTCGCGGCCGCGGTGGCCGGGATCGGCAGCGCTGCGGTCTGGACGTTCGGGCGCGACCTCGTCACCGTGACCGGTGGCCTCCCCGGCCGCACGACGGCGGCCCTCTGGTGCCTCCTCGGCGCGGCGGCGGTCCTCGGTGCCCTCAGCGGCGACGCCGTCCGCGTGCTCGGTCTGCGCGGCGCCTGGGTCGTGACGGCCGTCGCGACGGCGGTCGGCACCGCCGCCCTGGCCCTCGCCCCGGGCAGCGTGCCCGTCGTCGCGGTGGCGGGCGCGCTCTTCGGCGGCGCCTACACCGCCCTCAGCGGCGTGCTCATCGCGTGGGGCACCGTGCTGCGCCCGCACGCCGCCGGACGCGCGACCGCCGCGCTCTTCGTCACGCTCACGGCCGGGCAGGCGGTCGGCGCGCTCGCGACGGGCGGGCTGAGCGACGTCGTCGGGCCGCAGGCCGCGTTCTGGGTGGGCGCGGCGTTCCTCCTCGTCGCGGCCGGGGTCGTCCCGCGCGTGCCCGACGGCGCGGGGCCCGGTCGGGAGCGCGCCGACCGCCCGTCGTCGGGCAGGGCCGGGACGGAGGGGACGAGCGCGGACAGGGCGAGCACGGACGGGACGAACAGAGGCGCGACGAGCGCGGGCGAGACGAGCGCGGGCGAGACGAGCGCGGGCGAGACGAGCGCGGACGGGACGAGCACGGACGACACACGCGCGGGCGCGGCGGCTCGCGGCTACACGTCGTCGTCGGCGGGCGAGGCGCGCACGGGCTCACCGTCGGGGCCGAGCGGCTCGACGAGCGCGAGCGCCTCCGCCTCCGGGTCGACCCAGCGCTGGTAGCCCGGGCCGGTCCGCGCCGTCTCGAAGCGGACGGCGACGCGGCCGTCGTCGCCGACGCGCACGACCCACCCGCGCCCGTCAGCCGGGGTGGCGACGTCGAGGCCGGGGGCGAGGAGGGCGGCCGTCGCCTGGACGGGTCCTGTCGCGGCGGCGCCGGGCGCCTCGGCACCCACCGACTCTGCACCCACCGACTCTGCACCGACCGCCCCGGGGCCGACCGCCTCATCGCCCGCCGCCTCGGCGCCCACCACCTCCGCGGCGATCGGAACGGCGGGGTCCTCCGCCGCGTCCGCGCCGAGCGGCAGCATGAGCTGCGCGTGCTCGGACAGCGCGTGGAACGCGACCCCGAGCAGGCGGACGGGCTCGGTGACGTCCGCGAGGCGCAGCGCGCGGTGGGCCGCGTCGCGGAGGGCGCCCTCGTCGGTCGTCGGGCGAGACAGCGTGACCGAGCGGGTGAGGGTCGTGAACGACGCGAGGCGCACCTTGACCACGACGGTGCGTGCCGCGACGGCGTGCCGCTCGAGGCGGGCGAGCGCGGCGTCGACCACGGGATCGAGCGCCGCGGCGATCGCGGACCGGCCGTGGAGGTCGGTGTCGAACGTGTGCTCCGCGCCCGCGGACTTGCGCTCACGGACCGTGGAGACCGGGCGGTCGTCCCAGCCGCGCGCGATCCGGTAGAGGTTGGTGCCGCCCGCCTCGCCCGCGACGAGGAGCAGGGTGTCGAGCGGCTGACGGCGCAGGTCGGCGACCGTGCGCACCCCGAGCTCGTCGAGCCGCGCGGCCGACACCGGGCCGACGCCCCAGAGCGCTCGCACGGGCAGGTCGAGCAGGAACGGGTCCTCGTCGTCGGCCCCGACGACCCGGACGCCGCCCGGCTTCGCGGCCTCCGAGGCGAGCTTCGCGACGAGCTTGGACCGCCCGAGCCCGAGCGAGACGGGCAGGCCGCTCAGCTCGCGCGCCCGCTCGCGGATCCCCGTGGCGAGCGCCTCGAGGTCGGTCTCCGGCCCGACGGCCGCGGCGACGTCGGCGAACGCCTCGTCGATGCTCACGGGCTCGACGAGGTCTGTCACCTCGCGCAGCGCCGCCATGATGCGGGCCGAGTAGGCGGAGTACGCGGCGAACCGCGGCACGACGACGACCGTCGACGGCGGGCACAGCCGCCGCGCCTGCTCCATCGGCATCGCCGAGCGGGCGCCGTACTGCCGGGCCTCGTACGACGCCGTCGCGACGACGCTGCGCGGCCCCACGCCGCCGACGAGCACCGGGCGCCCGCGCAGCGACGGGCGCTGGTGCTGCTCGACCGCGGCGAAGAACGCGTCGGCGTCGAGGTGCGCGATCGTCGGACGGGCGCGCAGCACGGGGGCGTGCGGCGCACGGTCGAAGCTCACCGCCCTACTCTGCGCCCTGCCACCGACAGCGGTAAGAGTTTCGTTCGGACCCTGGCGTGACGGGGACGCGCGCGGGTATCTTGCAGGAGACCGAACAAATCCCGGGATCCCCAGCCCGGGCCGAAGAGCAACGAGGCCTTCATGACCGATCGATCGACACCCAGCGCGGCTGCCCCCGGCCGCTCGCTCGCCAGGACCTCGCCAGCGCGCTCGCGCGTGGTCGCGGCCTCCGCCGTCGTCGGGGCGCTCGCCCTCACGGCCGCCACCTTCGCGTCGCCCGCCGCGGCGGCGCCCCAGCCCACGGCCAAGCCGGCGGCCTCCGTCGCCGGGCCGTCGGACATCAACGGGTTCCGCAGCGTCGGCTACGTCATGGCCGACTCGCGCGTCACCCGCGACTTCCACGTGGCCGACCTCGTGCGCACCGGAGCGATCGAGGACCTCACCCACATCAACTACGCGTTCGGCAACGTCACGACCGACCTGGTGTGCGACATCGCCGACGTCCCCGGCGAGGGCGACCCCCTCAACGACTTCGTCGCGGAGGTGCCCGCCGCGGACTCCGTCGATGGCAAGGCCGACAAGCCGGGCCAGAAGCTCGCCGGCAACTTCAACCAGCTCAAGAAGCTCAAGGCCGTCAGCCCGGAGACGAAGATCCTCGTCTCCCTCGGCGGCTGGACCTGGTCGGACAACTTCTCCGAGGCGGCGTCCACGGCCGAGGGTCGTACGCGGCTCGTCGACTCGTGCCTCGACCTCTACATCGACGGCAACCTGCCGGTCGTCGACGGCAAGGGCGGCCCCGGCGTCGCGGCCGGCATCTTCGACGGCATCGACATCGACTGGGAGTGGCCGGTCACCGGTGGCGAGACGGCGAACGTCCGCCCGGAGGACAAGGAGAACTTCCTGCTCCTCATGGAGGAGTTCCGTGCCGAGCTCGACGCGCGCGGCGCGACGACGGGCCAGGACTACCTGCTGACGGCGTTCGCGCCCGCGGGCGGCTGGAACGCCGGCCAGGGCGGCTGGCTCGACCCGCGCCTGTTCGCGGTCGTGGACTTCCTCAACGTCCAGGGCTACGACTTCCACGGCGGCTGGGTCCCGAACAAGACGGGCCACCAGGGCAACCTGCACCCCGACGGCGCGGAGAACTGGGGCCTCGGCCTCGACGGCGCGCTCGGCATGTACGTGAAGGCGGGCGCGGACCCGTCGCAGATCAACGCGGGCCTCGCGGCCTACGGCCACGGCTGGTACGGCGTCAAGGACGGCACGAAGGGCTGGCAGCCCGCCGCCGGGTACGTCGGCACGAAGACGTACGCCGAGCTGCGCTCGTTCGGCGGGAAGAAGTTCTTCGACCCGAAGATCGGCGCGAGCTGGCTGTACAACGGCGACCAGTGGTGGAGCTACGACGACCCGGCGTCCGTGACGGCGAAGGCCGAGTTCGTCGCGACGCAGGGCTACGGCGGCGCGATGTGGTGGGACCTCTCCGGCGACTACCGCAACGAGCTCGGCGACGCCCTGGGCTCGACGCTGCGCGCGGCGACCCCCGGTCCCGGCGTGGCCGAGGAGTGCGCGGTGCCCTGGTACGGCACCGGCGTCTACACCGGTGGTGAGGTCGTCTCGCACGAGGGCTCGGAGTACAAGGCCCAGTGGTGGACCCGCAACCAGGAGCCGGGTGCCAGCAACGCCTGGAAGAAGATCGGCCCCTGCGGCACCGCGCCCGAGGTCGAGGCGGCGGTCTGCGCCCCGGCCTGGTCGCGCGAGGCCGTCTACACCGGCGGCCAGACCGTGTCCCGCGCCGGCGTGAACTACACGGCCCAGTGGTGGACGAAGGGCGAGCTCCCCGGTTCCGTGACGTGGGGCTCGTGGGACCCGGTGGGTCTGTGCGCCTGAGCTGACGGCTGGTCCGGGTGCCGCGCGCGCCCGGACCGCCCCCGCACGACGACGGGGTGCCGGGAGCGCGTCCCCCCGGGGTCTCAGCGCTTCGAACGCAGGTCGCGGCGCAGATAGTGCCACGCGAGGACGCAGCACACGATGCCGTTGAGGAGCCCCACGACGACGTCCGCCGGCCCGTGGGCGCCGCGGTAGAGCCGCGAGAGCCCCACGCCGAGCGGCACGAGGCAGCACAGCACCGTCACGACGACGCGCAGGACCGGGTTCGTGATGCGCTGCGCGAGCAGGGCGAGCGTCAGGTAGAACGCCGCCGACGCGCCCGTGTGCCCCGAGGGGAAGCTGGACGTCGGGGGCGCCTCGTCGAGCCGCGAGACGTCGGGCCGCTCGCGCCCCACGACGATCGACGACGTGAGGAAGATCAGCGCCTGCAGTGCGACGGCGAGCGCGGGCACGAGGGCGAACCACCACTGCCGGGTGCGCCACCACACGAGCGCGACGGTGAGCAGCGTGCCGCCGATGATGAACTCGGTCGTGCCGATGAGGGAGAGCACGTCGGTGACGGTGTCCCAGAACGGCGTGCGCCGTTGCTCGAACCACCGGTTGACCGCGACCTCGCCCGGCAGGTCGCCGAGCGGTCCGGTGACGAGGAAGCCCGTCGCGACGATGACCACCCACAGCACCGCCCCCGGGAGGAACGCCCGCAGACCGACGTCGCGCAGCACCTCCTTCGCCGTGGGGCGGGTCGTGTCCAGCTCGTAGCGGTGCACGAAGGGTTGCATCAGACCTCGTTCCTGGGAGTGTCACCGGAGGGACGGCCGGACCGCGCGGCGGTCCACCCGTGGTAGCCGACGGCGGACGCCCCCGCGACCGCGCCGCCGAGGAGGATCCCGCCGACGACGTCGGACGGGTAGTGCGCGCCGAGCAGCACGCGGTCGGCCGCGGTGACGAGGGCGAGCGCCGTCGCACCGCCGACCACCGCGACGCGGCCTCGCCGCCCGAGCAGCGGCCAGACGAGCACGCTGAGCGTCACCCCGACGGCCGCCGCGTTCATCGCGTGCCCGGAGGGGAAGCTCGCGCCCGGCACGGTCGACACGGCGTCCTCGAGGACGGGCCGCGCGCGGCCGACGACCTCCTTCGCGCCGAGGCCGAGAGCCCACGCGCCCCAGATCGTCCCGGCCGCCCAGGCCGCGCGCGACCCGAGCCCGTGGCGTCGCCACGCCCAGACGCACACGCCCATCGCGGCGAGGTTCATCCACCGCGCGGCGAGCGCCTCCTGCCCCACGAGGAGCGCGCGCTCGAGCGCGGGGCGCTCGCCGGCGAACCGCGTCGCCGCGGCGACGGCGGCGCGGTCGGCGTCGACGACGACCCCCGACTCCGCGCGCACGAGCCAGGCGAGCGCGAGCACGGGGAGCGAGGCCGCGACCCCGTACGCCGCCGCCCGCCACAGGGCGCGGTACGGGGTCCGGTCGGCTGGCACCCCCGGACAGTAGCGGCACCCCCGTGACGTCGCGCGCGGGAGCGGGTGCCTCGCGTCAGGCGGGGAGCGCCGCGACCGCCTCGATCTCGACGAGCGCGCCCGGCCGCCCGATCCCGACCCGCAGGACGGTCACGGCGGCGGGGTGCGGGCCCCAGACCTCGCCGACGGCGGCGAAGCCCTCCATGAGGTCGGCCTCGGGGTCGAGGTAGACGGCGAGCCGCGCGACGTCCTCTGGCCCGGCGCCTGCCTCGGCCAGCACGGCGAGGACGTTGCGCAGCGCCTGCGCCGTCTGGGCCGCGATGCCGCCCTCGACGATCGCGCCCGCGGCGTCCGTGCCGTTCTGCCCGCCGACGTAGAGCGTGCGGCTCGTCTCGACGATGGTGCCCTGCGAGAACGCGGGGTTGCGGTGCAGCCCGGGCGGGTTGAGGTGCGTGACGCTCTGCGTGGCCATGGTCGTCCCCTTCTGCGGTCCCGGTCCTGGTGCTGCCGACGCTACGCCGTGCCGCCGACAGACCCCCGACAGGCCCCCGGACACGACCCCGAGACGCCCTCGGCGGGTGGTCCGCGCGGCCCCGACGGGCCGGTCCGGCGTCGGCTGTGTAGGAAGGAGGGGTGAAGCAGTCAGCAGGGCTCGTGCTCTACCGGTTCCGTGCCGACGTCGTCGAGGTGCTCCTCGGGCACATGGGGGGCCCGCTGTGGGCGCGCAAGGACGCGGGCGGGTGGACGATCCCCAAGGGCGAGGTGGAGCCGGGGGAGGACGAGCACGCGGCGGCGCTGCGCGAGTTCGCGGAAGAGCTCGGCGTCCCGGCTCCCGCCGGCGCGGCACCGGACCTCGACCTCGGCACGGTGCGCCAGCGCGCGGGCAAGCTCGTCGCGGCGTGGGCGCGGGAGGCGGACCTCGACGTCACGACGATCGCGAGCAACACGTTCGCGCTGGAGTGGCCGCCGCGCTCGGGACGCATGCAGGAGTTCCCGGAGCTCGACCGGGCCGGCTGGTTCGCGCTCGCGCGCGCCCGCGGGCTCGTCGTCGCGGGTCAGGTCCCGCTGCTGGACCGGCTGGAGGAGCTGCTCGCGCGCGAGCCGGCGCGGAGCACGACGACCGAGGGATGACGAGAGCCCGGGACCGCGGTCCCGGGACCGTCGAGCGGGAGACGTCAGCCGAGCAGGTAGGGCGCCGCGGCGAAGCCTGCGGCGAGCCCGACGAGCGCGACGGCGACGGCGGACAGGTGCGAGCGGCGCGCACGGCTCGCGGTACGGCGGGCTGCGTCGGTCACGGTGGTCATGACGGTCCTCTCGTGGGGGGCGGTTCCAGGGAGAGGGACCACGTCAGACGCGATCCATGACGCGAAACCCGGCCGTCGTGGCGCGATCTGCGTCACACCGCGGCGGCCGAAACGCGCCAACCCTGGTGCAGCATCGTGCACCAGGGTTGGTCGGCTCGCGCGGCGGAGCCCCGAGGGGGCCCGCCCGGAGGGTCAGGCGCGCAGGACGAGCGCGTCCCCCTGCCCGCCGCCGCCGCACAGCGCCGCCGCGCCGACGCCGCCCCCGCGGCGACGGAGCGCGAGCGCGAGGTGCAGCGCGAGCCGAGCGCCCGACGCGCCGACCGGGTGGCCGAGCGCGATGGCGCCGCCGTCGGCGTTGACGACGTCCGCGTCGATGCCGAGGTCCGCGACGGACTGCAGCGCGACGGCGGCGAACGCCTCGTTGATCTCCACGAGGTCGAGGTCCGCGGCGGCGATCCCCTCGCGCTTCACAGCGGCCTCGATGGCCCGCGCCGGCTGGGAGTGCAGCGAGTTGTCGGGTCCCGCGACCTGGCCGGCCGCGCCGATCTCGGCGAGCCACGGCAGGCCGTTGCGCTTCGCGAAGGCGCGGCTCGCGACGACGACCGCCGCCGCGCCGTCGGACAGGGGCGAGCTCGACCCGGCGGTGATGGTCCCGTCCTGCACGAAGGCGGGGCGCAGGCGCTCCAGGGCCTCGAGCGTCGTGTCGGCGCGCACGCCCTCGTCGTGCTCGACGACGACCGGCTCGCCCCGCCGCTGCGGCACCTCGACGGGGGCGATCTCCTCGGCGAGACGCCCGGCGTCGCGCGCCGCGGCGGCCCGCTGGTGCGAGCGCAGCGCGAACGCGTCCTGCTCGGGGCGGCCGATGCCGCGCGTCACGCAGCCGCGGTCGGTGAGCTCGCCCATGACCTCGCCGCTGAACGGGTCGTTCAGGCCGTCGTGCGTGAGCGAGTCGGCCATCGTCACGTCCCCGAACGCGAACCCGGAGCGCGACCCGACGACGAGGTGCGGCGCGTTCGTCATGGACTCCTGGCCGCCCGCGACGACGACGCTCGCCTCGCCCGTGCGGACCAGCCGGGCCGCGTCGATGATCGCGGTGAGGCCCGAGAGGCACAGCTTGTTGATCGTCACGGTGGGCACGTCCCAGCCGAGGCCCGCGAGGATCGCGGCCTGGCGCGCGGGGCCCTGCTTGGCGCCCGCCTGCACGACCTGCCCGACGATCACCGTGTCGACCTGCTCCGGCGCGACGCCCGCGGCCGCGAGCGCGCCGCGGATCGCGTGCGCGCCGAGCTCGGCCGCCGAGAGCGAGGCGAGCGCGCCGCGGAAGCGCGCGAACGGGGTGCGCGCGCCGTGCAGGAGGACCGGGGTGACCTCGTCCTCGGGGGTGACGGCGGCGGCGTCGGGCAGGGGGCTGGCGTCGGTGCTCATGGGACTCCGATCCGGGAGGGCGAGGAGACGGGGCGAACAGGAAGGAGCCCCGGCGCCGCGAGGAGGGGCGAGCGGCGCCGGGGAGCGGGGGGAGGGCGTGCGCCCTCGGGCCCGTCAGACGAACGCGGAGACGCCCGTGATGTCGCGCCCGACGATGAGCGCCTGGACCGACTCGGTGCCCTCGTACGTGTGCAGGGCCTCGATGTCGGCGAAGTGCCGCGCGACGCGGTTCTGGAGCAGGATCCCGTTGCCGCCGAGCAGGTCGCGCGCGCTCGCCGCGACCTCGCGCGCCCCGCGGGTGCACGTGTACTTCGCGAGCGACGCCTGCGGGCCGGTGAGCGTCCCCGCCTCGTCGAGCCGCGTCATCTGCGCGACGAGGAGCTGGAGCTGCGTGATCGTCGAGAGCATCCGCGTGAGGCGCTCCTGCACCATCTGGTTCGCGGCGAGCGGGCGCCCGAACTGGACGCGCTGCTTCGCGTACGCGACCGCGGCCTCGTAGCACGCGACCGCGTGCCCGACGGCGGCCCACGCCACCCCGAGGCGCGTCGCGAAGAGCACGCGCGACGTGTCCTTGAACGACCGCGCGCCGGGCAGGGCGTTCTCGGCGGGGACGAACACGTCGTCGAGCACGACGTGCGCCTGCCAGATCGCGCGGAGCGACACCTTGCCGGTGATGGTCGTGCCCGTGTAGCCCGGGTTGTCCTGCGGCACGACGAACCCGTGGACCTGGCCGTCGCCGTCGTCGCCGACGAGGCGCGCCCACACGACCGTGATGTGGCCCGACGACCCGTTGCCGATCCACTTCTTCTCGCCGTTCAGCACGTAGCCCTCGACGCCGTCGCGCGTCTCCTTGCGCGCCGTCGTCTCGAGCGAGACGGAGTCCGAGCCGTGGGTGGGCTCGGTGAGCGCGAACGCGCCGAGGATCTCCCCGCGCGCCATGGGCTCGGCGTACTTCGCCCGCTGCTCGTCGGAGCCGAGCATCTGGATGCTGCGCAGCGCGAGACCGCCCTGGACGCCGCAGATCGTCGCGACGGAGCCGTCGCCGCGCGACATCTCCATCGCGGCGAGGCCGGCGGCGAGCTGGCTCACGTGCGGACGACCGTCGACGTCGACGCCGTCGCGCAGCAGGTCGAGCTCGCCCATGCGCTTGACGAGGTCGAACGGGACCTCGGCGCGCTCCCAGTAGTCGTCGATGACGGGCAGCACCTCGTCCTGGACGAACTGCCGGACGCGCTGCAGGTGGGCGCGGTCCTCCTCGGTCGCGTCGGCGAACGCGCCGGCGTAGTCGAGGTCGAGCGGGGTCGCGAGGTCGTAGGTGGGCTCGGTGACGCCGGGCATGATCGGGGTGGTGGGCATCGGTGCTCCCCTGGGAGGGCGGCTGCGGTCGGTCGACCGTCCTCGACGCGGTTGCCCGGGGTGCGGGCCCGGCGTCGGCGGCGGTCCCTCCCATAGTGCAGCGATACCCCGTCTCAGTCAATCGAGACGGGGTATCGGTGTGGGTGGGGTCGGGTGACCGGCGGGTCAGGCGGGCGCGCCCGCCGCCGCGGCGTCCGCCTCGGCAGCGGCGGCCGCGCGGCGGTTGACGCGCCACCACACGAAGAACCCGACGAGCGTGAACGCGCCGTAGAACACGTACATGAACGCGGACGCGTAGAAGCCGGCCGAGATCAGCAGGGGCACGCCCACGACGTCCACGGCGACCCAGATGAGCCAGAACTCGACCCAGCCCTTCGCCATGCCGTACGTCGCGAGCAGCGAGCCCATGAAGATCCACGCGTCGGCCCAGACGGGCTCGTACGACTCGAGCGCGCGGAAGACCGGGGTCAGGAGGGCCGTGCCGCCGACGAGCGCGACGACGAGGAACACGCGCTGGCGCCACGACGCCCAGCGCGGCACGACGGCGACGCCGTGGCTGTCCGCGTCGGCGTCGCCGAGCCGCGCCTGGGTCTTGCGCCACTGCACCCACCCGTAGACCGACACGACGACGAACATCACCTGGCGGCCCGCCTGGCCGAGCAGGTTGACCGGGTTGGGCGTCGCGAACACCGCGCCGAGGAACACCGTGAGCAGCAGCAGGTTGCCGACGATGCCCACGGGCCACGCCCACACCTTGCGCCGCATGCCGCCCAGCGCCGACGCCAGGCCGAACCCGTTGCCCACGATCTCGCGCCACAGCAGATGCTGGTCGCCGATCGTCAGCTGCGCGTCGAACAGCGCGTGGATCAGGTCCATCGGATGTCCTCGTCCTCCCGGGCACGGGCGCTCCGGGGTGAGGGCGGGCGGCCGGGCCGGGCCACGAGGGCCCGACGGCGTCGCTCACCACGGCGAGACCGCGCCCCGTCGCGCGGGCTCGCGAGAGCCCGGCCGAGGACGGCCGCGCCGCACGTGCTTCCTCCCATCCGGACTGTCACCGTCGGTCCTGGAGTTCCACCAGGTCAACCGCGCGTGGGCGCGGGTCGCGGACTGTCACCGCCGGCTCGGAATTGCACCGACCCCGGAGCACGTTCGTGCGTACTGCGTTCTGCAACCGCCGATGCTACTCGCGCATTCCCCGGGCACGGGACTCGCACCGCACCGTCCCACGGACTGAAACACGATGCGACCCTGCGCCGCCGAGCAGGTGGTCCTGGTCCGTCCGCGGGCGCAGACGAACCAGGACCACCTGCTCGGCGGGGCGGGGCGGGAGGGGTCAGGCCAGGGCGTCGCGGACGGCGCGCGCGACGTCGTCCGCGACGCCCTGCGCGTCCGCGTCCGCGTCCACCACGGTTACGACGACGCGCCGCGCCGCGGGCACGCCGTCCCCGCTGCGCTCCTGGGCGGCGGCGTCGGGCGCGGCGTACCGGCCGACGGCGGCGCGGCGCAGGTCCGCGAACGCCTCCTCGAGCTGGGGGCGCAGGTCCTGCTCGGGGGAGCGCAACCACCGGCGCAGGAGCGCGTTGTGCACGGCGACGACGGACGCCGCGAACGCGATGGACGCTGTCGACCGGCGCTCGTCCGGCGGGAGCGCGTCGCGCAGGTACGCGGTGAACGCGCGCTCGTAGCGGTGGGTCGTGACGAGCTCGCGGTCGCGCAGCGCCGGCACCTGCTGGAGGAGCTGCCAGCGGGCGAGTGACGTCTCGCGCTGCCCGACGTGGTGGTCGAACACCAGCCGCGCCGCGCGGCACACCTCGAGGTACGGGTCGACCGTCGGGTCGGGCGTGAGGTGCCCCTCGGCGTCGGGCACGGGCCGCGTCGCGGCGAGCATGACGACGACCTCGTCGAGCAGGAGCTCGTGGTCCGCGAAGACCACGTCCTCCTTGGACCCGTAGCGGCGGAAGAAGGTGGCGCGGCTGACCTGGGCGGCGTCGGCGATCTCCTCGACGGTCGTCTGCTCGTACCCCTTGCGGGTGAAGAGCTCGATCGCTGCGTCGACGGCCTGGGCATGGGTGCGGCTGCGGACGTCGGTCATGCACCGGACGGTACACCGGTACCCGGCGCTCGCCCGGCCCGGGGCGGTGGCCCTGGGGCGGCGCCGGGTGCGAGGCTGGGGCCATGCCGGACCAGCCTCGCGTGCACGCGATCCACGTCGCGAAGGCCCGTCGGCTGCCGACGCGGGTCGTCGCGTCGGTCGAGGCGGAGGAGGGCAAGGGCCTCGTCGGTGACCGGTACCACGGGTCGAAGCACCGGCACGTGACGATCCAGACGCTCACCGACCTGGCGGCGGCCTCCGCGGACCTCGGGCAGGAGATCGACCCCGGTCTCACCCGGCGCAACGTCACGCTCACCCACGGCGACCTGCCCACGAAGCCGGGGTCGTTCCTGCGGATCGGGGACGTCGAGCTCCAGGTGCTCCGGATCGCCGCGCCGTGCCGGCTGCTCGACGACTGGATCGCGCCCGGCGCGATGCGCGCGATGCACACGCGGGGCGGCGTCGTGTGCCGGCTGCTGTCGTCCGGCACGGTCCGGGCGGGCGACGTCGTGGTGTGGGACGCGGCGGCCGCCGGCGAAGCCTGAGCCCCGGGGCGGCCTCCGGCCCGACGGTGGCCGGGCGCGTGCCGTCGGCAGCGGCGCCCGTGCTTCGACGGTAGACCTGTGGCGGCGCCCGCGTCGACGGCTGGAGCGGGTGAGACCGCGGGCGTCGGGGAGATCCCTGGTGCGCGGGCCGTGGGCGCCGGACCGAGGGTCAGCCGCCGAGGAACGCCTTCATCGCGAGGGTCGAGAAGAGCACGGCTCCTGCGGCCACGGCCAGGGCGACGACCCAGCCGTTCGCCCGCTCGACCGGGGGGACGGCGGGCCGACGCGCGGGGGCCGCGCCCCGCCGTCGGGCCCGGGACGCGCGGCGCGCGGTGAAGCGCAGGCCGCGCGCTGCCGCGCGGGCGGACGGCTGGTCGGGTGCGCCGTCGTGGGCGGGGAACGCGGTGTCCCGGGCGGGGGTGGGGGTCACGGTGCGCCTCCGGAGGTTGGCCGGCGCCGCTGACCGGCGCCGTACCGACAGTCTGTCCCGCGGCGCACCCCGGGCGCGTCGCCCGTCCGGTGGATCCTGCGGCCCGCCGGGGTGCGACCTCCGGATGACGAGCGCGTGGTCCTCGTGGCCCGCGAGGTGCACGCTCTCGCACCGCCGGCCGCACGGGCGACCCCACGGCCGACCGCACGGCGGCCCGGACGAGCGACCGCCCGGCGGTCAGCGCGGGGCGTTCTCCTGGTACCGGGGCCGGCCGCCCCGGGCGGCGCGCTGCAGGTAGCGGACCTCGCGCAGCGCGACGGCCGCGGCGACCACCAGCGGGACCCACGCCCAGACGCGGCCGCGCAGCACGAGCACGAGGCACACGACCGCGACGACGATCCCGCCGAGCACGGTCGCGACGCTCGCCCAGCGCACGCCGCTCCGGACGTCGTCGGCCCGCTGCCACCAGCGGCGCAGCCGCTCGCCGAGGCCGGGGCGGGGTGCCGGCCCCGGGCTGACGCTCATGCGCGGGCCTCGCGCGTGAGGGCGACGCCCTCGATGCTGCGGACGGCCATGCGGAGCGCGTCGGCGCGCGAGATCTCGCCGTCGTCGGCCATGGACCACGCGTTGAAGAGCATCCACCACAGGGTGCGGACGATCCACGCCACGCTGAGCTGGTCGTCGACGACGCCGGCCTCCTGCCCGCGGCGCAGCAGCTCCCGCACCGGCTCCTCGGCCTGCTCGGACTCGGCCCAGAACGCGGACTCGGCGTCGGCGAGCTCGGTGAACAGCACCATGTACCAGGGGCCGAGGTCGAAGTACTCGAAGGCGAGGCGGCGCAGCGCGGAGGCCGGGGGTCCGTCGTCGAGCCGCGCGGCGGCGATCGCCGCGCGCGTGCGCTCGACGGTCTCGGCACCGATCGCCTCGACGAGGTCGGCACGCTCGGGGAAGTAGCGGTGCAGGGTCGTGCGGCCCACCTGGGCGGCCTGCGCGACGTCGCCGAGCGACGCGGACTTGTCCGTGCTGAGCACCGAGACGGCCGCGTCGAGGATCGCGCGGCGGGTCCGGGTGCGGGTGCCGCTCGTGGGCGGCTCGTCGGGAGCCGCTCGGGAGGGCGTGGCCGCGGGGGTGCTCCGCGCGCTCGTTCGTGCCGTCACGCGGCCCACGATAGCCCGCGTCGTGACGGAACGCCGCTTGTCACGGATGGAACACCCATGTTCCACTAGGGGCGTCGAGCGCCCCGGCGCACGACCTCTCGCGCCGCGTCAACGACGGTTGACACGAGAGAGGATGTCAACCATGGTTGACGACATGTCCCCGACCTCCACCACGCCCGAGGCCCCACCCGCTCCTCGCGACGCCACCCCTCGGGGCCCGTTCCTCCCGCGCCTCGCGGTGCTGTGGCAGTTCGTCCGCCCGCACCGCCGGACCCTGCTGCTCGGCCTCGTGCTCGGGCTCGGGACGACGGCCGCCACCCTCGCGACGCCGATGGTGACCAAATGGGTGCTCGACACGCTCGGCACGGGGGAGTCGCTGACCCCGGCCGTGCTCACGCTCGTCGGGCTGCTCGTCGTCGGGCTCGTGCTCGGGCTGTGGCAGTGGGTCCTGCTCGGCACGCTCGCCGAGCGCGTGGTGCTCGACGCGCGGTCGTCCATGGTGCGGCGCTTCTTCCGCGCCCGGATCGGCGCGCTCACCGGCCGTCCGACGGGCGAGCTCGTCACGCGCGTCACGTCCGACACGGTGCTGCTGCGCGAGGCGGCGTCGTCGAGCCTGGTCAACCTCGTGAACCTGGCGGTGTCCCTGGTCGGGACGGTCGTCCTCATGGGCGTGCTCGACCTCGTCCTGCTCGGCACGACGCTCGGGGCGATCGTCGTCATCGGCGTCCTCGTGGGCGCCCTCATGCCCCGCATCGCGAAGGCGCAGGAGAAGGCGCAGGAGTCGCTCGGCAGCCTCGGCGGCACGCTCGAGGGTGGGCTGCGCGCGATCCGCACGATCAAGGCGAGCCGCGCGGAGGGGCGCCAGATCGACCGGGTGCTCGACGACGCGCAGGACTCCGCGCGCCACAGCGTGCGGGCCGTGCGGACCGAGGCGGTCGCCTGGAGCATCGCCGGGGGCGGCATCCAGCTCGCGATCATCGTCATCCTCGCGCTCGGCGCCTGGCGCGTGGACCAGGGGCTCCTGGCCGTGTCGAGCCTCGTCGCGTTCCTGCTCTACGCGTTCCAGATCGTCGAGCCCGTCACGGGGCTGACCATGAACGTCACCCAGCTCCAGGCCGGCATCGCGGCCGCGGGGCGGATCCGCGAGGTCCAGGCCATCGAGCCGGAGGAGGACGACGACCCCGCCGCGCGTCGGCCGGCCGGGGTGGGCGCGGCGTCGGGCACGGCGGCCCCGCACGACGCGCCGCGGCTGTCGCTGCGCGGCGTCACCGCGCGCTATCTGCCGGGCGGCGAGCCCGTGGTGCGCGACCTCGACCTCGACGTGCCGTCGCGCGGGCAGGTCGCGATCGTCGGCCCGTCCGGGGCGGGCAAGACCACGACCTTCTCGCTCCTGCTGCGCTTCCTGCAGCCCGAGTCGGGGCGGATCCTCCTCGACGGCGTGCCCTACGACGACCTCACGTTCGACGACGTGCGGCGCCGCTTCGCGTACGTCGAGCAGGAGACCCCCGTCGTGCCGGGCACCATCCGCGAGAACCTGCGCCTCTCCGACCCCGCCGCGACCGAGAAGGCGATGTGGGCGGCGCTCGCGCAGGTGCGTCTCGACGCCAAGGTGCGCTCGCTGCCCGACGGCCTCGACACGTCGCTCGTCGGGACGACCGTCTCGGGTGGCGAGCGCCAGCGCGTCGCCCTCGCGCGCGCCGTCCTGCACGCGCCCGACGTGCTGCTCCTCGACGAGGCCACCGCCCAGGTCGACGGGCTCACCGAGGCGGCCGTGCACGCCGTCATCGAGGACCTGGCCCGCGACCGCGCCGTCGTGACCATCGCGCACCGCCTGTCCACGGTCATCGACGCCGACGTCATCCTCGTCATGGAGGACGGCCGCGTCCGCGCGCGCGGCACGCACCCCCAGCTCCTCGCGACCGACGAGCTCTACCGCGAGCTCGTCGCCGCCCTCCGCATCGCCACCGAGGAGGCCCCCGCACCGCGCTGACCCGGGTGCGGCGATGAGTTCCGCGCCCGCCCGCGGTCGGACGTGTCGTCAGGACGGACGACGGCGGCCGCGGCGCACGCGGGCCGCGGAGGGTGAGGGCGGCATGGGGAACGTGACGTGCGACGTGGCGGTGTCGGTGGACGGGTACTCCTCGCGCCCCGACCAGACGCTGGAGCACCCGTTCGGCGCGGGCGTGGACCTGCACCGGTGGATGGTCGAGACCGCCGACGAGAACGCGGCGGAGATCGCCGCGATCGTCGACGCGGGGGCGTTCGTCATGGGCAGGAACATGTTCACGCCCGGGCGAGGGGAGTGGGACCCGGACTGGCAGGGCTGGTGGGGCCCGGAGCCGCCGTACCACGCGCCGGTGTTCGTGCTCACGCACCACCCGCGCGAGCCGCTCGTCCTGGAGGGCGGGACGACGTTCTTCTTCGTCACCGACGGCGTCGCGTCAGCCGTCGCGCAGGCGCGGGAGGCCGCGGGGGACCGGGACGTCGCGATCGCGGGCGGGGCCGCGACCATCAACCAGGTGATCGCGGCGGGGCTGCTCGACGAGCTCCGGCTGCACGTCGTGCCCCAGGTCCTCGGCCACGGCGACCGCGTGCTCGACGGCGTCCCGCCCCTCGCGCTCGAGACCGTCGCCGTGCGGGCGGCGTCCCAGGTGACCCACGTGACCTACCGCGTGCGGGGGCCGCTCGGCTGACGCGTCTCCCGGCGGGCGGCTGTCCCGGCAGGGGACTCAGCCGAGCACGGCGAGGAGGAGCGGCGCCGCGACGACCAGCACGACCACCGATCCGAGCACGACGACCCGCCGCCACGGGCCGACGTCGTCCCGCGCCCGGCGCTCGCGCGTCCGGTCGGTCCACGCCGCGCCGTCGTACCAGCGCTCGCTCCCCGAGCCCGGTGCGTCCGCGTACCACCCCGCCGGTGCCTTGCGCACGTCGCCTCCTCGCGTCCCGGTCCGGTGAGCCCTCGCACGACATGTGTCGCGGGCCCTCTGTCTCTGACACGCAGCGACGCCCCGAGAGGTTCCACCCGAGCGGGAGGACGTGCCGGAGGTGCGGCACACTGTGCGCGTGGAGAACACTCCCGAGGCGTGACGGCCTGTGCCCTACAGCCCGGCGACCTGCGCGGCGCCGTCGGTCGCGATCTGCTCGAACACGCGCTCGTCGGCCGCGAACTGGGTGCCCGGGATGGGTCGGTGGACGACGATCTCCGTGATGCCGACCTCTGCGTACCCGCGCGCCGTCTCGACGAACGCGTCGACCGACTCCAGCGCGGGGTCGGGCGTGAAGCCCGTGAGCAGGATGCGCTCCACCGACCCCGGGTCGCGACCGGCGTCGCGGCACGCGGCGTCGAGCCGCTCCACCTGGTCGCGGACGGCGGCCCGCGACTGCGCCGGGGTCGCGTCGTCCCCGAGGCGGCCGTCGCCCGTCGTCACCCACGCCTGCCCGTAGCGCGCGGCCAGCCGCAGCCCGCGCGGGCCGGTCGCGGCGACGGCGAACGGCACCCGGGGCGACTGGACCGGCCCGGGGATGGTCCGCGCCTCGTGCGCCCGGTAGTGACCCTCGACGTGCGTGACGGCGGGCTCGGTGAGCAGGCGGTCGAGCAGGATCGTGAAGTCGCGCAACCGGTCGGCGCGCTCCCGGGCCGACCACGGCTCGCCGCCGAGGACCGTCGCGTCGAAGCCCGTCGTCCCCGCGCCCAGGCCGACGGTCACGCGCCCGCCCGACAGGTCGTCGAGCGTCATGACGTCCTTCGCGAACGTCACCGGCTCGCGGAAGTTCGGCGACGACACGAGCGTGCCCAGCCGCACCCGCTCGGTGACGCCCGCCGCGGCGGCGAGCGTCGGGACCGCGCCGAACCACGGGCCGTCGCGGAACGACCGCCACGACAGGTGGTCGTACGTGTAGGCGGCGTGGAACCCGAGGTCGTCGGCGGACCGCCACACGTCCCGGCCCTCGCGCCACGGGTAGATCGGCAGGATCACGGTGCTCACGCGCATGGTCGCCAGCCTAGGGACAGCGGCCCACGCTGTCCGCCTGCCGGGTGTATCGCAGGAACGGCGTGGTCGTCCCCTCCGGGCACAGGTCGACGTCCGTGGCGAGCGCCCGGCCCGTCTGCGCGAGGAAGCGGCAGACCGCGTCGAGGGTGTGCTGGTCGTGGATCTCCCGGGCGTCGACGTCGAAGGCGATCTCGTCGTCGGGCCACAGGAACAGGTTGACGGAGACGCCGGGGGCGAGGCGGACGAAGGCCGTCGGGAGCGCGTGGTCCGCGGCGCGGTGGAGTGCGCCACCGTCCCACGGCCGGCCGTCCCGCTCGACGGACCAGCCGAGCGCGCGGTACCGCTCGACGAGCCGCGCGCCGTCGGACGCCCGGCTGCCGCGCACGAACCCGTCCGGCAGGCGCCCCTCGACGCTCTCGTCGAAGGACCTCGCGAGGTCACGCCAGAGGATGCGCACGCGGCGAGACTAGCGGGCGCCGGTCACGTGCCCCGTCTACCGTGGCGAGGTGATCCAGCACACCGTTGCCTTCCGCCTCGTCCACCCCGCCGGCAGCGCGGAGGAGGCCGAGTTCCTCGGCACCGCCCGCACGACGCTCACCGGGGTCCCGGGCGTCCGGGACTTCACCGTCTCGCGCCAGGTGAGCCCGAAGAGCCCGCTGACGTTCCAGTTCTCCATGGTGTTCGACGACGACGCCGCGTACGCCGCTTACGACGCCCACCCGGACCACCGCCGCTTCGTCGCTGAGCGGTGGATCCCCGAGGTCGCGGAGTTCCAGGAGCTCGACCTCGTCCCTCTGGCGGACTGACCGCACCGCGTCCGCCGTGACCAGCGAGGGAGGACGTCCGGGCGCGAGGTAGAGCTCTGCGCGTCCTCGTTCGCGACCGCACGTCCTACCTCGCGGAAGGGCGTCGTGCGGGCGGGGGCGGGCGCGCGGTGTGGCAGGGTGACGGCATGACCCAGATCGACCTGCGCATCTTCACCGAGCCCCAGCAGGGCGCGTCGTACGACGACCTCCTCGCTGTCGCGAAGGCCACCGAGGACCTCGGTTTCGACGCCTTCTTCCGCTCCGACCACTACCTCGTCATGGGCGACGGCGACGGGCTGCCCGGCCCGACCGACGCCTGGACGACGCTCTCCGGCCTCGCCCGCGAGACGAGCCGCATCCGGCTCGGCACGCTCGTGTCGTCGGCGACGTTCCGCCACCCCGGCGTGCTCGCGATCCAGGTCGCGCAGGTCGACCAGATGTCGGGCGGCCGCGTCGAGCTCGGCCTCGGCGCGGGCTGGTACGCCCGCGAGCACGAGGCGTACGGCATCCCGTTCCCGGAGAAGCGGTTCGGGATCCTCGAGGAGCAGCTCGCGGTGATCACCGGGCTGTGGGAGACGCCGGTCGGCGAGACGTTCTCCTTCAGCGGCGAGCACTACACGCTCACGGACTCCCCGGCCCTGCCGAAGCCCGCGCAGGAGCGCGTCCCGGTGATCGTCGGCGGCCACGGGCCCCGGCGCACCCCGGCGCTCGCGGCCCGGTACGCCAGCGAGTTCAACGCGGCGTTCCCCGACCCGGGCGTCCTGCCCGACCGGTTCGAGAACGTGCGCGCCGCGTGCCTCGACGCCGACCGCGACCCCGACTCGCTCGTGTACTCGGCGGCGTTCGTCGTCGCGGTGGGCAAGGACGAGGCGGAGTTCCGCCGTCGGGCCGACGCGATCGGGCGCGAGCCCGACGAGGTCCGCCGCAACGGCCTGGCCGGCACGGTCGGCGAGGTCGCGGACAAGATCGCGGCCGCCGCGGAGCAGGGCGCGACGCGCTTCTACCTCCAGGTGCTCGACCTGCACGACCTCGACCACCTGGAGCTTGTCGCGAGCGAGGTCGTGCCGCAGCTGCCGTGACGCCCGTGCCCACGGGTCGCCCCGGAAACACCGCCGTGACGTCGGGCCACTACCCTGCACCGGGGGTTTTTTCACACGGGCTTCACGGACGGGAGAGACATGAGCGCCATCGGGTGGCGGTTGCACGGTGACGGGAAGACGGTCCGACCGGGGGACGTCGTCGACCCGGACGAGCGTCTGACCTGGCCGCGGACCATCGGGATCGGGATGCAGCACGTCGTCGCCATGTTCGGCGCGACGTTCCTCGTGCCGCTCCTCACGGGCTTCTCGCCCGCGACGACGCTGTTCTTCTCGGCGATCGGCACGGTCGGGTTCCTGCTCATCACGCGGAACCGCCTCCCGAGCTACCTCGGGTCGAGCTTCGCGTTCATCGCGCCGATCGGTGCGGCGACCGCGTCCCAGGGCCAGTCGGTCGCGGTCGGCGGGATCCTCGTCACGGGCCTCGTGCTCGCGGCCGTCGGCCTCCTGGTCCACGTCGCGGGCGCGCGGTGGATCGACGTCGTCATGCCGCCGATCGTCACGGGCACGATCGTCGCGCTCATCGGGCTCAACCTCGCCCCGGCGGCGTGGGGCAACTTCCAGCAGGCGCCGGTCACGGCCGTCGTCACGCTCGCCGCGATCATCCTCGTGAGCGTCCTGTTCAAGGGGATCCTCGGGCGGCTGTCGATCCTCGTCGGCGTGGTCGTCGGCTACGTCGTGGCCGTGATCCAGGGCGAGGTGTCGTTCGACGCGGTGCGCAAGGCTGCCTGGGTCGGGCTCCCGGAGTTCGTCACGCCGACGTTCGACGTCGCCGTGCTCGGCCTGTTCGTCCCGGTCGTGCTCGTGCTCATCGCGGAGAACGTCGGGCACGTGAAGTCGGTCGCCGCGATGACGGGCAAGAACCTCGACGACCTCACCGGTCGCGCGCTCTTCGCCGACGGCCTCGCGACGACGTTCGCGGGGGTCGGCGGCGGCTCGGGCACGACGACGTACGCCGAGAACATCGGGGTCATGGCGGCCACGCGCGTGTACTCGACCGGGGCGTACTGGGTCGCCGCGGCGACCGCGCTGGTGCTCTCCCTGTCGCCGAAGTTCGGCGCGCTCATCGCGACGATCCCGGTCGGCGTCCTGGGCGGTGCCGCGACCATGCTCTACGGCATGATCGGAATCCTCGGCGCGCGCATCTGGGTGCAGAACAAGGTCGACTTCTCCGACCCGGTCAACCTCACGACCGCGGCCGTGCCGCTCGTCGTCGGCATCGCCAACTTCACGTGGGCCGTGGGCGACCTGACGTTCGAGGGGATCGCGCTGGGCACCGCCGCGGCGCTCGTGATCTACCACGTGATGCGGAACCTCTCGCGGTGGCGCGGCACGACGCAGGAGCCCGCGAGCCCGGCGTCGGCCCCCGGGGGCGACGAGCCCGCCGTCCACGAGACGGTCGAGGACGCCCGCTGACGCGACGCGCGGGAGCGGCCTCCTCGGAGGCTTCACGAAGACGACGGCCCGGCAGGCGCGAGCCCGCCGGGCCGTCGGCTAGAGGCGCAGGCCCAGGACGAGGCCCTCGGCGACGTCGAGCCGGGTGAAGCCGAGGTGCTCGTAGAAGCCGATCGCGGACGCGTTGTCCTCCGCCACGCCGAGGTGCACCCCGGGCGACCCGGCGGCGCGCAGCGCGTCGAAGAGCACCTCCATGAGGCGGCGGCCGTTGCCGCCGCCCTGGGCCGACGGCAGCAGGTCGACGTGCAGGTGCGACGGGTAGTCGTCGAGCACGGACGGGTCCGTGCGGTGCGGGCGGTGGATCTGCTCGACGAGCGCCTCGTCGCGCGACCCCGCGGTGAAGCTCCCGAGGGGGTAGCGCTCCCGGAGCGGCGGCCACCACTTGCGCTCGCACCGGTCCTCGAACGCGGCGGTGTCGCGGGCGCCGAGCACGTAGCCGGCCACGACGCCGTCGGCCTCGACGACGGACGCCAGCTGCGGCTCGAGCGCGAGGTACGCGCCGAGGTAGACCTCGCCGAGCAGGCGCGGGTCGGTGTAGAGCCCGCTCGCGTCGGCGCCGGACGCACCGGTCCGCAGGCAGATCTCGTACAGGCGGTCGACCTCGGCGGGGTCGGTGGTCCGGGCGGGCCGGAGGGGCAGGGTGCTCATGGGTACCGTTCGGCGGTCAGGAGGCCCGGCGGGCGCCGGGCCGGGACGTGCTAGCCCTCGGCAGGGGGCACGGGCAGCGGGCGGGGCGTGATCTCCTCGATCGGCACGCAGCCCGCGCGGCTCTCGAGCGGGACGTCGCCGGACAGGCCGACGAGCTCCGGGTCCACGATGTTCTCGAAGTCGGCGCCCACGTAGAGGTCGACGGTCGCGTCCTCGCGCGCGTCGAGCACGAGGCCCGGGTTCTCGTAGTGCGCGGCGAGGGTGTACGCCTGCGCGACGCCCGCGGCACCGAAGTGGATCTGCGTGCGCGACACGACGTCGGACTTCCCGTCGCCGTCGAGGTCCGGGGCGTTGCCCGTCGAGAGCACCGCGAACCCGCGCGACGTGAGGATGTCCTGGTTGAGCCGGCCCAGCGGGTCGTCCTTGCCGGACGCGTTGTAGACGTTGACCTGGATGTCGCCCGTGGCGACGGGCAGCGTGCCGTCCGCGAGGCAGGGGACCTTGACGTCCGCGAGGTCGTCGACGGCCTCGGGCGAGGACAGCTCCCGGTCGAACGGCGCCTCGATCGCCCCGGTGTACACGGCGAGCGCGCCGATCCCGACGACGGCGAGCGCCGCGATGAGCAGCCCGAACACGACGGCCTGGCGCTCGTGCATGCGCCGGCGGCGGACGGCGCGCGCGGTGTCGGGGCGGAGTGTCACGCCAGCAACCTACCGGACCGGCCGCTCATCGCAGCGTCAGCACGCGCGCGTGCAGGATCGCCCGCTGCTGCAGGGCGGCGCGGACGGCGCGGTGCAGGCCGTCCTCGAGGTAGAGGACGCCGTCGAACTCGACCACGTGCGCGAAGAGGTCGCCGAAGAACGTGGAGTCCTCGGCGAGGAGCGCGTCGAGGTCGAGCGTGCGCTTGGTGGTGACGAGCTCGTCGAGGCGCACCTGACGCGGGGGCACCTCCGCCCAGTCGCGGGCGGTGACCCGGCCGTGGTCCGGGTAGGGGCGCCCGTCGCCGACGGCCTTGAAGATCATGCGGGACATCCTAGGTGCCCGACGGCGGCCGCCGCCCCCGATGGCGGGGCGTCGGTCACGCACTCGTCACGAACTCCCCACGGGAACCGACGGGCTCGTCCGCGACCGCCCGGACCGACGGCCGACCGTCAGGAGATCGTTAGCGTCGCGCCCCGGCCCGTATGGGTCCCGTGAGGACGGGCTCCGCCGTCCCGGAGCGGGTGTTCGATCGTCGTCGGCGCCCCGTCCGGTGGGTGCCCGGCCGCCCGACAGGGGGCCGTCGGTCTCGACCTGGGGACGTCTCGTGCTCGACATCGTCTACGTGCTCGGCGTGATCGCCGTGTTCGTGCTGGTCGCCGGAATCGGGAAGGCGGTGGAGAAGCTGTGATCGTGCTCGAGCTCCTCGCCGCGGCTCTCGGTGCGGCGGCGATCGTGTATCTCGTGGTGGCGCTCGTGAGACCGGAGCGCTTCTGATGACCTGGATCTTCGCGCTCCTCGCGCTCGGGACCGTCGCCCTGGTCCTCGCGGCGCTCTACCGCCCGCTGGGCGACCACATGGCGCGGGTCTACTCCTCGCCGAAGGACTGGCGGGTCGAGCGGGGCCTGTACCGCGTCCTGGGCGTCGACCCCCGCTCCGAGCAGACGTGGCCCGCCTACCTGCGCAGCATCCTCGCGTTCTCGGCCGTGGGTCTCGTGCTGCTCTACCTGCTCCAGCGCACGCAGCAGTGGCTCCCGTACTCGCTCGGGCTGCCCGCACCGTCGGAGCACCTCGCCTTCAACAACGCCGCGTCGTTCGTGGGCAACACGAACTGGCAGTCGTACTCGCCGGAGCAGACGCTCGGCTACACCGTGCAGCTCGCCGGGCTCGCGGTGCAGAACTTCGTGTCCGCGGCGGTCGGCATGGCGGTCGCCGTCGCGCTCGTGCGGGGCTTCGCATACCGCCGGGTCGGCACGATCGGCAACTTCTGGGTGGACCTCGTGCGCGGGTGCCTGCGCATCCTGCTCCCGATCTCCCTCGTCGGCGCGGTCGTGCTGCTCGTCGGCGGGGTCGTGCAGAACTTCGACGGCTTCACGCAGGTCACGACCCTCGCGGGCGGCACCCAGAGCGTGCCGGGCGGGCCGGTGGCCTCGCAGGAGGTCATCAAGCTGCTCGGCACGAACGGCGGCGGGTTCTTCAACGTGAACTCGGCGCACCCGTTCGAGAACCCGTCGGCGTGGACGAACGTCGTCGAGGTCCTGCTCATGCTCGTCATCCCGTTCTCCTTGCCGCGCACGTTCGGCCGCATGGTCGGCGACGACCGCCAGGGCTACGCGATCCTCGCGACGATGGGCGTGCTCTTCGTGGCGTCGTTCGTCGCGCTCACCGCGCTGGAGTCCGCCGGGAACGGCACCGCGCCGCAGCTCGCCGGGGGTGCGATGGAGGGCAAGGAGGCGCGGTTCGGGATCATCGGCTCGACCCTCTTCGCCACCACGAGCACCACGACGTCGACCGGCGCGGTCAACTCGATGCACGACTCCTACACGGCGCTGGGCGGGATGCTCCCGCTGCTCAACATGATGCTCGGCGAGGTCGCCCCGGGCGGCGTCGGCTCCGGGCTGTACGGGATGCTCGTGCTCGCCGTCATCGCGGTCTTCATCGCGGGCCTGCTGGTCGGTCGCACGCCGGAGTACCTGGGGAAGAAGATCGGGCCGCGCGAGATCAAGCTCGCGAGCCTCTACATCCTCGTGACGCCGACGCTCGTGCTCGCCGGCACGGCCCTGAGCTTCGCGATCCCGCCCGTGCGCGAGAGCGTCGAGACGGTGTCGATCTGGAACCCCGGCGTGCACGGCACGACCGAGGTGCTGTACGCCTTCACGTCCGCGGCCAACAACAACGGGTCGGCGTTCGCCGGGCTCACCGCGAACACCCCGTGGCTCAACACCGCGCTCGGCGTCGCGATCCTGCTCGGCCGGTTCGTGCCGATCGTCCTCGTCCTCGCGCTCGCGGGCTCGCTCGCGCAGCAGGACAAGGTGCCCGCCACCGTCGGCACGCTGCCGACCCACCGCCCCCAGTTCGTGGGGCTCCTGATCGGCGTGGTGGTCCTCCTCACCGCGCTCACGTACTTCCCCGTTCTCGCGCTGGGTCCCCTGGCTGAAGGGCTGCTGTAACCCATGTCCACGCTCACCCACCCCTCCCCGCGCGCCGTGCACCAGCCGGCCGCGACCACCGGCGGCCTCTTCACCTGGTCGCAGGTGCGCCAGGCGCTGCCCGGCGCGTTCCGCAAGCTCGACCCGCGCCAGATGTGGCGCAACCCCGTGATGTTCCTCGTCTGGGTCGGGGCAGCGCTCACCACCGTGATCGCGGTCGTCGAGCCGTTCCTCGGCGGCCCGGAGGAGTCGGGCGGCACGCCCGTCCCCGGGTCCTTCACCGCGGTCATCGCCGTGTTCCTCTGGCTCACGGTCCTGTTCGCCAACCTCGCGGAGTCGGTCGCCGAGGGCCGCGGCAAGGCCCAGGCCGACTCGTTGCGCCGGACCCGCACCGCGACCGTCGCGCACCGGGTCGCCGCGTACGACGAGACGGACGACCCCGGCGCCCTGCGCGCCCGCGCGGTCGAGGTGTCCTCGGCCGACCTGCGGCTGGGGGACGTCGTCGTCGTCGAGGCGGGGGAGCTGGTCCCCGGCGACGGCGAGATCGTCTGGGGCATCGCGTCGGTCGACGAGTCCGCGATCACGGGCGAGTCCGCGCCGGTGATCCGCGAGTCGGGCGGCGACCGGTCCGCCGTCACCGGCGGCACGCGCGTCCTGTCGGACCGCATCGTCGTGCGCGTCACCTCGATGCCGGGCGAGACGTTCGTCGACCGGATGATCGCGCTCGTCGAGGGCGCGAGCCGGCAGCGCACGCCGAACGAGATCGCGCTGAGCATCCTCCTCGCGTCGCTGTCGATCGTGTTCGTCGTGGTCGCCCTCACGCTCAACCCCGTCGCGTCGTACGCGGCGAGCCCCGTGAGCGTCGCCGTCCTCGTCGCGCTCCTGGTCTGCCTCATCCCGACGACGATCGGCGCGCTGCTCTCGGCGATCGGCATCGCGGGGATGGACCGCCTCGTGCAGCGCAACGTGCTCGCGATGTCCGGCCGCGCGGTCGAGGCGGCGGGCGACGTCACGACCCTCCTGCTCGACAAGACGGGCACCATCACCTACGGCAACCGGCAGGCCGCGCGGTTCGTCGCGCTGCGCGACGTCGACGAGCGCGAGCTCGTCCGCGCCGCCGCGCTGTCGTCCCTCGCCGACCCGACGCCGGAGGGCACGTCGATCGTCGAGCTCGCGCGCCGCGGGGGCCTCGACGTCGGGCCGACCGCGCCGGGCGAGATCGTGCCGTTCACGGCGCAGACCCGGATGTCGGGGCTCGACGAGCCGGACGGGACCCAGATCCGCAAGGGCGCCGGCTCCGCCGTGACGGCGTGGGTCGAGCAGGGCGGCGAGCGGGCGGCGTCGAGCGTGCTCGCGGAGCTCGACGACGTCGTGGAGGAGGTCGCGCAGTCGGGCGGCACGCCGCTCGTCGTCGCGGTGCGCACGCCCGACGGCGTGAGCCGCGTGCTCGGCGTCGTCCACCTCAAGGACGTCGTCAAGGAGGGCATCGCGGACCGCTTCGCCGAGCTGCGGTCGATGGGCATCCGGACGGTGATGATCACGGGCGACAACCCGCTCACCGCCGCCGCGATCGCGCAGGAGGCCGGCGTCGACGACTTCCTGGCCGAGGCCACGCCCGAGGACAAGCTCGCGCTCATCCGCGCCGAGCAGGAGGGCGGCAACCTCGTCGCCATGACGGGCGACGGCACGAACGACGCGCCCGCCCTGGCGCAGGCCGACGTGGGCGTCGCGATGAACTCCGGCACGTCGGCCGCGAAGGAGGCCGGCAACATGGTCGACCTCGACTCCGACCCGACGAAGCTCATCGACGTCGTGCGCATCGGCAAGCAGCTCCTCATCACGCGCGGGGCGCTCACCACGTTCTCGATCGCCAACGACGTCGCGAAGTACTTCGCGATCATCCCCGCGATGTTCATGGGCGTGTTCCCCGGCCTCGAGGTGCTCAACGTCATGGGCCTCAGCTCGCCGTCGTCGGCGGTGCTGTCGGCGATCGTCTTCAACGCGATCGTCATCGTGCTGCTCATCCCGCTCGCGCTGCGCGGCGTGCGGTACCGGCCGGCCGACGCCTCGACGATCCTCGGGCGGAACCTGCTCGTCTACGGCGTCGGCGGCCTCGTGGCGCCGTTCGTCGGCATCTGGCTCATCGACCTCGTCGTGCGCCTCCTCCCCGGCTACTGACCCGCACGACGACCAGGAGAACCCCATGAACACCACGGCACGCAGCACCGGGCGGGTCGTCTGGGTCGCGACCCGGGCGATGCTCGTCCTCACCCTCCTCCTCGGCGTCGGGTACACGCTCGTCGTCACCGGCGTCGGGCAGCTCGTCCTTCCGGCGCGCGCCGACGGCTCGCTCGTGCACGACGGCGCGGGCCGGGTCGTCGGGTCGGCCCTGCTCGGGCAGGCGTTCACCGACGCCGACGGCGACCCGCTGCCCGAGTACTTCCAGCCCCGGCCGTCGGCGGCGGGCGACGGGTACGACGCCGCGGCGTCGTCGGGCTCGAACCTCGGCCCCGAGAACGCGGACCTCGTCGCCGCGATCACGGAGCGGCGCGCCCAGGTCGCGGAGCTCGAGGGCATCGACCCGGCCGACGTCCCCGTGGACGCGCTCACGGCCTCGGGCTCCGGGCTCGACCCTCACATCAGCCCGGCCTACGCCGCCGTCCAGGTCGACCGCGTCGCGGCGGCGCGCGGTCTGACCACCGCGCAGGTCGAGGAGCTCGTCGCGCGGCACACTGGGGGACGTGCGCTGGGGTACCTCGGCGAGCCGACGGTGAACGTGCTCGAGCTCAACGTCGCCCTGGACCGGATCGGAGGCTGAGCATGGCGCGCGGACGGCTGCGGGTCCTCCTCGGCGCGGCGCCCGGCGTCGGGAAGACCTACGCCATGCTCGAGGAGGGCCGCCGTCTGCGCGAAGAGGGCCGGGACGTCGTGGTCGCGGTCGTGGAGACCCACGGCCGCGCCGCGACGGCGGCCATGGCGGAGGGCCTCGAGGTGGTGCCGCGCGTCCGCGTGACCCACCGGGGCGTCGAGCTCACGGACCTCGACCTGGACGCCGTCCTCGCGCGGCGCCCGGACGTCGCGCTCGTCGACGAGCTCGCGCACACGAACGCGCCGGGCCTCGCCCACGAGAAGCGCTGGCAGGACGTCGACCGGCTGCTCGACGCCGGGATCGACGTCATCTCGACCGTCAACATCCAGCACATCGAGTCGCTCAACGACGTGGTCGAGAAGATCACGGGCGCCGTGCAGCGCGAGACGATCCCCGACGCCGTCCTGCGCGGCGCCGACCAGATCGAGGTCGTCGACCTCGCGCCCCAGGCGCTGCGCGACCGTCTCGCGGGCGGGTACGTGTACCCGGCCGAGCGCGTCGACGCGGCGCTGTCGAACTACTTCCGCCTCGGCAACCTCACCGCGCTGCGCGAGCTCGCGCTGCTCTGGCTCGCCGACGAGGTGGACGCGGCGCTCCAGCTCTACCGGACCGAGCACGGGATCGACAGCACGTGGGAGGCGCGCGAGCGCGTCGTCGTGACGCTCACGGGCGGCCCGGAGGGGGAGACGCTCGTGCGGCGCGGCGCCCGCATCGCCGCGCGGTCGGCGGGCGGCCAGCTCCTCGCGGTGCACGTCACGACGCAGGACGGCCTGCGCGACGCGGCCCCCGGCGCGCTCGCGCACCAGCGCGCGCTCGTCGAGCAGCTCGGCGGGACGTACCACCAGGTCGTGGGCGACGACGTCCCGACCGCGCTCGTCGAGTTCGCCAAGGGCGTCAACGCCACGCAGCTCGTCATCGGGGTCTCGCGCCGGGGCCGGCTCGCGTCGGCCCTCAGCGGCCCCGGCATCGGCGCGACGGTCACGCGCGAGGCGGGCAACATCGACGTCCACATCGTCAACCACGCCGCCGCCGGGGGAGGGGCGCGCCTGCCCCGCTCGGGCGGCGCGCTCACCCTGCGCCGCCGCGTCGCCGGGTTCGTGCTCGCGCTCGTCGGCGGACCGCTGCTCACCTGGCTCCTCGTCACGGCGCGCGACGAGGACACGCTCGTGACCGACGTCCTGGCGTACCAGCTGCTCGTCGTCGTCGTCGCGCTCGTCGGGGGCGTCTGGCCCGCGGTCTACGCCGCGGTCCTGTCGGGCGTCACGCTCGACTACTTCTTCGTCGAGCCCCTGCACACGATCACCGTGGGCGAGCGGTTCCACCTCGTGGCCCTCGTCCTGTACGTCGTCATCGCCGTCCTCGTGAGCGTCGTCGTCGACCGCGCGGCGCGCACGACGCGCGCGGCCCGGCGGGCGGCCGCGGAGTCCGAGGTGCTCGCCACGGTCGCGGGCAGCGTCCTGCGCGGGCAGGACGCCGTGCAGGCCCTCGTGAGCCGGGCGCGCGAGGCGTTCGGCATGGTGGGGGCGCGGCTCGTCGTCTCCGGGACGGAGCTCGCGGCCGACGGCGACCCGGGGCCGGGTGCGCCCAGCACGACGGTGCGCGTGGACGACCGCGCCGACCTCGAGCTGTTCGGGCCGGACCTCGCCGCGTCCGAGCGGCGCCTGCTCAACGTCATCGCCGTCCAGCTCGAGGCGGCGCTCGAGCACAGCGACCTCGCCGAGGTCGCGAGCGAGATGGACCAGCTCGCCGAGTCCGACCGCGTGCGCAGCGCGCTGCTGTCGGCGCTGAGCCACGACCTGCGCCGCCCCCTGAGCGCCGCGACCGCCGCCGTGAGCGGCCTGCGCTCGACGCGCGGCGCGCTCAGCCCCGCCGACCGGGACGAGCTGCTCGCGACCGCCGACGAGAGCCTCGGCGCGCTCGGCACGCTCATCACCGACCTGCTCGACGTGAGCCGGCTGGAGGCGGGCGTCCTCGGGGTGTCGCGCACCGAGGTCGAGCCGGCCGACGTCGTGCTGCCCGCGCTCGACGAGCTCGGTCTCGGGCCCGCCCAGGTGGAGCTCGACCTCGAGCTCGACGTCCCCGCGGTCGTCGCCGACCCGGTGCTGCTCCAGCGCGTGCTGGTCAACCTGCTCGCCAACGCGACGCGGCACTCGCCGCCGGACGAGCGCGTGCGGATCTCGACGAGCGCGTTCGGGGGGTCGGTCGAGATCCGCGTCGTCGACCACGGCCCGGGCATCCCGCCCGAGCGGCGCGAGGACGTGTTCGTGCCGTTCCAGCGCCTCGGCGACACCGACAACACGACCGGCCTCGGGCTCGGCCTCGCGCTGTCGAAGGGGTTCGTCGAGGGCATGGGCGGCACGCTCACCCCCGAGGACACCCCCGGTGGAGGGCTCACCATGGTCGTGGCCCTGCCCGCCGCAGGCCCGACGCCCCACCCCGACGCCCCGGAGACCAGCGCGCCATGAAGATCCTCATCGCCGACGACGACCCGCAGATCCTGCGCGCCCTGCGCATCACCCTCACCGCGCAGGGCTACGAGATCATCACGGCGACCTCGGGCTCGCAGGCGATCGCGCGCGCGATCGACCACCGGCCCGACGTCCTCATGCTCGACCTCGGCATGCCCGAGCTCGACGGCCTCGACGTGATCCACGCCGTCCGGGGCTGGTCGGACGCCCCGATCCTCGTCGTCTCCGGGCGCACGGGCGCCGCCGACAAGGTCGAGGCCCTCGACGCGGGCGCCGACGACTACGTCACGAAGCCGTTCTCCATCGAGGAGCTGCTCGCGCGCATCCGCGCGCTCACGCGCCGCGTCGCGCACGAGGACTCCGCGCCGGTCGTCGTGCTGGGCGACGTGACGGTCGACCTGTCGGCCCACAGCGTCGTGCGCGTGCGCGACGGCCAGACCGAGCAGGTGCGGCTCACCCCGACGGAGTGGCAGGTGCTGGAGCGGCTCGTCCGCAACCCGGGCAAGCTCGTCACGCGGCAGACGCTGCTCACGGAGATCTGGGGCTCCCAGCACGTGAGCGACACGGGCTACCTGCGCCTGTACGTCGCGCAGCTCCGCAAGAAGCTCGAGCCGGAGCCGGCGGCCCCGCGCTACCTGCTCACCGAGGCGGGCATGGGCTACCGCTTCGAGCCGGACCCCGGGGCGCCGACCGCGGCGTCCTGAGGGCCGTCCGCGGGCGGCTTCCCGACGGGCGGCGACCACGCCCGTCGGGAGGCCGTGAGGATCCGGGCGCGGGCCGTGTGCGTTCCGTCAGGCCCGGTCCCCGCCCCCGCCGCGCGCGGTAGACCGGAGCCATGACCCTCGTGCACACCGCGTTCTCCGCCCGGCTCGCCGCGCTGCGCGGCGCTCCCTCGTCGGCCTGGCCGGGCGGCACCGTCCTCGCCCCGCACGACGTGCTCGTCGACGGGACGAGCCTCGCCGCCTGCGCCCGGCTGCGCGCGACCCCGACCGTCCACGTGCCCGCGAGCGCCGACCCCGGCCGCGTGGGGCGCCTGTGGGAGGCGTCGCCGCGGTGCGTCGTGCTCGCCGGGGTGGAGGACGTCGTCCCGCGCCTCGGCGGCCACCACCGGCAGCTGTGGCTCGACGCCGACCTCGACGCGTGCGGCGCGGCGGTCGAGGAGGCCCGGCTCGTCGGCCGCGTCTCGGCGGCACCCCTGCGCCGCTTCACCGTGCACCCCGCCCCCGGTCGCGCCGGGGGCGTCGCGCGGCTCCCCGAGGACCTGCGGCGCGGTGACGTCGTCGCGGTCCCGTGCCCCGGCGTCGTCCACGAGCGCGAGCTCCGGCGCTGAGCGGGAGCCGCGGGCCGTGAGGGGACCGCTACGGCGTCACGGGGCCCGCGGCGTCGTCGACGAGGCGCGCGAGCTCGCGCACGACCGCACCCGGCAGGGCCGGAGGGAAGAGCAGCGCGCGCTGCCGCTCGCCCGCCCGCCAGCCGTCGCACGCGAGCGCCGCGAGCACGAGGGACGACGGCGCGCCCTCCTCCCGCCACGCGCGCAGCACGTCCGCGTGGACGGCGTGCTGGCCCTCGGGCACGTCGTCGCGCGTGACCCCGCCGAGGGCGTAGAGGCGCAGGAGCGCCGCCGCCTTGCGCGAGTCGTCGAGCGCCGCGACCGACGCCGCGACCGCGGCGCGCGACGGGTCGAGCCGCAGCGGCGAGAGGTCGTCGAACCCGGACTGCACGACCTCGATCGCGACGTCGTCGACCAGCGTCTCCGCGTCCCCGAACATCGACCGCAGGGTCGACTCGCTGCGGTCGCACCGCCGCGCGACCGCGGCGAAGGTGACGTTCTCGACCCCCTCCTCGAGCGCGACCCGCAGCACCGCGTCCACGAGCGGGCGCTCGTCGTCGCGGAACGGGTCCTCGTCGAGCTCGACGTCGCGGAACACGACGGCGCGCGCGGGCGGCCGGACGTGGGCGTACCGGGAGAGGTCGTCGACCAGCTCGTCCCACTCCGTCTCGGTGAACCGGTACGCGTCCTGGTACAGGCCCAGCCACGTGCCCTCGAGCGCGAGGGCCGCGACCCACGTGCGCGGCTCGCGCGCTCCCGCGCCCTCGGTCGGCTCCCGCGTGGGGATCGCGTCGACCCACTCGTGCAGGGTGGCCCTGGCCGAGCGCGTCGCGTCGCTCCGGTCGGGCGTGGACATGACCGTCACCTCCGTGGTCGGAAAAGGTGGATCGAGCCTAGCCGGAGCCCACGACGGCCACGCGTCAGGGGCGCGGGACGTCGCGGCGGCGGAAGCCCGCGAGGCCCAGCGCGACGAGCACGACGGCGAGGAGCGTGAGCCACACGAAGGGCCACGGCTCGGCGTCGGCCCCGGGGAGCTGGGGCACGTGCCAGAAGGGCGAGAGCCCGCTCGCCCACGACGGGAGGTCGAGCAGGGCGCCGAACATCGTCACGACGAACGAGTAGGCGAGGAGCGCCCACGCGAGCGCCGCGAGGCCAGGGCGCGACCCGAACGCCGCCACCGCGACCCCCGCGACGACCGCGACCGCGGGCAGGTACGCGAACGACGCGGCGAGGTGGTCCCCGAGGCCGAACGCGTCCTCCCCGACGCTCAGGGCGCCGAGCCACAGCCCGACGGCGCTCACGGCCAGCAGCACGCACGTCCCGACCAGCGTCACGACGAGCTGGCCCGCGAGCCACCGCACGCGCCCGACGCCTGTCGCGAGCACCGGCTCGAGCCGCCCCGCGGTCTCCTCGCCCCGCGCGCGCTGGGCCGAGGCGACGGCGAACCCGCCTGCGCCGAGCCCGAGGAAGAGCGCCATGACGGCGACGAAGCCGGCCACGAGGTCGGACGCGTCGCCGATCATCTGGGCGACCTCGGGGTTGGCCGCGACCATGTCGCCCACCGAGTCGACGAACGTCCCGCACGCGAGCGCCGTGACGCCGATCCCGATCGCCCACGCGAGCACGGACGCGCGCTGCTGGCGCCACGCGAGGGCGAGCGGGCTCGCGAGCCACCGGGCGGCGTCGGGCCGGCCCGCGCGGGGCGGCACGAGCCCGGCGCCGAGGTCGCGCCGGGCGGCGAGCGCCGCGCCCAGGGCGAGGAGCAGCACCACGAGCGCGACGGACAGGCCGAGGGGCCACCAGCGCAGGTCGACGAACGCCCGGATCTGCTGCGCCCACCCGATGGGGGAGAGCCACGAGACCCAGCTCCCGTGCTCCTCCTGCACGTCGCCGACGGCGCGGAGCAGGAACGCGACGCCGAGCACGGCGAGCGCGAGCCCGCTCGCGCCGCGCGCGTGCTCGGTGACCTGGCTCGTCACGACGGCGACGGCGGCGAACACGAGGCCCGTGACCCCGACGGCGGCGCCGAGCGCGAGGGAGTCCACGGCGTCGAGACCGGTCGCGACGAGCACGACGCCGGTCGCGAGCGCGATGGCCGCGTTCGCGACGACCGCCGCGACGAACGCCGCGGTCGCGGGTGCGTGCCGCCCCACGACGCCCGCCCGGACGAGCTCGGCCCGGCCGGTCTCCTCCTCGGCGCGCGTGTGCCGCACGACGAGGAAGATGCTCATGATCGCGACGGCGACCATGACGGTGAGCGCCATCTCGTTGGCGATCATCGCGCCGAGCGTGTAGTCCTCGATGCCGTACTGCGGCCCGGACAGCATGATCCCGGCCGGGCTCGAGACGAGCGCCGCGCGCGCCTGGCGGTCGGCCGCCGTCGGGTAGAGCGTGTCGAGGGCGACGGCCGCATACCCGAAGAGGAGCGCGACGGACGCCGTCCACACGGGGATGCGGACCCGGTCGCGGCGCAGGACGAAGCGCAGCAGGGTGAGCCAGCCCGTCGCCGCGCGGCCCGGGCGGGGAGGCTCGGGAGCGACGGCGGCGCCTCGGCCGCGGGGCGGTGCCGCGGTGGGGGCGCTCACAGCGCACCGGCCCCGTCGAGCTGGGCGAGCTCGTCGCCGTAGTGGCGCAGGAACAGCTCCTCGAGCGACGGCGGGGTGACCGTGACGGACCGCAGCCCGAGGTCGGTGAGCGCGCGCAGCACGGGCTGCACGTGGTCGTTGTCGACGTCGAACCGGGCTCGGGTCCCGTCGGCGCCGGGCTCGACGAGGAGGTCGTGCACGCCGTCGAGCGCGTCGAGGGCGGCGGGGTCGCGGTCGGTCACCGCGGTGACCGACGACCGCGTGAGGTGCCGCAGCTCGGCGAGCGTGCCGGACTGGACCGTGCGGCCGGCGCGGATGATCGTCACGGTGTCGCACAGCTTCTCGACCTCCGCGAGGATGTGGCTCGAGAGCAGCACCGACCGGCCCTCCGCCGTGACCTCGCGCACGCACTGCGTGAACACCGACTCCATGAGGGGGTCGAGGCCCGACGTCGGCTCGTCGAGCACGAGCAGCTCGACGTCGGACGCGAACGCCGCGACGAGCGCGACCTTCTGCCGGTTCCCCTTGGAGTACGTGCGCGCCTTCTTGGACGGGTCGAGCTCGAAGCGTTCGAGCAGGAGCTCCTCGCGGCGCGGGTCGACGCGCCCGCGCAGCCGGGTGAGCAGGTCGATCGCCTCGCCGCCGGTGAGGTTCGGCCACAGGCTCACGTCGCCCGGCACGTACGCGAGGCGCCGGTGCAGGTCGACGGCGTCGCGCCACGGGTCCCCGCCGAGCAGCCGGGTGGTCCCCGAGTCGGCACGCAGCAGCCCGAGCAGCACCCGGATCGTGGTCGACTTGCCGGCGCCGTTGGGCCCGAGGAACCCGGCGACCTCGCCCGTGCGGACGGTCAGGTCGAGGCCGTCGAGCGCCTGCACGTGGCCGAACGCCTTGCGCAGGTCGTGCACCTCGACGGCGGGGGTCGTGCTCGTCATCGCGTCTCCTCCTGGTGGGTGGTGTGCCGGACGTACGCGTCGAGCAGCGTCGGCTCGACGAAGAGCCCCTCGGTGAAGACCTCGAGCGCGGGCAGCATCACGCGCTCGACGTACTCGCGGAGGTCGGTCTCGGGTTCGCGCGGCTCGGTCCGGTCGCGCAGCGCGCCGTCGACGAGGAGCGAGCCGAGGGAGAGCGAGACGAGGTACCGCGCGCGGGCGGGCTCGTCGCGGCTCGGGCGGATCACCCCGGCGGCGACGCCGTCCTCCATGTACTCGAGCGTGACCTGCGTGAGGTGCTCGACGAACGACCGTGCGAGGTCGCCGCCCGCCTGGAGGCTGCGCAGCGTGTACTCGAACACGGGCGCGTAGTCCTCGATCCCGGCGAGCTGCGTGAACAGCGCCATGGGCCCGGCCGCCGGGTCCTGCGGCGAGATCGCGTCGGTCTTCGCGGCGCGGACGGCGTCGAACACGTACGCGTCGCACGCCCGGCGCAGCCCGTCCTTGGATCCGAAGTGGTGCACGACGAGCGCCGCGCTCACGCCCGCGTCCGCCGCGATGGTGCGCAGCGGCGCGCCGAACCCGTCGCGCGCGAACCGCGAGATCGCGGCGTCCCGGATGCGGGCACGGGTCGTGAGGTCGTCGGTGCCCGACGGCGCGGGCGTGGCCCGACCGGCCCGCGGAGGCTGCTCTGAACGCATGTTCAATAGACTAAACACGCGTTCAACGCCTGTCCAGGGGTCCAGGGTGCTCCCAGGGTGGGTGGATGTGGCGAAGATCCGGGACTCCGGGGCTCTCCACCCCTGCCGTTCCGGGCCGGACACCCGTAGGCTGGGGGGAGCCGTCGGCGGCACCGCCGGCGCCACGTCCCGGCGCGTCGGACCGTCGGGACGTCGAGAGGCCCGTCGCACCTGTGCGACGGGCCTTTTCGGTGTGCGCCCGCACCACGACGACGAAGGGCCCGCCGCGAGTGCGGCGGGCCCTTCGGTCTGCGGAGGATGGGGGATTCGAACCCCCGCAAGCCCCCAGGGTCCGCATGGAAACGGCAGAATCTCGCCGCTTCAGGCCCCAATGGATCGCAGTGAATCGCACGGAGGCTGGGGCGGGTGTGCCCAATCTGTGCCCAGCAACCGTCTCAGGTCGCGTAAGTCCCGAGGCACCATCCGCTGATCTGGTCGACTCGCACGCGCCAGGCGCCCTTCTGCAGGGTCGACGGCCCGACATGCACTGTCGACTCCGCGAAGTGGAGGTAGCGGTGCGGCGGGTCTGGCAGACCGTGCTGCTCTCGATGCGCCCGTGATTGCGCGACGTGCTCATCTACCGCGGCCAGGCTCTTCGCGAGCTCCGCTCGAGCGTCCTCATTTCGCCCCGCCACGCCTTCGATGAACAACTCGTTCCATGCCCTGCGGGAAACGGCCTTCCCGGTGACGACCGCACCTTGTGCGATCACAGACAGCTGGATCGAGCCATCGATGCTGTCTGAGTCGCGCCCCAGGATCGAGTCGAGCAACAGCCCGAGGTAAAAGTCCGACTTCTGAATCTGCTCGACGATCCGTTTCCGGGCTTGGTCAACGTCTGGCTCGTTCGATGCTTCGTCGCTCATCCGATGCCTCCTCGCATGTCAGCCCGACCTCTTCGGGCTGGAGGCTGACCGTAGCGGCAATGCGCTGCGGAGTGCGAGCGCCCATGGGTCCGTTTTCGTTGCCACGTGGTGGTGGTTGGTGGGGTGGGGGGTGGTCGGGCCTGGGGAGGGAAAGACCACTACTGGCGAAGTGGTCCGTCGGCGGGCCGGCTAGAGATTGAGACCCCCCTACCCCCGGTGCCGGCTGCGGGTGGCCGGCACCGGGCGTCGGGCTCTACTTCGTGCTCTAGCTCGCCGTGGTCTTGGACTCGACGGTGCCCATGGTCTGGGCGAACTCTGTGGGCTCGGCGCTCGCGGTGGTGCCGGTCTTGACGTGGCGGATGTGGAAGGCGCCGGCGCGCTCGACGCCGACGTCGACGCGGGCGCGGATGAGAAGCGCGGTCGCGTTGCGGTCGATGCCGTAGTCCTCGGCGACCTTGACGTTGATCTGCGAGCGCCAGCCGATGACGAGGTGCTGCCAGGCGCCGGTGAAGATCAGGCCCTCGTCGTCGGTGTCGCCGAGGTCGACCGGTACGGAGCTCGAGACGGCGCGGGTGATGGGGGATCCGTTGCGGCCGCGCTCGAGCGAGGACGGCGGCTGGAGGAACTGGCCGTCGTTGCCGGTCTGGAGGTTGAGGTCGGCGTCGGTGATCGGGGAGTACAGGAACGCGTTGGGCTCGTAGTTGCGGGCGCGGACGGCGGCCTGGGAGCGCACGAGGTCGGCCCAGGTGGGGGCGGCGGCGTCGGTGGTGATCTTCTGCACGCCCGGGGTGTTGTAGAGGCCGCGGGGCTGCTCGTCGGCGCCGGTGCCCAGGATCGCGGCGCGGTCGATCTCTGCGGCGATCGCGGCCGCGGCGGCCTGGGCGATGAACTCGTCGGGCTCGGCGTCCTCGAGCAGCTCGTCGGAGATGAGCGCGAGCGCGCGGATGGTCTTGGCCTCGAGGACCATCGCGCCGAAGCTCGTGGCGGAGTCGCTCTGCTCGGCGAGCTCGGGCAGCCACTGGACGGTCATGTCGGACTCGAGGCGGGGGACGGTGACCTTGCGTGCGTCCATGGGGACGGTGGCGGCGCCGACCTGGGTCACGACGGACGCGGCTCGTGCGAGGTCGATGATCCGGGCGGAGACCTCCTCGGGCACGAGGATGCCGCCGGCGGAGTCGGTCAGGCCGGAGATGGCGCGGTGCTCGGCGTCGGCGCCGTTCCAGCCGCGGCCGGTCATGCCGCGCACGATGCGGTCGAACGACAGGTCGCGGCCGCGGCGGGTGAGGCCCCAGTGCTCGGCGAGGGAGTCGCTCGAGCGCAGGCGCCGCACGCGCCGGTCGTCGCGGTGGGTGCGGCCGTGCTCGTCGACGTTGCCGCCGGGCAGGCCCGCGCCGACGAGCGGTCGGGCGTTGGCGGCCTCGCGGTGCTCGGCGGCCTCGGTCTGGGCGATCGCCTCGGTGAGGTCGCGGAACGCCTGCTCGGCGGCGTCGTAGGTCACGCGCTCGCCCGAGGACAGGTTCCGGTTGTGGGTCTCGGCGTTGCGGGTCGCGGCCCGCATGTCGTCGAGGTGGGCCGCGCGGCGCTGGCGGAGCTGGACGGCGGTCAGGCCCTCGGCGAGCAGGCGGCGCACCTGGTCCGGGTCGGCGTCGAGGTGGGTGCGGGCGGCGTCGAGGTCGGGGCGGGTGGACGGGGCGTGCACGCTGCGCTGCAGCTCGCCGGCGTAGGTCGCGATGCGCTGCTGGTCGTCACGCAGGGTTCGGGTGGTAGGCATGGCTGTCTCCTGGGAATGGGGCGCGCTCGAGCGCGCGAAGGTGAGGGGGTGCCGTGAGGCGGCGCCGGCTGGGAGCGGAGTCCACCGCTGCGACCTGGCCGGTCGGTTCCCGGGCCCTGGGGCGCGTCCACGCCGTCGGGCCGGTAGTTCCTCGGGGCCGGTCCGGGGCGAGTCCACGCACCCGGGAGCATCCGATCGAGCACAGCCTAGCGCGGGGGTCTGTCACGGGCCTGTCGCCGCGTCGGTGAGCCGGTCGAGCTCGGCGCGCGGGTCGTCGACGTGCGCGAGGCCGGCGAGCAGCAGCGACAGCGCCTGCATGAGCAGGTCCGCGGCTCCCTCGCCCGTGCGGGGGAACAGGGCAGCGAACGCGGCGGCGTCCTGGTCCAGGTGCGCGCGCAGCAGCCCGACGAGCGTGCGGCGGGCTTCCTGGGCGTCGGCGAACTCCGGGGCGGGCGTGGGGTCGCTCACGGGTGTCGCACCTCCGGGCCCGTCGCGGCGGCCACGGCGGCGAGGACGGCGGCGTTGTGCCGGGCTGCCTCGAGCGCGGCCACGGGCAGGCTCGGCAACATGCCCTGGGCGAGCCGGGCGCGTCGTGCCGGTGCCGGGCGCTCGGCGTGCCGCGGCCGCACGGCGGCCTCGCGGGCGTCGAGGTACTCGCTCCACGCGACGCGCAGGCGCTCGAGCGCCGCGAGCGCCTCGGCGAGCTGGGGGCTGAAGTCGTCGGGCTCGGTGACGGGGAGGTGGGTGCTCACGGGTTCCTCTCGGTGGGTGGGGTCGGGTCGTGGTGGTCGAGTACCGCGGACGGGGTCCACGGGCCGGGCGGGGCGGCGGGCGTGCACCGTGCGCAGTGCGGGGCCGGGTCGGCGTGTTCGCCGGCGAGGTGGTCTGCGGCGCACGACGGGCACGTGCCGGCGTCGGTGAGCCGGACGTCGTGCTCGGGGCAGCGGGTGGCCGCGAGCGCCGCGGGGGTCATGCTGCCCATCCCTGGCTGGCCGCGACGTCGACCACGGCCCGCTGCATCGGCACGTCGGGGTTCTTGGTGTGGTACTCCGCGACCAGGCCGCCGGCGAGCTCGGTGCCGACCGTCTGCTCGAGGTAGGCGATCGCGGCCGGGTACAGCTCGTCAACGGGGACGTCGTCGAACAGCGGAACATCCGACCACCCCTGCTCGCCGTCACGTTTCTCGCGCGCGCGGTCTGGACGACTGAGCGTGACGGGACCGATGTTTGATCTGGTGGTGGTTGGTAATGATCTGGTGGGCGGAACCTGAGTTCCGGTGATCGTGCACTCAGGTTCCGGTGATGGCGCACTCAAGTTCCGGTGATCAGGGGCCGCGGGGACGTCGTCAGGGGAACCTGAGTTCCGCTGATCGTGGCTCGTCACCGGAACCTGAGTTCCGGTGAACTCGTCGGGGTCGAGCAGGTCGAGAGCCGCGAGCTTCTCGTCGTCGGTCGGCACGGTGAGGCGGTGCTCGTCGGCGCGGCCGTGTCGACGGTCGGCGCGCGAGACGAGCTCGAGCAAGCCAGCAGCGCGCAGGGTCGCGATGTGCTTGCGGATCATGCGCGGGCTCACGCCGCACACGAGCGCGAGGCGCTGCTCTCCGGGGAAGATCCGCCGGCCGTCGTCGCTCGCGTAGGTCGCGAGCGTGTACGCGACGCCCTTGGTCGCCAACGGCAGTGCGCGGGCACGCCGCACGACGCGCTCCCACTCGAAGCGCGGCAGGGGCGCGACGTCGTCGGTCACGACGCCTCCCTTCGAACAGGGCCGCGAGCGCCCCCGTGCGGGGCGTGGGGGCGCTCGCGGGCGCTGGGGTGGGTCACGGGCGCTCGCGGCCGTCCGCGGGCTCCTGCGGGCTTCTGGTGATCGCGTCGGCACGGTCCGCGGCGACGATGAGCGCGGCCGCGAGCGCGCGCGCCTGGTCGGGCAGCACGCGGACGTCGGCGCTGAAGCAGTCGGTGATGAGCACGGCGAGCGGGTCGCCGCCGTCGTCGACGTACAGCACGCCGTGGTCGTCGACGAGCGGGACGTACTGCTCGAGCGCGACGTCGAGCTCGTCCCCGACGTCCGCGCGCGGCATGACGCACGCGAGCGTCGACACGTCCGCGACCAGGCGCACACCCTCGGGGGCGACGCCGGGACGGCTGTCGTAGGTCACGTCCTCGGCCCAGGCGGGCTGTGCCCACGGCGTCCCGGCGGCGGTCACAGGGCACCGCCGGCGGTGATCGTCTCGGCACGGTCCGCGGCGACCGTCAGCGCGGCCGCGAGCTCGCGCGCCTGCGAGGGCGTGTACCGGAGGTCCCGCTCGCCGTCGGTGACGGTCACGAGGAGCGGGCCGGCCTTAGCGAGGTGCCGCACGCCTCGCACGTCAGCGAACTCGACCGACTGCTCGAGCGTGACCTCACCCTCGGTGTCCTGGTCGTTGCAGCTGGACGACGACACGCACGTGACCGTCGCGACGTCAGCCTCAAGGAGCGCGAGGTCTTCGACGTAGTGCGCCTCTTCGACCCACGTGGGCTCCACCCACACCGGCAGGGTCGACGGCGCGGGAGCGGGCTCCACGAGGACGTAGGGCACGGGCTCGTCCACGTTGTCCGCGAGCGCCGTGGCGTCGACGTCGGGGGCCGGCGGCTCGGTGTGCCGCTCGAGGTCGGTCCACAGGACGGCGCCGATGTGCTCGCCGTCGTCGTCGGGCTCGTCGAACCGCACGACGACGCTCGCGGTGCCCCAGGTGGGCAAGTAGACGATCGTCCCGGCCTCGCCGGTCGGGCAGTGGCGCACTCGGGTGCCGACGTCGACGTAGTCGAGGGCGGGCTGTACCGTGGTCATGTTCTCGTTCTCCTTGGTTGGGCTCGGAACCACGCCCTCGGGACCGCTGCAACGGTCGCCGGGGGCTTCTTCGTGCCTGGGCGCGGGCATCACGCCGAGCGCTTCCGGTCGGTGCGCTCATAGACGTTCGCCTCGAGGAACGCCTCGACGTCCTGGCGGCGGTAGCGCACCTTGCGGCCGAACTTCACGAACGCCGGGCCGGTCCCGCGGTAGCGGTGATCCGCGAGCGCCTGGGGGGACGTACCGAGCTCGACTGCGAGCTCCTTGTCCGTCATGAGGTCCTTCATGGAGCAGGTCCTTCCTGGTCGGATATCCCGAACGCGTTCGGATGTGCCGAACATAGCCGGGCCCATTCATGGTCGGCAAGTCCGAACACGACCGAGTACGATTCGGCGCATGGCGAAACGGAGAGTGCAGCTCGGTGCCACTGGCGAGAACGTCCGGCGCAACCTCGCTGCGGTCCGGCGCTCGCGGAGCGGAGGTGGGCCGCTCACGATCCGCGCGCTCGCTGACCGGCTGAACGATGCCGGCGCACGAACAGCCCACAGCGCACTGAGCGAGATTGAGAACGGTGCCCGCCGCGTCGATGTTGACGACCTGACGGCGCTGGCGGCCGCGCTCGAGGTCTCGCCACTCTCGCTACTCCTGCCGCAACGCTGGCACGAGGGCGATGCCGTCGAGCTCACAGGGGTAGGCGAGTTGCCCGTGAGCGACGCGTGGGCGTGGATGCGCGATTCGGTCTTGCCCGTTGAGGTTCACGACGACGAGCCCGGGTACCGCCGCGATGTGCTCCGAGCGCTCTCGGGAGAGCCGGTCGAGGGTGCTCCCAGCAGGGCGGCGCTCGAGCTGGCGGCCGTGGTCTACAACCGGTTGCTCGAGCTCGGCGCGATCGACGGGCTTGACCCGGCCGCACTCGGTGACGAGATCCAGCGTTTCGGCCGGTTTCGGCGCCACCTCGCCCGAATGATGCGAGAGTTCGCGGACGCGGAAGGTATCGCGGACCGCCTGAGCGTCGACGCCGAGGGCGACGACGGCGACGTGCTGACGAGGTTGCATCGCGAGTGGGCGGCGGTCATGCGCGACCGCGAGAGAGCGGTCGAGAACTTGGCCAGGTGGACCGAGCGGCGCGTCAACGGGGTAATCGAGGCAACCCGCCGAGTTGCACCCGAGCGGATACGTTCCGCGGAGGTTTGGATCGGCCTCCTGGACCAGCGTCTGGATGCCCTCCGCGCTGACTTCTACGGCCAGGGTGTGAACCCTCCTGACGAGACGCGTCGTCAGCTCACAGCCGAGGAGGTTGCCGAGCAGTTCCCTGACCACCCGGTGGGGTGGGTGGCATGGGAGAAGGCGCGAGAGCGATACCCGCACGACGACATACGCCTCGAGCTGACGGACTCGGGATGGAAGGTGCACCGTGGCGACGGTTGAGGCGTACTCGACGGGTTCGGGCCGGCGGTACATGGTCCGGTACCGCAAGCCGGGCACGCGCACGAGCACGAAGAAGCGCGGGTTCACGACGAAGCGGGACGCGGAGCTGTTCGCGGCCACGGTCGAGGTGAGCAAGGCGCGCGGCGAGTTCGTCGACGCGACGGCGTCGCGCGCGCCGATCGGTGAGCTCGGGCCGGCGTGGCTCGATCGGCGTCGGCACCTGAAGCCGTCGACGATGCGGAGCCTGGCGACATCGTGGCGGGTGCACGTCGAGCCGCGGTGGGGGCGCGTGGCCGTCGCGGACGTCTCGACGACGGACGTGCAGGCGTGGGTGACGGACCTCGCGAGCGGACGAGAGGCGACCGGGGCCGCGGCCGCCGGCGTCGAGCCGGATGCGGACGGCCGGCGGTGGTTGGTGCCGCCCAAGTCCGCGACGGTCGTCGGGCGCGCCTACGGGATCCTGGCGAGCGTGCTCGACGACGCGGTGCGTGACCGGCGCGCGAGCACGAACCACGCCCGGGGCGTGACGCTGCCACGCAAGGCCCGGCGGCCGCGGACGTACCTCACGCACGACCAGGTCGAGGCGCTCGCGGAGCAGTGCGGGGAGATCTCCGGGCAGTACCGGACGCTCGTGTACGTGCTCGCGTACTGCGGGCTGCGGTGGGGCGAGGCGACGGGCCTGCGGGTGCGCAGCCTGGACATGCTGCGCCGGCGCCTGGCCGTCGAAGAGAACGCGGTCGAGGTCGGGAACGTGATCCACGTCGGGACGCCGAAGACGCACGAGCGCCGCTCGGTCCCGTTCCCGCGCTTCCTCGCGCCGATGCTCGCGCGGCAGTGCGAGGGCAAGGGGCGCGACGAGCTCGTGTTCGTCGGGCCGGACGGCGAGCACCTACACCGCTCGAGGACGACGGAGCGCGGCTGGTTCGCGGCGTCGGTACGGCGCGCCGACGTCCCGCACGTCACGCCGCACGACCTGCGACACACCGCGGCGTCGCTCGCGGTGTCCGCCGGCGCGAACGTGAAGGCCGTCCAGCGGATGCTGGGGCACGCGTCCGCGGCCATGACGCTCGACGTCTACGCGGACCTCTTCGACGACGACCTCGAGGCCGTAGCCACGGCGCTCGACGACGCCCGGACGGCCGCCGTCGGGCAGTAGTTGGGCGCGCTCGGTCGGGCCTGTTCGCGCGGGAGTGTGCCCATTCTGTGCCCACGGGGCCGGAAACGGCGACGGCCCCTGACCTGTCTGTGCAGGTCAGGGGCCGTTTCCCTGTGGCGGAGGATGGGGGATTCGAACCCCCGAGGGCTGTTAACCCAACACGCTTTCCAAGCGTGCGCCATAGGCCACTAGGCGAATCCTCCTGGCGACGGTCGGCGACGCACGGATGCGCACCGACAGCAGCGCAACGAGGATACCGGACGGCGGCGCCCCGGCCGAATCGCCTCCGGGGAGCCTGTGCCGGGGCGCGCGGTGCGGCGTGCGGTGGAGCGGGTTTCGAGCGCGGCGCCGACCTGGGCTAGGGTGGGTGCAGACCCCTCGTGCGGCATCATCTCGCCGAACTCCCCCAGGGCCGGAAGGCAGCAAGGGTAGGTGAGCTCTGGTGGGTGTGCGAGGGGTCCTTTGTGTCCCCGGACCGCCCGCTCCGCCGTCGGGCCGAGTCGCCTCCACCCTGCGGCATTCGCCCCTTTTAACCCGGTCGAGACGCTTCCGTTCCCGGCATGCGATCACTTTCCGGTCCACATCGTGGACTTTCGCGGTCGGAGATTGGCGTGCGGGCCGTCGTCGTGCCCATGATGTCGGCATGACCCGTCAGCACGTCGTGACCACGATCCCGCGCGCAGCAGCCTGCGCCGGCTCGTCGTGCTGTCGCCGCGTGCGCACCGGGCGAATGTGCGGCTGCTGACGCCGTCGTGACCCGCAGGGAGACCTGCGCCGCACCCGCCGCGTCGTCCTCGACGACGACCGGCCCCGCTCGCCGCGTGGCTGATGGCCCGCCGGAAGCACCCCGAACCCCACCGCCTCGCAGGGACCCCCTGCACCCCCGGCCGTGCCGGTCGCCACCCGTGACCGCGCCGCCGTCATCGGAAGGAACCCCCATGTCGTTCTCCACCACCCGCAAGCGCCTGACCTGGACCGCGATCGCCGCGACGGCCGCCCTGACCCTCACCGCGTGCGGTGGCGGCGACTCCTCGGGCGGCGCCTCCGGCGAGAGCGGCGACGAGGGCCCGATCCGCGTCGGCGTCGTCGGCGCGTCCGACGACAAGTGGGCCGTCTTCCAGGAGCAGGCCGAGGCCGAGGGCATCGACGTCGAGCTCGTCGACCTCCAGGACTACACGCAGGCGAACCCCGCGCTGTCCCAGGGCGAGCTCGACGTGAACCAGTTCCAGCACCTGCAGTTCCTCGCGGGCTACAACGTGGACGCGAACGACGACCTGCAGCCCATCGGCGCGACCGCCGTCTACCCGCTCGGCCTGTACTCGACGAAGCACACGTCGCTCGAGCAGATCCCCGACGGCGGCCAGGTCGCCGTGCCCAACGACCCGACGAACCTCGCCCGCGCGCTCCTCGTGCTGCAGGAGGCCGGCCTCGTCGAGCTCAAGGACGGCGGGAGCTCCATCTCCACCGAGGCCGACGTGCTGCCCAGCTCGAAGGTGACCGTCACGCCCGTCGACGCCGCGCAGACGCCGATCCAGCTCCAGTCGGTCGACGCGTCGATCATCAACAACGACTTCGTCGAGGACGCGGGCCTCTCGCCCGACGAGGCCCTCTTCCAGGACGACCCCGACTCCGACGCCGCCAAGCCCTACATCAACGTTTGGGTCGCGCGCGCCGAGGACAAGGACGACGAGACGCTGCTCAAGCTCGCCGAGCTCTCGCACTCGCCGGAGGTCGTCGAGGCCGAGAAGAAGGCGTCGGGCGGCACGGCCGTCATCAAGGAGAACTCCCCGGCGGAGCTCCAGGAGATCCTCGCGGGCATCGAGGACGACATCCGCGGCTGACCCGGCACGTCCCGGGCGACGGGAGGGCGGGCGCGCACGACGCGCCCGCCCTCGCGCGCCGTCGTGCCGGGGAGAGACGATGGCAGGCGGACGGCTCGCCCGACGGCGGGCGCCCGACCGCGCCAGGCGGCCGGCCCTGCGGCCCGGCCTCCGACGAGAGGATTCCGACGTGACCGACGTCCCCCGCGACCCGGGTGGTGACGAGCAGCCCGCGATCGAGCTGCGCCACGTGAGCAAGACCTTCGGCGAGGGCGACGGTGCCGTGCACGCGGTCGACGACGTCTCGCTGTCCATCCGCCGCGGCGAGATCTTCGGCGTCATCGGCTACTCCGGCGCCGGGAAGTCGACGCTCGTGCGGCTCGTCAACGCGCTGGAGACGGTGACGAGCGGCGAGGTCGTCGTCGACGGGCAGGTCATCACGGGCCTGTCCGAGCGCCGCGTGCGCGAGGTGCGCTCGCGCATCGGGATGGTGTTCCAGCAGTTCAACCTGCTGTCGTCCCGCACCGTCGCGGGGAACGTGGCGTACCCGCTCAAGGTGGCGGGCTGGTCGCGCGAGAAGCGCGCGGCGCGCGTCGCCGAGCTCCTCGCGTTCGTCGGGCTCGCCGACAAGGCGAAGGCGTACCCGCGTCAGCTCTCGGGCGGGCAGAAGCAGCGCGTCGGGATCGCCCGCGCGCTCGCGGCGCAGCCCACGATCCTCCTCGCCGACGAGGCGACCTCCGCGCTCGACCCCGAGACGACGCGCGAGGTCCTCGCGCTCCTGCGGCGCGTCAACGCCGAGCTCGGCATCACCATCGTCGTCATCACGCACGAGATGGAGGTCGTGCGCTCGACGTGCCACCGCGTCGCCGTGATGGAGCACGGGCGGGTCGTCGAGACGGGCGACGTGTACGACGTCTTCTCCGCGCCCCGCGCCGACGCCGCGCAGCGGTTCGTCGGCACCGCCCTGCACGACCGGCCGTCGCGCGAGACGCTCGCCCGCCTGCGCGAGCGCCACCCGGGCCGGCTCGTGACGGTCGGCGTGCGCGAGGGCGCGAGCACCGGGACGGACCTGTTCCGCCTGCTGCGCGAGCACGACGTCGACGGGTCCGTCGTCTACGGCGGCATCTCCGAAGTGGGGGAGCGGCCGTTCGGGTCGCTCACCGTCGAGCTCGACGCGCCCGAGGACCGCATCGCGCCGTTCCTCCTCGCGCTGGGCGAGCGCGCCGACGTCGTCGACCTCGGGACGGCGGAGCACCCGCTCGACGACCCGCGCGTCGCGCGCCTCGCCGCGGCTCCGGCCGACGAGGACGCCCCCGACCCGACCGACGACGACCCGGGCGACCCGTACGGTCTCGCCCGCGACACCCTCTTCCGCCACGGCAACCTCGGAGGCCGCTGATGAACCGCGACTGGTCCCAGCTGTGGCCGATCCTCGTCGAGTCGTTCGGCCAGACGCTCCAGATGGTGTCCGTCGCCCTGCTCACGGGCGGCGTCGCGGGCCTCGCGCTCGGCATCGCGCTCTACGTGACGCGGCGCGGCAACCTGCTCGCCAACCGGTGGGTGTTCGGCGTGCTCAACGTGCTCGTCAACATCGTGCGGCCGATCCCGTTCATCATCTTCGTCACCCTGCTCGGGCCGGTGACGCTCCAGGTGGTCGGGACGACGCTCGGCACCGAGGCGTTCATCTTCCCGCTGTCCGTCATGACGGCGTTCGGCACGAGCCGCATCGTCGAGCAGAACCTCGTGGGCATCGACCCGGGCGTCATCGAGGCGGCGCGCGCCATGGGCGCGTCGTCGTGGCGCATCATCACGACGGTGCTCGTGCCCGAGGCGCTCGCGCCGCTCATCCTCGGCTACACGTTCCTCTTCATCGCGGTGCTCGACATGTCGGCGATCGCCGGGATCATCGGCGGCGGCGGGCTGGGGAACTTCGCGATCGTCTACGGCTACCAGCGCTACAACTGGGGGGTCGTGGTCGTGACGGTGCTCGTCATCATCGCGATCGTGCAGGTCGCGCAGCTGCTGGGCAACTGGCTCGCGCGCAAGGCGCTGCACCGCTGACGCGGCCGGGCCGGGACCGGCGGGACCGACGGCGGAGCGACCTCGTGCGTGTGGGTCGCGACGTCTAGAGTGACCGGGGTGAGCACCGCCCTGTACCGCCGCTACCGGCCCGAGACCTTCGCCGAGGTGATCGGTCAGGACCACGTGACCGCACCGCTCATGCAGGCGTTGCGCAGCGGTCGGGTGAACCACGCCTACCTGTTCTCCGGGCCCCGGGGGTGCGGCAAGACGACGAGCGCGCGCATCCTCGCGCGCACGCTCAACTGCGAGCGCAACACTCCCGAGAGCCCGCTCGACACGCCGTGCGGGCAGTGCCCGTCGTGCGTCGAGCTCGCGCGCGGCGGCCCGGGCAGCCTCGACGTGGTCGAGATCGACGCGGCGTCGCACAACGGCGTGGACGACGCGCGCGAGCTGCGCGAGCGCGCCGCGTTCGCCCCCGCGCGCGACCGGTACAAGATCTTCATCCTCGACGAGGCGCACATGGTGACGCCGCAGGGCTTCAACGCCCTGCTCAAGCTCGTCGAGGAGCCGCCGGAGCACGTGAAGTTCGTGTTCGCGACGACGGAGCCGGACAAAGTCATCGGCACCATCCGCTCGCGCACGCACCACTACCCCTTCCGCCTCGTCCCGCCGGACGTGCTCGGCCCCTACCTCGAGGAGCTGTGCGCGGCCGAGGGCGTGTCGATCGGCAGCGGCGTGGTCCCGCTCGTCACGCGCGCGGGCGGCGGCTCGGTCCGCGACTCGCTGTCCGTCATGGACCAGCTCATCGCGGGTGCCGAGGACGGCGCCGTCGAGTACGAGCGCGCGGTCGCGCTCCTCGGCTTCACGCACGCGACCCTGCTCGACGACGTCGTGGACGCGCTCGCCGCGCGCGACGGCGCGAGCATCTTCCGGGTGGTGGACCACGTCATCGCGACGGGGCACGAGCCGCGGCGCTTCGTCGAGGACGTGCTCGAGCGCCTGCGCGACCTCATCGTCATCGCGGTCTCGGGCGACGAGGCGCAGGCCGTCCTGCGCGACCAGCCCGCCGACCAGCTCGAGCGCATGCGCACGCAGGCGCAGCACCTCGGGGTGGCCGAGCTGTCCCGGGCCGCCGACCTCGTTAACGCCGCGCTCACCGAGATGACGGGCGCGACGTCGCCCCGCCTGCACCTCGAGCTCCTCATGGCCCGCCTGCTCCTGCCCGGGGCGGACGACGGCGCGGCTGGGTTCGCGGCGCGCCTCGACCGGCTCGAGCGCGGGGGCCTGGGCAACGTCGTGGTCCCGCCGGCCACGGGGACGCCCGCCCCGGGCGACGGCGCCACGGCCACCGCGACGGCCCCGGCTGCTGCTCCGGCCGGCGCGCCCTCCTCGGGCCTCACCGGTGCCGCTGCCGTCCGCGCGGCGCTCCGGCCCGCGCGACCGGGCCAGCCCGCCGCGGCACCTGCAAGCGCGCCGGCCGCGCAGGACCCGACGCCGGTCGGGCACGTCGCGGCTCCCGCCGCGCCGGAGCAGGAGCGCCCGTCCGGCGACGCCTCCGCGTCTCCTGCCGCCGCATCACCCTCTGCCGCATCACCTGCTGCCGCGTCGCGCGCGGCCGACGGCGCCGGGTCGGCCGTCGGGTCGTCCGCTCCCACGGACTCGTCCGCGCCGGGCGAGGAGACCGCGCCCGCCGAGGCGTCCGCCCCCGAGCGGACCGGTCCCGTGTCCGGTGCGGCGAGCGCTCCGCCCCGCACCGCGTCCGACGCGACGTCGGGCGCCGTGTCCGGCACGACGTCCGTCGCGGAGTCCGACGCCCCGGACGACCGCGCCCGCGAGACCGCTGCCTCTGCTGCCTCGGCGGACGCTCCCTCCCACGCCCCCGAGGCACCGCACCACGAGGCCTCGCGCCACGAGACGTCCCGCGAGGAGGCGCCGCGCGAGGAGACCCCGCGGCCGTCGACGCCGCGCGAGGCGGCTCCCCGGCAGGAGGCGGCTGCGTCGTCTGCTCCGGCGGCGGGTGGCGTGAGCCCTGCCCTGACGACGGAGGAGCTGCGGCGACGCTGGCCGGAGGTCCTCGAGAACCTGCGCGCGAGCCCCGTGACGTGGTCGCTGGTGAGCGCCAACGCGCAGGTCGCGGAGCTCGGTGCCGACGTGCTCTACCTCGCCTTCCCGTCGCCCGGGCTGGCCCGCACGTTCTCGTCGTCCCGGCACACGAGCGCGGTCCAGGACGTCGTCTACCAGACGCTCGGGCTCCAGGTCCGCGTCGAGCCGCGCCTCGACGAGGGTGGCCAGGCGGGCGGCGGCTCGGCACCGTCGTCCGGCCCTGCACCGGTCTCGCCCGTGCCGTCCGCCGGCCCCGCGCCGTCGGGCCCTGCGTCGCCCGTCGCCACGTCGTCCGGCCCGGCGGCGAGCGCCCCGACGGCAGCGGCTCCCGCCGCGTCCGGCCCCGCGGGGTCCGCCTCGGCGAGCGCCGGGGCTGCCGCACTCCACGGCTCGGGCGGCGCGCAGCCAGGAGTGCCGGTCGCGACCGTCGCGGCGCCGAGCGCGCCCGGCGCCGCCCGCTCCGCGAGCGCCTCCCGCCCGGCGGACGAGGCCGCGGAGGCGCACGAGACCCCGCGCGCCGCCGTCGCGCTCCAGGAGCGACCGAGCACCGAGATCGCACCTGCCGCGCCGCCGGCCCGCTCGACCGTGGTGGACGCCGCCGACGAGGCGTGGCTCGCCGGGGCGTCTGTCCCGGCGTCCGCACCGGCGCCAGAGCCGCGCGTGGACAGCGCGGACGAGGCGTGGCTCGCGGGGCTGCCCGCGGAGCCGCCCGCCGACCTCGACGACGGCCCCGAGCCGGAGCCCGTGCTCGAACCGGCCCCGCCGACCACCCCGACCCCCACGCAGGCCCCCGCCCGCACTGCGCCGTCCGCCGCCCCCGCGCCGACGGCGCCGGGACGGCCGCCCGCCGCGTCGCCCGCGGCCTCGCCGCAGGGGGCGCCCGCCCGCGCGGCGGCCCCCGCCGCACCGGCGTCCGCAGGCACGTCGGCCGCACCGCTGCGCGGCGTCTCCGCCGCGCGCGCGGCGATCGCGGCGGCCCGCGTCCCGCGGCCCGCCGAGGAACCCGCCCGGCGGGGCGAACCGTCCACGGCCGACCCCATGGACGACCTCCCGTCCGCCGACGACCCCGACATCGTCTCGACAGGCCTCGTCGGGACCGCGCTCGTGGTGAGCCTGCTCGACGGCAAGATCATCGAGGAGATCCAGGACCAGGGCTGACGCCCCCCGAGACAGGGCCTGGTGGCCGGGGAGGTCTGCGACCCGGCGACGATCGGCGGCCCCGGCCGCGACGGCGGCGGGCCGGGTCCGCCGTGTGGGCCGCGCCCCGTAGGCTGGGGGTGTGTACGAAGGCGCTGTCCAGGACCTGATCGACGAGCTCGGCCGACTCCCCGGCGTCGGGCCCAAGAGCGCGCAGCGCATCGCGTTCCACCTGCTCGCCGCCGACGCGGTGGACGTGCGCCGGCTCGCCGACGCGCTCACCGAGGTCAAGGCGCGCGTCCGCTTCTGCGAGACGTGCGGCAACGTCGCGGAGTCGGAGCAGTGCCGCATCTGCGCGGACCCGCGCCGCTCGCCCGAGGTGATCTGCGTCGTCGAGGAGCCCAAGGATGTCGTCGCGATCGAGCGCACGCGCGAGTTCCGCGGCCGGTACCACGTGCTCGGCGGCGCCATCAACCCGATCGAGAACGTCGGGCCGGGCGACCTGCGGATCGCGGAGCTCATGAGCCGGCTCGCGGACGGTCAGGTGACCGAGGTGATCCTCGCGACCGACCCGAACGTCGAGGGCGAGGCCACCGCGACCTACCTCGCGCGCATGCTCGGCCCCATGGGCCTGCGCGTGACCCGCCTCGCGTCGGGCCTCCCGGTCGGTGGAGACTTGGAGTACGCGGACGAGGTGACGCTCGGCCGGGCGTTCGAGGGCCGCCGCCTCGTCGGCGGCTGACGGGAGGTGACGAGCATGGGGGAGATCCACAACGACCCCGACCTGCGGGACATCGCCGAGGGCATGGCGGAGCAGGCCCGCGCCTACCTCACCACGACGACGCAGGTCGCGTCCGGCGCGGCCCCCGGCGCGGTGCTGCCGCTCCTGCTCCTCGCGCTGTCCGACGCGCTCGCCGCGGGCGCCCGCCTGGGGGCCGTGGGCGACGTCGTACCGGTGGAGCGCTTCGAGCCCGACGCCGGCCGCGACACGGACGTGGACCCGCTGCGGACGGCGCTCGCGCGGCTCTTCGACGGGTTCGACGACTACGCCGAGATCACCGACCCGCTCGTCGGTGCCGAGGTCGGCGCGGCGTCGCTCTCGGGCGACCTGGCGTGCGTGGCCGAGTGCCTCGCGAAGGGCCTGCAGCACTACGACGGCGGCCGTGAGCTCGAGGGCCTGTGGTGGTGGCAGTTCTCCTACGTCTCACTGTGGGGGGAGCGCGCCGCGAGCGCGCTGCGCGTCCTGCAGCTCGCGCTCGCGCACCTGCGTCTCGACGTCGAGGACGACGTCGCGACCGAGGCGGAGTACGACGCCCTTCAGTCTTGAGCCGTCGGTCCCGGCGCCGCGGGCGTCCCGCGGTCAGACGGCGCCGGCCGCCCGGCCGTAGTGGTCCGCCAGCCCGGCGAGGTACGGCTCCCACGGCACGGTGGCGGCGTCGCGCCCCTCGCGCACGGCGACGAGCCGGTCGAGGTAGTACTCCCACCCGGGCCCCACGTTCCGCGCGTCGTCGCCGGGGCCGAGGAGCTGGCGGAAGGTCAGCGTCGTGACGCCGTCCTGCTCGGTGAGCTCGAAGGACAGGTGCCACGTCTGGTCGCCCGAGGACGTCACCCCGGCGAAGCGGTGCGGCGGCTCGCACCGGGTGATGCGGTACTCCTCGGGATCGGGGTCGTCGCTCTCGGCCGTCATGAAGAACTCGACGCGGCCGGTCGCGGGGTCGCCCTCCCAGTAGCCGATCCACCGCGCGAGCCGGCCGGGCTCCGTGAGGCTCGCCCACACGTCGTCGGCCGGCGCGCGGAACGTCCGCGTGACGACGAGCTCGTCGCCCGCGGGGCCGCGCTCCACCGTCCCGCCGGGTGTCGGCAGACCGGGTGCTGGCGGGACGGGCGCTGCCGATGGGGTCGTCGGGTCGCTCATGCGCTCTCCTCGTGCCGGGTCGTGCCGCGCTCGGCACGACGTTCTCGGGTCGTGCGGCGGACCTCGAGGTCGAGGCCGTCGAGCGCCCGCGCCGGGACGGGCGGGGCGGGTCTGGTGAGCGCCGCGACGAACGCGGCGAGGGGGTCGAGCGCGGCGGGCCGCAGCGAGTAGACGCGACGGCGTCCCGCGACGACGGCCTCCACGAGCCCCGCCTCGCGCAGCACGCGCAGGTGGCGGCTCACGGCCGGGCGGGAGACGTCGTCGCGCACGCGCGCGAGGTCGCCCGCGCTGAGCGACCCCGCCCGCAGCGCGCGGAGCAGGTCGCGGCGCACGTCGTCGGCGACGGCCTCGAATACGTCCATCCGTCAAGCGTAACCGCACGGTTACGCATAGGGAAGGGTCGTGGCGTCCTCCGTGCCGCGAACCGGACGTGGACCCGGCCCGGGCGCGCCCCGTGGGCGTGGTACCACTGGGGGGTGCTTTCCGCCCTCTCCCTCCCGGTCTCCGGCGGGCTCGAGATCGACGGCGTGACCGTCCTCCTGCTCGTCCTCGCCGCGCTCACGGCGGGGTGGATCGACGCCGTCGTGGGCGGGGGCGGGCTCGTCCAGCTCCCGGCGCTCCTCCTGGTCCCGGGCATCAGCCCCGTCCAGGCGCTCGCGACGAACAAGCTCGCGAGCATCATGGGGACGTCGGTGAGCGCCGCGACGTACTACCGGCGCGTCGGGCCGGACCTGCGCACCGCGGGGCCCATGGCGCTCGCGGCGCTCGTGGGCGCCGTCGGGGGAGCGGCGCTCGCGTCGCGCATCCCGGCCGACCTGTTCAAGCCGATCATCCTCGTGGTGCTCGTCGGCGTCGCGGCCTACACGATCGCGAAGCCGAAGCTCGGGCACACGACGAACCTGCGCTGGGAGGGCAACGGCCACCGCTGGGCCGCGGCCGGGATCGGCCTCGTCATCGGCACCTACGACGGCCTGCTCGGCCCGGGCACGGGGACGTTCTTCGTCATCGCGCTCGTGAGCATCCTCGGGTACGCGTTCCTGCCGGCGTCGGCGCTCGCGAAGATCGCGAACTTCGCCACGAACGCCGGCGCGCTGATCTTCTTCGTGCCGTACGGCGCGGTGCTGTGGGGGCTGGGCCTCGTCATGGGCGCGGCCAACCTGCTCGGGGCGTACGTGGGCGCCCGGATGGCGGTCGCCAAGGGCAGCGCGTTCGTGCGCGTGGTGTTCGTGGTCGTCGTCGGCGCGCTCATCGTCAAGCTCGGGTACGACGTCGTCCACGACCTCACGGCCTGACATCCCGGCGTCTCGAGGCGGGTACTACCCGTGGTGTCATCGTGTTGTCACCCAGGGGTTGCGGTGACACCACGCGTGGTGCCATGATGGCGTCATGGACCTCACCCCGTACGTCGACGACCTCCAGGACCGCCTCGCCGCTGCTGCGGACGCCGCCGGTGACGACGGCCGTCGGCTCGCCGAGCGCCTGACCGCTCCGCTGGACGCGGCCGTGCGTCTCGTCCTCCTCGACGCGCTCTCCGCCGCGGCGGGGGAGATCTCCGCGGAGCTCGCCCCCGGGTCGGTGGACGTGCGGCTGCGCGGCGGTGCCCCCGAGTTCGTGGTCGCCGTCCCCGCCGTCGCGCCCGCCCCGCCCGAGGCGCTCGTCCCGGCGAGCGCCCCGACCGCGCCGGCCGGCCCCGCGGCGGCCGACGTCGAGGCGGGGGCCACGACCCGCACGACCCTGCGCCTGCCCGACCACCTCAAGACGCAGGCCGAGACCGCCGCCGCGCGCGACGGCGTCTCCGTCAACACGTGGCTCGTGCGCGCGGTCGCCGCGGCGCTCGAGCAGTCCACCGGGCGCCCCGCCGCGCAGGCCCGCCCGCAGCAACGCGGCTCCGCCCGCGTCACCGGCTGGGTGCGCTGACCCCCACGGTCCCCGCCCCCGCCTCCTCCGACCGCACCTGACACCACCACGACACCACTCCTGGAGCTTCGTCATGCCCACTTTTCCTGCCCCTCAGCCCCTGCCCGTCGTCGTCGACGTGCCGTTCGCCCAGCTGCACGTGGTCGCCGGGGACCGCGACGACGTCGTCGTCACGGTCCTGCCGACCGACCCCGCGAAGTCCGGCAGCGTCCGCGCCGCCGAGGCGGTCCGCGTCGACGGCGACGGCAGCGCCCTGACGATCTCCTACCCCGGGTCGTGGAAGCAGTACGTGCTGCCGTTCGCGTCCGGCACCGCCGACATCACCGTCGAGCTGCCCGCGGGCTCCGACGTGCGCGGTAAGGCGGGCTCGCTCTACGCCGAGGGCAGGCTCGGCACCGTCGAGATGGCGCTCTCCGCCGGGGACGCCCGCGTCGAGGACGTCGACCGGCTCGACGTCAAGGCCTCGGCGGGCTCCGTGGCGGCGCGCCGCGTGCGGGGCTCGCTGGACGCCCGCGTCAGCGCCGGGTCGGTCCGCGTCGAGGAGGTCCGTGGCGAGGGCACCATCAAGGCGACCAACGGCACGACGACGGTCGGCGCCGTCACCGGCTCGCTCGCCGTGCACGGCGCGCACGGCGACATCGCGGTGGCGCGCGTGAGCGGCACGCTCACGGCCAAGTCCGCGCACGCCGGCATCCGGGTCGAGCGCCTGGACTCCGGGAGCGTCACCCTCGCGACGTCGTACGGCTCGATCGAGGTGGGCGTGCCCGAGGGCACCGCCGCGTTCCTCGACGCGAGCTCCGAGCACGGCAGCGTGCGCAACCACCTCACGCCCACGGAGGGCCCCGTCGAGGACGAGGCCACCGCGGAGATCCACGCCAGCACCGGGTTCGGCGACGTCGTCGTCCGCCGGCCCTGAACCCACCAACCTCAGGATCGGAGATCCGCAGATGTCTGCTGACCAGACCCTCGCCCCGGCCGTCCGGGTGCGAGGCATCGAGAAGTCGTACGGCGACCTGCGCGTGCTGCGCGGTGTCGACCTCGAGGTGGCGCGCGGGAGCATCGTCGCGCTGCTCGGGTCCAACGGTGCGGGCAAGACGACGCTCGTGCGGATCCTGTCCACCCTGCTCGCGCCGGACGCGGGGACCGCGGCCGTCGACGGGCACGACGTCGTCGCCCAGCCCGGGCAGGTGCGCGAGTCCATCTCGCTGACGGGGCAGTTCGCCGCGGTCGACGAGGTGCTCACCGGGCGGGAGAATCTGGTGCTCGTCGCCCGCCTGCGGCACCTGGCCGACCCGGGCCGCGTCGCGGACGACCTGCTCGCCCGGTTCGCCCTCACCGACGCCGGGGCCCGCCGCGCCGGGACCTACTCGGGCGGGATGCGGCGCCGGCTGGACATCGCCATGAGCCTCGTCGGCGACCCGTCCGTCATCTTCCTCGACGAGCCGACGACGGGCCTCGACCCGCAGGCCCGCAACGAGGTCTGGGCCACGGTGCGCGAGCTGGCCCGGGGCGGCACCACGGTGCTGCTCACCACCCAGTACCTCGACGAGGCCGAGCAGCTCGCCGACCGGATCGCGATCCTGCACCGCGGGACGATCATCCAGAACGGCACCCTGGCCGAGCTCAAGGCCCTGCTGCCCCCGGCGACCGTCGAGTACGTCGAGAAGCAGCCCTCCCTCGAGGACGTGTTCCTCGCGCTCGTCGGCGACGCCGGCGACAGCGCCCCCACCGCGGACCGGACGAGCGTCGACGGCGCCCGCCCGGCAGGAGAGGAAGCCCGATGACCACCCACGCCCTGGCCGACACCCGAGCCCTCACGGGCCGCTCGCTGCGCCACGTGCTGCGCAGCCCCGACACGATCATCACGACCGCCGTGACCCCGATCGCGCTCATGCTCCTGTTCGTCTACGTGCTCGGGGGCGCGATCGACACCGGGAGCGGCGGGTCGTACGTCGACTACCTGCTGCCCGGCATCCTGCTCATCACCGTCGCGTCGGGCGTCGCGTACACGTCCTACCGGCTGTTCCTGGACCTGCAGGGCGGCATCGTCGAGCGCTTCCGGTCGATGCCCGTCACCCGCTCCAGCGTCCTGTGGGCGCACGTGCTCACCTCGCTCGTGGCCAACCTCGTCTCCGTGACGCTCGTCGTCGGGGTCGCGCTCCTCCTGGGGTTCCGCACGAGCGCGTCGGTGGGATCGTGGCTGGCCGTGCTCGGCATCCTCGTCCTGTTCGTCCTCGCGCTGACCTGGCTCGCGGTCGTCGCCGGGCTCTCGGCCAAGACGGTCGACGGCGCGTCAGCCTTCAGCTACCCGCTGATCTTCCTGCCGTTCGTCAGCTCGGCGTTCGTCCCGACGGACAGCATGCCGGGGCCGGTCGCGTGGTTCGCCGAGAACCAGCCCGTCACCGCGATCGTCGACACCCTGCGGTCCCTCTTCGCCGGCCAGCCCGTCGGGAGCGACATCTGGGTCGCGCTCGCGTGGCTCGTCGGCATCCTCGTCCTTGCCTATGCGTGGGCGACGGCGATCTACCGGCGCCGCGTCGGCTGACGACCGACCGGGACCGACGCCCGAGGGGCCGCGAGCGGGAGACCGCGCGCGGCCCCTCGGGCGTTCCCGCACCGTGCGGCCCGGAGCCGGCGGGCGGACCTTCGGTCCCGCCCCGTCGCGACCACCGGCCCTGTCCGGGACGCCGCCCGGCCGCGAGGATCGAGGGCGTGCAGACCCTCGCCCAGGCGGTGACCACCCAGTCGGAGGCGGCCCGGGAGAAGGTGCTCCTCGCCAGACGCCCCGGGCGCTACCTCGTCGCGGCGATGCTCGCGGGCGCGTACATCGGCGTCGGCGTCGTGCTCATGGTCGCGACGGCGGGCCCGTTCCTCGCCGCCGGGGCGCCGGGCGAGCGGCTCGTCGCCGGCGGCGTGTTCGCCGCGGCCCTCACCCTCGTCGTCTTCGCCGGGGCCGAGCTCGCCACGTCCGCGATGATGGTCCTCACCCAGGGCGTCGCCACGCGCGCCGTCCGGGTGCGCGACGCCGTCGTCACGCTGGGCCTGTGCCTCGTCGGCAACCTGGCCGGGTCGATGCTCTTCGCCTGGGCCGTCACGCAGGCGGGGGTCCTGCGCTCGAACGGGGCCGCGGGCGAGATGGTCGCCTCGATGCTGCGGGCCAAGGCGCACGAGACCGGGGGCGAGCTCTTCTTCCGCGGCGTGCTGTGCAACGTCCTCGTGTGCGCCGCGATCTGGGCCTGCGGGCGCCTGCGCTCGGAGGCGGGCAAGGCGGTGATCCTGTTCTGGGGGATCCTCGCGTTCATCGCGTCCGGGTTCGAGCACGTCGTCGCCAACATGACGACGTTCTCCCTCGGGCTCTTCGGCGACCTCGGGCCGACGACGTGGGCCGACTTCGGCCGCAACCTCACCTGGGTGGGCCTCGGCAACCTCGTCGGCGGGGCCGTCGTCGTCGGGCTGGCGTACGTCGTCGTGGCCGGTCCGCGGGCGCGCGTGCTGCCGGAGGTGTGAGCCCGGCGTCGGTCGTCACGGTCCGCAGGGCGGGACGGGCTTGGCCGGGGCGTGGGACGCGTGCCTATCATCGACCGACCCACAAGCACCCGGCGGGCCGTTGAGAGAGACGGAGGCCGGCGACAGATGGAGCAGCACGTGGCACTTGTCGTGCAGAAGTACGGCGGTTCGTCCGTCTCGGACGCCGAGAGCATCAAGCGGGTGGCCAAGCGCATCGCCGAGGCGAAGCGGGCCGGGAACGACGTCGTCGTCGTGGTCTCGGCGATGGGCGACACGACCGACGAGCTCATCGACCTCGCCCAGCAGGTCAGCCCCCTCCCTCCGCAGCGCGAGATGGACATCCTCCTCACCGCGGGCGAGCGCATCTCGATGTCGCTGCTCGCGATGGCGATCACGAGCCTCGGCGTGAAGGCGAAGTCGTTCACCGGGCAGCAGGCCGGTCTCATCACCGACGCGGTGCACGGCAAGGCGCGCATCGTCGACGTCGTCCCGACGCGCGTGCGCGAGACCCTCGACCGCGGCCAGGTCGCGATCGTCGCGGGGTTCCAGGGCGTGACGCAGTCGACGAACGACGTGACGACGCTCGGGCGCGGCGGGTCGGACACGACCGCCGTCGCGCTCGCGGCAGGTCTCGACGCCGACGTGTGCGAGATCTACACCGACGTGGACGGCGTGTTCACGGCCGACCCGCGCATCGTGCCGTCCGCGCGCAAGATCGACCGCATCACGTACGAGGAGATGCTCGAGATGGCGGCGAGCGGCGCGAAGGTCCTCGCGCTGCGCTGCGTCGAGTACGGCCGCCGGTACGGCGTCCCCATCCACGTGCGCTCGTCCTTCAGCGGCAAGGACGGCACGTTCGTCAGCGCGGACGCGTACACCGCGCGCCCCGGCGCGAGCGCCGGCTCCCCGGCCGGCACCGCCGGCAGCACCGCAGACCTTCCCGAGGAGACCGTCATGGAAGACCCGATCATCTCCGGCGTCGCGCACGACCGCAGCGAGGCCAAGATCACCGTCGTCGGCGTGCCCGACGTCCCGGGCACGGCCGCGCGGATCTTCGAGGTCGTCGCGGGCTCGGGCGTGAACATCGACATGATCGTGCAGAACGTGTCGGCGGCCCGCACGGGCCTCACCGACATCTCGTTCTCCCTCCCCGAGGGTGACGGCCCGGCCGCGATGTCCGCCCTCTCGGCGCTGCAGGCCGAGATCGGGTTCGACTCGCTCCAGTTCGACGACCAGATCGGCAAGCTCTCGCTCGTCGGCGCGGGCATGAAGTCGCACCCCGGCGTCTCCGCGAAGCTCTTCGGCGCGCTGCGCGACGCGGGCATCAACATCGAGATGATCTCCACCTCGGAGATCCGCATCTCCGTCGTCACGCGCGAGGACTCGCTCGACGACGCGGTGCGCGCCGTGCACACCGCCTTCGAGCTCGACGCCGCCGACGGCGAGGCCGTCGTCTACGCCGGCACCGGCCGCTGACCCGACGCAGGAGAGGACCCACCATGAGCACCCAGAGCACCCCCGGTCTGCACCTCGCCGTCGTCGGCGCGACCGGCCAGGTCGGCGCGGTCATGCGCCGCCTCCTCGAGGAGCGCGACCTGCCCGTCGCGAGCGTCCGCTACTTCGCGTCGGCGCGCTCCGCCGGGTCGACGCTCCCGTGGCGCGGGACCGACGTCGTCGTGGAGAACGTCGCCGCGACCTCGACCGAGGACCTGCGGGGGATCGACGTCGCGCTCTTCTCCGCGGGCGGCGCGACGTCGAAGGCGCAGGCCGAGCGGTTCGCCGCAGCCGGCGCTGTCGTCATCGACAACTCCTCCGCGTGGCGCATGGACCCCGACGTCCCGCTCGTCGTCTCGGAGGTGAACCCGGGCGCGCTGCGCGAGGCGCGCAAGGGCATCATCGCCAATCCCAACTGCACGACGATGGCCGCGATGCCCGTCCTCAAGCCGCTCTCGGACGAGGCCGGGCTGGAGCGCCTCGTCGTCGCGACGTACCAGGCCGTCTCCGGGGCCGGGCTCGCCGGCGCGGAGGAGCTGCGCGCCCAGGCCGTCGCGGGCGCGGCGGCCGAGGGCACGGGTGCCGGGCTCGTCGGGCTCGTGCACGACGGCGGCGCGGTCGCCTTCCCCGAGCCCACCGTCTTCCCGCGCAACGTCGCGTTCAACGTCGTCCCGCTCGCCGGGTCGATCGTCGACGACGGGCAGGAGGAGACGGACGAGGAGAAGAAGCTCCGCAACGAGTCCCGCAAGATCCTCGGGCTGCCCGAGCTCGCCGTCGCCGGGACCTGCGTGCGCGTCCCCGTGTTCACCGGGCACTCGCTCGCGATCCACGCCGAGTTCGGCGCCGCGATCACGCCCGACCGGGCGCGCGAGATCCTCGCCGCCGCCCCCGGCGTCGCGCTCGCGGACGTGCCGAACCCGCTCGAGGCGGCGGGCAAGGACCCGTCGTTCGTCGGTCGCGTCCGCACCGACCAGTCCGTCCCCGGCGGACGCGGCCTCGTGCTGTTCGTCTCGAACGACAACCTCCGCAAGGGCGCCGCGCTCAACGCCGTGCAGCTCGCCGAGCTCGTCGCGCAGGACCTCGACGGCGTCCGCGCCGCGTTCGCCCCCGCCCTCGCGAGGTAGAGCCCCGGTCCCGCGAGGTAGAGCCCCGGTCGTGACCAGGGCTCTACCTCGCGAGCCGGGGGTGTCAGCGGGCCGCGCTCAGCCCTCGACGAGCCGGGCCATGTCGTCCCCGTCCGCGAGGCCCACGATGTTGCCGGCCGGGTCGGTGAACCAGGCGCCGTCGCCGCCCTCCATGAAGCCGCGCGCGATCCCCTTCTCGTCCTGGTCGAACCCTTCGTAGCGCTCGAACGTCACGCCCTTCGCGGTGAGCTCGTCGACGACCTGGTCCACGTCGTCGACGGTGAGGTGCATGACCGTGAAGGCGGCCGGCCGATGGTCCTCCTTCGGGTAGACGAACACGTCCGAGCCGCCGCCGAGGTGGAGCACCAGACCGTTCCCGCCGTCGAGTGCCGTGACGGGGAGCCCGAGGGTGTCCCCGTAGAACGTGCGCGCCGCGTCGAGGTCGTCCGCCGAGAAGCTGGAGAACCCGCGCCTGATGGTGACCATCGTTGTTTCACTCCTTCAGGACCGCCGGCGGCCGGAGGGCGGGGCCCGCCGCGGACGCCGGATCCTCCCAGCGTCCCACCGCCGGCCCGCGGTGGGTACCTCCCGGGGCGGGTGAAGGGAGCGGGTCAGGGCGAGCGTGCGGGCGCGGGGCGGGTCCCGAGCGTCGGTGCGAGCACCCACAGCGCCGTGGCGGCGAGCACGTGCCAGACGGCGTGCCCCGGGAGCGCGAGGCCGAGCGCGCCGTCGGCGTCGCACAGCGGCCAGCCCGGGCGGGTCAGGGTCCCCGCGGTGCTGCCGACGGCGACCAGCACGAGCGCGGCGACCGTGCGGCGTCGGACGGCGGGCCGTCGCCACGCGCGCGCGGCGCTCGCGGCCACGGCGACGCCCGCCGCGACCACCTGGGCGGCGGTGGACGCCGGGACCGAGACCGCCGCGAGCACGACCCCGAGCAGGGTCGGTGCGAGCCACCACCACGTCCGCAGGCGGCGCCCGGTGCGGTCCGTGAGGGCGTCGGCGGCGACGAGCGCGAGGGCCCCGAGCAGCGGCGGGTCGTGCGCGACGGGGTTCCACGACGGCGACGGCCCGTGCTGCACCACGGAGCCCACCCCGATGAGGACGACCAGCACCCCGAAGGCCACGCGGAGGCGCGACGCCGCACCCACGGCGTCGGCCACGCCCGGGGCCGCGTGCGTCCCGGTTCCGGACCGCCGCGCCGCCAGCACGACGGCCGCGCCCGCCAGGACGAACGCGAGGCTCGTCCACGTGCTGAGCGGCTCGGCCCAGGGCGTCCCGCCCGCGAGCTCGCACGCTCCGCCCACCTCGCCTCCTCCGCCTCGCGGCCTGCCGGACCGGCGCGACTGGCACCAGCCCTGCCACTGACGTCCCCCATCGTTCCGCCCGGAGCTGGTCGCCGCGTCCGGAAGAGGGGTTGCGCGCAGCGCCTCATCTGTGGTTCATTACTCAAGTAATGAACCACAGAACGCGCGAGGCGGGAGAGGATGGGCCCCATGTTCGACGGACCTGAACCCATCTACCTCCAGATCGCGCAGATGATCCGTGCGCAGGTGCTCGCGGGGGAGCTCGCGGAGGAGGAGCAGGTCATGTCCACGACGCAGTTCGCGACGACGTTCCGGATCAACCCGGCGACGGCGGCCAAGGCCTTTGCCGGCCTCGTCGACGAGGGCGTCCTCTACAAGCGGCGCGGGCTCGGCATGTTCGTCGCACCCGGCGCGCGCGAGCGGCTGCTCGCCGAGCACCGCGCACGGTTCTTCGACGAGGTCCTCGACCCCGCGCTGGCGCAGGCGGACCTCCTGGACATCCCGGCCGCCGAGATCGTCGAGCACGTCCTCGGCCGCCCGCGGCCCGCCGGTCCCGGGACCGGCGACGCACCCCGTACCGGCCCCGACACCGACCCCACCCCGAGGTGAGACCCGTGACCGCCCGGCCCACCAGCCACCCCACCGACCGCCCCGCCGAGACCCCACCCTTCGGCGCCGAGGTGCGCGACGTCGTCGTGCGGTACTCCCGCGGCGACGACCCCGCGCTCGACGGCGCGACCCTGACGATCCGGCCCGGCGTCATCACCGGCCTCCTGGGCCGCAACGGCGCCGGCAAGACGACGCTCGCCGCCCTGCTGGCCGCGTTCCGGCGCCCGACGTCGGGCACGGTCCGCGTCGGTCCGGACGGCGAGCTCGAGGACCCGTTCGAGAACGTCTGGGCGACGATGCACACCCAGCTCGTGCGCGAGAGCGGCGACGTGGGGGAGTCCGACAAGGCGCGCGACACGCTCGAGTACTACGCGGACGTGCGACCGCACTGGGACGCCGACCTCGCCGGGCGCCTCCTCGACACCTTCGAGGTGGACGTCCGCAAGAAGCCCAACGAGCTCTCGCGCGGCAAGCGCTCGGCGCTCGGCGCGGTCGTCGGGCTCGCCGCCCGCGCGCCCCTGACGATCTTCGACGAGGTCTACCTCGGCATGGACGCCCCGAGCCGCTACGCGTTCTACGACGCGCTCGTCGCGGACTACGCCGAGCACCCGCGCACGATCCTGCTCTCGAGCCACCTGATCGCCGAGGTCGAGCGGCTCTTCGAGGACGTCGTGATGATCGACCGCGGGCGGGTCCTGCTCGCCGAGAACGCCGACGACGTCCGCGCGCGCGGCATCAGCCTCACCGGGCCGGCGGACGTCGTCGAGCGCCACACCGCGGGCCGGGAGGTGCTCGCCCGGCAGCGGCTGGGGAGCACGGCCCAGGTCACGCTCTTCGGCACGTTCGCCCCCGACGAGCGGGCCGCGGCCGCCGCGGCCGGGCTCGAGGTCGGGTCGGTGCCCGTCCAGGACCTGTTCGTCCACCTCACGCGCACCGACCGCACCGAGGACGGCGCGCGCGCCCGCACCCGCACGCAGGAGGCACGATGACCGCCACGACCCCGCGCGCCGCGGAGCGCCGCGCGCTCGAGAAGGCCGCCCACCGGCGCGGCGTCCGCGCCGTCGCCTGGTACTTCATCGGCGGCACCTGGTACGTCGGCGTGTGGTTCTGGCTCATCGCGCTCGCCATCGGGGCCCTCGTCCTGTGGATCATGCTGCGCAACGACGACGTGAGCATCGAGGGCGTGGGCGGCGTCGCGGGCTCGGCGAAGTTCTTCCTCTTCGTCATGGGCATCCTCTTGCCGCTGATGTCGATCGCGCTGCACGTCGCCGCCGGCGGCACGCGGCGGTCGTACACGCACGGGCTGTGGATCGGCGCCGCCGTCTCCGGGCTCACGTTCGGGATCGCGACCGCGCTCGTGCGGTGGGCGGAGTGGGCGCTGTTCCGCCGGGCCGGCTGGCCGACGGAGCAGGACCTCACGCAGCTCTACGCGGACGGGTCCGAGGTCGGGCTCATGATCCTCGTCGAGGGCACGTTCTGCGTCGTCTACTACCTCGCGGGCATGGTCGTCGCCGCGGGCTTCTACGGCTTCGGGTTCCTGCGCGGCGTGCTGCTCGTCGTCGCGTCGCTCGCGACCGTCGTGGTGAGCGAGGTGTTCCTCCGCTCCGGGTTCTTCGGCCACGCGCTCTCGCGCGTCGTCGGTCTCGACGGCACCCCCGTCTGGCTCGCCGTGCTCGGCGGGCTCGTCGGGGTCGTGCTCGCCGCACTGCTCCTGCGCGTCGTCCTGCGGGGCGTCGCGATCCGTCCGGTCGAGTTCGCGGGCACCGCGAGCGCCTGACCGGCGGCACCCTCCCACCGCACTCCCACCCGTCCGGGCGGCGCACGGCGCCGTCCGTGGGTGCCGCACACCCTCCTGGAGGTCACCATGAGCACCGCAGCACCGCCCCCGGGCGGCACGACGGCGACGTCGCCCGCCCCGCCCGCCGACCGCACGGCCGGGCCCGCCCCGGTCGTCGAGATCCGGAACCTGCGCAAGACGTACCCGGGACCGCAGGGTTCCGGCACGCGCACCGTCGCGGTCGAGGACGTGAGCCTCACCGTCCGGCCGGGCGAGATCTTCGGCATCCTCGGGCCCAACGGGGCCGGCAAGACGACGACCGTCGAGTGCCTCGCCGGGCTGCGCCAGGCCGACGGCGGCACGGTGCGCGTGCTCGGCGTCGACCCGCAGGCCGACCCCGCCGCGGTGCGCGACGTCGTCGGCGTCCAGCTCCAGGAGGCCGCGCTCAACGAGAAGATCACGGTCGAGGAGGCGATGCGGCTCTTCGCGTCGTTCTACGCGTCGCCCGGCGACGTGGAGGAGCTCCTCGACCTGCTCGACCTCGCCGCGCACCGGCGCGTCGCGTTCGCCAAGCTCTCGGGCGGGCAGCAGCAGCGCCTGTCGATCGCGCTCGCGCTCGTCGGGAACCCGCGCGTCGCGATCCTCGACGAGCTGACCACCGGGCTGGACCCGGCGGCGCGCCGCGCGACGTGGGAGCTCGTCGAGCGCGTGCGCGACCGCGGCGTGACGATCCTGCTCGTCACGCACTTCATGGACGAGGCGGAGCGCCTGTGCGACCGGCTCGTCATCATCGACCGCGGCCGGGTCGTCGCGCAGGGCACGCCCGCGGAGCTCGTGGACTCCGTCGACACGTCGCGCACCGTGCGCCTGCGCGTGCCGCCCGCGGACCACGACCTCGCGCTGCACACGATCGCGGGGCTCGCGGACGTCGAGCGCGTCGAGGCGTCGCCGACCGGCGGGCGCGAGATCGAGGTCACGGGCTCCCGACGGGTGCTGCCCGCCGTCGTGCTCGCGCTCGCGGAGCACGAGGTCGTGCCCGACGACGTCCGGACCGTCTCCCGCACGCTCGAGGACGTCTTCGTGGCCGTGACCGGCCGCACCTACGACCCGGACGCGACCGACGCCTCGGACGCGACCGACGCCCGGCCGACCCGAGGGGAGCCCCGATGACCGCCACGACCCTGACCCCGTCCGCCGTGCCCGTCCGCCGCAGCAGCGGCTGGCGCGGGTTCGGCGTCCTGCTCGCCACGGAGGCGCGGCTCTGGCTGCGCGACCCGGGGACGGTGTTCTTCGCGCTCGTGTTCCCGACCGTCCTGCTCGTCGGGGTCGGTTTCGCCATCCCCGGGATGCGCGTGCCGATCGAGGACGCGCCCCCGCCGTGGGGCGGGCTCACGCCCGTCGCGCTCTACGCGCCCGTGGTGCTCGCCGCCGCGATCGCGACCCCGGCCCTGACGACCATGCCGGTCTACTTCGCCACGTTCCGCGAGAAGGGCCTGCTGCGGCGGCTGTCGACGACGCCCATGCGCCCGCAGGGGATCGTCGTCGCGCACCTCGTCATCAACCTCGTGGCCGTCGTGGTCGCGTCCGTGGTCGCGCTCGTCGTCGGGCAGCTCGTGTTCGGCCTGCCGGCGCCGCAGAACGCGGCGACGGTCGTGCTGGCGTTCGTCCTCGGCGTCGCGTCGATGTACGCGCTCGGCACCCTCGTCGCGGCGCGTGCGCCCAAGGCGAGCACGGCGTCCGCGATCGGGACGCTGATCTACTTCCCGCTCCTGTTCCTCTCCGGGCTGTGGACGCCGGGGCCGATGATGCCGGAGGCCGTCGCGCAGGTCGGGAGGTTCACGCCGCTCGGTGCCGCGTCGCAGGCGATGACGGCGGGGTGGTTCGAGGAGGGCTTCCCCACGGTGCAGGTGGTCGTCATGCTGGTGTGGACGGCCGTGCTCCTGCCGCTCGGCATCCGGCTCTTCCGCTGGAGCTGAGGCGGGACCGACCGCGGAGCCGGGCCCTCGGCCCCGTCCGCGCCACCGCTCGGCCTCGTCCGGGTGGCGGCCCGGCCCCGCGGGCGTGGCCGCCGGAGCGCCCCTAGCCTGACCGGCATGAAGCCCTTCCTGCTGCTGGCGTCCCGGGCGGAGGACCCGGCCGCGGACGGCGAGCACGCGGCGGTGCTGCGTCACTCCGGCCTCGCGCCGCACGAGCTGCACCGCGTGCGGATGGAGGCGGGCCCGCTGCCGGCGATCGACCTCGACGCGTACTCGGGGGTGATCGTCGGCGGCAGCCCGTTCGACTCGTCGCGGCCCGAGGCGGAGAAGTCGGCGACGCAGCGCCGGGTCGAGCGCGAGCTCGCGCCGCTCCTGGACGAGATCGTCGAGCGCGACGTCCCCTTCCTCGGGGCGTGCTACGGCGTCGGGACCCTTGGCCTGCACGAGGGCGCGGTGCTGGACGACACGTACGCCGAGCCCATCTCGCCCGTGACGATCCGGCTCACCCCGGAGGGCCGGGCCGACCCGCTGCTCGCGGGCCTGCCCGACGCGTTCGAGGCGTACGTGGGCCACAAGGAGGCGGTGCGGGAGCTGCCGCCGCACGCGGTGCTGCTCGCGACGTCGGACGCGTGCCCGGTGCAGATGTTCCGCGTCAAGGAGAACCTCTACGCGACGCAGTTCCACCCGGAGCTCGACCTGGAGGGCATCCTCACGCGCATCGGCGTCTACCGGGACTACGGCTACTTCCCGCCCGAGGCCGCGGGCGACGTCGAGGCGGCCGTCCGGCGCGGCGACGTCCGGGAGCCCCACCGCATCCTCGCAACTTTCGTCCACCGCTACGCGACCGACTGAGATCGAGCCGTCCCCCGGAGGTCGAACAGGCGGTTGTGGTCCGTCCTGCCGCCAGGACGGACCACAACCGCCTGCTCGGCGGAGCGGGTCAGCGGGTGGCCGGGGCCGGGTGGGGGGTGTCGGCGGGTGTCGGGTCGGCCGCTGCCTCCGCCGCTACGGCGCGGCGGTGCGCCCGCACCGACCAGACGACGGCCGCGGCCCAGACGACCGCGACGAGCGCCAGCACGACGCCCTGGACCGCGCTGCTCGCGTCCACCCAGTCGGAGCGCAGCAGCGTGCGGACGTTGGTGAGCACGATGACGCCGCCCACGGCCGAGCCGAGGATCCGGGGCGGGAGCATCCGCACGAGCCACGCCGCGATCGGCGCGGCGACGAGCCCGCCGAGGAGGAGCGCCACGACCCACGTCAGGTCGATCCCCTGCGAGCCGAGCGACCAGAGGAACCCGAGCGACGCGGCGACCGCGACGAGGAACTCGCTCGTGTCGACGGACCCGATGACCTTGCGGGGCTCGATCCGGCCCGACGCGAGCAGGGCGGGCGTGCCCACCGGGCCCCAGCCGCCGCCGCCCGTGGCGTCGACGAAGCCCGCCACGAGGCCGAGCGGCGCGAGGAACCGCTTGCGCAGCGGCAGCCCGAGGCGACCCGTCGGCAGCCCGGCGAACGTGAAGCGCGAGAGCACGTACACGCCGAGCGCGAGGAGCAGCAGCGACATGACGGGGGCGGCGACCTCGGTCGACAGGTTCGCGAGGAACGTCGCGCCCGCGAACGCCCCGAGCGCGCCCGGCACGCCGATGCGCAGCACGACCTTCCAGTCGACGTTCCCGAACCGCCAGTGCGCCGCGCCGGACGCGAGCGTCGTCCCGATCTCCGCGAGGTGGATCGTCGCCGACGCCGCCGCGGGGTTGGTCCCGATCGCGAGCAGGAGCGTCGTGGACGTCACGCCGTACGCCATGCCGAGGCTGCCGTCGACGAGCTGGGCACCGAGGCCCACGAGGGCCAGCAGGACGAGGGTCCGCACCGGGGCCTCCTTGCTCGGGCCGTCGGGAGGGTCCCGACGTGTCCTGACAAGGTTGACCGGACGGGTCCACTATGTGAAGCGCCGACCGCATCGTGGGCCAGTGTTAACGGGAGCGTCCCGTCAGGGGTTCTCCCACGCGTCGGCGCGAGCCGCGAGCGCGTGCACGTCGTCGGGCAGGTCGCGGCGCACGACGTCGTCGATCGTCACGCGGTCCAGCACGTCGCGGACGCTCGCGCGCAGGGCGATCCACACCTCGAGCAGGCCCGCCGCGGAGCCGTCGTACTCGAGGCTCGGGGGGCGCTCGTCGCGGACCGTGACGAGGGGGCCGTCGACCGCGCGGAAGACGTCGGCGAGCGTCACCTCGGACGCCGGGCGCGCGAGGCGGTGGCCGCCGGAGCGCCCGCGGACGCTCGCGACGATCCCGGCCCGGCGCAGGTCGCCGAGGATCCGTTCGAGGAAGCTCACCGGGAGGCCCTGACCCGTCGCGAGGTCCTCCGCCCGCACCGGGTCGCCGTGCGGCGACGCCGCGAGCTCGGCGCACGCCCGCACCGCATAGTCCGCCTTCGCCGAGACACGCATGAGGACATTGTGCCGTGCGCGGGTCTCACCCCGGGGCGCCGCTGCCCCTCGCGACCCCTTCCCCCCTACGCTGTGACGCGTGGACGTGCACGAGCGCAACAACGTGCGGGTCATGGGGGCGCAGGACGGCCCGACGATGGTCTTCGCGCACGGTTTCGGCTGCGACCAGTCGATGTGGCGCTTCGTCGCGCCCGCGTTCGCGACGGACCACCGGGTCGTGCTGTTCGACCACTCGGGGTGCGGGGCGTCGCACCCGACCGCGCACGACGCCGTCCGGCACGCCGACCTCGCGGGCTACGCCGCGGACGTGGTGGAGATCGTCGAGGCCGTTGGACCCGGGGACGGGCGCGGCCCCGTGGTGCTCGTCGGCCACTCGGTGAGCGCCGTGATCGCGCTGCTCGCGGCGGCCGACCGCCCGGACCTGTTCGACCGGCTGGTGCTCGTGGGCCCGAGCCCGCGGTACGTCGACGACGACGGCTACCGCGGCGGGTTCACGGCCGAGGAGATCGACGAGCTCCTGGAGACGATGGACGCGAACTACCTCGGCTGGACGCAGGTCATGGCGCCCGTGATCGCCGGGAACCCGGACCGCCCGGCGCTCGGCGACGAGCTCGCTGCGGTGTTCCGGCGCAACGACCCCGCGATCGCGCGCCAGTTCGCGCGCGCGACGTTCCTCGGCGACAACCGGGCCGACCTGGCGCGCGTGCGCACGCGGAGCCTCGTGGTGCAGAGCCGGGAGGACGTCATCGCGCCGCCCGAGGTCGGGCGCTACGTGCACGAGCACCTGCCCGGCAGCGACCTCGTCGTCATCGACTCGGTGGGGCACTGCCCGAACCTCTCGCACCCCGCGCTGCTCGTGCGCGCGATGCGCGACTGGCTGGGCGCCGCCTGATGGCGATGTCCCGGGCCGAGCGCTGGGCGCTCGCCCCCGTCGCGCTGCTCCTCCTCGACGCCGAGGCGCGCGTCCTCGACGCCAACGACGAGTTCCTCCGGACGATCGAGGTCCCGGACGTCGAGGCGGTCGCGGGCCGCCGGCTGGCGGACCTGCTCACGGTCGGTGGGCGCATCTTCTGGGAGACGCACGTCGGCCCGCGCCTGCACATCGAGGGCCGCGTCGACGAGGTCGCGGTCGAGCTCCGCACGCCCGGGGGCCGCGAGCCCGTGCTGCTCACGGCGATCGAGCGCGAGGCGCGCGGCGAGCGGCTGATCGAGGTCGCGATGCTCGGCGCGCGCGAGCGGTCGCGGTTCGAGCACGAGCTCGTCGAGGCGCGCCGCGCGGCGGAGGAGGCGGAGCGCCGGGTGCGGCTGCTGCACGGCGTCGCGGCCGACCTCGCGAGCGTCGCCGGTCTCGACGGCGTCGCGTGGGTCCTGCTCCGCGCGGCCGTCACGATGCTGGGCGCGGGCGACGCCGCGCTGTGGACGGCGCAGGAGCGCGGCCCGTTGCGGCGGTGGGGCGGCGCCGTCGGCGTCCTGGCGCCGTCGATCGACGAGCTCACCGAGGCGACCGTGCGGGACGACGGGACGGTCGTCGTGCCGCTGCGCACCGCGGGCGCGCTGCTCGGCGTGCTCGCGCTCGAACCACGTCGCGCCGCGGGTTCCGACCCCGTCGACCTGGGCACCGCCGCCGCCGCGGGCCAGCTCGCGGCGCTCGCGCTCTCGCGCGCGCGGGTCCACGAGCAGAGCGTCTCGGTCGCGAGCGAGCTCCAGGGCGCGATGCTCTCGGACGGGATCGTCGCCGACCCGCAGGTCGAGGTCTCGGCGTGCTACCGCCCGGGCGTCCACGACCTCCAGGTCGGCGGCGACTGGTACGACACCTTCCGGGTCGCGCCCGACGTCGTCGCGCTCAGCGTGGGGGACGTCGTCGGCCGCGGGCTCAAGGCGGCGACGTCGATGGGGCAGCTGCGCACCGCCGTCCGGGCGGCGTCCGACACGGGGCTGCCGCCCGAGGAGGTGGTCGAGCGCGTCGACCGCTTCGTCGACCGGACGGGCACGGGCTTCATGGCGAGCCTCGTCTACGGGGAGCTCGACCTGCGCGCCGGGGTGCTGCGCTACACGTGCGCGGGCCACCTGCCGCCCCTGCTCGTGCGGGCCGGCGGCTCCGCGGCGTACCTGTGGGAGGCGCGGTCGACGCCGCTGGGCGTGCGGGGCACGACGCCGCGCGTCGCCAAGGCCGTGCGGCTGGCCCCGGGCGACCTCCTGCTGCTCTTCACGGACGGCGTCGTCGAGCGCCGCGACCGGCCGCTCGCGCTGGCGCTCGACGAGCTCGCGGACGTCGTCACGCGCGCGCTCGGCGCGGGGCTGCGCGACGAGCGGCTGCTGGAGGCCGTCGTCTCGCGCGCGCCGGAGGACGACGACGCGTGCCTGCTCGCGGTGCGCTGGCTCGGCCCCGCCGGGGACGGACGGGCGGTGCCCGACGCTCCAGCCGCCGCGTCAGCGGACGAAGAACGGGCCGGCTGAGGGGTCGGCGAGCCGCGCGAGGGCGTGGCCGAGGCGCTCGGTCGACGAGCGCGCGACGTCGTCGGGCAGGGCGTCCGGGGCGAACCACGCGACGGCGAGGGACTCGTCGTCCGCGACGTGCGCCGCCGCGGCGGCCGCCGGCGACGCCGGGCGGCACAGGAACGCCAGGTCGAGGTACTGCGACCGGTCGCCGTTGGGGTACTCCATCGGCTCCGTGACCGTCACCGCGACGAGCGCGTCCACCACGACCTCGACGCCCGTCTCCTCGAGCACCTCGCGCGCGAGCCCGACCGCCGGGTCCTCGCCCGGCTCGAGGATCCCGCTGATCACGGCCCACTGGCCGGAGTCGGCGCGCTGCCCGAGCAGCACCCGGCCGGCGTCGTCCACGACGACGCCCGACACCCCCGGCATCCACAGCAGGTCGGTCCCGACGTGGGACCGGAGGGCGGCGACGAACTCGGGGATCGGCATGCCCCGAGCGTAGGCGCTGCCCGACCGGCCCGTGAGACGGGCCGTCCGCCCCTCGGAGGCGCTGTGCTACCGTCGGCTCGTGACTTCTCAGTGGTATTGGCGCTTTACGCAGGCTCCCGGTGGGGCCGTGCGGGCGTCAGCCTGACCACAGATCACCACCCGGAGCCAGCACAGGGCCTTGGACGCGGACCGCGTCCGGGCCCTTCGTCGTGAGACGGGCCGCTCCGGGACCACGGGCGGCAGCAGGCCGGTGGAGCGCCGCTGGGCATCCCGACTCACGGCGTTCCCCAGACCCCGCCGCACAGACCAGGAGCCCCCCGTGACCAGCACGACCACCTCGCCCGAGACCGCGACGACCGACGGTGCGACGAGTACCGTCGACCCCGTGGACAGCCCCGAGCTCCAGGCCCGCACGAGCGACCTGCGGGTCCGCGCGCTCGACGCCCTCCCCGCGCCGCGCGCCATGCTCGCCGACCTGCCCCTCGGCGCGACGCGCAGCGACCTCGTGACGACGTCGCGCCGCGAGGTCCGTGACGTGCTCGCGGGCGACGACGACCGCCTCCTCGTCATCGTCGGCCCCTGCTCGGTGCACGACCCCGAGGCCGCGCTCGAGTACGCGGGGCGCCTGGCCGCCGTCGCGCACGAGCTCGCGGACGACCTCATGGTCGTCATGCGCGTCTACTTCGAGAAGCCGCGCACGACCGTGGGCTGGAAGGGCCTCATCAACGACCCGCACCTCGACGGCTCGCACGACGTGCACCACGGCCTGCGGCTCGCGCGCGAGGTGCTGCTCGGCGTCCTCGACGCCGGCGTCCCGGCCGCGTGCGAGTTCCTCGAGCCGACGAGCCCGCAGTACATCGCCGACGCGGTGTCGTGGGGCGCGATCGGCGCGCGCAACGCCGAGTCGCAGGTGCACCGCCAGCTCGCCTCGGGTCTGTCCATGCCCGTCGGGTTCAAGAACGCGACCGACGGCGACGTGCAGATCGCGGTCGACGGCTGCATCACCGCGGCGAGCGAGCACACGTTCTTCGGCATGGACTCGCTCGGCCGGGCCGCCGCCGTGGAGACCGCGGGCAACCCCGACTGCCACGTCATCCTGCGCGGCGGGCGCTCGGGCCCCAACTACGGGGCCGACGACGTCGCTGCGGCGCTCGCGGTCGCGCGCACCTCGGGCCGCGGCGGGGTCACGGAGCACGGGCTCGTCGTCGACGCGTCGCACGGCAACTCCGGCAAGAGCCACGTGCGCCAGGCGGAGGTCGTGCGCGAGGTCTCCGCGCGGCTGGCCGAGGGCGAGCAGGGCATCACGGGCCTCATGATGGAGAGCTTCCTCGTGGCGGGTGCGCAGAAGCCCGCGCCGAGCGGCCTCGTCTACGGGCAATCCGTCACGGACGCGTGCATCGACTGGGACACGACGGCCGACCTCCTCCAGGAGCTCGCGGCGGCGGTCCGCGCCCGGCGCGCGCTCTGAGCGGTGCCCGCGGGACGAGGACCCATCCGTCCGCGCGTCGGCGCCGAACCCAGGGTGTCCCGGACCGACCGGGACGGCGCTGGCGACGGGAGGTCGGGTGCCGAGAGCCGTGGTCGACGCGCCGCAGCGCGTGCGGGAGGCGCCCGTGCTGCACACTGACCGGGTGCCACCTCCCGTGACGACGAACCCGGCGGTCGACGCCGCCCTCGCGGCGTGCGCCGGCGGCGACCCCGCCGCGTTCGCGCCCGTCTACGACGCGCTCGCGCCGGTCGCGTACGGCACGTGCCTGGGGGTCCTGCGGGACCCGGACCACGCGGCGGAGGTCGTGCAGGAGGTGATGGTGGAGGTGTGGCAGACGGCGGCGCGCTACGACGCGACCCGCGGCTCGGCGCGAACCTGGGTCGCCACGCTCGCCCGGCGGCGCGCGGTGGACCGCGTGCGGGCCGAGCAGGCGCGCCGTGACCGCGACCAGCGCGACGTGGACGCCTCGACGGCCGCGGCACCGCGGGACGTGGTGGTGGAGGACGTCGAGCGACGTCTCGAGGGCGCGGCCGTGCGGCGGTGCCTGGACTCGCTCACGGCGACGCAGCGGGAGGCGGTCGTGCAGGCGTACTACGGCGGGCTCACCTACCGGGAGGTCGCCGAGCGGCTCGACGCCGCGCTGCCGACCGTGAAGTCCCGCATCCGGGACGGGCTCCTGCGGCTCCGCGACTGCCTGGGGGTGCGTCGTGGCTGACCCGACCACGCCCCGCGGCGACGGCGCGCACGACCGTCCGGACGTCCGCGACCTGCTCCCCGCCTACGCGCTCGACGCGGTGGACGACGTCGAGCGGCGCGCCGTCGAGCGCCTGCTCGCGGCCGACCCCGACGCGCGGCGCGAGCTCGACGAGTACCGCGACGTCGTGGCGGCGTTCGCGGTCGAGAGCGACCCGCCGCCCGCGCTGCGCGACGCCGTGCTGGCCCGGGTGGCCGCGGCCACGGTACCGCCCGCCGGGGAGAGCACGGGGGGCGTCGTCGTCGACCTCGCGGCCGCGCGGCGCGCCCGTCGACGGCGCTGGACCGGGCTCGCGGCGGCGGTGGCCGCGGTGGTCGCGGTGGCCGTCCCGACGACGGTCGCGGTCCGCGCGACGCAGGAGCAGTCCCGCCTGGAGGCGCGGGCGGACGCGATCGAGCGCATGCTCGCCGACCCCGACGCGACGATCCTGCACGGCGACGTGGCGGGCGGCGGGCAGGCGTCCGTCCTCGCGGCGGGCGACGACATGTACTTCCGCGCGTCCGACCTGCCCGACACGGGCGACGACCGGGACTACCAGCTCTGGGTGGTCGAGCCCGACGGCGCCGTCGTCTCGGCGGGCGTCCTCGACGTCCAGGACGGCAGCACGTCCCGGCTCGTCCAGGGCGAGCCGGGCGTCGGCATGGCGGTGACGGTCGAGCCGGCGGGCGGCTCGGAGCAGCCCACGACGGACCCGGTGGTCGCGCTCGTCGGCTGAGCGCCGCGGCCCGGAGGGGTCGGGACGCGCGCGGGAAAAACTCGTGCCGATCCCGACCCATCCACCCGGGCCAGCGCTCCGAACCCTCGGCATGACGCCCCGCACCGGCGGGGCGACGACCCGAGGAGAGACCGATGAACGTTCGCACCCGCACGTCGTACGCCGTCGCCGGCATCGCCACGCTCGCCGTGCTCGGCCTGTCCGCGTGCAGCTCGGACTCGGACACGGGGTCCGACTCGACGACGACCGACTCCCAGTCCGACACCATGACGGACGACTCGACGTCCGACGACATGACCGACGACTCGACCGAGGGCTCGGACGACATGGCGGCCGACCCCGCCGCGAACCTCGTGGGCCCCGGCTGTGCCGCCTACGCGGAGCAGGTGCCCGACGGCGCCGGGTCGATCACGGGCATGTCGACCGACCCCGTCGCCGTGGCGGCGTCGAACAACCCGCTGCTCACGACGCTCACCGCGGCCGTCTCGGGTGAGCTCAACCCGGACGTCGACCTCGTCGACACGCTCAACGGCGGCGAGTTCACCGTGTTCGCCCCCGTCGACGACGCGTTCGCGAAGATCGACGCCGCGACGCTCGACTCGCTGAAGACGGACTCCGACACGCTGACGAAGATCCTCACGTACCACGTGGTGCCCGGCCAGCTCACGCCCGACCAGGTCGTCGGCGAGCACGAGACCGTCGAGGGCGGCACGGTCGAGGTGACCGGCTCGGGCGACGAGCTCATGGTCAACGACGCGGCCGTCGTGTGCGGTGGCGTGATGACGCAGAACGCGACCGTGTACCTCGTCGACTCGGTGCTCATGCCGACCATGTGACCCTCCCGGCGCGCCCAGAAGCGGGCGCGCGGTGGACCCGCGCGAGCGGGTCCCGACGGCCCCGACCGAACGGTCGGGGCCGTCGTCGTGCGCCCGGCGACCTCCCCTCGGCGCGCGGCGGACCCATCCGCGAGGGCCGCCGGTCCGAACCCCGGGCATGGAGACGCTCATCGTCATCGGCCTGCTCGGGGGACTCATCACGGGGATCTCGCCGTGCATCCTGCCCATGCTGCCCGTCATCTTCTTCGCGGGCGGCGTGCAGGGCGCGCGCACGGGGGAGACGCCGTCGGGCACCGCGGAGACCGGGACGGGCGGCGTCTCCCCGGGGCTGTTCGCCGGCGTCCCCGACGCGGTCCGCGTCGGCGGACGCCCGGCCGCGGGGCCGCGCGGCCGGGGCGGCCCGGGCGGTGCCCGGGAGACCGGGGCGCGCGAGGTCGCGGCGCGGCCGACGCGCGGCGGGACGCTCGCCCTCGACCTGCCGACGGGGGACGCGGCGGAGCCCGCCGCCCCGGCCGACGGTGGCCCCGGTCGCCGCGCGACGCGGCGGACCACGCGCCGCTCGTGGCGCCCCTACCTCGTCATCGCGGGCCTGGTCCTCAGCTTCAGCGTCTTCACGCTCCTCGGCTCCCTCCTGCTGACCGCGCTCGGGCTCCCGCAGGACCTGCTGCGCTGGGCGGGCATCGTGCTCCTCGTCGCGATCGGCGTCGGGATGATCGTGCCGCGCGTCGAGGAGGTCCTGGAGCGGCCGTTCCGGCGGGTCGCGGCGCTCGGGGCACGACGCGGCGCCGCCCGCCAGGACCGCGGGGCGTTCGTGCTCGGCCTCGGCCTCGGCGTGCTGTACGTGCCGTGCGCCGGGCCGGTCCTCGCGGCGATCACCGTGGCCGGGGCGACGGGGAACATCGGCCCGGGCACCGTCGCCCTCACGGTGTCGTTCGCGGTCGGTGCGGCGGTCCCGCTCCTGGTCTTCGCGCTCGCGGGGCGCCGCGTCGCGGAGCGGGTCCGCGGGTTCCAGCGGCACACGCGCGGCATCCGCGTCGCGGGCGGCGTCGTGATGATCGCGCTCGCGGGCGCGCTCGCGCTCAACCTCCCCGCCGCGCTCCAGCGCGCCCTGCCCGACTACACGGGCGCGCTCCAGCAGCGGGTCGACGAGAACGACGCCGTGCGCGAGGCCCTCGACCTCGGCGGGCTCGTCACCGACGAGAATCGTGAGCTCTCGAACTGCTCGAACGGCGCGCCCGTGCTGGAGGACTGCGGCACCGCCCCGGAGCTGCGGGGCATTGACACGTGGCTCAACACCCCGGGCGGCGAGGCGCTGACGCTCGAGGGGCTGCGCGGCAAGGTCGTGCTCGTCGACTTCTGGACCTACTCCTGCATCAACTGCCAGCGCGCGATCCCGCACGTCAACGCCTGGTACGACCGGTACCGCGACGTCGGCGCGGGGTTCGAGGTCGTCGGGGTGCACACGCCCGAGTTCGCGTTCGAGCGCGAGACGCGCAACGTCGTCGCGGGCGCGCAGGACCTCGGCGTCACCTACCCCGTGGCCCAGGACAACGCGTACGCGACCTGGACCGCCTACCGGAACCGCTACTGGCCCGCGCAGTACCTCGTCGACGCCGACGGGACCGTGCGCCACATCCGCTTCGGGGAGGGCGGGTACGAGGACACCGAGCGCCTGGTGCGCGAGCTCCTCGAGGACGCGAACCCGGGCGTGGAGCTGCCCGAGCCCACCGCCGTCGGCGACAGCACCCCGCAGGACGAGACGACGCCCGAGACGTACTTCTCCATCAAGCGCGTCGTCAACTACGCGGGCGAGCCGCGCTACGCCGCGGGGCAGCAAGACTTCACGCTCGCCGACGACCAGCGGCAGGACACGTTCTCGCTCGGCGGCACGTGGGACGTCGACTTCCAGGGCGCGACCGCCGTGTCCGGCGACGCGCGCGTGCGTCTCGCCTACCGCTCGACCGACGTGTTCACGGTGCTCGGCGGCGAGGGCACCGTCACGGCGCGCGTCACGACGGACGGGCGGACCACGACCCGCGAGATCGACGTGTCCGGCAGCCCGACGCTCTACCCCGTCCTGGAGGGGGACGGTCCGACGGAGGGTCTCGTCGAGCTCGACGTCCCGCCCGGCGTGCAGGTGTTCACCGCGACGTTCGGGTGACGCGTCAGCTCGCGAGCTCCCGCGCGGGCGTCCACGACCCGATCGTCGCGGTCCCGCCGCCGAGCAGGTCGAGGCCGTCCCCGACGCCGGGGATCCCCGCGAGCCCGACGACCGACTCGGGGTCGCCCGGGTGCGGGGCCACGAGCAGCGTCGTGACGAGCGGCGGGTCGTCGGCCGTCGACCCGCCGCGCCACGAGAGCGCGGCCCAGGCGGTGGCGCCCGGCGCGAGGGTGATCGGGGCGAGGCCGTCGTCGTCCGGCTCGAGGAGCACGTCCGTCTCCGAGCCGTCGTCGGCGACGAAGCGGACCGCGGGCGCGCCCGCGAGGACGCACTCCGCGGTGCCGTCGTTGCGAGCCGTGACGGTCAGGAACCGGCGCCCCGCCGCGGCGTCGAACCCGAGGGCTCCGAGCGTGAGGTCGCCGGGGGCGCACGCGCCCGCGGGGCGCGTCCCGGTCGTCGGTGCGGCGGCTCCCGCGACGAACCCGGAACGCGTCGCGGACGCGCCGCCGTCGGTCGAGCCGTGGACCTGGTACGCGAGGGTCGGGCCGGCATAGGCGGCGCCTTCGAGGGTCCGCGCGACCACGGCGGCGTCGCCCGAGGTGATGACGGTGAGCAGGGGTCTCGGCGGGAACGTGTCCCGCGCGGTCTCGTGCGCGACCTGCGTCACGCCGGGTTCCGCGGCGACCTCTCCGAGCAGGGTGAGCAGCGCGTCGTCGGGGACGGACTGCCCGCCGATGTCGTAGGTGCCGACGGCGCCGCCGGCGACACCGAGGCTCGTCAGCCCCCGGCCCTCGGCACGGACGAGCGCGGCGACGCCGACGAGGTCGTCGGCCGTGCCGACGTCGACCGACGCGGACCCCGACGACAGGAACACGCGGCGCACGGGGTCGTGGGCGACGAGGCGCACGGCGTCGGCGACGGCGTCGGCCCCGAGGAGCTCGGGGCGTGGCTCCCCGGTGGCCGGGTCGACGCCGCGGTCGGTGTCCGCGCCGGGGCCGTGCGCGACGGCGAACGTCCCGCCGGCCCCACCCGTGCCCTCGACGCGGAGCGACCAGGCACCACCGCCGGGCACGGCGGCGACGATCGCGCTCGCGTCGTCGGCGGTGCGCTGCGCCTCCTCAGGTGTCGGCAGCGGGCCGACCAGCGTGATGCGCGCGGACTCGCCCGCGGTCCCCAGGGCCTCCACGGCCGCGACGCCGGGCAGCGCCCGCAGCCGCACCGCGACGGCCTCGCGGTCGCTCTCGGGGGAGGTCGGCGCGGGCGTCGCGCCGGGTGCGGGGGTCGTCGGGGCCACCGACGAGGTGGCCGGGGCGGGCTGCTCGGCCGCGGTGCGCAGCGCCGCCGGCCCGACGACGGCGGCGACCACCGCGAGGACGCCGCCCACGCCCGCGGCGGCCACCGCGACGAGGGGGCCGCGCCGTCGTGCCCGTGGCGGGGCCGTCCCGGCGCCGGGGTCGGTGGCGGGCTCGGGGGAGGGTGTGCCGTCGTCGTCCACGGCCGTGACCGTACCGGTCGCCGCCACCGCGCGGGGTGGCGCGCCGACGTCCTCCCCAGGGTCCGCCCGTCGTCTTCACCGTGCCAGGACCTACCCGGGCCGACGCGAGGGGGAACCGGTCTTTTCGGCGCATCGCCGGACGAGCCGGGCGCGCAGGGACCCCGCGCTTTTACCAGGACTCCTGCTGACGGGCAACATCTGGCATGATCCGGCCATGACAGTGCGGACGGCTGCGGAGCTCGCTGCGGTCGACGACCCGGCGTGGCCGACGCTCTCGCGCATGCTGGGTCGCGGCGGCGTCGAGGTCGTGCCCGCGCCCGCCTGGTCGCTCGAGGTCCTCTACCGGCTCCAGGTCACCGTCCGCTCGACCCTGGGCGCGCTCGCCCTGCACACCGGCGGGGTCCTCGTCGACGGCGGCTGGCTCCGGATCATCGGCGGGGGCGGGGCCGGGCTGCCGGACCTCGCGACCGTCAACGGCCTCGGCGAGCCGGGCGAGGACAGCGTCGCGCCGTCCGTCCTCGTCGTCGCGTACGACGTGCTCGGCGGCACGTTCGCGATCAACGGCGGCGGGCTCCCTGGCCCGCTCGGCAACGTCCACTACTTCGCGCCCGGATCGCTCTCCTGGCTCGACCTCGGGTTCGGCCAGGCGGCGTTCCTCGAGTGGTCCGTGAGCGGGGGGACCGCCGAGTTCTATGCGCCCGTGCGCTGGCCCGGCTGGTACGACGAGATCGGCTCCGTGCGCCTCGACGAGGGCCTGAGCGTCTACCCGCCCCTGTGGTCGGAGGAGGGGCGCGACGTCGCGCGGTCGTCGCGCACCCCGGTGCCGCTCGGCGAGCTCGTGGACTGGCACTTCGAGATGGCGGAGCGCATGGCCCCGGTCGACGACTACGTGCGCGACGCCGACGAGCACCTCGACGGCTACGGCGCCTGGCCCACCGACGGCTACCGCCCCTGAGCCCCGGTCACGCCCTGGGTCACGCCGGGTCCGCGTCGAGGAGGTCGGCGCGCACCGTCCTCAGCTTGTCGGGGTTGCGCACGAAGTCGAGCGCCGCGACCCGCCCCCCGACGACCGTGAACGCGATCACAGTGAGCACCCCGGTCCCGTCGCGCAGGAGCAGCCCGGGCGCGCCGTTGACGTCGACCGCGCGCACGGCCTCGGGCGGCCGGCGCAGGTAGCTGAGCAGCACGGGACCTGCCGTCCCCGCCCCGCGCACGGTGTGCCGCAGCGCCCGGACCTTGCCGCCGCCGTCGGCCCGCAGCACCACGTCGGGGTCGAGCACCGCGAGCAGGGCCGGCAGGTCGGCGTCGGAGCAGGCCGCGACGAACGCCTCGACGACGCGCGCCTGCTCGGCGCGCGTCGCGGTCCCGCGCGGCCGCCCCGCCTCCACGTCCTTGCGGGCTCGCGCCGCGAGCTGGCGGACGGCGGCGGGCGAGCGCCCGACGACGTCGCCCACCTCGTCGAACGGCAGCCCGAACACGTCGTGGAGCACGAACGCGACGCGCTGCGCGGGGGAGAGGCGCTCGAGCACGACGAGGAGGGCCATGCTCACCTCCTCGTCGAGCGTCACGCGGTCGGCCGGGTCCGTCGCGTCGACGGCGCCCGCGGCGACCGGCGACGCGGCGCCCGGGGTCGTCACGACCGGCTCCGGCAGCCACGTCCCGACGTAGCGCTCGCGGCGCGCCCGCGCGCTCCCGAGCACGTCGAGCGCGAGCCGCCCGACCGTCGTCGTCAGCCAGGCCGCGAGGTTGCGGATCGAGCCCGCGTCCTGGGTGCGCAGCCGCAGCCACGCGTCCTGGACGCAGTCCTCGGCGTCGGACCAGGAGCCGGTCGTCGTGTACGCGAGCCGCAGGAGGCGGGAGCGCTCGGCCTCGAACGCGCGCGCGAGGTCGTCGGCGGCCGGGCCGGTCACCGGGCCGCCGCCCGCTCGGCGCGCTGCGCGGCGAGCCAGTCGCGGAACGTCGTGGTGCCGCGCACGTCGGGCTGTGCGTCGGTGAGGCCGCCGGCGCGCAGCGCGCGGCCGAGCGCGCCGGGGAGCGGCACCCGGACGGGGGCGGCGCGCGAGCCGGTGACGTCGCGCCAGGCGCGCGCCAGGTCGCGCAGGTCGACCGCCTCGGGACCCGCGACGGTCGTGATGCGGCCGAGCGGGTCGCGCTCGGCCGCGTCCGCCACGGCGGCGCCGACCTCGGCGGCCGCGACCGGCTGGACCGGGGCGCGCAGCAGCGGCACGACGCCCCGGCGCGCCGCGGCCCCGAGCGTCGCGGCGACGAGCTCGTGGAACTGGGTCGCGGCGACGACCGTCCACGGCACGCCCCCGTCCGCGACCTCGCGCTCCTGCGCGACCTTGGCGGCGTAGTAGGCCATCGGCACATCGTGGCACCCGACCACCGACACGAGCACGTGGTGCCGCACCTCCGCGTCGCGCTCGGCGGCGAGCAGGCGCCGCGTCCCGTCGACGACCGCCGCGCGCACGTGCCGCAGCGACGTCGCGGTGTTGCTCGCGTCGACCACGACGTCGACGCCGTCGAGCGCCGCCGCGAGACCTGCGCCCGTCGTGAGGTCGACGGGGTGCTCCCGCGCGTGCCTGCTCAGCGCCCGCACCTCGTGGCCGCGCGCGGCCAGCCGCGCCACGACGTGCCGACCGACGGTCCCCGTCCCACCCACCACAGCGATCCTCATGCCCGGACGACGACGCGGCGCCCGCCGATGTGACATCTCTGCCCCGTCGAGAGTTGTATACAAGTGCGCAGGACGTGTGGCACGATGGCCGGGTGACGACGACGCCCGAGCTGCGCACCGCCGTCGGGCCGTCCGCGGCGCCCGGCGACGCGGGCCTCGCGCGCCGCCAGTCCGGGGCCCGCGCGGTCTACGACCTGCTGCGCGGCCGCATCATCGACGGTTCCCTCGCGCCCGACGCGCGGCTCACCGAGCCCGTGCTCTCCGCCGAGCTCGGCGTCTCGCGGACCCCGGTGCGCGAGGCGCTGCGGCTGCTCCAGGCCGAGGCGCTCGTCGTCGAGCTGCCCACCGGGGGAGTGCGCGTCGCGCCGCTCGATCTCGCCGACGCGCGGCGCGTCTACGACGTGCGCGCCCGCCTCGAAGGCCTCCTCGCCCGGGACGCGTGCGAGCGCGCCACGCCCGACGACGTCGCGCGGCTCGCGCGCCTCGTGACGCTCATGGACGCGGTCCGCGACCACGAGGACGAGGTGCTGCGCATCGGCGCCCAGTTCCACGGCGAGATCGAGGCGCTCGCCGACAACCGCTGGGGGTCGGCGCTCCTGCGCCAGATCCGCGGCCACGTCGACCGGTACCGAGCGCTCGCGGCGCGCCGCCGCGTGGGCACCACCGACCACGTCGACGAGCACCGCGCCGTCGCCGACGCCATCGCGAGCCGCGACGCCGACGCCGCCGAGGCGGCGATGCGCGCCCACATCGAGCGCAGCGCCGCCCTCGCCGAGCAGTCGCTGCGCGGCGCGGGGTCAGCGACCGACGACCTCCCCTGACCACCGCCCACCGCACGACGGAGACACCGATGCCGTACACCCACCACTTGCGCGTCTACCCCAGCGCGGAGCCGCTCGACCGCACGGACCAGCTCGCGTGGAAGCTCGCCGAGCTCGCGACCGACCCCGTCGAGGTCACGCCCGAGGTCGTCGACATGGTCGTCAACCGGGTCATCGACAACGCCGCGGTCGCCGCGGCCAGCCTGACGCGCGGCCCCGCGGTCGCGGCGCGCGGCCAGGCGCTCGCGCACCCCTACACCCCGGGGTCGACGGTGTTCGGCTGCGACCTCACCACCCGCACGAGCCCCGAGTGGGCGGCCTGGGCGAACGGCGTCGCGGTGCGCGAGCTCGACTTCCACGACACGTTCCTCGCCGCCGAGTACTCCCACCCGGGCGACAACATCCCGCCGATCCTCGCCGTCGCGCAGCACGCCGGGTCCGACGGCGCCGCCGTCGTCCGGGCGATCGCGACCGGGTACGAGGTCCAGGTCGACCTCGTGCGCGCGATCAGCCTGCACCGGCACAAGATCGACCACGTCGCGCACCTCGGGCCGTCGGCCGCCGCGGGCATCGGGACGCTGCTCGGCCTCGACACCGAGACGGTGTTCCAGGCGATCGGGCAGGCCCTGCACACGACGACGGCCACCCGCCAGTCGCGCAAGGGCCAGATCTCCACGTGGAAGGCGCACGCCCCGGCGTTCGCGGGCAAGGTCGCGGTCGAGGCGGTCGACCGCGCGATGCGTGGCCAGACGTCGCCCGAGCCGATCTACGAGGGCGAGGACGGGGTCGTCGCGTGGCTGCTCGACGGCCCGGACGCGGCGTACGACGTCGTGCTCCCGGCCCCCGGCGAGCCCAAGACGGCGATCCTCGACACGTACACCAAGGAGCACTCCGCGGAGTACCAGTCGCAGGCGCTCATCGACCTCGCCCGCGCGCTGCACGACGAGCACCCGTGGCTCGCCGACCCCGAGAACGTCACGTCGATCGTCATCCACACGAGCCACCACACCCACTACGTCATCGGCTCCGGCGCGAACGACCCGCAGAAGTACGACCCGACGGCGTCGCGCGAGACGCTCGACCACTCGATCCCCTACATCTTCGCGGTCGCGCTGCAGGACGGCGGCTGGCACCACGTCGACTCGTACGCCCCCGAGCGCGCGGCCCGCCCCGACACCGTCGCGCTGTGGGCCAAGGTCACGACGGCCGAGGACCCCGAGTGGACGCGCCGCTACCACTCGACCGACCCGGCGGAGAAGGCGTTCGGCGGGCGCGTCGAGATCGAGCTGGCCGACGGCGGCCGCCTCGTCCGCGAGATCGCCGTCGCCGACGCGCACCCGCTCGGCGCGCGGCCGTTCGGGCGCGAGCAGTACGTGCACAAGTTCCGCACGCTCGCCGCGGGCGTCCTCGAGGACGCCGAGATCGAGCGCTTCCTCGACCTCGCGCAGCGGCTCCCGGAGCTCACGCCCGCGGAGGTGCGCGAGCTGACGATCGTCGGGCGGCCCGGTCTGCTCGACTCCGTCCCCACCCCGACCGGCCTGTTCGAGCTCGGTCGCGACGACGCCCCCGCGCACCCCGAGGTCGAGGGCGACGGGTTCACCATGCACGAGGCCGACGCGACCACCGAGGGAGAGGCGCGCTGATGCTGTACAGCCAGGTGACGCCGTCGGACAAGCGGCGCGCGTTCCGCGCGGCGCTCGACGCCGCGGCGACCACGGGGGAGCCGCTGCGGCTCCCGGGCGCGTTCAACCCGCTGTCCGCGCGCCTGATCCAGGACAAGGGCTTCGAGGGCGTGTACGTATCGGGGGCCGTGCTGTCGGCCGACCTCGGCCTGCCCGACATCGGCCTCACGACCCTCACCGAGGTCGCGGGGCGATCGCAGCAGATCGCGCGCGTCACGGACCTGCCCGCGCTCGTCGACGCCGACACCGGCTTCGGCGAGCCGATGAACGTCGCGCGCACCGTCCAGGCGCTCGAGGACGCGGGCGTGGCGGGCGCGCACGTCGAGGACCAGGTCAACCCCAAGCGGTGCGGCCACCTCGACGGCAAGGAGGTCGTCGGGCTCGACGAGGCGGCGAAGCGCGTGCGGGCGGCCGCCGACGCGCGCCGCGACCCCGGCTTCCTGATCATGGCGCGCACCGACGTCCGCGGCACGATCCCCGGCGACGCCGGGCTGCGCGCCGCGATCGACCGCGCGAAGGCGCTCGTCGACGCGGGGGCCGACGCGATCTTCCCCGAGGCGATGAAGGACCTGTCGGAGTTCGAGGCCGTGGCGTCGGCCGTGGACGTGCCCGTGCTCGCCAACATGACCGAGTTCGGCAAGTCCGAGCTCTTCACGCGCCGTCAGCTCGGCGACGCCGGCGTGCGGCTGATCATCTACCCCGTCACGCTCCTGCGAGTCGCGATGGGCGCCGCCGAGCGCGCGCTCGACGAGATCGCCGCGACCGGCACCCAGGCGGGGCAGGTCGAGGGCATGCAGACGCGCGCGCGCCTCTACGAGCTGCTCGACTACGCCGCCTACAACACCTTCGACGAGGGCATCTTCACCTACCGGCCCTGACGACCGGCCGGTGCCGCGCGCCCGTCGGCCGCGGCACCGGTATCTCCCCGCGACCCGTGCTGCACGAAGGAGTGACCGCATGACCACCACCGCACCGACCACCGACGCGCCCGAGATCCGCAAGGGCCTCGCGGGCGTCGTCGTCGACGTCACCGCGATCTCGAAGGTCAACCCCGAGACGAACTCGCTCCTGTACCGCGGCTACCCGGTGCAGGACCTCGCCGCGCGCCGCAGCTTCGAGGAGGTCGCGTACCTCCTGTGGCACGGCGAGCTGCCCACGCCGGAGCAGCTCGCCGAGCAGACCGCCGTCGAGCGGGCGCACCGCGCGCTGCCCGGCCACGTGCGCAACGCGATCCTCGAGCTCCCGACGACGTGCCACCCCATGGACGTCGTCCGCACCGCGATCTCCCAGCTCGGCGCGCACGACCCCGACGCCGAGGACTCCTCGCCCGAGGCCGAGCAGGCCAAGGCGGTCCGCCTGTGGGCCGTGCTGCCGGCCGCCGTCGCGCTCGACCAGCGTCGTCGTCGCGGCCTCCAGCTCGTCGAGCCGCGCGACGACCTCTCCTACGCCGAGAACTTCCTGTGGATGACGTTCGGCGAGGAGCCCGAGCCCGCCGTCGTGCGCGCGTTCGAGGTGTCGATGGTGCTGTACGCCGAGCACTCGTTCAACGCGTCCACGTTCACGGCGCGCGTCATCACGTCCACGCTGTCCGACCTGCACTCCGCCGTGACGGGCGCCGTCGGCGCGCTCAAGGGCCCGCTCCACGGCGGCGCGAACGAGGCCGTCATGGCGACGTTCGCCGAGATCGGCACCGCCGACCGCGCCGCCGCGTGGCTCGACGACGCGCTCGCCCACAAGCGCAAGATCATGGGCTTCGGGCACCGCGTCTACAAGCACGGCGACTCGCGCGTCCCCACCATGCGCGCGACGCTCGACGACCTCGTCGACCACTACGGCCGCCCGGACCTCCTCGAGCTCTACACCGCGCTCGAGAGCGCGATGACCGAGCGCAAGAACATCCTGCCGAACCTCGACTACCCGGCCGGCCCGGCGTACCACCTCATGGGCTTCGACACCCCGATGTTCACGCCGCTGTTCGTCGCGTCGCGCGTGGTGGGCTGGACCGCGCACGTCATGGAGCAGCGCGCCGCCAACGCCCTCATCCGCCCGCTCAGCCAGTACGTCGGCCCGGAGCAGCGCGACCTCCCCTGACTCTGCCCCTGACTCCCGGCCCTGGCCCCCCGCCCCTGCGCCGAACAGGTGGTCCTGGCGCGTCCCGTCCCCCGGACGGACCGGGACCACCTGCTCGGACTGCCGGGATCGCCTGGTCGGCCGACGGAGGGGGTCAGCCGACGAACGACTCCAGCTCGGCGCGGTCGGGCGGGCCGTCGCGGTGGATGAGGGCCTTGATCTCCTCCATGCGGTCCCAGACGTTGACGGCCATGCCGGCCTCGACGCGGCCGTCCTGGAGCCAGAACGCGACGAGCTCGCGGTCCGGGACGGAGCCGGAGACCACGACCTCGTCGTAGGCGTCCGGGCCGGCGACGAAGCCGAGGTACTCCATGCCGACGTCGTACTGGTCGGAGAAGAAGTAGGGCAGCTCGGGGTAGGGGTCGGTCGCGCCGAGCATCGCGCGCGCGGCGTGCGGGCCCTGGTGGAGGGCGGTCGCCCAGTGCTCGACGCGCAGCGACCGCCCGTAGCGCGCCGACGGCACGCTCGCGACGTCACCCGCGACGAAGACGTCGGGGTCGGTGGTCTGGAGCGTCGCCGACGCGACGACGCCACCCGTCGCGGAGTCGAGGGCGAGCCCGGCGTCCCGCGCGAGCCCGACGTTCGGGACCGCGCCCACGGCGACGAGCACGAAGTCCGCGTCGACGTGGGTGCCGTCGGCGAGGTCCACCCCCGTGGCCCGACGACCGTCGCCGGAGACGCCCGTGACCTGCGCGCGGCGGTGGAGGTGCACCCCGTGGTCGGCGTGGACCTGCCCGTACAGCTCACCCATCTCGGGCCCCAGCACGCGCTCGAGCGGGTGGGTCCCGAGCCCGATCACCGTGACGTCCAGGCCGAGCGTGCGGGCGGACGCCGCGACCTCCAGCCCGATCCAGCCGTCGCCGACGACCGCCAGCCGCCCGACCCCGTCTCCCCGGGCCGCGCGCAGCGCCGCGGCCAGGGCGTCGCTGTCGTCGAGCGTCCGCAGCTCGTGCACCCCGGCCAGGTCGCCGCCGGGCAGGGGGATCCGGCGCGGGTCCGAGCCGGTCGCGAGCAGCAGCTTCTCGTACGACAGCGCGCGGCCGTCGTCGAGCGTCACGCTCCGTCCGGCGAGGTCGAGCGCGGTCGCCTGGGTCCCGGTGAGGAGCTCGACGTCGTGCTCGGCGTACCAGTCGGTCGCGAGCGGGAACACCGCCTCGCGCTCGGCCTCGCCGCGCAGGTAGTCCTTGGACAGCGGCGGCCGCTCGTACGGGCGGTGCGGCTCGCGCGCGACGACGGTGATCCCGCCGTCGTAGCCCTCCGCGCGCAGCGTCTCGACCGCCTTCGCCGCGGCGAGCCCTCCTCCGACGACGACGTGACGTCCAGCGCTCATGGCGACCTCCGCGGTGGTTCGGGACAGCGGGACGGCCTCAGTCTCGCGCGAACCGGGTCGCACCGCCGGGGGAGCGGCGGGCGGGAGAACGACGAGAGGCCCGTCGGGTGACAGGATTTGAACCTGCGACCTCTTCGTCCCGAAGGCAATCCGACGCCGGAAGTCGACCTCGGTTCGTTGTGCTTCTGCGGGTTGTCGTTCGCCGGAGTCCGCCGGTGGTCGAAGCAAAATGCCCCAAGTAGCGCCCCCGGCGCCTCATCTCGTGGAGGTGGGGACACTGGAAGGCGCTGAACCAATAGCGGAGCGCGAGAGGCTCGCGGAGGTCCGGGTCAGGGGTGCCGCAGGTCATCGCGAGCGACGCCGAAGGCGCCCTTGACACGAGCCGGAGGCGGCCGGATGCTCGGCGGTCGGTGCGGTACCGGATGGTGAGGTGGCTTCGGGAGCACCTCGAGGTCGCCTCTGTCATATGGGGGAGGCCGGACGGGTGGGGAGCGCGGAGCGAACCTGCGAGCGGAGCGCGGGCCCCCGCCCAGGAGGCCGACCCGCGCGGCGGAGCCGCGCGCTTGAGTCAGTAAGGGAAGTCCGCACGCATTGGACCGCAGCCTGGCTTGGGCGGCTCGGCATCGAACGCTGCCTCATCCGCTCCACGACACTCCCAACGCCTCGGGGCCATACCGCGTTGCGAGTCTCCATGTGACAACGGGTGAAGTCTGTGGCATCTGCGACTCGGGTTGTGGGCAGAGGCACGCGACAAGAGGGCGTTTGCACCGCGTAGTGGCTCGTCTGCGCTACGGTGCAAGCGTGCATCCGACCATCATCAGCGGCCCGCGATCCGCTGTCGTCCCTCGATCGGTTGAGGAGGGGGCCAATTGACACGGCTGCCTGTCCTGAAGAGTGTCGCGGTCAATGACTATGCGCTGTACCCAGGAACACCGACGTCTCCGGGCCTGCACACAGAGTTCTCCGCCGGCTTAACGCTCGTGATCGGAGCCAACGGCCTTGGCAAGACTACGCTAATAACCATGCTGTTTCGGCTCCTAACTGGGCCCTTCGACATGCAGGTAGCCACTGCCGGGGGAGCGCTTGGGACCCGGCGGATCGAAAGCCGACGACTGAGCACGTCTGAGGCACAGACTTTCGCCGCGCGAGTCGTAGACGGGGCAAAGGGGGCCACGGCCACCCTTGACTTCTCAATTGGTGACGACAACTACTCCATTACACGCAGCCTCGCATCTCTAAGTCTGGACTCTGCTTCCAAGAACGGCCAACCGATCGAACCAACCGAAGAATCGGTACAGAAGGAAGTAATTCTCTCGGCGCAAGTTGGAAGTTTCGGCGAGTGGATCCTCCTGCTCAGACTGTTGGTCTTCTACTTCGAAGATCGCCGGGCGCTGGTTTGGGATCGTACGGCACAGGTGCAACTCCTGCGCCTCTTGTTCCTTAGCACGACGGCATCGAACTCATGGTCGGAACAATTTCGGGAGATCGTCGAACTAGACAGCCTAGTGCGCAACTTGACCTACGTGATCAATAAAGAGGAGCGGTTGATTGTCAAGAATGAAGCCGCGATCGGAAGCTTGCCAGAACTACGGCAGCAACTCGACCTTCTAAGTGAGATTCAACAGCAAGAGCAGGCACTTCTCGAGTCGCTCAACGATCAATTGGTCGAGACTACGAGCGAGCGGCAGAACGCACGTCTCAGCGCTTTGCGCGCGGAGCAGGCTCTCGAAACTGCGACTAGGTCGCTCCAAAGACTAGAACTGCGAATACTGCGCGATTCCTTCCCTGACTCGACCACCACTTTCGAATACATCGCGGCCCAGATTCTGACGGACAATGTTTGTCTGACCTGCTCGAGTACCGTTCCCGAGTTCTCTGCCATGATGCGGCACCGGATTCACACAGGTGCCTGTCCCGTCTGTAACTCGCAGTTTTCCACTCGCGCTGGCGCGTCCTTGTCGGCGGGCCGCCTGGATGAGGCGAAACGCGACGTTGCGACGGCCTCAGTACAGATGGAAACGGCGCAGGCAAGGCGCGAACGTGTGGAAGAGGACTACGGGGAAATCCTCGAGAAGGTCGCGTCACTCTCTGCTTCAACGGCGATCCGAGATAGCGAAATCGGGGAACTCATTAGACGGCTTCCACCGGATCAGGCATCGGTGCAGGAGCGACGACACGGGCTCAACGCGGACAAAGCGCGACTTGCTACGCACAAGGAACGCCTTGGGCGATTGCGCGACGCTTTTGAAGCTACACAGGCCGGCGTGAATCGGATTATTGCAGAAAGCGCGGGCGAAGTTAAGCATGCGTTCCACGGGTACGCATCGGGGTTCCTTCTTGAGGACTGTGGCCTGGCCTGGACGACATTCAAGGACCGTGTCGGCGAAAGCGGAGTGCAAATCGACTTCCCGGCGTTCGAGCTCGACATGTCAGGCGCTGGCTTCCAATCCCCTGTGCGGCGGAGCGGACCGGAAAGTGTGTCAGAGAGCCAGCGGGAGTTTATCGATCTGTCGTTCCGAATGGCGCTTATGGACGTTGCCACGGCAAGCGCTGGAACTTTGATAATCGACGCCCCAGAATCATCGCTCGACGCCGTGTTCGTCGATCGCGCGTCAGAGGTTCTCACTCGGTTCGCGAAGTCGGCGGGCGACAAACGACTGGTAGTTACCTCGAACTTAATTGATGGCGATCTCGTCCCCGATCTTATGGCGCGTTCAGGGGTCACGTCCTCGGAAAGCCGCCGCGTGGTTGATCTGCTGGAGATTGCCGCGCCAACAGCTGCTACAACACAGATGCATGACGCGTACCTCAGGGTTCGGGAGAGGATCTTCGAACGCGCAAGGGAGAAGAGTGATGCCTAACTCGCTTCTTCCCGTCGAACTCCGGCAGGTCGAGCGTTGCACAAGACTTGTCCAGATTCTGAGTGCGTGCGCCGAGGTAGGCATGGTCCCAGTCACGGGGGCGGTTGTTCACGTCTTCGCGTACTTGACCGACGCCCTCGCCCCTGTATGGCATCTGCCTATCGTTAACGCTCAGTTGTTGAAGCGAGAGTCCCGACCGTTCTTTCCCGTCCTTCAACGCGATCTGGACGGCCTCGTGGGATCAGGCGTGGTCGTTGTCGATGCTCTCGACTACGGACGGGAGTCGAGCAACGGTTGGCGGCTTGCGGCGTGGTACCGCCTCAATGCGGATGCAGCCCGACCAGTCCTAGAACTCTCGTCGGAACTGGATTCGCAGGCGGCGAGTGCTACATTCGTTCGCGAAGTTGTCTTGGCTGGGTCCGGGCTGGGCGATGACGAGTTGAACGCCATCGGAAGGCTCGACGCTGCCTACTCAAACGAGATAACGGACATCGGCGAAGTCCTAGATCTGGAAACACAGGAGGGTGGTTTTGGCGCTCGCGCGGAGGTAAATCAATCCGCGGCAGTCGCGGTGAGGCTTGGCGAACTGGCCAGTGCATCCTTCGTCATGTCGGACTCGGAATTGATTCACATGTATATTCGACACCTCTACTCGCGAGCGCGCGTTGCGTGACCTCGGATCCGACTTTGCGGATGACCGCCTGCGTGAGACGTTGGCGAGGGACATCGGAGTGGGCGCGGACTCAGGGCAGCCTACGAGTGTTCGGTTTCTGAGAAGTGTCCAGAGCGTCGTGCGCAGGCGGATCGGCGTTGAAGTGGACGGTGACCTGCCGGCAGTATTCCTGCTGAACCGATCACGAGATATCCCGAACGGTGCGCGCCGTGTGGGCATGATTGACTACGGGGATAAGGCGCTCGAGGGTCAGATTTGGTATGTCGGCCCCTCGTTGGGGTTTGCCAGAGCACTTGATCACCAGTGCGGGCACGATGACGTCGCTCTATTCGATATGGTGGACCATCAACTCGGTGAGGGTTCAGCGCCTGCAGTGGTGTTTCTTCCGCGGTTGAGTCGAACAACTGTGCGCTATTATCCATCGGGGGTGGCGAACGAGGATGACTTCGAGGTCCTGTCTGTAGAGGCGAGGCCGGTGTCACTTGAGGAGGTTTTCGCGACTCTCGACCGGCTGCATCAGAATCAACTTGTAACTCCGATTGCGCAGAGCGCTGGGAACAAGTTGTGGAAGAACGCCGAGCGGTTCTACCCGGTGACGAACGCTGAACTGGTCGCGCAGTCGTACGTGGAAACTGCACTCTGGGCCCGGTTCAGCCACTGCAGAGTGAGGGCCGAAGGTTCGCAGGTCTCGGGTCGATTCGACGTAGCTCTCTTGGAGTACGACGTCTCAGGGGATTCTGCATTTACACGCTGCTATGCCGTGCTCGAACTCAAGGTCCTGCGTTCGTTTGGCGAGAATGGCTCCAGCGTGACAAGTGGGTATAACCGGGACTGGGTCCGCAAGGGAATGGAGCAAGCGTTCGCCTACGCAGAGGAACTGCAGGCCGAGGTGAAGGCCTTGTGCTGTTTCGATATGCGAAGCACTGACACGGGGGTTGAGTGCTTCGAACACGTTCTGTCCGACGCGGCCAAGCTTGATGTGAACCTGAGGAGATGGCACCTGTACGGACGTCTTTCAGATTACCGCGCCGCCAGGAGCGCGCGGGCGCTTAAGGGGTCAGCGCGAGAGAATGATGAGTGATTCAGGAAGATCGGCATTCCCGCCCTGCTGTGCGGAACTTCGCATGTGGCGGATCGGTTCCGAACTTTCAACGACCCACCCATTGGCGGCGCTTAGTTCGCAGAGTATAGAAGCCACCGGCACCGTGACGCCTCCGTAGCGACTGTCACCTACAACCATCCAAATTTGTCCCCCGGTGGTTAGAGCGAGACCGACGTTGTGTAGCACGTCAAGCATATCGCGGAAGTAGGTGTCGACCATTTCCGGGATCCGCTTGTTCCAAAGGGTTGGGCCGACATTCCGTAGCCTCGTTGACATCTCATCGAGGTGCGTAGACCCGGACGGCCGGGATGCGTATGAGCGGAGGACCTGAACATGTGACGATAGGGTCGATTGCCGCAGGAGACGGTTTTCACGCATGTCTCGGAGATAGCCCAGCATCCAAAGTTCCAGATTATACACGTCGGTGTAGTCGAAGGAGTTGGGATACGGGGGGGAGAAGACGCAAAGGTCGATCGGGGAAGTCGGCACGTTTTGCCTGGCGTCACCTTCGATGACATTCGCGTCTACCCGCGGACGGTCGTTAAAAGTGTTGATATCGCGGATCGCCTGACTGGCGCGGGTCGCGAAGAGACTCTCCACAGACGACGGGTCGCGACCTTCTGACGATAGACCGCGGCGATAGCGTCTGCCCTTGCCGCTCACTACTACATTACTGACGTCGACGAGTAGGCCTCCAACTATCACGCGAAACAGCCGGATTGCTTTGGGGTCGCTTAGACTGTCGATTGCCGTTAAGAGGGCCGCAAGCCTTTCCGCAATCGGTTGGTCGAATATCCATCGTCCGTTGCGCCCGGGTGGGAGAAATGTGGGGGGCAGCCCGGCAAAATGTGCTAGTGGTTCACCGGCGCCGACTCGTGTTTTGTGACGGATGTGCGCAAGAGCCCGTGTGAGGTTGTCAACGTCGTAGTATTCAAGTTTTGACCTGATTACATCTGCGAGGAACGGGTTAACTTCGACGGTTTCCGAGTTTGCGCCGAGGAACTGGGATGCAAGCGCGGTGGTGCCGCTGCCACCAAACGGATCGTAGCAGTTTCTTACCGGTATGGGCGATAGCTGGACTGCCTTGGCAACAAGTTCGGGTGTGTACGCTTCTTTGAACTTGTGCCATTTCTGGAATGGTAACGCGGGCGAGCCGTCATTGGTGCCGAGCGATGAGATCTGGCGGCCTGCCGTCCACTTCGCGAATGCTTGATAGTCGGGCGAGCCGTTTGTCGCCTGTCCGGACGGTTCTTGCACCGTTACTTGCTCCCTCGCGACTCGCGGGCGGTTGGTTGGTGTTACTCGGCCGTGTGATGATAGTGGATCCAGCGCTGTGCTTCGCTCGACTGGCCGTGAATCGTTGAAGCCGGCATCGGTTGCCGACGCGTGCGACCCGTTGCACGGAGGCAGTAGTGTTGCGTCGTGGCCGCAGATGTACGTCGGAAGTATGGCTTCCACCGGGATCGCGCTCGGAGGCGATCGAGCGCCAGAAGGAGGCTGCTGAGCGCGAGCGCGAGGCTCGAGTGGCTCGCGACGCTGAGGTGCTGGCGATGCTGGGGGGCGCCCGGTGCGTCACTCGGCTCCGTCGCTGCCGACGTCGGGCTGTCGAGGAGCATGGTCGCCTACGTTAACCGCACTGCCCGTGCGAACTTCGACAACGCTGAGCAGGCGCGCGTGCCTCAAGCAGCGCGACGCGTAATCAAGAGTTCACCGCCGGGCTGCTCGTGCCCGGCGCGTCGCGTCCCCGTTTCGTCGCCCGCGGCTAACCCTGGGACCGCCGGGCAGCGCATCGCAGCGCGTGCGAAGCGCCGTCGACATACCCGCGGGACAACCTCAGACCGCTCTGCGCCGAACCGCTCGTGGTCAGTCATCGGTCGCGGGCTGGCTCTCTGAGAACATCCTCGGGACGAAACGTCCGAACCGCTTCCTAGCAACTGTCGGATCCCGCGTGCTGTGCGTAATGCGTTGCACGATCGTGCATTGAAGTGGATTCCATCATGTTCGGTACCGGCGGCATCGCTCAGTGGATCCAGGACAACGTGGTTCCGCTCGTCCTGATCGTCATCGCGATCGGCGTCCTGTGGGCCGGCAACGCCGGCAACATCTCGAAGGCCGTGACCAAGGTCGGCGCGACCCTCGGCGGAGTGGCGTTCCTGGCCATGGTCGTAACCGGCTCGTTCGATCGAGGTCGGACAGTGGCTTCTCGGGCTCTTCCAGACGGCCTGATCATGCGGCTCCCGGACGACGACGAGATCTACGATGTCGACCAGACGTACCTTTGGCCCGCCGGGGTACTACATCGGCCGGTTGCGCTACCAGATGATCGCAGTCACGCCGGTGCTGCTCGGGCTGGCCTTCCTGCCCGAGACCGGAATCGGGTTCACGCTCCTGTCCTTCGCGCTGACAGTAATCGTCGCGTTGCGGCTGTCCCAGTGGATCGTCGACAGGATGACGCTCGAGCGGCCGATCAGCGTTCTGGTCGCCACGTTCTGGCACGAGCTCACCGCCACCCGCATGCCGATGCGGCGGGAGCAGGCTCGCCAGCCCGCAGCATTCCGCCGTCGCGCAACGTCCATCGGCGCCGACCACCGGCTCATGACGGGACGACGGCGGTGGCGGTGGCGGTCGTACGCGATGAATCGAACGCGAGCTCGACCGGCTCCGCCTCGCGCGCGAGTTCGTGCCGATGGAGCCGCTCGCCAAGAGCGGACACACCAGGCACCGGCCGGTCCTCAAGCTTGCGGCGGGCGTCCCCGCAGCCAAAGCGGAGGTCGGAGACAAAAGTGGAGTCCTGATCGGGTACACCAGAGGCTTTCCCGAGCGGCCGGTGGCCTGGGATCCCTGTTACGGGCCCGAGGTTGTCGAAGGCTCCGGCTTGGTGCCGATCGTCGGCGGGCTCGCGGGCAAGAGCTTCCTCGCCGGCGGCATCGTCTATAGGACGGGCGCTCAAGGGGTGCCCTGGACCGTCCTCGACCCCTCGGGCCGGCTCGGATCCTTGGCGGACCTTCCCGAGTTCAGGGTCGCCGCGACGGCGATCAACCTGCTGGAGCCGGCGCCTACCAGCAGCTCACGGGGAACAACGACCGGTGGGACGCCGCCGAAACTGTCGCGCTCAGGGTCGCCTTGATAATGCCCTTCCTGGCGGTCGCCGCGGTCTTCATCGTCATCGCCTACGTGGCGACGCTCGTGTTCGTCCCCATCGCGCCAGCGTTCGGCGTACTCGGGCTGCTGTACGTCACCCAGGCCTCGGTGATCGGGGTGCTCAAGCAGGTTGGCGGATTCATCATCCTCGGCCCAGCGTTCTTCGTCGCGGCCCTGGCGAACCTCCTGCTCGCCACAGCCGTACTCGACTCTGACCTGGCGTTCGGCCTCAAGCTTGTGATCGTGGCCACGGTGCCGTTCATCATGGTCAAGCTGCTGCGTCCTGGGCGCGCAGTTCCGGGCTCGCGGGCAGCAAGGCGCATGGCCCGGTCGGGGATGGGGACGCTGCTCAACGCGCTCGCCACGCGTCAGGCGGTCCGAGGGGGTGTCGAGGACCCGAAGAAGGGTGACGGCGAGCAGTCCGACGAGAAGAACCACGGGCGAGAGCCCAGCGTCTACCGACATGCCTACGCCAAGAGCGCTCCGGTGGCAGCGGGGAGCACCAGGGCACCGACCGCCGGGAAGGGACCACCGCGCGAGCTCGTCCCCGGTCGGTCGTCCGCCTCGGGGCGGGAGCTGCCAGAAGCGTCAGGCACTACGAGCCAAGGTCGTCACCGGGCGGATGAACGAGATCCCTGTGGCCCTGCAGGCCGAGCGCCGAACCCTGTCTCGCCGCACACGCGGGGAACTGGCGGCGGGCGCAAGCGTTGGTGCCATCGCCGGGGCCGCGGCGAGCCCCTCCGTGTCGAGATCCCGTGAAAGTGAAGGCCGAAAGCTCGTGGACGGAGCACGGCCTCGTGTTCACGACGACACTCGGCGCGGCGCTGGACGCAGCCAACGTGGGTCGTGGGTTCCGGTCAACGCTCAAGCTGGTGCCGAGCATCGAGCCTGCCGAGTAGACGCCGCGGGAGCTGCGGCACTCGTTCGTCTCGCTCATGTCGCTGGGCGGCGCGGCCGTCGAGAAGATCTCCGACGTCGTCGGGTACTTGGACACCTCGACCACGGAGCGCACCTACCGGCACGAGCTACGCCCGGTGATCCAGGACGGTACGACCTTGAAGAACTCGTTCGCCACCATCGAGGTCGTCACCCCCCCGCCTGGCACATGGAACCGCTGTTCAAGATGCCGGGAGACGGGCGCACTTCTCAGGCGTAAGCCCCTAGTTAAGCTCCCAGCGGCCGTTCCGGGGTACCAGGGGGCAAAGCAAGAGGCCCCCTGTCCAGCGTTTCCGCTGCTCAGAGGGCCTCTCTGGTGGGCGGGGTGACAGGATTTGAACCTGCGTCTTCGTCCCGAAGGGCTGAGATGGTTGATTTAGCGGGGCGAAACTGGCGGAAACGCGGGGTGTTCTGCCGCTGCGCGTCGGTCATCGTCGGGCCGGACGGTGCGGCGGTAGTCACCCAGATGGTCACCCAGGGGGAGGCGGGGACACTCGGAGGCACCGGACCGATAGCGGAGCACAAGAGGTCGCTGGAGGCCCGGGTCAAGGGTGGCCGAAGGCCATCGCGTAGCGACGCCGTAGGAGCCCTTTGGGCGGGGTGGAGACGGCCGGATGCTCGGCTGTCGGTGCGGGGCAGGGCGGCAGGGGGCGGACAGCTCGACGTGGTGCGGTCGCCGGCGGTGTAAGGGCGGTTCCGAGAGGACTCGGGGCCGCCTCCGTCGTGCGGATCGACGGTCGGACGGGTGGGTGCGCGGTGGGGTGCGCGCAGCGAGCTTGCGAGCGGAGCGCGGGGCCCCGCCGCGCGGGTCCCGCCCGGACGGCCGGGCGCGCGGCGAAGCCGCGCGCTTGAGCCAGTAGGAAAGTTCTCACCAGGCATCAGGCAGATCGGGCACATTACACGGGACCGGACAAGCAGGCACAGATGAGGCACGGGTCAGGCACGGATCTACGGAAGCTCCGGAGGCTCCGGGTGTGCCTGTCAGTCCGCACAAGGACGAGGTGACCAAGAGGTCCTGCGCTCAGAGCTCAGGGGGGACGCCGCGGAGGCGCCTCGCGTTGTGCCGTGACCGCGCAGGAACTACCATGGGGAGCGATCCCGGGGATGCGGCAACGCATCGCTGGGAGGCTTGGACTCGTGGAAGGCCTGCGAGAACAAGCACCCACATCGAGGATACCGGCGATAACGGTGGCGCATATAGCGAGCCCCGAAATTCCAACTTTCGAGTAGCGGTCCACCCGCACCGTCGGCGCAGAATCGATGCTGGACAGAGTGCTCGCCTCAAAGCTCGCAATGCCCCGGGTTTCTCCCGGGGCATTGCTGTTGGTTGGAAGGTCAGCGCTTTGCCTGCCACCACTCCTTTGCCCTGCCCCCGTGCCGGATGTGGGCGTCGGGGTAGATGTTGAGGTACCCGTGGCGCTCAACTTTCCAGACAGCCCTGCTGTTGGTAACTGTTGTTGCACTGGAATTGTTGGTTGCGTCCCAGTGGAACCCCCCTGGGAGCTCGAATTCACCGACGTAGAGGGCGCTTCGCTGGGCGCCTGCGGCACCGTGACGCTCGCGCGGGTCAGCCGGCTTCCATGTCCCAGCGGTCGGGGACTCCCAGACCCCGCCCCGGACCTGATGGGTGCGGCGAAAGCGCATGCGGCCCGTTTCGTCGATCAGTTCCGACGGTTGGACGCGACTCCCGAAGATGTGGTGCGGAATGATCCTGGGGTCCTTGAGTTCGGCACAGTCAGTCCATCGCTCCGCCAAGAGAAGCTCAGCCTGGGCGACAGGATCGCGTCCGTCTTCTACCACTCCGAAGTTCCCCTTATGGGACACGAATTCGCTCAGCGGGATGCAGTCACGTTTCGTCGGAGGGTCTCGGCGTGGATCTCTGAGCACGAAGATCTTGCCCTGGCTCAGGATACAACTCCTCTCAAGGTGGATACTCTGGTAGAGCTCATGAGCATCCAGGGGATGGAGAACTTCGATTGGCCGCCTGCGGCCGCCGTCCTGCGTGAGTCGGCGCTCCTGGCTGCGAAGGACACGGAAAGTGACGAGGTCGTGTCTAGCCTGCCATCGCTGGAGTCGGTCGATCACGCTCTTCTGAAACGGAGTGGACTTGGCATGAATGATGAGCCAGACAAATCCGGCTACGTCCCCGTTGTGGTCTCCAGTGCAAACTTCGGTCACCGCGACACCCGAGCGGCAACAGAAGCAGGGATGAGGAGTGCGCGAAGCTCACTCGGGCGCATTTCAGCAACGCACTTGAGCAGATAGCGGCGAAGTGCCTCGGTCTCTGAGTTGTTCGTGGTGCTGTCGGTGCGCGATTCGGTGTACTCCACCATATCGGAGGGAGGACTGATCTTGTTCTCGTCGAACCACATGTGGAGTCGACCGAGCGCCTTGAATCGGATGAACCGATTCCACTGCCCGCGCAGTGCGCCCGGAAGACCATACGTCGAGTAAGCCTTTTGACCCCACGCCTCAAGGTCGAGGTCTGGGTGCTGCAAAGAAAACTCGTGACGCCAACCGTCGAACTCAGCCTCCGTCAGGGTGGGTAGGCGCAGCGCACCTGTCGGCGTAGGAGTGACCGCCTGCTCGGCTTGAGTGCCGTTCCAGATGTACTCGCCTGGACCGCTGAAGTCGAAGACGGCATTCCAAAGGTCCGTTCGAATGCGAGCTACCTCAGGCCGACTCGGCTGAGGCTCGCGCGTTGCCGCAGATAGGAGTGTGACGCGGGGTGGCTTCGTGCTGTCGTCGACGCTCACCGTGTCGGGGATCAGGCGGACGAGGTCGAGGACAGCGTCCACGCCGTAAGTGGACTCGGAAAACTGCCTTGACGTGAGTTGGAGGAGTCGATTCTTGAGGACGGCTGTAGTCATCACCTGCCACTCCTGACGTCCAGACTGACGGGCCTGCTCGAACGCCTGGCGGACGAGGTCGCGCAAGCCGGCGAGATCGCTACTGCGCGTTGCGCTGAGCTCTGCATCGGTGGGAGCTGCTTCAGACATGCTCAGAGTCTCCCAGGGATACGAGTGCGTGACGACAGTGTGCGACGCTCCGGGCCTGGATGCAGAGTGACAAGCCGTCTACCTCGGCGCCGACCTGGGCTCGCGATCCACGATGATCGACCTGACGGCGCGGGTGCTCCCCGCGGCGAGCTCGACGCGCTCCAGCACCGCCTTGACGACGTCGACGAGATCATGGCCGGCCCGGGTATCGAGGCGATCCCCCGCCGTCGGGAACGAAATGGCCTGGCTCCTGGTCCGTTCCTTCGTCTTCGGCTGCCTCGCCCCGCGGCTGGAGCCACTCCGCTCGGTCTTCGACGCACCGCAGAGTAACGTCGTCGTCCGCGCCTCGGGCGTGTTCCACCAAGGATCCCGGGTGAGATGTGTCACCGAGGAACGCTCTGGGAGGACGAGGACCATGGCTGCTGAAGATGTGCTCGGGCAAGGCGAGTTCATCGAGCAACTTCTCGTGTCGGTCCCAGAGGTCGAACCTGAGGTGCGCGAGCACTTCGACGACAAGGGCGAGCTCCTGCTACACCTGCTAATGACCGACTTGCTCAGGGCCGCTGTCCGGTTCTTCCACGCAGGCGAACTCGAGGTCGAGCAGCGCCTGCTCCACTTCATCGGCTCGGCGCTGCGTCAAGGTGACGCCATGGTCGAGAACGCGGTCCAGGTCTCGTTCATCGAGCACGCCGGCGCCTTCCCGGAGGAAACACCGGCGTTCCTCGCATCGTGGCCGCCAGAGCTGCGGGCCGAGCTAAGGCGAGGGCGGAACGCCTAAACGGCATGAAGGACCGGTCGCCGGGTTGAGATCGGCTCTCGCAGTCCTACAGCTTCTCGCGCCCTTCGAGGGGGTCGACTTCAAGCTCGCCGGTCGCGAACGGGATATTCCAGGGCAGGTAGGGTCCCACGCCGAACAGCGTCCAGCCCCTGTCCTTGCGCCAGACCAGAGTCAGGACGTGGGCGCGTTGCGTGCCTGCGTCTCCCGGCAGCTCATCGAGCATCCGGACGTAGGCAATCCGCGGAGTCGGGTACCAGACGTGGAGGGCCAGATTTGCCATGCGGAGGAGCGTTCCACCTGCTGCGCGCGGTCTGGCTCGCGGTCCATCCGTTGACCTATGAGGCGGTGCTGGGCGGGCCGCTGCGTCGGAACGGCTGGCGACGCCGGGTGCGTCGGAACTGGAAGCGGATCGCCGACCGGTGCGGGCTGGCGACCGCGCGGCGTGTCGACGAGCCCCGGGTCATCCCCAGGCTGCGGCGGGTCCGGGCATCCGGGAACACGCTCACCTTCCAGGTCCGCGCCCGGGTCGGGCAGACCGTGGACGACCTCGTTGCGGCCGCCGAGGCCATCGGAACCGCGCTCGGGGCCGAGTCCGTCGAGACCCGCCGGGTCGGACCCGGCACCGTCGAGCTCGCGCTGACCATGCGCGAGCTGGTGGACGTGCCGACCCTGCCCACCATCCCGCAGGACCTCGACACGGGCGGGGTGACGCTCGGGCGGCGGGCGGACGGGTCGCCGTGGCGGCTCGACCTGGCCGGTCGGCACACCCTCGTGGTCGGACGTTCCGGGGCCGGCAAGGAGTCGATCTTCTGGGGCATCGCCGGCAACCTCGCCCCCGCCGCCCACGCCGGCCTGGTCCGGCTGTGGGGCGTCGACCTCAAGGGCGGCGTCGAGGTCGCCGTCGGCAAAGAGATGTTCGCCCACGTCGCCATGGACGAAGACGCCGCGGTGCGGCTGCTGCGCGGCCTGAACCGGACCATCGTGGACCGGCAGGCCGTGATGCGCGGCAAGTCGAGGCTGTTCGAGCCCTCGCCCGGGGACCCGGTGCACCGGCTGCTGATCGACGAGCTCGCCGTCCTGACCGCCTACGCCTCCAAAGAGGTCGTGACCGAGGCCGCAACCCTGCTCAAGCTCGTACTCACCCAGGGCCGAGCGTTCGGCGTCATGGTCGTCGCCTTCGTGCAGGACCCGCGCAAGGAGACCGTCGGCGGCGCGACCTGTTCACCCAGACCATCGCCCTGCGCCTGGCGTCTGCGGCCGAGACCCGGATGGTGCTGGGCGACGGCATGGCCGCGTCGCGCCCGCCCACCACATCCCGCACACCATGCCCGGCACCGGCTACACCGTCACCGACAACGGGCTCGTCGAGCGCGTGCGCGCCGACTACTGGGCCGACGACTTCATCCGCATGGTCGCCGCCACCTACCCCGCACCCGCCGCGCCGCCGCCGCCCGAGGAACGGGCCACGGCGACGACGGCTGTAGAGACCGAGGTTGTGGCGCCCGTCGTGGCTCCGGCCGGCGATTCAGCGACCTCGGATCCGGCGACCTCGCAGGCGGACGCCGACCCCGCGCCCGCGACGGCAGACTCGAGCCCCCGGCCGCGCGCCCCGCGCAAGCCGCGCCGCCGCGCCGGCCACACCACGCACAGCACCGAGGGCGCCGGGGTGGCGTGATGGCGACGGCGATCCTGCGCGAGGGCTTCGCGGGCTTCGAGGGCCACGGCCCCGACGCTCCGCTCGACCTGGGCGACCTCACCCCGGCCGAGATGCAGTCGATCGCCGGCCGCAGCATGCCCGCCCTCGCAGACACCCTCGCCCGGGTCGGCAACTGCGCTCACCCGGTGCGCCTGGTCGGCCAGTCCGACACCATCGACACCCGCACCGGCGAGGTCATCGACACGTTCCGGTCGGCCGACCAGCCGCTCGGGATGCTCTACAAGCCCTGCGGCAACCGGCGCGAGGACGTCTGCCCGGCTTGCTCACGCATCTACGCCCGGGACACCTTCGAGCTCATCTCCACCGGCCGGCACGGCGGCAAAGGCGTCCCCGACACCGTCCGGGCGAACCCGCTGCTGTTCGTCACCCTCACCGCGCCCTCGTTCGGTCCCGTCCACGGGGTGCGAGACAGCAACCAGCCCTGCCGTCCGCGCGCGGCCGCCGGCCTGTGCCCGCACGGGCGTCGGCTGACCTGCTGGGCACACCACGACGAGCACGACGAAGCGGTGGGCGCCCCGCTGTGCCCGGACTGCTACGACATCGACACGGCCGCGATCTGGCAGTGGCACGCCCCCGAGCTGTGGCACCGGTTCACGATCACGCTGCGCCGGCACGTCGCGGCCGCGCACGGCGTGCGGGAGGGCAACCTTCGCCGGCACGTGCGGTTGGAGTACGCCAAGGTGGCCGAGTTCCAGGACCGCGGCCTGGTCCACTTCCACGCCCTGATCCGCGTCGACGGGCCAGACGGCCCCGGCACCCCGTCACCGATCCGCGCGGCCGCGCTGGCCGACGTCGTACGTGAGGCCGCCGCCTCGGTGGCGTGCACGGCCCCGCCTGACGGCGACGATGTCGCCCGGGTCCTGCGGTTCGGTGCGCAGACCGACGTGCGGATCGTGCGTGAGCGCGGCGTCGTCCATGGTGACGTGACCGCTGAGCAGGTCGCCGCCTACCTGGCGAAGTACTCCACCAAGTCCGCCGGCGCCGACCCGAGCCGCCCGCGCCCGCACCTGGCGCAGCTCACCAGCACCTGCCGCGACCTGGCCGCCCACGCGCTGGCCGGCTGTCGCTTCAACTGCGCCGAGCGTGCCGCAGACCGGCACCCGCGGCTGTGCGGCGACTGCGCCGAGAACCCTTATGCGCTGCTCGGGCACTGGTCGCACGTGCTCGGGTTCTGCGGCCACTTCTCCACCAAGTTCCGCCGCTACTCGGTGACGCTCGGCGCCCTACGTCGCGCCCGACGACGCTTCCAGCGACTGACCGCTAACGCCCGCCGCCATGGCGCCACCCTCGACATCCGCGACCTCGAAGCCCGGCTTATGGCCGACGACGAGGCGGAAACAACGCTCGCCGTCGGCTCCTGGACCTACGAGGGCACCGGCTGGCCCGGCGCGGGTGACAAGGCCCTTGCCGACGCCGCCGCCTCCCGCGCCCGCGAGTACGCCCGATGGCGAGCAGACCAGCGCACCAACCGCCCGGCGCGATAGCCGGCCAAACCACGATTCGAGGGGGAGAACCATGGGAACCGAAGAGACGCCCGCCGTCGTCATCCCGGTCGTGTACCGGGTCGAGGAGGCCGCCGAGGCTTTGCGCATCTCGCGCGACTCGATATACGAGCTGATCCGATCCGGCCGTCTGCGCACGATCAAGGTCGGCAGCCGCCGCCTGGTGCCGGTCGTCGCGCTGAGCGAGTACGTCACGACGGCGCTGGACGGTGCCTCGTGAGCGCGACGGACGAGCGTGCGGAGCGGCGTCGCCGGCCGAAGGGTGATCACGGCGTGTACTTCGACGCGGCCCGCGACCGGTACGTGGCACAGGCCACGGTCGGTTACGACGGTCGCGGGAAGCGCATCGTCAAGAAGGGCACCGGCCGGTCGGAGACGGCGGCGCTGCGTGCCTTGCGTGCACGGATCAAGGAGCACGAGGCGGGGCTGGCAGTCGGAGCCGAGCGGTACACGGTGAAGGCGGCGGTCGAGGACTGGCTCGAGCTCGGGCACGGCAAGGTGGGGGAGCGCACCACGGAGAAGGACAGGTACCTCGCGCGGCACGTCATCGACAACCTCGGGGCGCGCAGGGTGAAGGACCTCACCGCGTCCGAGGTAGAGCGCTGGCTGCTGGACCTGGCGCGGTCGATGACCACGCGGACACTGCGCGACGTCCGCTCGGTCCTCAACCGGGCTGTGGCCAGGGCCATGGCTCGCGGGATGGTGACCCGAAACGTCGTCGAGCTCGTCGAGACTCCGCGCGGGCGTGCTGGTCGCGGAGCTCGGGCGCTGAGCCTCGACCAGGCGCGCGACGTCCTGACACTGACCAAGGGCCACTGGATGTACCCGTACATCGTCGTCTCGCTCGCGGCCGGCCTGCGTACCGAGGAGGTCCGAGCGTTGCGGTGGGATCGGCTCGACCTGGAGGGGGACACGGCCAAGGGCGTTCCGCCGTCTGTGCAGGTCTGGCGGTCGGTCCGGAGCGGCGGCGACACGAAGACGGCGAAGTCCCGGCGCACGCTCGGGCTCTCAGACTTTGCGGTTGCTGCACTGAAACGGCAGCGCACTTGGCAGGACGAGCAACGTGCCAGGGCCGGCACTGAGTGGACGGAGACCGGGCTGGTGTTCACCACCACGCTCGGAACGGGTCTCGATGCCGCCAACGTGCGGCGTGCGCTCCGTGGCGCTCTCGCTCTGGTGCCGAGCATCGAACCTGAGGACTGGACGCCGCGCGATCTGCGGCACTCGTTCGTCTCGCTCATGTCGGCCGAGGCGGTCCCGCTCGAAGAGATCGCGCGGCTTGTCGGGCACTCCGGAACCGACGTCACGGAGAAGGTCTACCGGCAGGAACTGCGCCCGGTGATCCAGACCGGCGCTCGGGTCATCGACACCGTGTTTGCCGACGTCGGGACGGATGTGAGCTGGGCGATGGACCCGCTGTTCTCGATCGCCGTGGCGAAGGGCCAGCGCGGTGCATAGTCACCCACTTGGTCACCCAAAGACACCCGCGGCGGGTCCGGTCCGGGAAAGCGAACCGGCCCCGACCCGCATAAGCGCTGGTCAGGGCCGGTTTCGGCTGGTCGGGGTGACAGGATTTGAACCTGCGACCTCTTCGTCCCGAACGAAGCGCGCTACCAAGCTGCGCCACACCCCGGTTGCTGGCCCACGTGACGGTCGACGAGGAGACCTCGCCTTCCCCGCAGGAAGCCTGCCCAGAATAGCCGACGAAGTGCCGTGCCACGAAACCCGATCCCCGTGACCCCGCCGACACCCCCCTTGACCCCCCGACCCGCGCCCGTCGAGCACGGGGTTGGCGACCGACAACCCGGGATCGCGGTCGCTGACCCCGTGTTCGGCGGGTGGTGGGGAAGGGGGTGTCGTCAGCGCGACGTCAGGGTGAGCAGCGTGGCCTCGGGGCGGCACGCGAACCGGACCGGCGCGTAGGGCGACGTGCCCGCACCGGCGGAGACGTGCAGCCACGTCGAGTCCTGGCCGCCCGCGGCGTCGGGGCGGGGGCCCGGCCAGCCGTGCAGGCCCTTGGCCCGCTTGCGGTCGATGTCGCAGTTCGTCACGAGCGCGCCGAACCCGGGCACGCAGAGCTGCCCGCCGTGGGTGTGGCCCGCGAGGACGAGCTCCGCGCCGTCGTCGTGCATCTGGTCCAGGACCCGCCGGTACGGCGCGTGCGTGACCCCGAGCCGGAGCACGCCGCCCTCCGGCGGAGCGGCCGGGGCCTGCGACGCGGGCGCGGGGAAGACGTCGCGGTCGAGGTGCGGGTCGTCGACGCCCACGAGGTCGAGGCGGACGCCGCCGACGTCGAGGACGTCACGACGGTTCGTGAGGTCGACCCACCCGGCGTCGCGCATCGCGCCGGCCATCTCGGCCGCGGGCAGGAGGCGGGGCTGCGACGCGAACGGCAGCCGCGCGTCGGGCAGGAGGTAGCGCGCCGGGTTCTTCGGGACCGGCGCGAAGTAGTCGTTCGAGCCCAGGACGAACGCGCCGGGCACCGCCAGGAGCGGGGCGAGCGCGTCGAGCAGCGGCTCGAGCGCGTCGACGTGCGCGAGGTTGTCCCCGGTGTCGACGACGAGGTCGGGCTCGAGCTCGGCGAGCGAGCGCACCCACTCGATCTTGCGCTGCTGGGTCGGGACGAGGTGCAGGTCGGAGACGTGCAGCACCCGCAGGTCGCGCGAGCCGGGTGGCAGGACGGGGACGGTCGCCTCGCGGAGCGTGAAGAGCTTCGTCTCCACGTGCGCGTACGCGACGCCCGCCACGCCGACGGCGGCCAGCGCCCCGAGCCCGCGCAGGGCCCGGCGCGCCCCGTCGGCGCTCAGCCGTTCCCCCCGCCGCCGAGGCCCTCCAGCCACGCGCCGAGGTCGCTCTCGCGGCCCGCGCCGTTGCTGCGGTCGCCGCGGTCGCCCCGGCCGTCGGCCTCGCTGTCGGGCTGGTCGTCGTCGGGCTCGTCGCCACCCGGCTGCTGACCGCCCTGGTCACCGCCGTCCTGGCCGCCCTCGGGCGTCGACGGGGTGCGCGGCGGGGGCTTGGGGGCGTTGACGCGGCCCCAGTCCGGCTCGGCGAACCCGGGGGCGGGCTGACCGGCGAGGATCTGGTTCATGTAGTCGCGCCACGTCGGGGCGGCGAGGCTCGACCCGTACCAGTACGGACGCGTCTTGCCGTTGATGGTGAAGCGGCCGTTCATCTCGACGTCGTTCTCGGCGTTGCCGATCCACACGGCCGTGGCGACCTGCGGCGTGTAGCCGATGAACCACGTGTGCTTGTTGAGGTTCGCGGTACCGGTCTTGCCCGCGGCCGGACGGCCGTCGGCGAGCGCGTTGCCGCGGCCCGAGCCCTGGGTGAGCACCTGCTGGAGCGCGTACGTGACCGTGTTGGCGACCGCGGGGTCGATGGCCCCGGGCTGGCAGTTCGCCGACGGGACGGGCAGCTCCTCGCCGTCGCCCGCGACCACCTTCGTGATCGCGATCGGCTGGCAGTACGTGCCGCCCGCGGCGAACGTCGCGTACGCGGCGGCCATGTGCATCGGCGACGAGTTCTGGGTGCCGAGGATCATCGACGGCACGATCTCGATGTCGGTCTTGTCCTTCGACGACGGCGTGAAACCGGCCGCCTTCGCGGTGTTCGCGACGCCGCAGAGGTCGAGCTGGGAGGCGATGGTCGTGTAGGCGGTGTTGACCGAGTTGTAGGTCGCCTTGAGCACCGTCATCGAGCCGCTGCCCGGGCCGTCGGAGTTCGCGGGCGTCCACGGGTCGTTGCCGAGACGCTTGCAGCTCGCGTGGAAGTCCCGGCTGCCGATCCAGGTGCGCTTGTTCGCGTTGACCGTGTCGTAGAGCGAGTGCCCCTCCTTGAGCCACTCGGCGAGGACGAACGGCTTCCAGGTGGAGCCGGGCGAGAACCCGCGCGATCCGCCGTGCGCCTCGTCGGTGCTGTAGTTCACGGCCGTCGTGTTGGGGGCGGGGTCCTGCGTGTTGTCGAACGCGCGGTTCTGCGCCATCGCGAGGATCTTGCCCGTCCCCGGCTCGATCGACACGATCGCGTCCTCGATCTGGCTCGGGTCGTCCGCCGGGACCGCAGCCGCCGCGTGCTGCTCCGCGGCCGCCTGCATGTTCGGGTCGAGCGTCGTGTAGATGTCGAGCCCGCCGCGGTACAGCAGCGCCTCGCGCTCGGCCTTCGTCTCGCCGAACACCGGGTCCGACATGATGATCTTCGTGACGTAGTCGCAGAAGAACGCGGAGCCGCCGGACGCCTGGCAGCCCGCCTCGAGCGGCTGGATGGCGAGCGTGTCCGCGATGGGGGTGGCCAGCCCGGCGTCGTACTCCTCCTTGGTGATGTACCCCTGCTGGTACATCGTGTTGAGGACGACGTTGCGGCGGTTCTGGGCCTTCTCCGGGTCGGCCGTCGGGTCGTACGTGGACGGCGCCTTGGTGATCCCGGCGATCGTGGCCGCCTGGAGGTAGTTCAGGTCCTTGGCCGAGACGCCGAAGTAGTGCCGCGCCGCCGTCTCGACGCCGTACACGGAGCGCCCGAACTGCGCGATGTTGAGGTAGCCCTGGAGGATCTCCTCCTTGCCCATCCTCTTCTCGAGCGAGATGGCGAGCTTCGCCTCGCGCGCCTTGCGCCCGAGCGTGTCGGCCTTGGCCTCGTGCTGCGCCATGACGTCGCCGTCGCGCACGGCCTGCTCGATGAGGACGTTCTTCACGTACTGCTGCGTCAGGGTCGAGGCGCCCTGCGTCGAGCCGCCCGTGAGGTTGTTGACGAACGCGCGCGGGATGCCCTCGACGTCGACCCCGCCGTGCTCCCAGAAGCGCTTGTCCTCGATCGCGATGACCGCGTTCTTCATGGGCTCGGAGACCTGGTCCAGCGGGACGACGATGCGGTTCTCCGTGTAGAACGTCGCGAGCCGCGTCGTGCCGTCGTTCGCGTAGATGCGCGACTGCTCGGACAGCGGGCCCGGCTCGAGGTCGGCCGGCAGCTCGTCGAACACCTCGACGGCGGTGTCCGTCGCGGTGTTCGCCCCGGCGGCCAGCGGCACGAGGAGCCCGGCCGCGAGCACGCCGCCGACGCCGGAGACCAGCACGAACGCCAGGAAGAGGGCGACGAGCTGGTACGCGTTGATCTGCCGGCCGCGAGGACGCACAGGGGAAGCCATGGTGCCAACCCTACGGGAGCAACCCCGGGAGAGGCCCGGAAAGCCGCCTCTCCCGGGTGTGCGGGTTGTGTAAGCATCCCGGGACGGCGCGCCCGTCCGGCCGCGCCGCGGCCCGCGCCGTCCGACTACGCTCGCCCCATGGCAACCACGTGGGAGTACGCGACCATCCCCCTCATCATCCACAACACGAAGGCCGTCCTCGACCAGTGGGGCTCCGACGGCTGGGAGCTCGTCCAGGTCGTGACCGGCCCGGACGGCAACGGCCTCGTCGCCTACCTCAAGCGCCCCACCGGGGAGAAGTAGTGACGGGCGTCCCCGCCGGGACGGTCGCCGCGCGCCTCGCGGAGCTCGGCATCACGCTCCCGCGGGTGGCGGCGCCGGTCGCCGCCTACGTCCCCGCGGTGCGCTCCGGCCGGTACGTCCACACCTCGGGCCAGCTCCCGTTCGTCGACGGCGCGCTGCTCGCGACCGGCAAGGTGGGCGACGGCGAGGGCCTCGTCGCGCCCGCCGACGCCGCGGGTCTCGCGCGCGTGTGCGCGCTCAACGCGCTCGCGGCCGTGCACGACGTCGTCGGGAACCTCGACGACGTCGTGCGGGTCGTCAAGGTGGTCGGGTTCGTGGCGAGCGACCCGTCGTTCACTGGCCAGCCCGGCGTCGTGAACGGTGCGAGCACCGTCCTTGGCGAGATCTTCGGTGAGGCGGGGGTGCACGCCCGCAGCGCCGTCGGCGTCGCGGTCCTGCCGCTCGACGCCCCGGTCGAGGTGGAGCTCGTCGTCGAGCTGGCGGAATAGCCTTCACGCCCGCACGAGCACGGGGTCGGCGACCAGATCCGGGAGGATCCGGTCGCCGACCCCGTTCTCGTCGACGTCTCGGCGGTGCAGCCGGTCAGCGCGCGCGGCGCTCCAGGCGGTCCATGTCGAGCAGGACGACGGCCCGGCCCTCGCGGCGGACCCAGCCGCGCGTCGCGAAGTCGGCGAGCGCCTTGTTCACGGTCTCGCGCGACGCGCCGACGAGCTGCGCGAGCTCCTCCTGCGTGAGGTCGTGCGCGACGCGGATGCCCTCGTCCGTCTCCTCGCCGAACCGGGTCGACAGGTCGAGGAGCGCCTTGGCGACGCGGCCCGGCACGTCGGAGAACACGAGGTCGGCCAGCGTCTCGTTCGTGCGGCGCAGGCGGCGCGCGAGGGCGTTGAGCAGGTGCTTCGCGACGCTCGGGTGCTTCTCGATCCACTCGACGAGCTGGTCGTGGCCGAGCTCGTAGATGACGGAGTCGGCGACGGAGCTCGCGGTGGCGGTGCGGGGGCCCGGGTCGAAGAGCGAGAGCTCGCCGAACATCTCGCCGGGGCCGAGGATCGACAGGAGGTTCTCGCGGCCGTCGTTGGAGCGGCGCCCCAGCTTGATCTTGCCGCTCGCGATCACGTAGAGGCGGTCGCCCGGCTCGCCCTCGCGGAAGAGCACGTCCCCGCGCGAGAGCTCGATCTGCTGCATCGACTCGAAGAGGGTGCGCGTCTCGTCCGCGTCCATCGTCGCGAACAGGGGGGCGGAGAGCACAACGTCGTCGTCCACGCGGGGTGTCCTATCGTCTCGTCCTCGGAAATGTTCCAGGACAAGTCTGCCCTACCGCTGCAACTCGGGTGTCGGGGGCGGCGGCTACGGTGGGTTCCGTGACCACCACCGAGCAGGCCCGCGCGCGGGCTCCGAAGCCCGAGTCGCACCTCGCGCTCGTGCGGCGCGCGCGCCGCACCAACCGTGAGCTCGCGGTCACCTACCCGGACGCGCACTGCGAGCTCGACTTCACCACGCCGCTCGAGCTGCTGGTCGCGACGGTCCTCTCGGCCCAGACGACGGACAAGCGCGTGAACCTCACGACGCCCGCGCTGTTCGCGCGCTACCCGGACGCCGCGGCGTACGCGTCGGCGGACCGGGCCGAGCTCGAGGAGATCCTGCGGCCCACGGGCTTCTTCCGGGCCAAGGCGCAGTCCGTCCTCGGGATCGGCCAGGCGCTCGTCGAACGGTTCGACGGCGAGGTGCCCGCCCGCCTGGAGGACCTCGTCTCTCTGCCGGGCGTGGGCCGCAAGACGGCGAACGTCGTGCTCGGGAACGCGTTCGGCGTGCCGGGGCTGACGGTGGACACGCACTTCGGCCGCCTCGTGCGCCGCCTGGGGTGGACCACGGAGGAGGACCCGGTCAAGGTCGAGCAGGTCGTCGGCGGGCTCATCGAGAAGTCGGAGTGGACGATGCTCTCCCACCGGCTGATCTTCCACGGCCGGCGGGTGTGCTTCGCGCGCAAGCCGGCGTGCGGCGCGTGCACGATCGCGCGGTGGTGCCCGTCGTTCGGCGTCGGCGAGGTCGACCCGGTCAAGGCGGCCGCGCTCGTCAAGACGAGCTGAGGTACCGCCGGGTCACGCGCGCACGATCCCGCGGCCGCTCGGGTCAGCCCGCGGGCCGCTGCGTCGTGGGGAGCCAGTCCAGGAGCAGCTCCGTCACGGTGTCCGGGGCCTCCTCGGGGAGGAAGTGCCCGGCGTCGTCCACGACCTCGAAGCGGAAGTCCCGGGAGAGCGCGGCGCCGTCGGCGTCCGCGAGGTCGCGGCGCAGCAGGCCGTCCTGCGCCGCGTGCACCTGGAGGGCGGGGACCTCCACGGGGTGGCGGAGCGCGGCGAGGAAGCGGCGCCCGTCGGGCCGGGGGGTGGAGCGCACGGCCCAGCGCAGCGACTCCATCGCGGTGTGCGCCGCGAACGGGATGCGCATGACGGTGCGGTACGTGTCGACGACGTCGGGCGCGAAGGGCTGCGCGGCGCCCGTCGCGAGCACGTCGGCGACGAGGTCGCCGCGGACGAGCGCGCGCTCGGGCAGCGTCGGAACCTGGTAGAACGCGAGCTGGCGCTGCGCGGCGGGCGTGAGGAGCCGTCGGGCCGACGTGTGCAGCCGTGCGGGGTGCGGCGCGGAGAACGCGGCGACCCCGGCCGTCACGGCGGGCTGGAGCGCAGCCATCGCCCAGGCGAGGCTGCCGCCGGTGCCGTGGCCCACGACGACCGCGCGCCCCGACCCGAGCGAGCGGATCACGCCCGCGATGTCGCGCGTGCGCGTCGGGGCGTCGTAGCCGATCGGCGGCTTGTCGGACGCTCCGACGCCGCGCACGTCCATGGCGGCGACGCGGTAGCCGGCGGCGGCCAGGGGCTCGAGCTGGTGCCGCCACGCCCACCAGAACTGGGGGAACGAGTGGAGCAGCACGACGAGCGGCGGGCCGGGGTCCCGCACGCCACGGTCCTCGGGACCGGCGAGCGCCACGTGGAAGCGGGCCCCGTTGGCCGGCACGAACTCGTGGCGCCAGGGGCCGTCGAGGAGGGCGGACGTGAAGTCGGAGGGGTCGGGCGTCACCCGGACGAACCTACCGGCGTCCCGGACCCGCTGTCGGCCGACGACCCGGAGTCGGCACCGGCGGCGTCCGCTCCGGACGCCTCCGCGGCCGCCGCGGGACGGCGGTCCTTCGGCGGGTCGAACCGGTAGCCGACGTTGCGCACCGTGCCGATGAGCTGCTCGTGCTCCGGCCCGAGCTTGGCGCGCAGACGGCGCACGTGGACGTCGACGGTGCGCGTGCCCCCGTAGTAGTCGTAGCCCCAGACCTCCTGGAGGAGCTGCGCGCGCGTGAACACGCGGCCCGGGTGCTGGACGAGGTACTTGAGGAGCTCGAACTCCTTGTACGTGAGGTCGATCGGGCGGCCGCGCAGCCGGGCGGTGTAGCCGCTCGCGTCGATCGCGAGCTCGCCCGCCGCGATCTCCTGCGGGCCGTCCTCGGCCGGTCCCCGCGCGGAGCGCTCGATGACGAGCCGGAGCCGGGCCTCGACCTCGGCCGGTCCTGCGCCCTCCAGGAGGAGGTCGTCGGCACCCCACTCGGCGGTCACCACGGTGAGCCCGCCCTCGGTGAGCACGAGCACGAGCGGGACCGTCAGGCCCGTGGCGTGCAGGAGCCGGCACGTGGTGCGGGCGGCGACGAGGTCGCGACGCGCGTCCAGCAGCACGACGTCCGAGTCCGGTGCGTCGACGAGCGCCGACGGCTCCATGGGCAGGACCCGGATGCGGTGCGAGAGCAGGCCGAGCGCGGGCAGCACCTCGACGGAACCGCCAGTGGCGGGGGTGAGGATGAGCAGGTCGGCCATCCGGCACCTCCTTCCGGGTCGCGGGGCGCGGGCGGCGCCCCCGGGCGTCGACGCGTGGCGACCGGGCGGGACGGACCTCTACGGGGCACGCCACGTCGTCGGCCACGTCCGCGGTCCGTGGACGGTTACCGTATCGCGTGCCGGCCGCGCGCACGGTGCGTGTCTCACATCGCGCGCGTCCGCCCTCCCCGGCCGGTGACAGCGCTGCCCGGCAGCGACGCCGAGGCCCGCTCGCGAGACCGCCGCCCGGCCGTCGACAGGGAGCCGGTGAGCGGCCCGTGGCGAGTCTCTGCGACACTCTGAGGCGTGCTGCACGACCCGACGCCCTCCCGCGACCCCCGAACGGGGCGCTGACCGCGTGGACCTCTCGACCCGTGCCGTCGTGACGGCATGCCTGGCGGCGGTCGTGGCCGTCGCCGCGTTCTTCGGCCCGCTGCCGCTCACGATCGCGTCGGGCGCGCTGGCGCTGGGCGTCGCGATCGGCTGGCCGCGGCTGCTCGACATCCCCGTCCACGGCGGGACCCGGGTCGTCATCGCGATCGCCGGGCTCGGCGCCGTGGCCGCGACCGCCGCGACGCACGGGGAGCCCGCGCTGCGCCACCTGCCCGTCGTGCTCGCTCTCTCCGTCGTCCTCGCGTTCGTCGCCGAGCTCCTGCGGCGCGACGGCCGCCCGCGCCTGGTCGAGTCGCTCATCGGCACGGTGAGCGGGATCGTCGTGGCGACGTCGAGCGCGGGCTGGATCGCCGCGGGCCGCACCGACGCCGGCGAGTCCCTCGTCGTCACGACGGCGGTCGCGCTCGCCGTGGCGTCCGCGGTGTCCGCGCTGCCGCTCGGCGGCTGGCTCAACGCCGCGCTGACGCTCGGCCTCGCGGTGCTCGCGGGCGGCGCCGTCGGCTACGTCATGCCCGACCTCGAGCTGCTGGGCGGCGTCTGGGCGGGGGTCGTCGCGGGCCTGCTCGTCGCGTCGCTGCACGCGCTCTTCGACCAGCTCCCCGAGCTGCGCGGCCGTCTGGGCGCGTTCTCGGCGACCGCCCTGCCCGTCGCCGTCGGCGGGACCCTGATCTTCGTCGTCGGCCGGGTGATCGTCGGGTGACCCCGTCGCCGCTCGCCGTCGTGCTGCTCGTCGTGACCCTCGTCGCGACGGCCGCTCTCGGCGTGTGGTGGCAGCGCCGCCAGGGCGTCGTGCGGGCCGCGCGCGGGAGAGCGGGCGCCGGGTCGCCCGCGGACGGCGCTGCTGGGCGCGCCCCCGTGGACTGGGCGGCGCACGGCGTCGCGCTCGCGGAGCGCCGCACGTTCGTCCAGTTCTCCGCCGAGCTCTGCGCGCCGTGCCGCGCCACCGCCCGGGTCCTGCGCGACGTGAGCGCCGCGCACCCGGACGTGACGCATCGTGAGATGGACATCGACGACCACCTCGACCTGGTGCGAGCATTCGGCATACTGCGCACGCCGACCGTCCTCGTGCTCGACGCGGAGGGCCGCGAGGTCGCCCGCGCGAGCGGGGGCATGAACCGCGCCCAGGCGCTCGCGGCGCTCGCCGTCGCGGACCCGGGCGCGCGGCCCGCGAGCGTGCCAGGCAGCTGACCGCCGTCTCCGACGGCCGACCGGAGGAGACCCGAGTGAGCGACCAGGCAGGCCCGGAGGCCACCGTCACCGAGCCGGGCGGCGCGCCCGCCGGCATCGACCCGCGCGGGCCGCGCGCGGGGGCGGGCATGACGGCCGTCCTGCTCGCCGTGGTGATCCTGCTCTGGACGTCGCCCGCGGCGCTCGTGCTGCTCGCCGTCGTCGCGGCGAGCTTCCTGCTCGGCACCGTCCGCGGCGCGCAGGGCACGTGGCAGGCGGCCGTCTATCGGCTGGTCCTGCTCCCGCGCATCGGCCCGACGACGGAGCGCGAGGACCCGAGGCCGCCGCGGTTCGCGCAGGCGGTGGGCCTCGTGATCACCGGTGCCGGGGTCGTGCTCGGGCTGGTCGGCGTCGCGGGCGCCGTGCCGGCCGCGGCGGCGCTAGCGCTCGTGGCCGCCGTCCTCAACGCCGCGTTCGGCCTGTGCCTCGGGTGCGAGCTGTACCTGCTGCTGCGCCGGGTCGTGCCGGCCCGCTGACGGCCCGGCGCGCGCCTGCCCGGCACGCGAGCGCCTGCGGGCGCCGCTCGCTCAGTAGACGAGCGCCTGGGCGCCCTCGCGCAGCGCCTCCTCGACGAACACCGCCGCCCCCGCGATGCGCACGCCGGGCAGGACGTCGTCGGCCGTGATCCCGCGGCGCGCCGCGCACTGCGTGCAGACGGTCAGCGTGCCCGCGGCGAGGACCGCGTCGAGCAGGTCGGGCAGCGGTGCCGCGTGCTCGAGCTCGAGCTCCGCCGCGCGGCCCGGCACCCCGAACCACGCCGCCTCGCCCGTGAGCCACACGCTCACCTCGACGCCCGCCGCGACCGCGGCGGCGGCGACGGTGAAGGCCTGGTTCGCGGCCTCGGGCCGGTCGAGCCCCGACGTCGTCTTGACGACGAGGGAGCGGGAGCGGGGGGCGGCGGCAGGGAGCGAGGAGTCGGTCACGCGGCCGAGCGTAGTCCCGCGGGTGACCACGGCCACGGCGTGCCGGTGCCGTCCGGCCGGTAGGATCGCCCGCATGAGCCCGCACACTCTCGAGCTGATCTTCCTCGGCCTGCTCCTCGCGGCGACGGTGACCATCACGTGGTTCGCCGGGTACGTCGTCTACAAGCTCTTCAAGGGCCAGCGCTGACGTCGCCGCGCGGGGCCCGTCCCCGCGCGGGCGCCGCGCGCCGCCCGACTCCGAGAGGTGGTCGCTGATGCCGTTCGAGTTCCCCGAAGGCCTCGCTCCCGAGGTGTACCCGCTCGCCTGGCTCGTCGGGAGCTGGCGCGGCGAGGGCGTCGTCAAGTACCCGGGCATCGAGGAGACGCCGTTCGTCCACGACGTCGTGTTCGACCACGACGGCGGCCCCTACCTGCGCTACGAGTCGACGCTGCGCGTCCTCGACGCCGCGGTCCCCGAGACGGTGCCCGCGGAGGGCGAGTGGCCCGAGCGTGACGAGGCCACCCTCGACGCCGCGGCCGCCGCGTCGCCCGTCTGGTCCACGGAGACCGGCTACTGGCGCGTGTCGACCGACCGGCCCGAGGGCCTCGAGGACGACCGCCACCCCCTCGAGGTCCTGGTCGCCGACCCGGCGGGCCGCGTGTCGGTGTACCTGGGCGCCGTCGGCAACGGCCGCGTGGACCTGGCGAGCGACCTCATCGCGCGCACGTCCACCGCGTCCGAGGTCACGGCCTCGAAGCGGCTCTACGGGTTCGTCGAGGGCCAGCTCCTGTGGGTGTGGGAATTGGCGGCCTTCGGTCAGCCGTTGCAGTCGTACGCGTCCGCGAAGCTGACCCGGCGCCCGTCGGCCTGACGCAGGCCACCGGGCGGCCCGAGGGCCCGCCCGGCCCGGACGCGTCGACGAAGGAGGACCACCCGTGACCACCGGTTACACCAGCCCGCTCCTGTCGCGCCACGGCGCCGTGCCCGCGACGGGCCCCGACGAGGGCGTCGCCTGGCACTACGGCGACCCCACCGGGGAGCAGCGCGCGCTGCGCACGGGCGGCGCCGTCGTCGACCAGTCGCACCTGGGCGTCGTCACGGTCACGGGCCCGGACCGGCTGAGCTGGCTGCACTCCATCACGTCCCAGGACCTCACGGACCTCGCGCCGCGCACCTCGACGGAGCTGCTCGTGCTCTCGCCGCAGGGCCACGTCGAGCACGCCGCGTCGGTCGTCGACGACGGCACCACGACCTGGCTCGTCACCGAGCGCTCGCACGCGGCCGACCTCGCCGCGTGGCTGGACCGCATGAAGTTCATGCTCCGCGTCGAGATCGCCGACGCCACGGACGAGTGGGCCGCGCTCGGCGAGCCGGTCGACGCCGAGGGCGCCGAGGACGAGCCCGTGACCTGGCGCGACCCGTGGCCGCGCGTCCTCGCGGGCGGCACGCGGTACGGCCCGCCCGAGGACGAGCACCCGGGACGCGAGCGCCCGTGGCGGCTCGTGCTCGTCCCGCGCGCGGAGCTGGCCGACGCCGTCGCGGCGCGCGAGGCCGCCGGGTGGCGCCTCGTGGGCACGTGGGCGAGCGAGGCCGCGCGCGTCGAGGCCTGGCGCCCGCGCCTCGCGACGGAGGTCGACCACCGGTCGATCCCGCACGAGACCGACTGGCTGCGCACCGCCGTCCACCTGCACAAGGGCTGCTACCGGGGGCAGGAGACCATCGCGCGCGTGCACAACCTCGGGCGTCCGCCGCGGCGCGTGGTCATGCTGCACCTCGACGGCTCGGGCCACCTGCTGCCCGCGCCGGGGGCCGAGGTCACGCTCGACGGCCGCGCCGTCGGGGCCGTCACGTCGGTCGCGCGCCACCACGAGCTCGGGCCGATCGCGCTCGCGGTCCTCAAGCGGAGCGCGCCGGTCGACGCCGAGCTCCTCGTCGACTGCGACGGCGGCGCGATCTCCGCGGCGCAGGAGGTCGTGGTGCCCGGCGAGGGCGTCTCCGTCGACCGTCCGGCCGCGCGCGGTCCCGTCGGGCGCGGCGTCACGCCGCGCGGCGAGGGCGCACCCACGAGCATGCTGTGACGTCGGGGCCGGCGCGCGGGCAGTCCCCGGGGGCGGTCGACGTCGCCCGGACGGCGTGGCGCCGGCTCCTCCTGCGGGCCCGGGTCCGGCAGGGCGCGTCGCGCGTGCGCGTGGCGCTGTGGCCGATCCTCCAGGCGTCGGCGGCTGCCGGCCTCGCGTTCGGCATCGCCCGGTACGGGCTCGGGCACACGGCCCCCTTCTTCGCGCCGGTCTCCGCGTGGATCTGCCTCGGCTTCAGCCAGGACCGTCAGCTCCGCCGCGTGCTCGAGCTCGCGGTGGGCGTCGCGATCGGCGTCGGCCTCGGGGACCTCGTGGTCCACGCGATCGGGTCGGGCTGGTGGCAGGTCGCCGTCGTCCTCGCGGTCTCGGCCCTCGCCGCACGCTTCATCGACCGGGGCGCGATGCTCACGACGCAGGCGGGCGTGCAGGCCATCGTCATCGTCGGGCTCCCGGCCGCGCAGGCGGGCGGCCCGCTCGGGCGGTGGACGGACGCGCTCGTGGGCGGCGCCGTCGCGCTCGCCGTCGCGGCCCTCACGCCGGGCGACCCCCGACGACGACCCCGCCTGCTCGGGTCCGAGGCGACGTCGGAGCTCGCGGGCGTGCTCGACGTGCTCGCGCGCGGTCTGCGAGCGCGCGACCCCGCGGACCTCGACGCGGCGCTGGTCAAGGGCCGGGCGTCCGAGGGCGCGCTCGAGGAGTGGCAGTCGTCCGCGACGTCCGCGCGCGAGCTCGCGCGCGTGAGCGCCGCCGGGCTGCGGCACCGGGACGAGCTGGGCGGGCTCGAGCGGCAGGCGGTGCTCGTCGACCGCGCGATGCGCAGCGTGCGCGTCCTGGCGCGGCGTGCACGGCCGGTCGCGAGCGGCCCGGACCACCACGAGCTCGACGCCGTGGCGGACCTCGTCGCCCGGTTCGGCGCCGGGGTCCACGTGCTCGCCGAGGCCGTCGGCGCGGGGCGCGACCCGGCGGTCGCGCGCGAGGTCCTCCTCGAGGTGGCCCGCAGCGCCGACCCCCACGCGCTCGGCGACGGCGACTGGCAGGTGCAGTCGCTCGTGATGCTCGTGCGGTCGCCGATCGTCGACGCCTTGGAGGCGGCGGGCGCGACGCCCGAGCAGGCGCGCGACGCGCTCCCCGAGCTCTGAGAGCGTTCGCACCCGGGACGACCGACCCCTGCACAGCGGTACCGCGGGCCGGTACGGTCGGGGCATGGAGGTCCCTGTCAGCGCGCTGCGCGCCGAGCTCAAGTCGTGGATCGAGCGGGCCAGGGACGGTGAGGAGGTCGTCATCACCGAGCGCGGCGTCCCCGTCGCCCGGCTGACCGGCGTCGCGACGGCGGACCTCGTCACCGAGCTCGTGCGCGACGGCGTCCTGGTGCCCCCGGCGGGGGAGCGCCCCGTGCACGCGGTGCCCGCGCCGGCGCTCGTCGCGGCGACGGACGGGGCACGTCCGGCGGGTCCCGACGGCCCGCGCCCGTCCGACGGCGCCCGGGCCGCCCGCGGCGGCGGGGTCGCGGCGCTCGTGCGCCGGATCCGGCGCTGAGGGGCCCGCGGTGGCCCTCGTCTACTTCGACGCGAGCGCGCTCGTGAAGCTGTGCGTCCCCGAGGCCGGCTCCGCGCTGGCGAGCCGCCTGTGGAACCGTGCGGACGTCGTCGTCACGAGCCGCCTCGCCGACGTCGAGGTCCGCGCCGCGCTCGCCGCGGGAGCCCGCGGCGGGGTCATCGACGGCCCGGGGCACGCCCGCGCGCAGGGCACGTGGGACACGCTGCGACCCGCGCTGCACGTGGTCGAGGTGTCCGGTGCCGTCACCGACCGCGCGTCGCGGCTCGTCGCCGCGGGGTCGCTGCGCAGCAACGACGCGGTGCACGTGGCGAGCGCGCTCGCCGTCGCGCACGACGACACGGTCGTGGCCGCGTGGGACCCGCACGTCGTGACCGCGGCGCGTGCCGCCGGGCTGCGCGTGGTGCCGTGGCCGCTCGCCAGACCGTAGGCTCGTGCCCGTGGGAATCTTCGGGTCGCTGCAGTGGATCGTCTACCTCCTCCTGTCGCTGGTCGTGTTCGGGACGCAGCTCTTCGCGCTCGTCGACGCGATCCGGCGGCCCGCGAGCGCGTTCACGGCCGAGGGCAAGCTGAGCAAGCCGATCTGGCTCGCGATCCTCGGCGTCGCCGCGGCGCTCGGCTTCCTCTCCATCCCGCTCGGCGGCGGGATCAACCTCGGCTTCATCGGGATCATCGCGGTCGTCGCGGCGATCGTGTACCTCGTCGACGTGCGTCCCCGCCTCCAGCCGTACGGGAACGGGCGCGGCAACGGGTCGTCCGGCCGGCCCGGCGGCTGGTGAGCGCCGCGGTGACCGACGACGTCCGCACCGGGGTCGCGCGCGCCGCCGTCCCGCTGGCCGAGGTCGTGCGCGGCGACCTCGTGGAGTCCGTCCACACGGGGCACCTCGTGCTGCTGGAGCCCGACGGCGGCACGCTCCTCGAGCGCGGCGACGCCGGCACGGTCGTCTGGCCGCGCTCGAGCGTCAAGCCGTTCCAGGCCGTCGCGATGCTGCGGCACGGCCTGCGCCTGCCGCCGCGCCTCCTGGCCCTCGCCGCCGCGAGCCACAACGGCGAGCCCGAGCACCTCGCGGGGGTGCGCGAGATCCTCGCGGGCGTCGGGCTCGACGAGTCCGCGCTGCGCAACACCCCGGACCTCCCGCTGCACCCGCCGGCCGCGCTCGCGTGGCAGGAGGCGGGGAACGGCCCGTCGTCGATCACCCAGAACTGCTCCGGCAAGCACGCGGCGATGCTCGCGACGTGCGTCGTCGCGGGCTGGGACCCGCGCACGTACCTGGAGCACGACCATCCGCTGCAGGTCGCGGTGCGCGAGACCGTCGCGGAGGCGACGGGCGTCGCCGTCGAGCACGTGACGGTCGACGGCTGCGGCGCGCCGCTCTTCTCGACGACCGTGCGCGGGCTCGCCCGCGCGTTCGGGCGCCTCGCCGCGGCCCCGCAGCACGACCCGGGTTCGGCCGAGGCCGAGGTCGCGCGCGCCATGGCGGCGTTCCCCGAGATGGTGGGCGGCACGGGACGCGACGCGACCCTCGCGATGCGCGCCGTCCCGGGCCTGGTCGCCAAGGACGGGGCCGACGGGGTGTACGGGGCCGGGCTGCCCGACGGCCGTGCCCTCGCCCTCAAGGTGCTCGACGGCGCGTCCCGGCCCCGCCCGGCGGTGCTCGCCGCGGCGCTGCGCCGTCTCGGCGCGCTCGACGTCGAGGGAACGGACGGGTCGGCGCTCGACGCGCTCGGCGACGTGCCCGTGCTCGGTGCCGGGCAGCCGGTGGGCACCGTGCGCGCCGTGCTCGACGAGCCCGGGACGGACGCGGCGCACGATGCCTCGCAGGGCCTCTCGTCCGCCGCCGCGCGGCGCGACGACGGGGGACGGCCGTGAGGGCCGTCGTGCAGCGCGTGACGCGCGCGAGCGTGAGCGTCGTGGCCGAGGACGGGACGGCGGAGGTCGTCGGCGCGATCGACCGACCGGGCCTGCTCGCGCTCGTCGGTGTCACGCACGACGACGGCGACGCGCAGGTGGAGACGATCGCGCGCAAGATCGCCGAGCTGCGGATCCTCGCGGGGGAGCGGTCCGTGCTCGACGAGGGCGCGCCCGTGCTCGTCGTCTCCCAGTTCACGCTCTACGCGGACACGCGCAAGGGCCGGCGGCCGTCGTGGAACGGCGCGGCGCCCGGTCCCGTCGCGGAGCCGCTCGTCGACGCGGTCGTCGAGGCGCTGCGCGCCCGCGGGGTCGAGGTGGCGACCGGGCGGTTCGGCGCGCACATGGCGGTCGACCTCGTCAACGACGGCCCGGTCACGCTGATCCTCGAGGCCTGACGCGGCGTCGTACGGGCTGTCCCGTACGGGGCCTGCGTACGGAGGACCGCGTACCCCGCGCGGCGCGCGTGACGCGAAGAGTGTGGGAAGCACGTAGTCCCGCGGGCCCCGCCCACGGCTACGGTCGCTCACGTCAGCCGGTCGCTCAGGCCCCGCAGGAGGCCGCACCGCCGCGCGTCCGCGCGGGTCGGCGACCGACCTCGTCGACGAGAGGTCCTCTCGATGCACCGTCCTCGCCCGTCCGCCCCGCGCCGCGCCCGCGCCACGCGCGCGGCCGCCGGCCTCACCGCCCTCGCGCTCGCCGCGAGCGGGGCCGTCGCCGCCGCGACGACCGCCGCCGCCGCGCCGACCGCCCACCTGACCGCCACGACGGCGGCCACCATCCCGACGCCCGACTCCCCGAACGGCGACGCCGCCCTCAACGGGTACCGCAACGTCGGCTACTTCATGTCCTGGGCCCCGGAGAACTACGGCTACACCGTGCGCGACTTCGCCGAGTCGGGCCAGGCCGAGCAGATCACCCACGTGAACTACGCGTTCGGCAACATCCACCCGACCGACCTCACGTGCTTCCTCGCGGACGCCCCGGGCACGCCCGAGCCGGGCGGCAACGACGGCGCCGGCGACGCGCAGGCCGACTTCGTGCGAGCCGTCTCCGCCGAGGACTCGGTGGACGGCGTCGCGGACGAGCCGGGCCAGGCGCTCGCGGGGAACTTCAACCAGCTCCGCAAGCTCAAGGAGGAGCACCCCGACACCAAGGTCCTCATGTCGCTCGGCGGCTGGACCTGGTCCAAGTTCTTCTCGAAGGCCGCGGCGACGCCCGAGAGCCGCGAGAAGTTCGTCGCGTCGTGCATCGACCTCTACATCGACGGCAACCTGCCCGTGATCGACGGCCGCGGCGGCCCCGGCGCGGCCGCGGGCCTGTTCGACGGCATCGACGTCGACTGGGAGTGGCCCGGGGCCCCCGACTGGTCGCAGCACCCCGAGAACCACGTCGACCCGGTCAACGACAAGGCGAACTTCACCGCCCTGCTCGCCGAGTTCCGCAAGCAGCTCGACGAGCGCGGCGCCGCGCAGGGCAAGGACTACCTGCTCTCCGCCTACATCCCGGTGAGCCCCACCGTGGTGAACGCCGGCTGGGACGCCCCTGCGATCTTCGACTACCTCGACTACGGCAACATGCAGGGCTACGACCTGCACGGCGGCTGGTCGCCGAACCTCGCCGGGCACCAGGCGAACCTGCACGACACCTCGCAGCCCGGCACGATCTCGCTCGAGGACGGCATCGACCTCTACCTGTCGCGCGGCGTCGACCCCGCCCAGCTCACGCTCGGCATCCCGGCGTTCGGCCGTGGCTGGTCCGGCGTCGAGGCCGGCGACTCGGACGGCGCCTGGCAGCCCGCCGCGGGCGTCGCCCCCGGCACCTACGAGGCCGGGAACAAGCAGTACTTCGAGCTGCGCGACCACGGGACCGAGTACTTCGACGAGGTCAGCGGGGCCTCGTGGCGCTACGACGGCGACCAGTGGTGGAGCGTCGACACGCCGCGCGCCGTCGCGTACAAGGCGTCGTGGATCACGGAGAAGGGCCTCGGCGGCTCGATGTTCTGGGACCTCGCGGGCGACTACGAGGACGAGCTCGTCGGCACGGCGGCCGACGTCTACCGCGCGGCCCCGGCCGGTCCGGTCGACCCGACCGCGCCCGGCTCGTGCTTCCCGGGCTGGGACCGCAGCACCTCGTACGTCGGGGGGCGCGTCGTCTCGCACGAGGGCGTGAACTACCGCGCCGCGTGGTGGGTCCGCACGAACGTCCCGGGCACGGAGAAGTGGTACCCGGCCTGGCGCGTCGTCGGCACCTGCGCCTGACGACCTGACGGTGCGGTGCGCGGCCTCGGCCGCGCACCGCACCGTCCGTCGCTCAGCGCAGCCAGCCGCGGCGCTTGATGTACGCGAGCGGGATGACGGCGGCGACGAGCGTCACCAGGACCGTGAGCGTGAACCCGTACGGCCGGTCGAGCTCGGGCATGTGCGTGAAGTTCATGCCGTAGAACGACGCGATGAGCGTCGGGGGCAGGAACACCGCGGTGATGATGGTGAAGACCTTGACGATCTGCGCCTGCTTGACGTCGAGCGACGTCATGATCGCCTGCTGCAGGTAGCGCACCTTGTCGTGCTCGAACCCGGCGTGCTGCTTCACGCCGTCGACGTCCGCGACGAGCGTCTCGACGAGCCCCGCGAGCACGGGGTCCGAGTCCGCGATCTCGCTGCGCAGGTGCCGCGCGGCGCGCGCGAGCGAGAGCTGGGACTCCTGGGCGCGCGACACGATCTCCTCGGCGCGGTTCATGCGCGTGATCGTGTCCTGCATGTCGCTCACCCCGATCTCCCGGCCGCGCGAGTCGACGCCGCGCGTGGCCTCGTCGATCTCGTCGGACATGTCCTCGAGCAGGTCGCTCGCGTAGGACACGACGCGGTCGGCCGCCTCGTTGAGCGCGTAGAGCAGCGCGTACGCGACGCCGTACGACGAGCGGATGAGCCACGGCGTGCGGCGCATGCGGGCGATCGCCTTGTCGAAGACGGCGTAGTGCCGCTGCGGCTGGGCCGTCACGACGACGTCGGCGGACAGGGCGAGCACGATGCGCTCGTCCACCACCCGGTCGCCGTCGCGCCGGGTCGCCGTCACCGGCAGGTAGACGTGCGCGTCCGTCTCCCAGACGCGCCCTCCGGCGGCCGCGAAGTCGACGCCGTGCTCGGCCGCGCGGGCCGCGGAGCCGGGGTCGCCGACCGCGACCTGCACCCAGCGCGAGCGCAGGACGCGCGGGTCGAACCGGGGCGAGCCGTCGCCGTGCGCGCGGGCGTGCAGGTCGAGCCCGCCGCGCGCCGGGGCGGGCAGGCGGGTCTCCGTCCCGGGGGCGAGGCCCGGGGTCTCGGGCAGCATCGTCGTCATCACGCACCGCCGGCCGTGAAGTGCGCGGTGAGGAGCGCGGCGCAGATGAACAGGTAGAGCCCCACGGTGAAGGAGATCGACTGCCGTTCGAGGTTCGGCCGGCGCGTGCGGCGCCGCTCCTCGCGCGGGGCGCGCAGGGGCGTCCGGGCGGGGCGGGTCCGCACCGGGGCGGCGGGGGTGGTGGTCGGCGTGGTCGCAGGGGAGCGCTGCGTCATGGTGGTCGTCCTTTCCGGCGGGCGGACGGCACGGGCGCGGCCACGGGCGGGCGGCGCGGGTGCGTCGGCGGGGGAGGTCCGGCGGCGCGCGCGAGGCGCGCGCGGAGCGCACTGGCGACCTCCCCGCGCGGGACGGACGACGGCCGGGGACGCAGGGACCTGCGTCGGCCGGGCTCAGGCGTCGGGTCGCGAGCCACGGGGGGTGAGCGCGCAGTGCACGGATCTATGACTGCTGCCGTCAGGCATGGGGCTCACCTCGCTCTCGTGGCGGCGGCGCCGCGGGCGCCGCACCCGGGTCGGGGCGCACGAGGGTCGTGGCCGCGACGGGGATCGAGGCCAGGCTAGTCCTCCGGGCAGCGGGCAGCAACCGTCGAGGTGCGGGCGTCGGCCCAGGTGGCGGCCGTGTGACGAGCGGGAAACGATGAGGTGATCCCTTGTTTACGGAGGGTTGTTAACATTTCATCCGGTCGACGGGCGACGAAGCCCCCGGACGGAGGGTCCCGACATGTCAGAACAGCAGGACTACATGGTTCCCGAGCCGGTCCGTCGCGCGGACTCGCGGTTCGCGCGACGGCTCGAGCGGCTCTCGTCCCGCGCGCAGGAGGTCGACCGCGCGCTCGCCGCCGTGAGCGAGGGCAAGGGCGGTCTCGTGTGGACCGCCGAGCACGGCATGGGCGCGAGCGCGACGCTCGAGCTCGTGTGCGAGGCCGTCGCGACGCACGAGTTCGCGCAGCCGACCGTCACGCTCCGCTGTCGCCCGCCCGCGGGCGTCCCCGCTCCCGGGTCGGCCGTCGTCTCCGTCGTGTCGCAGGTGTCGCAGCTCGCGGGCGGCGTGGTCCCCGAGCGGCTCACGCGGGTCCTCGAGCCGGTCGACCCGGGCTTCGGCCACCTCCCCGAGGTGGCGGCGGTCGCGCTCGCCGAGCTCCTCGTCGCGACGTTCGACGGCGCGACCGTCGTCCTCGTCGCCGACGACCTGCACCTCCAGGACGAGCTGAGCCGGTCGGTCCTCGCGAGCCTCGTGGCGCAGCGGCACGCGCCCGTCGTCCTGCTGGGGACGGCGCCCGCGGGCGCGCTCGACCCGTCCGCGGGGCCGTTCGAGCTGCGCGCCGTCCCGCCGCTCGCGCCGGCCGACGCGCTCCACCTCCTGCTCGTCGAGCGGCGGCTCGCCGTCGCCCCGCACGTCGCGGCGCGGCTCGCGCACCTCCTCGGCGGCAACGCCGCGGCCATCACGCAGACGGCGGCGCTCCTCGCCCCCGAGCAGCTCTCGGGCGGGTCGATCCTGCCCGACCCGCTGCCCGCCGTCCCCGCCGTCCGGTCGCTCTTCGCCGACCGGCTCGCCGCGCTCAGCGAGGCGGAGCGCCAGGCGCTGCTCGTCGCGGCGGTCGCCGTCGTCGACCGTACCGAGCTCGTGCTGTCCGCGACGGGGCTCGCGATGGAGCAGGTCCTCGACGGCCCGCTCGCGGAGCACCTCGTCCTCGCGGGGGGCCGCTTCGCGTTCGTCGACCCGCGCATGCGCTCGCTCGTCCACGCCGACGCCCGCCTCGCCGAGCGCACGGCGGCGCACGTCGCGCTCGCCGAGGCGCACCGGCGGGCGGGGGAGGAGGACGTCGCGGTGTGGCACTCGGCGCTCGCGACCCTCGTGGGCGACCCGGCGCTCGTCCCGGGCCTGCTGCGCATCGCGCGCCGCCACCTCGACCGCGGCGACGTCGTCTGGGCGCACGAGGTCGCGCGCGAGGCGGCGAGCCAGGCGGGCGCCGAGCACCGCGCCGAGGCGTTCGCGATCGCCGGGGTCGCGGCCCTGCGCTCGGGCCACGTGCAGGACGCCGCCGACTGGCTGCGCAAGGCCTCGCGGAGCGGGGACGACGCGCTGCGCGCGTGCACGCTCGGCCCGCTCGTCGCGGCGCTCACGCTCGCCGAGGGCCAGGTGCCCGACGACGTCCTGTCGCCCTACCTGCGCGGGGGCCGGCCGGACGGCCTCCCCCCGGACGCCGTCGCCGGGGTCGTGACGGGCGTGCTCACGGCGGCGCGGCTGCACGCCGAGCGGGGCGACGGCGTGAGCACCTCCCAGCTCCTCGACACCGCGACGTTCCTCGCGTCGTGGTGCGAGGACGACGCGACCCCGGCGCGTCTCGCCCTCGCCCGATCCTGGGCCGCGGTGTTCGGGGTGGGGGAGCGCGGCGTCGTGCCCGACGTCGACCTGGGCCCGGACCACGAGGCCGCGCTCCAGGTGAGCCGGGCGCTCGGGCTCGCCGCCGACGACCGGCTGGACGACGCCGCGCAGACGCTCGCGAGCGTCGTCGCCTCCCTGGCCCCGGTGCGCGACGGCGGCCGGTGGTTCGACGGCCCGGACGCCGCCCTCACGCCGCTCGCCGAGGCGCACGTCCGGCTCGCGCAGGCGCTCGTGCACCTGTGGCGCGGCACCCTCACGCGCGCCGCGGACGAGCTCGCGGAGGCCGCGTTCCGCCTGCCGCTCGGCCTGCCGTTCGCGGGGATGGGCGTGGCCGCCGCGCGCCGCCTCGACATGATGACCCGGGGCGTCGTCGGGCCCGTCGCGACGGCGCTCGAGGAGACGTGCGCGAGCCCGACGTCGCGGCCCGTGCGCCTCGGCCTGCTCGTGGACCGCGCCATGGGCGCCGCGTTCGCCCACCACGTGACCCAGGCCGCGACGCTGCTCGAGCTCGCCGCGGAGCGCGAGCGTCCCGACAGCGCACGCATGCTGCCGCTGCCCGGGCTGGACGACGTCGAGGCCTGGGTCGTCGCCGGGCGGCACGACGCGGCGCAGCGCGCGCTCGCGCGGCGCCGGGTCGACGCCAAGGAGCTCCCGCCGTCGCTGCGGTCGGCGACGCTCGTGCGCGCCGACGTCTCGCTCGCCGCGCCCGAGGACCTCACCGCGCCGCTCGAGCGGGCCACGCGCGTGAACCGCACGACCGCGTCGCCCTACGAGCACGCGCGGACCGACCTGTGCGCCGCGCGCGCCCTCGTGCGCGCGGGCGAGCTGCAGCGCGCCCACGGCCTGTTCCTGTCCGCGATCGAGCTGTTCGACGACGCGGGCGCGGACGCCTGGACGACGATCGCGCTCGACGAGCACGCCGAGGTGGTCCGCCTCCTCGGGGGCCCGGTGCCCGAGGACCTGACCGCGGTCGTGCCGGGGGTGCCCGGCGTCCTCGGCGGCGGGGCCGTCGTCCCGGGCGGCACGTGGCCCGCGGCCCCGCGGGCCGGGAGCATGCACGCCGCCCTCGGGGTCGCGCGCGCCGGCGTCGAGGCGCAGGCCGCGCTGCGGCCCGCCCCGCCGGACGCGTGCCGGCTCGCGGTGCGCGAGAGCGACGTGACGGACGAGGCGCTCGCGGAGCTGCGGGGACGGTGGGCGGACGAGCTCACGGAGCGCGAGCTCGACGTGGCGCTCCTCGTCGTCCAGGGGGCCTCGAACCGGGAGGCGGCGGACCAGCTCTACCTGTCGGTCCGCACGGTGGAGGTCCACCTCGGGCGCGTGTTCCGCAAGCTCGGGGTGCGCTCGCGCGTCGAGCTCACGGTCCTGGCGCACCGCGTGGGCCGCTGAGCTCGGGGCACTTCGGGGGCACTTGTCACGCCTTGACCCGTTTTGTCCCACGGGTCTTCCCCTACGCCGACCGCGCGGAGGAGCTGGGAACACTGCGGGAAGCGCGGATCACGCGCGGGGTCCGGCGTGGCTACGTTCGGGGTGACCTGAGGGCAGGGCGGCCCGGAGCACGGAGCCGCCGCAGCTCCCCGCACGAGCACGAGGCAGGACCCATGGACGTGTCCCTCTCCACCCGACCACCGCGCCCGGCCCGGCGGCGCGGCGCGCGCCTCGCGGCGCTCGCGACGGCGGCCGCCCTCGTCGGCGGCCTCCTCGCGGGCGTCGCGCCGGCGCAGGCGGCGCCGACCGCCACGGCGGCGGTCGGCAACCCCGGCGACAGCGACGTCAACGGCTACCGCAACGTCGGCTACTTCACCCAGTGGGGCGTGTACGGCCGCGCCTTCCCGCTCAAGAAGGTGCAGGACTCCGGCGCGGCCGCGGACCTCACCCACATCAACTACTCGTTCGGCAACATCCACCACCAGAACCTCACGTGCTTCATCGCGAACAAGGCGCAGGGCACCGGGCCCAACGGCTCCGACGGCGCGGGCGACGCGTGGGCCGACTTCGGCATGGGCTACACGGCCGCGAACTCCGTCGGCGGCGTCGCCGACGCGTGGGACCAGCCGCTCGCGGGCTCGTTCAACCAGCTCAAGCAGCTCAAGGCGAAGAACCCGCAGCTGCGCGCCCTCATCTCGATCGGCGGCTGGACCTGGTCGAAGAACTTCTCCCGCGCGGCGGCGACGCAGGCGTCCCGCGAGAAGCTCGTGTCGTCGTGCATCGACCTCTACATCAAGGGCAACCTGCCCGTGATCGACGGCCGCGGCGGGCCGGGTGCGGCCGCCGGCGTGTTCGACGGCATCGACATCGACTGGGAGTGGCCGGGCTCGAACAACGGTGAGGTCGGCAACTCGGTCGACCCCGTGAACGACCGCGAGAACTTCCGGCTCCTGCTCGCCGAGTTCCGCAAGCAGCTCGACGCATACGGCGCGCAGACCGGCAAGCACTACCTGCTCTCGGCGTTCCTGCCCGCCAACCCGGCCGACATCGCGGCCGGCGGCTGGAACGACCCGCGCATCTTCCAGTCCCTCGACTACGGCAACGTGCAGGGCTACGACCTCCACGGCGCCTGGGACCCGGCGCTGGCCGGCCACCAGGGCAACCTCTACGACGACCCGGCCGACCCGCGGGCCGCGAGCCGCCAGTTCAGCGCGGACAAGGCCGTCCAGGAGTACCTGCGCGCCGGCGTCGCCCCGAGCCAGCTCGGCCTCGGCCTCGCCATGTACGGCCGCGGCTGGAAGGGCGTCACGTCGTCGCAGCCGTGGTCGGCCGCGAACGGGGCGGCCCCCGGCACGTGGGAGGCGGGCAACGAGGACTACGACAAGCTCCGCACGCGGGGCCAGGACTACTACGACCCGACGACCGTCTCCGCCTGGCGGTACGACGGCGACCAGTGGTGGAGCTACGACAACGCCCGGTCGGTGGCGGCCAAGGCCGAGTACATCGACCGGTTGAACCTGGGAGGCGCCATGTGGTGGGACCTGTCCGGCAACCACGACGGCACGCTGCTCGGCGGCTTCACGGACAAGGTCCGCACGCTGCCGGCCGGTCCCGTCGACGGCACGAGCGGCCCGACGAACCCGCCGACGAACCCGCCCACCAACCCGCCGACGAACCCCCCGACCACCCCGCCGACGGACCCGACGGCCTGCGTGGCCGCGTGGTCGGCCGCGACGGTCTACACGGGCGGGGCGACGGCGTCGTTCGAGGGCAAGAACTACCGCGCGAAGTGGTGGACCCAGGGCGACCGGCCGAGCGCGGGTGGCCCCTGGGAGGCGACGGGCGCGTGCGGCGGGACCACCCCGACGACCCCGCCGACGACGCCGCCCACGAACCCCCCGACCACGCCGCCCACGACGCCGGGCACGTGCACCGCGCCGGCGTGGTCCGCGACGGTGGCCTACACCGGGGGTGCGACGGTCTCCTACCAGGGCCAGTCGTACCGCGCGAAGTGGTGGACGCAGAACAACGTCCCGGGTGCGGAGCAGTACGGCCCGTGGCAGGCCCTCGGCGCGTGCTGACGCCCTGCCGCCCCTCCTGACGGGGGACCACCGGGGCGGCCCGCGGGTACGGGGAATCCCGTACCCGCGGGCCGCCATCGTGTGGTTCTCCCGCATCTCGACCAGCCCTCGCGCTCGTTAGCGTGAAGGGGCCGACGAGGACCTCCGCAGCCCTCCCCAGTGGGTTGCGGGGCTCCTCCGACCGTGAAAGGCGGTCAGCGTGCCCGTGCGTCACCGAACGACCCGACCCCGCACCTCCCGTCCCCTCCCGCCCTCCGTGGCCTCCGCCCTGCCCGTGGCCCTGACGGCCGTGCTCGGCGCCGCGCTCCTCGCGGGCTGCACGAGCGGCTCCGACGACGCCGGGGCGGCCGTCGACGGCGGGTCGGGTCCCGCCCAGGCCGAGGACCACGGCTCGCACGGCGACCACGCCGACGCGGGCAAGGTGCCCGTCGGCCCCCTCCAGCTCCCCGGCGCCGACTACTGGTCGGTGCTCCAGCCGGCCGACGGCGTCACGCAGGTCCGGGCGGGCGGGTGCCCCGAGGACGCCGCGTGCCCGAGCTTCGAGGTGCTGACCGGTGCGGCGCTCGACGGCGTCGACCCCGCGACGGCGCTCCTGCCCGACGGCGCCACGTGCCCCGGGACGGACGCGCTCGCGGCCCGCGCGGTCGGCGACCCCGCCGAGTCGGACGTCGAGGTCGCCGGCACGCCCGCGACGCTCGCGCGCTGGACGCTCTCGTGCGTCGACGAGGCCGGGGCCGAGGTGCGGACCGTCGAGCAGCTCCAGTGGTACGTGCCCGACGCCCCCGGCGGTGCGGTGCTCGTCGTCGACCGCTGGGCGTTCGAAGGGCTCGAGTCGCGCCTCGCCGCGGGAGGCTGGGCGTCCGCCTGACCGACCCCGGCCCGCACCGACGACGGCCTCGCACCCGGGAGGGTGCGAGGCCGTCGTCGTGCGCCCGGCCGTGCCGGCGGCCGGGTCAGCCCTTGCGCGTGCGGCGCGTCAGCAGCACGACCGCGGCGCCCACGGCGGCGAGCCCCGCGGCGACGGCGGCGTACAGGCCCACGGTCGCGCCCGTCGTCGCGAGCGACGAGGACGACGAGCCGGTCGCGACGGTGTGCGAGACCTCGGACGCCGTCGTGGTCGGCGTGGGGTTCCCCTGTCCCGGCGGGTTCGTCGCGCAGCTCGGGGACGACGGCGGGTAGTCCACGCTGACGACCGTCTCGGGGTTGACCTGGAAGAGCACCTGGACGCTGGGGCGCACCCAGTCGAACTCGTCGCCCTCGACCCACTGCCCGTCCACGAGGCTCCAGCCGGGCCAGTCGGCGCCGCGGCCGTCCGCCCCGACGACGGCGCCGGGCCACAGCACGCGGCCCTGCAGGGGGAGGCCCGACTGGACGACGTCCGCGCCCCCCGGGTTGAGCCACGTGATCGTTGCGGTGTCGTTGTCCGTGCCGGTGACGGCGATGGCGTACTCGAGGTACGGGACGTCCCCGTCGCAGACGGGGGACAGGGTGGTGAGCTCGATCGTCGGCTCCGGCACGTACGTGTCGTCCTCGGCGGCTCCCGCGACCGGTGCGGTGAGCAGCACCGCCGTCGCGGCTGTAGCGGTGACGGCCAGCGCGCGGCTCCCGGCGCGGCGTCCTCCCGACGTCTTCATGGTGATTCCTGTCCGTGGGCGGGAAAGGCTGTTCGTGGAGAGGGAGCCGTGCCCCGAGGTCCCTGATACGTGCAGGTGCCACACGCGCGCGAGGTGTTTCCGTCCTGCCAGGCTAGCGAGGCGGGCGCCCGAGTTGGACGCTTGTCCAGGGTGAAAAAGGGGCGGTGCGCCGGATCGTGACCGCGCCGTGACGCGACCCGCCGCGGCTCAGCCGCAGGGCGCGACGTCCACCGTGCGCAGGCCCGGCTGGGTGGTCGTGGGCGTGCTCCACACGTCGAGCGAGGTCGCGGCGGCGGTCCCCGCGTCCCGCGGCGTCGTCGTCGTGAACGACAGGGTCGTCGACTGGCCGGGCGCGAGGTCGACCATCGCGGAGAGCGCGCCGCGGCCCGCGACGTCACCGGGCTGCGCCGGGAGCGGGGCGTCGTCGCGGCGCAGGCCCGAGACCTGCCCGTCGCGCGGCGGGTAGAGCACGACGAACGTGCGCGTGACGCCCGGCTCGACGCCCGCCGTGCCGCCGCCGGTGACGTACCAGGGCAGGCTCGTCGCGGCGTCGGCCGGGGCGGACGACGCGAGGTCGACCTCGAACGTGTCCACGCGGCCCGCGGCCGTGCACGTGCTGCCCGCGAGGCGCACGTCGCTGCCGAGGTAGACGCCCATCTTGCCGCCGGTGCCGTCGTTGAGGAACACGCCGACGGAGCCGGCAGCCTGGTCGGCGGTGTCGATGTCGCCCGCCACGACCGTGCCCGCGAGACGCACCTGCTCCGCCTCGCGCGCCGACCACAGCAGCACGCGGTGCTCGTCCGCGCCGCGCACGAGCGCGTCCCGCGCGACGGCCGGGTCGGCCCCGCCCGCGAGGAACTCCTCCAGGACCTGGGCCGCGACCGCCGCGAAGAACGTGTCCGTCTGCTCGCCGGGCTCGAGCTCGGCGTACGCGTCGGAGAGGAGGGTCTGCACGACGTTGCCCGCGTCGAGGTCGACCGCGCCGCCGTCGACCGGGACGGTCACCGGGCCCGTGGCCTCGAGCAGGTAGGAGAGCGCGACGGGGTCGGTCGCGACCACGCCGTCGACCTGCTCGCCCTGCGCGCGCTCCCACATCGTCGACGCGAGCGCGGCGGTCGTGGGGAAGTCCGGCGTCAGCGGGGTGTCCTGGAGGTAGCGGCCCACCCGGTCCGTGAAGAGCTCCTCGACCCCGGGGTCGAGGGGCAGCACCGGCTCGTCGAAGGACGGGAAGCCGACCGTCGAGGCCTGCCGCTCCAGCGTCACCCTGCCCTGGTCCGCCGAGATCACCGCGAGCGCGCCGGGGATCCCGCCGCCGGCGCGCAGCTCGGCGTTGTTCAGCGCGAGGACGAGGTAGCGGCGGGGGCCGTCGGCGCCGAGCATCGCGGGCGCGAGCGCCGTGAGCCGGTCGGCGGTGCGGACCACCGGGCGCAGGTCGTCGGTGCGCGCGACGAGCGCAGCGTACGGGTCGGCGACCTCCGCGTGCAGCGCGTCGCGGTCGACGGTGGCGAGGCGCGCGTCGATCGCGTCGAACGCGTCGGCGGCGCGCGCCACGGTCGGCGCCGCGGCGACGAGCGGTGCGAGGTCGACGCCGTCGCCCGTGAGCGCGAGCCCGTCGCCCTCGACGCTGCCGAGGGTCTGCGTGAGGGACGGCAGCACGACGGCGGCGAGGTCGTCGGCCGTCGCGGCGGCCACGGAGAAGGCCCGCACGTCCTGCCCGTAGACCGGCAGGTGCGCGGCCAGGGACCACAGGGGTCCGTCGGTGTGCGCCCGTGCGGACGCGGTGAGGGGCTGGACCCGATCGAGCGCGGCGTCGGCGGCCGCGACGTCGCCGTTCCGGAGCGCCTCCTCGGCGGCGGGGACCTCGTCCAGCGCGCGCGTCAGGGCGTCGCGCGCGGCGAGCGCGTCCCGGGCGAGGAGCCCGGCGCACACGACGAGCGCGACCGCGAGCAGGATGAGACCCCAGCCCAGCCAGGCCGCCCGGCTCCGCCGACGGCGGGGGTGGCGCGGCGGGGCGTCCCGCTCCGTCGTCGTCATGCCTCTCAGCGTAGGGGCCGGGGATGGCAGGATCGGGGCCGTCGCGGGTGAGGTTCGGGTGAACCGCGGGGCGTGCAAGGAACGCGCGCCCCGGGACACAGAGCGGTTGACAGCCCGCCCCGCCGACGAGGAGCCGCCGTGACGACCGACGAGGGCAGTGACGAGACCACCGAGGCCGCCGTCCACGACGAGGCCTGGTTCGCCGCGCTCTTCGCCGCGCACGCGACACCGCTGTACCGCTACTTCCGCCGGCGCCTGCCGAGCGCCGTCGGGGGCGTCGCGCCGGACGCCGACGACCTGACGGCCGAGGTCCTCGCGACCGCGTGGCGGCGTCGCGACGACGTGCCCGACGGCGCCGAGCTGCCGTGGCTGTACCGCACGGCGGGGTTCCTCCTCGCCAACCACCGCCGCAAGGCGCGGGCCCTGCCCGTGGCCGAGGTGCCCGAGCGCCCGGACGACGGGGCCGACGTCGAGCACGTCGTCGTGCAGGACGACGAGGTGCGCCGCGCGCTCGGCGCGCTGTCCGACCGCGACCGGCGCATCCTCCTCCTGCACGCGTGGGAAGGGCTCGGCGGGGCGGACCTGGCCGCCGTCCTCGGCACGTCGCGCGGGGGCGCGGACGCGGCGCTGTCCCGGGCCCGCGCTCGTCTGCGGACGGCGTGGGCGGAGCAGGCGGCGCTCGCGCAAGAGACCGGCGCCTGAGCACACATCACGGGTAGACCCGACCGGCCGCACCTGCGCGGTACGGCCCCTGCGGTACCTGGAGGGCGACATGACCACCCGAACCCCCGAGCAGCCCGACGACGCGGACCTGGAGCGCCTGCGCGCCGCCGACCCGGCCGCGGACGCGACCCCGGACGCCACGGCCCTGGAGGCCGCGGTGCGCGACCGCGTCCCCGAGGCGTTCGCCCGCCCCGCGGCGACCGGCCCGGGCGCCGCTCCCGCGGAGCTCCCGGCCGCGGCCGGCCTCGCCGGGGCGGACGGCCCGACGGCCGCGCTCGTCGACGAGCTCGCAGAGCGCCGCGCGCGCCGGCTGCGCCGTCGGGCTCCGCTCCAGGTGGCGGCGGCCGTGGTGGGCGCGCTCGTCATCGGGACGGGCGGCTACGCGCTCGGCGCCGGCGAGTGGGGGACCACGGCGGGCGACTCCGCCGCGGAGAGCACGGCGCTCGCCCCGATCCGCCTCGGCAGCGCGGACGCGCCCGCGTCGGCGGACGCGCTCGCGGGGGCTACGGCCACCGAGGAGAGCTCCACCAGCTCCCGCGCGACCACGGACATGGCCTACCCCGGCGGCTGGGGCGGGCGCACCGTCTTCCACGCCGAGGGGCTGTCGTCGGACGGCGCGCGCGCGGACGCGTGGGCCTACGACGCGGCGGGCGTGTTCTCGCAGGAGACGGCGCGCCGCGTCGCCGACGTCCTCGGGGTCACGGGCGAGGTGCGCGAGGAGTACGGGTCGTACGCGGTCGGCCCGGCCGACTGGACGGGACCGACGGTCTCGCTCCAGCCGGACGGCCTCGCGAGCGTGAGCTTCAACGACCCGGCCAAGGACCCGTGGGGCTGCGTCGTCGTGACGCCGATGCCCGCCGAGGAGGGCGACGGGGCCGGTCCGTCGGCCGAGCCGGGCACGTGCGAGGAGGCCGACCACGGCGCCCCGCCGAGCGGCGCCGAGGCCGGCGACCGGCTGCGCGAGGTGCTGAGGTCCCTCGGCCTCGATCCCGACGGCTACGAGATCGTCGCGGAGGAGCAGCCCGTGGACCAGGGCGCCCCGCGCGCGACGACGGTGACGGCGGCCGAGGTGGTCGACGGGCAGAGCACCGGGACGCAGTGGAGCGCGACGTACTCGGGTGCGGGGCTCGCGTCGCTCTACGGGAGCCTCGCGCCGCGCGTCGCGATCGGCGCGTACGACGTCGTCAGCCCGGCCGAGGCGGTCGAGCGGCTCGGCGACCCGCGGTTCGGCGGGGGCGGGATGATCGCGTGGGCCCGCGAGGACGTGCTGGCCGTCCCGGAGGCCGCGCCGGAGCCCGAGGTCCCGACGGTCCCGCCCACCGTGGGGGAGGGGGCTCGGTTCGCCTGGCCCGTCACGGACGTGACGATCACGGACGCGCGCCTGGGGCTGGCGGTGCAGTACCAGCCGGACGGCGCGGCGGTCCTGCTGCCCGCCTACGAGCTGTCCGACGCGGACGGGAACGTCTGGTCGGTCGTGGCGGTGGTGGACGACCAGCTCGACTTCACGCCCTCGGTCGGGTGACCGAGCACGACCCGGCGGTCGGTATCGTGATACCGACCGCCAGGTCGGCTTCGCCTGCGCGCTTTTGCACGTTGCAAGCATCCGAGGTCGCGAAAGTGGCCACGCTTTTGATTGACCACCGACAAAAGTGTGGTTAGGGTCGCAGCAGACCGAGCGCCACCGGGTCGGAGAGCGAGCAGAGCGACCCTCTCCCGGGGCGTGCGGTCCGACGGTGGCAGGGAGGCCATCGTCGTCGTGATCGGCGGCGCCGCGGCGTCCGCCGTCGGAACGGGAGCAACGATGCACCACTTCGCCCCTGACGGATCGTCGGACCGCCCCGCCCCGGACGCACGCACCGGGTTGTGGCTCGTCGGCGCCCGCGGCTCGGTCGCCACCACCGCCGCCCTCGGCCTCGCGGTGATCGCCGACGGGCGCGCGGAGCCGACCGGGTGCGTCACCGCGGGCGAGCCCTTCGCCTCCGCCCCGCTGCCCGCGTTCGGCGACCTCGTCGTGGGCGGCCACGACATCTCCGACGTGTCGATGGTCAAGCGCGCCGAGCTGCTCGTCGAGGCCGGCATGATCGCGCCGCGCCTGCTCACCGCCGCGCACGCCGCGCTCGAGCGGGCCGACGCCGAGGTGCGCCCCGGCTACTCGGCCCACCCCGCGGAGGGCGCCGCGCGCGAGTCGCAGCAGGCCGCCGCGGAGCGCCTCGCCGCGGACATCGTGGACTTCCGCGAGCGCCACGGCCTCGCGCGCGTCGTCGTCGTCGACCTCGTGTCGACCGAGCCGCTGCCCGAGCCCGCGCCCGAGCTCGCCGACCGCGACCTGCTGCGCGCGGCGCTCGCGGACCCGGAGCGCGCGGTGCTGCCGCCGAGCTCGGTCACCGCGTACGCCGCGCTGCTCGCGGGCGCCCCGTTCGCCGAGTTCACGCCGTCGGCGAGCATGCACCTGCCGGTGCTGCTCGAGCTCGCCGAGGAGCGCGGCGTGCCCGTCGCGGGCCAGGACGGCAAGACCGGCCAGACGTGGCTGCGCACGATCCTCGCCCCGGCGTTCGGGGCCCGCGGGCTGCGCGTCCTGTCGTGGGCGGGGGCCAACCTGCTCGGCGGCGGGGACGGTGCCACGCTCGCCGACCCGCAGGCGGTGCAGAGCAAGCTCGTGTCCAAGTCGCGCGGGCTCCAGGACCTCACGGGCAGCGACGTCACGCCGCTGCACATCGACAACGTGCCCGACCTCGGGGACATCAAGGTCGCGTGGGACCACGTGCACGTCGAGGGCTTCCTCGGCTCGCGGCTCACGCTGCAGACCACGTGGTCGGCGTACGACTCGATGCTCGCCGCGCCGCTCGTGCTCGACCTGGCGCGCCTGCTCGCGCTCGCGGACGCGGCCGGGTACGCAGGCCCCGTCCCCGAGCTCGGGTTCTTCTTCAAGGACCCCTGGGGCAGCGGCGTGCACGACTTCGCCGCGCAGACCGTCGCGCTGTCCGACTGGGTCCGCGAGGCGACCGCCCGGGTGGGCGGCGACGCGACCGCCGCGGCCGACCGGTCGTGACGGGCTCCCTCCACGACCACCTGGACCTCGTCCGCGCCCCCGCGGTCCTCTCGGTGGTCGGTGACACGCTCGCGGGCGCGGCGGCGGCCGGGCACGCGCTCACGCCGCGCCGCGCGCTCCTGCCCCTCGCCTCGGCGTGCCTGTACGCGGGCGGCATGGCGCTCAACGACTACGCGGACCGGCACCTCGACGCGGTCGAGCGGCCCGAGCGGCCGATCCCGTCGGGCCGCGTGACGGAGCGGCGCGCCCTCCAGGTCGCCGTCGGCCTCACGGCCGCGGGCGTCGGTCTCGCCGCCGCGGGCGGGGGATCGCGCGCGCTCGCCGTCGCCGTCCCGCTCGCCGCGAGCGTGTGGACGTACGACACGGTCGCCAAGGAGCGCGCGGCCGGTCCGCTCGTCATGGCCGCGTGCCGCGGCCTCGACGTCCTGCTCGGGGCCGGCGTCGGGCACCTGCGCGCCGCCCTGCCGGCCGCGGCCGGGATGGCCGTGCACACCGCGGGCGTCACGTACCTGTCGCGCGGCGAGGTGCACGGCACGACGTCGTCCCTCGCCGCGGGCGTGGCCGCCGCCACCGCGGTGGGCGGGGCGGTCGTCGGCGCCGGCGCGGTGCGCCGCGCGCGGGCGGCCGACGGCGGCGCGAGCGGCCGGGCAGATCGGAAGAGC
>NZ_JBJXVU010000009.1:0-220010 GCF_046159675.1 Cellulosimicrobium sp. RS | reverse complement strand
TTCCGATCTGCGGCGAGGTGGGGGCGGGGGTCAGCGGCGCAGGCCCAGGGCCAGGGTCGCGCCCACCGTCAGGTGCTCGACGACGAGCAGGGCCACCGCACCGGGCGTCACCGCACCGAGCGGGCCGAGCAGGGAGACGAGCAGCACGACGCCGCACGTCACGAGCCAGGGCCGTCGGCCGCCCGAGGACAGGCGGCCGAGCAGCGCGCGCACGCCCCACCCGGCGTACCCGACGACGAGCGTCACGACGACCGCCGCCACGACGCCGACCGTCTGCGTCCCGGTCGCGGTGCGCACCGCGGGGTCGACGCCGAGAGCCGTCCCGACGAGCAGCACGACGGCGGCGAGCACCGCCGCGACGGGTGGGACGAGCCAGCGCGGAACACGCGGCGCCGACCCGACCCCCGGGACGCGGCGACGAGCACGAACCCCGACCTCGGGCTGGTGGACCCGTGCCGCAGGGCCGCGCCCGCCGTCGGGCGCCGACGTGCGGCGACGGTACGGGACGTGCGGGGTGCCGTCCGGCGTGGCGTCCGAGGTGCCGTCCGAGGTGCTCCGCGTCGTGGACATGACGTTCCTCCTCCGTCGCGCGGCGCGGTGCCGCGGCTCTCGCGCGGCCTGGGCCGCGGCCGGCGGGTGCCGACGTCCCCACGCTCGCGGCCCGAGCGCCTGCCTCGCGTCGGCCGGAGGGCGGCGGCCCGGCCGACCGGCGTCGGGCCTCGACCCTCCTGCCGGACGGCGACCCCCGACCTTGGTCGGTGGTCGGGCGCGCACCGGCCGCCTAGCGTCCGGAGCATGACCACCACCGACTGCCCTCCCCTCGCCGGGCGCCCCGTCCTCGCGACGGCCGCCGCGCGCCGCGCCGGCACGCGCCCGCTCGTCCCCGGGTGGGTGGTCGCGCTGGCCTGGCTCGCCGTCGCGGTGCTCACGGCGCTCGCGACCGTCGGGGTCGTCGCGCAGAACGACGCCGGCGCGGCCCCGTGGCTCGACGTCGCCGTCGCGGTCCTCGCCCTCGCGGCGCTGCCCCTGCTGTGGTCGCGGACCCCGCGCGACGCCCCGGTGGTCGGCGCGCTGGTCCTCGCCTCGCTCGCGGCGTACTCGGGTGCCGCGACCCCGGCCTCGACCGTCGCGACCCTGCAGGTCGCGCGCTGGTACCCGCTGCGCACCGCGCTCCCGGTCGCGGTCGCCGGGTTCCTCGGCCACGCCGTGCAGGCGCTGTGGCGGCCGCAGGCCCTGCCGCTCGGCTGGTGGCTCCTGTGCGACCTCGCCGTGCACGCCGCCCTGCTCGGCTGGGGCCAGTACGCGCAGGCGCGCGACCAGCTGCTGTGGTCGCTGCGGGACCGCGCGCGCCGCGCCGAGCGCGAGCAGGAGCGCCGTGTCGCCGAGGCGCGCGTCGCGGAGCGCACCCGGATCGCGCGCGAGATGCACGACACCCTCGCGCACCGGCTCTCGCTCCTCGCCGCCACGGCGGGCGCGCTCGAGTACCGGCCGGACGCCGACCCGGAGCGGCTCGCCCGCGCCGCGGGCCTGGTGCGCGCCGGGGTGAGCTCGGCGCTCGACGACCTGCGCGACGTCGTGCGGGTGCTGCGCGCCGAGCCCGGGCTCGGCGGGGCCGACGCGCTGTCGCCGCAGCCGACGCTCGACGACGTCGAGCGGCTCGTCGTGGAGGCGCGCGACGCGGGCGGCGACGTGACCTACGAGCGGACGGGGTCCGCCGACGTCCCGCCGACGGTCGCGGTCGCGGCCTTCCGCGTCGCGCAGGAGGGGCTGACGAACGCCCGGCGGCACGCCTCGGGCGGCCCGGTGACGCTCCGGGTCGTCGCCCGGGCGGGCGAGGTCCGGGTCACGGTGTCCGACGGCGGCCCGCGCCGCGTCCCCGTCGGCGCGGGCGGTGCCGGCGGTATCGGCCCGGGAGGCGGCGTCGGTGACCGCGGGGGCGGCGGCACCGGCACCGGGCTGGTCGGGCTCCGGGAGCGCGTCGACCTGCTCGGCGGGACCCTCGACGCCGGGGCGCGGGACGCAGGGTTCGTCCTCGACGTCCGGCTACCGTGGGACGCGTGACGGAGCAGGGTGGGCGCGGGGACGCCCCGCGCGGGAGCGACCACCACGACGCCGGAGCGGTCGCCCCGGGCACCGCGCGCACCCGCCTGGTGATCGTCGACGACGACGCGCTGGTCCGCGCCGGGCTGCGCCTCATGCTCGACGGCGCGCACGGCATCGAGGTCGTCGGCGAGGCCGCCGACGGCGCGGAGGTGGCGGCCGTGCTCGACGCCCACCCGACCGACGTCGTGCTCATGGACCTGCGCATGCCGCGCGTCGACGGGATCGAGGCCACGCGGCGCGTGCGGGCGCGACCGGACGCGCCGGCCGTCGTCGTGCTCACGACGTTCGACACGGACGAGGAGGTCGTCGGCGCCCTGCACGCCGGCGCGTCCGGCTACCTGCTCAAGGACATGCCGCCGGAGCGGATCGTCGCCGCCGTGCGCGCGGCCGCGACGGGCGAGCCCGTGCTGTCACCGGAGATCGCGCGGCGTCTCATGACGTCGGTCGCCGACGCGGGCGGCCAGCGCGAGCGGGCCCGGGCCGCGCTCGACGCGCTCACCGGGCGCGAGCGCGACGTCGCGGTCGAGCTCGGCCGCGGCGCGACGAACGCGGACATCGCCGCGCGCCTGTTCCTCAGCGTCCCGACGGTCAAGGCCCACGTGTCGAGCGTGCTGCTCAAGCTCGGGCTGGAGAACCGCACGCAGGTCGCGCTGCTCGTCCACGCCGCGGGCCTCGACTGACCGTCAGTCGCCGGGCCACTCCCCCGTCCAGCGCTCGAACGCGCGTGCCCCGCCGCGGTCGATGAGCGCCTTCACCACCGCGTAGACCGCACCCTGCAGGAGTGCCGCGAGCACGATCTCCTTGAGCGGGTACTCCGACTGCAGGGGTGTCGGGGCGTCCTTGCGGTGGCCGGGCGAGACCCGCTTGTAGATCTGCTTGAACACCTGCCCGGCGACGAGCCCGCCCACGACGGAGCTGACGATGCCGACGGGGCGGTACAGGATCTTCGCGGACTTGCTGCCGTTCTTCTCCGGGGGGTGGTCACCGGTCGTCACGTCGTCCATCCCCCGACGCTAGGTCGGCTGCGGCGCTCTCGCTCGTCGCACGGCCCGGGGCGACCCCGGGACGTCAAGCCGGCACGACGGCGCACCCGGCCGGGTCGACGACGACCCGCACCCGGTCGCCCGGCTCGACGACCACCGGGGCGCCCGCGAGCGCGACGAGCCGTGCGGGCGCACCGCCGGAGCGTCCGGGCAGGTCGACGTCGACGGTCACCTCGACCGCGCCGCGGCGGAACACGCTCCCGACGACGGTGGCGCCCCACGCATCGTCCGACGTCGGCACGCCCTCGGTCGTGAGCCGCAGGCCGCGCGGACCGACCGCGAGCAGTTTCCCGGGCTTGTGCGGGACGAACGCCTGGTAGCCGAGGAACTCCGCGACGCGGCGCGACCCGGGCGCGCGCCAGAGATCCTCGGGCGGCGCGACCTGGAGGAGCCGGCCCGCGTCCATGACGGCGACGCGGTCGGCGACGGTGAACGCCTCGTCGTGGTCGTGGGTGACGAAGACGGCCGTCGTGCCGGTGGCGCGCAGGGCCTCGCGCAGGTCGAGCGCGAGGCGCTCGCGCAGCCCCCGGTCGAGCGCGGAGAGGGGCTCGTCGAGCAGGAGCAGGCGGGGGCGCGGCGCGAGCGACCGCGCGAGCGCGACGCGCTGGCGCTCGCCCCCGCTGAGCGTCGCGACCGCGCGCCGCTCGTACCCGGCGAGCCCGACGACGTCGAGCAGCTCGGCCACGCGCGCGTCGCGCTCGGCGCGCGGCAGCCCCGCGATCCCGTAGGCGACGTTGCCCGCGACGTCGCGGTGCGGGAAGAGCTGGCCCTCCTGGAACATGAGCCCGAACCCGCGGCGGTGCACGGGGACGCCCGTGAGGTCGCGGCCGTCCCACGCCACGGAGCCCGCGGCGACCGGCTCGAGCCCCGCGACGGCGCGCAGCAGGCTCGACTTGCCGCAGCCGCTCGGCCCGAGCAGGGCGAGCACCTCGCCGGGCGCGACGTCGAGCGTGACGCCCGCGACCGCCGTCGTGCCGGGGTCCGTGCGCGCTCCCCCGGCGACGCGCCCGCCGTACCGCACGACGACGTCGCGCACCGTGAGCCCGGCGGCCTCCCCCGGACCGGGGCGCGACGGCTCCGGCGTGCCCGCGCGCGCGGGGGCGGGGTCGGTCTGCACCATCAGAACTCTCCTCCGGGTCGGTCGCCGCGCAACCGCTCGGCGAGCAGCATCACGGTCGCGGTGAGCAGCGCGAGCACGACGCTCGCCGCGAGCGCCATGCCGTAGTTCTCGGCGCCCGGGCGCCCGATGAGGCGGAAGATCACGACCGGCAGGGTCGCGCTGTCCGGGCGGGCGAGGAACGACGTCGCACCGAACTCCCCGAGCGAGACGGCGAACGCGAACCCGACCGCCAGCCCGAGCGACCGGGCGGCGATCGGGCCGTCGACCGTGCGGAACACGCGCCCGGGCGCGGCGCCGAGGGTCGCGGCGGCCTCGCGCAGGCGCGGGTCGATGGCGCGCAGCGTCGGCAGGACCGTGCGCACGACGAGCGGCGTCGCGACGACCGCCTGCGCGATCGGCACCAGCAGCCCCGACGTGCGCAGGTCGACGTCGAGGCCGAGCGGCCTGTCGAGCGTGACGAGGAACCCGAACCCGACCGTCACGGCGGAGACCCCGAGCGGGAGCATGAACACCGAGTCGAGCACCGAGATCGCGCGCCGACCCGCGCGCGAGCGCGGGCGCCGGGACACGACGAGCGCCACGAGTCCGCCGATCACGACGGCGAGCACGGTCGCGAGCGCGGCGGTGCGCAGCGAGTTGCCCGCCGCCTCCCACACGGTGACGGACAGGGCGTTGCGCCCGCCCGTGGTGCCGAGGTTCGCGTAGTTGTCGAGACCCCAGCCGCCGCCCGGGACGCGGAACGAGCGCACCACGAGCGTGCCGAGCGGGAGCCCGACGAGCACGACGACCACGGCCGCGGTGAGCGCGGCGGGCGCGAGGTCGCCCGTCGGGCGGCCGTCGCGCCACAGGCGCAGGGGGTGCGCGGACGACGCCGAGGACGACAGGTTCAGGGCACGCTCGCGCCGGGCCCGCGTGCGGTTCGCGACCGAGAGCGCCGCCGCGACGACCACGAGCTGCACGACCGACAGCACCGCCGCGGTGCGCAGGTCGAGGAACTGGGTCGTTTGGATCCAGATCTCCGTCTCGATCGTCCCGTAGCGGATGCCGCCGAGCACGAGCACGACGCCGAACGCCGTCGCGCAGAAGAGGAAGACGATCGACGCGGCGCTCGTGATCGCGGGCGTGAGCGCCGGGAGCGTCACGGTGCGGAACGCGCGCCACGGCGTCGCGCCGAGGGCGCGCGCGGCCTGCTCGGCGCGCGGGTCGAGGTGCTCCCAGAGCCCGCCGACCGTGCGCACCACCACGGAGTAGTTGAAGAACACGAGCGCGACGACGATCGCCGCGAACGTCTCGTCGAGCCGCAGGAACCCGAGCGGGCCGCCCTGCACGAGCAGCGACCGGAACGCGACGCCGACGACGACGGTCGGGAGCACGAACGGCACCGTGACGAGCGCGCGCACGACCCGCCGCCCGGGGAACCGGCACCGGTACAGCACGTACGCGCCGGGCACGCCGAGCAGCAGCGACAGCGCCGTGCCGAGCACGGCCTGCCAGAGCGTGAGGCCGACGATCCGCCACGTGCGGGGCTCGGAGAAGACCTCCGCGAACCCCGAGAGGTCGAGGCCGCCGTCGTCCCCGACGAACCCGCGCGCCACGAGCGTGACGACCGGCCACGCGAAGAACACCCCGAGGAACGCGAGCGGCACCGCCGCCGCCAGACCCCACAGCACCCCGCGCCCGACGCCGCCCCGCCGGACCTCCCGACCCCTCACCACGGCTCTCCCCCGCGCGACCACGGCTCTACCCCGCGAGGGAGAGCCGTGGTCGCTCGGGGACCGGGGGTCAGTCGACGACCGTCGCCGTCCATGCCTTGATCCACTCGTCGCGGTGCGCCGCGACGTCGGCGGGCGCGACCTCGAAGGGCTCGTCGGCGAGCGGCGCGAACTCGGCCCAGCCGTCGGGCAGCGTGACGGAGTCGTCGGCGGGGTACATGTACATCTGGTCGGCGACGTCGGCCTGGAACGTCTCGCTCACGAGGAAGTCGAGGAGCTGCTGCGCGCCCTCGGGGTTCTTCGCGTTCGCGAGCACGCCCGCGTACTCGACCTGGCGGAAGCACGTGTCGAGCAGCGCGCCCGTGGTCGACGCGGAGCCGTCCTCGGTGAGCGTGAACGCGGGCGACGTCGAGTACGACAGCACGAGCGGGCGCGGCCCCGCGCCCTCCGAGCCGGAGAAGTCGACGTAGTACGCGTCGGACCAGCCGTCGACGACCTTCACGCCGTTGGCGCGCAGGTCCGCCCAGTAGTCCTCCCAGCCGTCCTCACCGAACGCCCCGACGGTCGCGAGGAGGAACGCGAGGCCCGGCGACGACGTCGCGGGGTTGGTCACGACGAGGAGGTCCCGGTACTCCGGCTTCGCCAGGTCCTCGAGCGTCACGGGCTCGGGGATCCCCGCGTCGGCGAACCACGCGTGGTCCACGTTGACGCACACGTCACCGAGGTCGACGGCGGTGAGCTCGCCGCCGTCGCCGACCGCGTACGACGCGGCGGACTCCGCGACGTCGGCGGGCGTGTACGGCTCGAGGACGCCCTCGTCGATCGCGCGCGACGCGAAGGTGTTGTCGATCCCGAACACGACGTCGCCGAGGGGCGAGTCCTTCGTGAGGATCAGCTGGTTGACCAGCGCGCCGCCGTCGCCGGGCGCGACCTGCTCGACGGTGAGCCCGCTCTCCTCCTCGAACGCGGCGAGCACGTCGTCGCTCACCGCGAAGGAGTCGTGGGTCACCAGGGTGACCGTGCCCCCGCTGCCCGACGACGCGTCGTCGCCCCCGGCGCCGTCACCACCCGAGCAGGCCGCGAGGGCGAGGAGCGCGAGCGTCGCGCCCACGCCGGTCGCGAGGGCCCGGCCGCGGCGGGCGACGGTGGTCGTGTGCTGCATGTGTCCTCCCTGGACGTTCAGGAGGGGTCCACCGGCCCGACGAGCCGTGCGCCGGGTGGGCGCGACGGACCGCGCGAGCAGGTGATCGAGATTCCCGACTTCCTCCACCGGTGCTAACCGGATCAGGTTCGAGGGTCTGCGGTGGTCCGCACTCTCAGCTCCTCCAGGAGCTCCCCTGTCGTTCACCGCGAGCCTACACCGGCCCCTCACCCGGAGAGTCCCCTGAGAGAACCCTGAGCACCGGCGGCCGCGGACCAGGGACGGTTCGGGGCCCGCCCCCGATGCCTCGGGCAGGCGCGCCGCGGGAGGGTCGGTACGGCCGCCGGGAGCCCCGGCGGCCACCACAGGACGACGCCGCCCGGCGAGCCACGACGCTCCCGCGCAGCGGCACGACGAGAGGACGGACGAGGACGTGACGACGACAGGTGCGGCACGGCGGAGCACCCCGCGCGAGGGCCCGCCCACTGAGGGCACTGAGGGCGCTCAGGGCGCTGCGCGACCCGCGATCGCGACCGCGCGCGGGCTGGTGAAGACGTACGGGCGCGGCGAGGCCGCGGTGCGTGCGCTCGACGGCGTGGACGTGGACGTCGAGACGGGTCGGCTGACGGCGATCATGGGCCCGTCCGGGTCCGGGAAGTCCACGCTCCTGCACTGCCTCGCGGGGCTCGACTCCCCCACGGCGGGGACCGTCGTCGTCGACGGAGAGACCGTCTCCGCGATGAGCGAGCGGCGCCTGACGCGCCTGCGGCGGACGCGCCTGGGGTTCGTCTTCCAGTCGTTCAACCTCGTGCCGACGCTCACGGCGGAGGAGAACATCGTGCTGCCGCTCGCGATCGCCCGGCGGCCCGTCGACCGGGAGTGGTTCGACCGCGTGGTCGACGCCGTGGGCCTGCGCCCTCGGCTGGGGCACCGACCCGCCGAGCTGTCGGGCGGGCAGCAGCAGCGCGTCGCGTGCGCGCGGGCGCTGGTGTCGCGACCCGCGATCGTGCTCGCGGACGAGCCGACGGGGAACCTCGACTCGCGCGCCGCCGCGGAGGTCCTGGGCTTCCTGCGCGCGTCCGTGGACGACCTCGGCCAGTCCGTCGCGATGGTCACGCACGACCCGACCGCGGCGTCGTACGCCCACCGGGTGCTCTTCCTCGCGGACGGCCGCCTCGTGACCGAGCTCCACGACCCCACGCCGCAGGCGGTCCTCGACACGCTGGGCTCCCTCACGCCCGCCGGGCCGTCCCCGGCGCACGCCACCCCGGCACCGACGACGGCGGCCGCCCGATGATGGGCCGGATCGCGCTGCGCGGCGTGCGCGCGCACGGCGCGCAGCTCGTCCTCTCGGTCCTCGCCGTGACGATCGGCGTCGCGTTCGTGACCGGCACGTTCGCGCTGCGCGCGATGCTCGCGACCACGTTCGACGGCATCGTCGCCTCGTCGGTCCAGGCGGACGCGTACGTGCGCGGCGCGTCGTCGGCCGGGGACGCGCTGATGTCGACGTCGGCCCAGGTGGGCGGTGCGCGCAGCCTCGTCCCGGCGGACCTGGCGCGCGACCTCGGCGCGCGCGACGACGTCGCGCTCGCGCTCCCGGAGGTGAGCGGTCCCGCGGTGCTCGTGGGCGCGGACGGGACCGCGGTCCTCGGCAGCCAGGCGCCGAGCATCGGCGTCGCCTACGACCCCCGCGACCCCGGTCCCCAGGTGGTCGACGGCCGCGCACCCCGCGACGGCGGCGAGGTCGCGCTCGAGTCGGCGACGCTCGCGGCGTCGGGCCTCGCGGTGGGCGGCACGACCGACGTCGTGCTGGGCGACGCCGTGCGGCCCGTGCGCGTGGTCGGCGAGGTCTCGCTGTCCGCGCCGATGGCGGGCGCGACGATCGTCCTGCTCGACGCCGGGACCGCCGCCGCGACGTACGCGCCCGACGGCCTCGTCCCGTCGGTCGCGCTGTACGCGGCCGACGGCGTCTCCCCCGAGGCGCTGCGGGACGCCGTCGCGACCGCGCTCCCCGCGGGCGCCGAGGCGCTGACGGGCGCGGAGCTGCGCGCCGAGACGAGCGAGGCGATCACCGACCAGCTCGGGTTCGTCTCGACGTTCCTGCTGGTGTTCGCCGCGCTCGCGCTGTTCGTCGGCACGTTCATCATCACCACCACGTTCTCGATGCACGTCCGACGCCGCACGCGCGAGCTCGCGCTCCTGCGCGCGGTGGGCGCGTCGCCCGGGCAGGTGTTCGGCTCGGTGGTGGGGCAGGCGGCGGTCGTCGGGGCCGTGGGCGCGCTGCTCGGCGTCGGGGCCGGGTTCGGCCTCGCGGAGCTCGCCCGCAGCGGGCTCGGCGCCGTCGGCATGGAGCTCTCCGGCTCGCTGCCCGTCACGGCCACGGGGGTCGCCGTCCCGCTCGTGGTCGGCGTCGTCGTGTCGGTGCTCGCCGCCGCCCTGCCCGCGCGGCACGCCGCGCTCGTGCGCCCGGTGGAGACCATGCGCGCCGACGTCGTCCGGCCCACCGGAGCCGGGCGGGCCCGTGCCGTCGCCGGGACCGTCGCGCTGCTCGCGGGCGTGGGGCTCGTCGTCGCGGCGGCCGCGGTCGGCAGCGGGGGCGCGCCCCTCCTCGGCCTCGGCGCGGCCGGCGTCGTCGCGGGGGTGCTCCTCCTCGCGCCGCTCGCGGTCGGCCCGGTGCTGACCGTCCTCGCCGCACCGTTCGTCGCGCTGGTCCGCCCGCTCGGCGGCCTCGCGCGCGGCAACGTCACGCGCCAGCCGCGGCGGACCGCGGCCACCGCGGGCGCGCTCGTCGTCGGGATGGCGCTCGTCTCGACGACGTCCGTCCTCGCGCTGTCCACCCGCGTCTCCGTGCAGGACATCGTCGACCAGGAGACCGCGGCCGACCTCGTCGTCCGCTCGGCGATGCCGTACCTGCCCGACGGGGTCGCGGGCGACGTCCGCGCCGTGCCCGGCGTCGCGGCGGTCGACGTCACGACGTACGGGCAGGTCGTCGTCGACGGCGAGCCGCAGCTCGTCGTCGGGTTCCCCGCCGAGGGCTTCGGCCGCTCCGTGCGCACGACCGCGACCGAGGGCGACCTCGACGCGTACGCGCGGGGCGAGGCCGCCGTCATGGCGGACGCGCTCGACGAGCACGGCTGGGCCCTGGGCGACGTCCTGACGCTCGCCGACCCGGCACGGCCCGACCTCCCGGCCCGGGAGGTGCGCATCGGCGCGGTGGTCGACTCGCACGCGTTCTCCGTCGACCTGCTCCTGCCGCCCGACGTGGCGGCCGCGGTCGGCGCGACGACGACGGAGATGCTGTTCCTCGACACCGAGCCCGGCGCGGACCTCGCGGCCGTCCGCGCGGGCGTGACCGACGCCGTCGCGCCGTACGTCGTGGCGTCCGTGCTCGACGCCGACGAGTTCGCCGCGGACGTCGCCGGCCAGGTCGAGTCGGTCCTCGCGATCGTCTACGCCCTGCTGGGGCTCTCCGTCCTCGTCGCCGTGCTGGGCATCGTCAACACGCTCGCGCTGTCCGTCGCGGAGCGGACGCGCGAGATCGGGCTGCTGCGGGCCGTCGGGCTCGGGCGGGCCCAGCTCGCGACGACGATCGTCATCGAGTCCGTGCTCGTCGCGGTGTTCGGCACGGCCGTCGGGCTCGCCGTGGGGACCGGCCTCGCCGCCGCGCTCCCGTCGGTGCTCGCGGACCAGGGCTTCACGACCCTCGCCGTGCCGTGGGCCCAGCTCGGCGCCATGCTCGTGCTCGCCGGCGTCGTGGGCGTCGTCGCCGCGGTGTGGCCCGCGGTGCGCGCCGCGCGCCTGCCCGTCCTGGACGCGGTGAGCCACGACTGAGCCGGGTGCGCGCGCCGGGCGACGCGTGGGCGGCGACTTCGCACTACGGTGGTCGTGCGAGCACGCCCGGCGCCGCCCGGCGCCCCGACCGACGGAGGAACCCCTCGTGGCCGACACGAACGAGAACGAGCAGACCCTGGCCCTCAAGGTCGGGACCGTCGCCCTGACCTTCGCCGCGGGCTGGGCCGCGCAGAAGCTCGTGACGTTCGTCTGGGCCAAGGTCACCGGGCACGACGCCCCGAAGGACCTCGACGACGAGGAGGTCGGTGTCGTCCAGGCCGTGACCTTCGCCGCCGTCGCCGCGGGCGTCGGCGTCCTCGCCCGCCGCTTCGCGGGCAAGGAGGCGAAGCGCGTCGTCGCCCGCCTCGCCTCGCGTGCCTGACGCCCGGCCCGGCCTCCCTCCGCGCGAGGGAGGTCGGACCGCCCGGTAGCCTGGCGCGCGTGACCGCCCCGCCGGCGAGCCCGACGCCCCCTCAGGACCCGATGCTGCGCGCCGGCCTGCGCGTCCTCGCCGACGCCGGCCGGCTCCTGGCCCGGCACTGGCCCGCGCTCGTCGCGGTCGCCGTCCTCGCGCAGGTGCTGCACGAGCTCGCCCTGCGGGCCGCGCTCGCCGTCGCGCCGTCGTCCGGGGTGCTCGGCCTGCTGGTGCTGTGCTTCTCGCCGCTCGCGACGGTCGTCGGCATCGTCGTCATGCTGCACGTCCTGCGCCGGGAGCCGCGCACGGAGCGGGACCGGCTCGAGGTCCGGGCGCTGCTCGGCTCGATCGCCTCGGTCCTCGTCCCCTACCTCGTCATCTACGAGTTCTACGGCGGGCTGTCGTCCGACTGGCAGGCGTACATCGACTCCGCCGCGCTCGACCACGCGTTCGCGGCGGGGGCGGGGTTCGAGACCGCCAACCCCGTCCCCGAGGGCTTCGGGCTCACCGTCGTGCTCGTCGTCGCGGGCGCGCTGCTCGCCCGCACCCTGCTGGAACGCCTCGCGCGGCGCCTCGACCGCAGCGCCTCCGCGCGCGACGACGACGCCCGGCGCAGCGCCCGCTCCGCCGCGGTGCGCATCGCCGCGGGCTACTGCGAGGTCGTCTGGATCGTCGTCGGCGCGTTCACCGTCACGGCCCTCGTCGGGCGCGTGCGCGAGTGGTGGTCGACGCGCGTCGTCGTCGTCGAGGTGACGACCTGGTGGGACGGCGTGGTCGCGCGCGTGGACGCGCTCAAGCCGCTCGTCGACGCCGTGGGCCCGACGACGTCCCTCCTCGTCGCGGGCGTCGTCACCGGGCTCGTGGTGCCGCTCGCGTGGCTCACGCTCGGGACGATCGTGTACGGCGTGGAGGCGATCGACGTCGTCGACCCCGCCCACGCGGTGCCGGGCGACGGCGGCGCGACCGGCCGGACAGCCCGCGCCGTCGACCGGTTCAACCGGACGCTCGGCGAGAGCGGCGCCCAGCGGGCGTGGGCGCTGATGCTCGACCCGGGCCGGCGGTTCGGCGGCCTCGTCGGCGCCCTCGGGATGCTGTGGCGCAGTCGCTGGGGCGCGGTGCTGCTCTTCTGCGTCGCGTTCGCGCTCCTCACGCTCGCCGAGCAGGTCGTGCTCACCGCCGCGCAGGCGGTCGTCGGCCAGCCGGGGATCGTCGCGTGGCGTGCGATCGTCGGCCCGCTGGAGACGGTCGCGACCGTCGTCGTGCAGGTGCTCACGACCGTCCTGCTCGCCGCCGCGGCCGACGCGCTGCTCGCGAGCCTGGGCCTGCCGTCCGCGCTGCGCACGCGGCGTGCGGCGCGGCGGGCCGGGGAGCCGGACACCGGCGCCGGCACCGGGGCGCCGAGCACGCCGACCACGGTCGGCGCGGCCTCAGCTCCCTGACGTGACGGGGTGCTCGACCTCGGTCCGAGCGGTGGCGTCGCCCGCCTTCTCCTCGCGCCGGTCCCCCAGCAGCGCTGCCGCGACGACGTCGCGGATCTCCCCGTCCGTGAGCGCGTGGTCCCGCGCCAGCCGGACGAAGCGCGCGGCCGCCTCCGTGACGGCGGCCCGGTCGAGCGTCGCAGGCGGCGCCGTGACGAGCGTCCCGACGCGGCGGCGGGTGGTGACCAGGCCCGCGGCCTCGAGGTCGCGGTAGGTGCGCGCGACCGTGCCCGGCGCGATGCCGAGGTCGTTGGCGAGCGCGCGGACGGTCGGGAGCCGCTGCCCGTCCACGAGGTCGCCCGCCGTGACGAGCGCGGCGAGCTGCGCGCGGAGCTGTTCGTAGTGCGGGGTCGTGGAGTCGAGGTCGATCCGGACGGCGAGGCTCACGCGGCGACCGCCTCGGGAGCGAACGGCGCCCGCGCGGCGGGTGCCGGGTCGCGCGCGGGCCACACCGACGCCACGAGGACGACGAGGACGAGGCACGCCGCGACGGCGAGGAGGACGTTCCCGGCGACGATCTCCCCTGCGCTCGGCCCGGGCCCGAGCCGGGCGCCGTCCCCGTTCCCCAGGCCGAGCCAGCGCAGCGAGAGGCCCGCGAACGCGACGAGCCCTCCCAGCGTGAGACCCAGCACGAGCTGGGTCGCACGCTCGACACGGCGGGCGACCCGCCGCCGCAGCCACATGTCCCACTCCTCGCCGACGTCCTCCACCGCGGGACGCGAGCGGACGAGGCGCAGCACCGCTTCGGAAGCGACCAGGGCCACCGCGGCCACGACGAGCACGGGCCCCGTCCACAGCCAGCCGGGGAACGGGGTGACGGTGTACGCCTCGGCCGGCCCGACGACGCGCGAGACCGCGCGCGGCCCCGACGCCACGAGCCCGAACGCGACCGCGGCGACCACGAGCAGCGCCGTCCACGCCCAGGCGAGGCGGCGCGTGACGGTGGGAGCGACGTCCGCGACCGACCGGACGGCGAGGCGCGCCTCGCGCTGCCGGTGCCGTGGACGAGGCCACGTCAGCTCGCCCACCGCGTGGACGGCCAGGGCGCCGAGGAGCGCGACGAGGGGCAGCACCGCCGTCCCGCGCGCGCCGAGCGTCGCGACGCCCAGCACGAGGTAGGCCGGGGGCAGCAGGAGCCCCGCGGCGACGACCAGACCCGCGCCGGCGCTCGTGAGGGCGGCGTGCCGCACGGCACGACGCCCCGCCGAGCCGGTGACCACCGCCCGACGGCCGTCGGACCACACCAGCCCCACCGCGACGACGAGCGCGAGCAGGGCGAGGTCCACCCCGAGCGCGACCGGCAACGGCAACGGGTTCCCCAGCATCCACGACACCACGCCCACGGCGACCACCTCCGTCGAAGTTTATTGATCATGAACTATGTTCATTAAACGACCAGATGTCAACCGGCAGGCAGACGGCGGCGGTCAGCCGACGTCCGCGACGGGGAGCGACCAGTACGCCGGCAGGAGGCTCGGCTCGACGAGACGCACCTCGGCGGGCTCGGCGTCGTCCGGGGTCAGGAAGTGCTGCGTGCTCCGGCTGGAGACGGCGCCCGTGCAGACCGGCGCCTCGGGGTACGGCGTCCCGGGGAGCGCCGAGGCCCCCGCCGCGTACTCCCGCCCGGCCGTGTCCCGGAGCAGCACCGCGCACGACGAGAAGGTCTTCTCCGCGCCCTCCGGGGCGGGCGGCGCGTCGGAGCGGAACGACACGTCGGCCGCCCAGAGCGTGTAGCCGTCGGGCACCTCGATCCGGCCGCCGTACCCGTCGTCGAGCCCGTCGACCGCTTCGACGCCCAGCAGCCGGGCCCGCACGTCACCGACCTGGGCCCAGCCGTCGGCGTCCGGCGCGTGCGCGACGCGCGGTTCGCCCGACCACCAGGCCTGCACGTCGTCCGACCGCCAGGTCAGCCAGCCCAGGGCGCCGAGCGCCACGACCAGCACGGGCAGCCACCAGCGGTTGGTCCGCCACCAGCCGGCGCTCACGCGTCCCACCCGCCCGGGACGAGCGCGGGCCGCACCGTCTCCAGGGAGTCCCCCGCGGCGGGCGGCGCGACGCGGCCGAGGTCGACCTCGGCGATCGCCTGGGGACGGTCGAGGTCCGCGTCCTGGTGCTCCGTGAGCACGCGCAGCACGAGGTCGCCCTCCAGCGCCCGCGCGGGCACCTCGACGGCGACGGTCCCCGCCTCCGGGACGTCCGGGTCCGCGAACGTGCTGAGGACCTGGTTGCCCACGCGGCGCGACGCCTCGTGGTCCCGCCCGGCGGCGTCGCGCAGCTCGACCACCTCGACGCTCGCCTCGCCCGTCGTCCCGGACACCGCGAGGTCCACGACGACCCAGACGCCGTCGGTCGTCAGCGGGCCGGACCCGTCGTCGAGCGTCGTTCCGGTGCGGACGTCGTCGACCCGCACGCGCACCGGGCCGGCGGTCACGACCTCGCCCACGGTGCCGCGCGACGTCGTCGGCGTGAGCGTGGGCCACCACGTGTCGACGCGCGACACCGCGGCCCCCGCCCCCACGGCGAGGACGAGCAGCACCACGGTCACGGCCCGGCCGGTCCGCCGCGGGCGCCCGTCCGGCGCCTCGGGCCCGTCCGGCGCCACGGCGGTCGCTTCCTCGGTCACCAGCCGTCCTCCGTCTCGGGCGGGTCGACGATCTCGGGCGGGACGGCCCCCGCCGGGACGTCCACGAGCGTGACCGCGCCCGTCTCGGCCCACCGCCGGCCACCGCCGACCGTCATGTCGCGGTACCGGAACGTCGGGACGGTCACGGTCAGCGGCTCGTCGGGGGTGCTCACCGCGCCGCCCTCCCCCGGTACCGACACGGGCCACAGGAGCGCGACGTCGTCGGCGAGGCCCGGCGAGAGCACGGGGTACGACGACGCGTCGCGCACGAGGAGCGTGGGGTCCGGGCGGTCCGGCTCCGCGTCGCCCGCGAGCGCCAGGCCGCCGGGCAGCTCGTCGGGGAGCGTCACCGCGGTGCGGTCGAGCCGGCGCGACTCGCGGTCCGTGTCGAGCGCGCCGACGACCACGACGAGCCACGCGTCCGCCCCGGAGTCCTCGAGCGCCGAGACCTGCACGGCGTCCGTCACGGACCACGAGCGCACGGTGAGGTCGAAGGGTCCCGTGGCGACCGGCTCCCCCGCGGCGGCCCGGGCCGGCCCCGCGTCGGCGGCGTCGTGCCGGGCGAGGCCGCCGGCCGCCGTCGTGCCGACGACGGCCCCCAGGACGACGGCGAGCGCCACGCGGCGCGGCCACGTGCCCACGACGGCGCGGAGCAGCGGCACGCCCCGGGCGGCCTTCGGCGCGGTCGACGTCACGGCGCGCATCCTACGGGGCCGTCACGGGCCGTCGCCGGAACCTCACGGGCCGTCACGCCCCGCGCACGAGGAGCGTCGTGACCGGCCCCATGACGATCGCGTACATGACCGCGAAGAACAGCGTGTGCAGGAGCACGAAGAGCAGCGCGTCCAGCACGGCGCCGCGCGCCCGGAAGTGGCGCACGAGCTTGCGCACGAACTGGACCGGGTGGGCGAGGTCCCAGCTGTTGAACCGCACGTACCGGCCGAGGTAGATCCCGACGGAGACGAGCGCCAGCACGACGAGCACCACGACCCACGACACGGGACGGCGGAACGGGGCGTCGTCGTCCGGGTAGAGCACGATCGCGAGCAGCGCCTGCGCGAGGAACACGTTGACGAGCGTGTTCATCACCCCGGACAGGGCGAGCGTGAGCACGGCCACGATGTCGTACCAGAGCGGGACCTCCTCGCCCTCCTGCCGGTGGCTGTAGTTCAGCTCGGTGACGAGGTAGCCCGCGTTCGGCAGGAGCAGCAGCCAGACGCCGAACCCGACGACGGCGCACGTCACGACCGCCCACGACGGGGCGCCGCCCGCGATGAGCACGGCGTCGACGAGGACGACGAGCCCGAGCACGATCACCGGCGCTATCGAGAGCCCGATGTTGAGGAGCATCGGCCGGTACACGCGCGTGCGGTACAGCGGCGCGCGCAGCACCACGAGGGCGAGCGCGTACACGTTGAGCAGGGCCACGCCCCCGAAGAGCCAGTCGAGCACGACCCCACGGTACGGGGGGTTCCCCGCGCGCGGCGCGGGGAGCGTCGTTAGCGTGGAGGTGCTCGACGCAACGATCTCCCCCCGTGCCCGACGACGGGCACCTCCCCCCAGGAGTCGCCATGGCGCAGCAGGACGCGGGCAGGGCCGCCGGGCCCGCCGCGACGACGACGACGACGTCCACCTCCCCGACCCTCATGCTCGTCCTCGCGACCATCGGGTTCGCGGTGAACTTCTGGGCTTGGGCGCTCATCAGCCCGCTCGGCGCGGCGTACGGGCAGCAGTACGACCTCACCGACGTGCAGGTGTCCGTGCTGGTGGCCGTCCCGGTCGTCGTCGGGTCGCTCGGCCGCATCCCGGTAGGGGCACTCACGGACCGGTACGGCGCCCGCATCATGTTCCCCCTGGTCAGCGCGCTGACGATCCTGCCCGTGCTGTTCGTCGGGCTCGTCGCGGACAGCTTCGCCTGGCTGATCGTCGGCGGGTTCTTCCTCGGTCTCGGCGGCACCGCGTTCGCCGTCGGGGTTCCGTTCGTCAACGCGTGGTACCCGCCCGCGCGGCGCGGCACCGCCGTCGGGATCTTCGGCATGGGCATGGGCGGCACCGCGATCTCCGCGTTCACCACCGTCCGCATCCGCGACGCGTGGGGCGACGCCGCCCCGTTCCTCCTCGTCGCCGCCGTCCTCGCGGTGTTCGCCGTCGTGTCGTGGCTGCTGCTGCGCGTCCCGCCCGGCCGGGTGACCGCCCCCGCCGGTGGGTTCTGGTCCCGCACCTGGGCGACGTTCCGTCTCCCCGCCACCCTGCAGCTCTCCTGGCTGTACGCCGTCGGGTTCGGCGGGTTCGTCGCGTTCTCCGTCTACCTGCCGACGTTCCTCGTCAACGCCTACGACCTCACCGCGTCCGACGCCGCGGCCCGCACCGCCGGGTTCGTCGTGCTCGCCGTCGTCATGCGGCCTGTCGGCGGCGCGCTGTCCGACCGGTTCGGCGGCGTGCCCGTGTCCGTCGCATGCTTCGCCGTCGTGACGGCGCTCGCCGCCGTCGTCGCGTTCCAGCCGTCGCTCGTGCCGGTCGGGACGATCGCGTTCCTCGGCCTCGCCGCCGCGCTCGGTGCGTCGTCGGGCGCCACGTTCGCCCTCGTCTCGAAGGTCGCGCCGGTCGAGAAGGTCGGCGCGGTCACGGGCCTCGTCGGCGCGGCGGGCGGCCTCGGCGGGTTCATACCGCCGCTGCTCATGGGCGCCGTCTACCAGCTCGAGGGCACCTACGGCCTGGGCTTCGGCCTGCTCGCCCTCACCGCCCTGCTGACCCTGCTGTTCACCCTCGGTCCCGTCCGCCGCGGTGTCCAGGCCCGCGCCGCCGCGTCCTCCTGAGCCTCCCGGGAGAAGCCCCGCGCTCGCGAGGTAGAGCCGTGGTCACGCGAGGTAGAGCCGGGGTCACGCGAGGTAGAGCCGTGGTCATGCCCGACGGCGCGTGGTCGCCCTGGGTGGGCGGGTGGGTGGTGGTGCCGCGTCTACCATCCGCCGCTCGTTCCTCGCGGCTCCCGCCAGGCCCGCCACGACGCGGCACCACCACTCACCCCGCCCGGCGTCGTCTCACCTCTGGGTCTCCCCTGCCCGAGCGACTGCCTGCGGGGTCAGGTGCGCTCGCACCGCACCGCCCACCGGGTCACCGCGGTCGCGCCGGAACTCGGCGGCGAGCAGGTGATCTGGGCTCGTCGTGGTCGGCTGACGGGCCACAATCACCTGCTCGCCGGAGGCCGCGGCCTATGGTGGACAGGGGGTGTCGCTCGACCCTCCGGCCCGGCGCGGGGCGGCCGGGGAGGGTGGTGCCTGGTTCCACCATGGTCTTCGCCATTGACCACGGCTCTACTTCGCGTGACCACAGCTCTACCTCGGCGAGCCACGGCTCTACCTCGCATGACCACGGCTCTACCTCGCGTGACCACGGCTCTACCTCGCTACCTCGTGTGGCGAGAGGTCTTGATCGCGAGGTCAGTCCGACGCCGCGGTGCCGCGGGCGACGAGGCGCGGGAGGACGAACCAGAGGCCGACGAGCAGCACGAGCGCGCTGCCGCTCGACCACAGGGCGGCGGTGCGGTTCACGACGACGTCGACCACGAGCAGCACGGTCCCCGTGACGACGAACGCGAGGACGAGCACGCCGAACCGTGCGATCCGGTCGCTCAGGGTCACGAGCGTCGTCTTGCGGTGCCGGCGGAAGAGCGTCCGGTGGAGGCTCACGGGCGTCACGAACAGGCCGGTCGACAGCACGGCCAGCGCGACGAGCGCGAGGTAGACGTCGGTCTGGAAGGTGTCGAGGTCCCCGAAGCGCTGCTGGAACGGCAGCGTGAGGAGGAACCCCGTGAGGATCTGCACGCCCATCTGCATGACGCGCAGCTCCTGGAGCAGCTCTGCCCAGTTCCGGTCGGACCGTTCCTCGGCCGACTCGTCCCGCCCGTCGCTGACCTGGGTGGTCACGGTTTCCTCCCTCGCGCCGACGCTGGGATAATCTTCAGTCTGCTGGGGTCAGGAATCGGCTCCGTCCTGCTCGATCTCCGGGGACCCCCATCGATGGACGCTGCCCTGCCCTCCGACGCCACCGAGCCCGACGACGTCGTCCCGCCCGCTCTCGCCGACCTCCTCGCCGCCCTCGGCCCGGGTGACCCCCAGCCGGTCGGCCGCTTCCGCGTGGACATCGCGACCGACTCGTGGTGGTGGTCCGACGAGGTGTACGAGATGCACGGTTTCGCGCCGGGCGAGGTCGTGCCGACGACCGCCCTCGTCCTGTCGCACAAGCACCCCGAGGACCGCGAGCGCGTCGCGAGCGAGCTCGCGCAGGCCGCGCGGACCGGGGAGCCGTTCGGGTCCATGCACCGCATCGTGGACGCGACGGGCGCTACTCGCACGCTCGCCGTCGCGGCGCAGGGGAAGAACCCGGGCGCGGAGCTGCCCTGGGCGCACGTGGTGGGCTACTTCGTCGACCTGACGACGGCGCACGCCGAGGCCGCGCGGCGCGAGGCGACCGCGTCGATCCGGGCCGCGGACGCGTCGCGCTCGGTGATCGAGCAGGCGAAGGGCGTGCTCATGGCGGCGCTGCGCACGGGACCCGACGACGCGTTCGAGGTGCTGCGCCGGCGCTCGAACGACGTGAACGTCCCCGTCCGCGAGCTCGCCCGTCGCCTCGTGGAGGGCGTGGTCGGCGGCGCCGAGCCGGCCGGGCCGCTGCTCGACGAGTCGGTCCGACGCCGGGTCGACGCGCTGCTCGAGGCGCCGTGCGCCGACGAGCCGGCCACCGGCGGCTGAGCGCCGGGGCTCAGTCCCCCGCGGGCGCGCCGACGCCGGGGATGCGGCGGGTCTCGACGATCTCGCGGGCGACGTCGACGAGCTTGATGTTCGCGTCCTGGGACACGCGGCTCATCACGGCGAACGCGCGGCCGGGCGTCAGGGAGTACCGCTCCATGATGATGCCCTGCGCCTGCCCGATGAGCGTGCGGGTCTGGACGGCGGACTGCAGCTGCTCCTCGGTCCGCGCGGCCGAGATGGCCGCGGCGGCGACGGCCGCGAACGTCGAGGCGAGGTGGTGGGAGTCCGGGCCGAACGCGTCGCGCGAGCCGGAGTACATGTTGAGCGCGCCGTGCGCGTTCTCGGACGTGTAGAGCTGGACGCACAGCATGGAGCCGACGCCGAGCTCGCCCGCCGCGCGCGGCGCCCACCGCGGCCAGCGCGGGTCCGCAGCGACGTCCCCGGACTCCACGAGCGCGTGCTCGCGGATGGCATCGAGGCACGGGCCCTCGTCGAGCTCGTACTGGAGCGCGTCCCCGCGCGCCACGACCGGGTCCGACACGGCCGCGCTCTCGATGCGGCGGCGGGTCACGAGCGAGATGCCGGCCTCGTCGCAGCCGTCGACCATCGCCACCGCGAGCTCGACCACCCGGTCGAGCGTCTGCTGGAGGGTGGGCTCGTCGGCGAGCGCGCGGGCGGCGTCCGCCACGAGGCCCGCCACCGTCGCCTCCTCCGCCATCAGGTCGACGACGGGGACCTCGGTCAGCGGTGCTCCGGACCCTCCCGGGGTCGGCTCGCCGCTCGTTCCGCGATCGGTGCTCATGGTGCTCTCCTTGTCTCCGCCGCAAGCCTACGTCGCGGCGAGCCGGAGCACGTACGGCGTCGGAGGCCCCGCCCGGGCGTCACCGGGGCGGGGCGGGGGCGGCGGCCGTCTCGCCCGCACAAGGCGTGGCGGCTGTGACCCTCTCACGGGCGCCGTCGCTCTCGCGGCGGTCCCGCCCCCGGGCGGGCGCGGACGCCCACCCTCCGACCCTCCCGGGCGAGCCGCGGTCTCACCGTCCGCGGCTCCCCCGGCGAGGAGGGGCCCGTCAGAACACGGGCTTGCCTCCCGTGACACCGAGGACGGTGCCGGACACGTAGCTCGCGTCCGTCGGGGAGGCGAGGAAGACGAACGCCGGCGCGACCTCCGCGGGCTGGCCCGCGCGCCCCAGCGGGGTGTCCTTCCCGAACTGCTCGATCTTCTCCTCGGGCTGGGTGGCCGGCTGGAGCGGCGTCCAGATCGGTCCCGGCGCGACGGCGTTCACGCGGATGCCGCGCGGGCCGAGCTCGGCCGCGAGGTTCACCGTGAGGTTGTTGATCGCCGCCTTCGTCGACGCGTAGTCGAGCAGGGACGTCGACGGCTGGAAGGCCTGGATGGACGAGTTGTTGACGATCGCCGCGCCCTCGCCCAGGTGCTCGAGCGCCGACTGCGTGATCCACAGCAGCGCGTAGAGGTTCGTCTTGAGCACCCGGTCGATCTCGTCGGTGGTGACGTCCTCGATCGACTCGCGCCGCGCCATCTGGAAGCCGGCGTTGTTGACGAGCACGTCGAGCCCGCCGAGCTCGTCCGCGGCGCGTCCGGGCAGGGCCCGTGCCGTCGCCTCGTCGGTGACGTCGCCGGGCAGGAGGGCGCACGTGCGGCCCGCCTCGCGGACCCAGCGCGCCGTCTCCTCGGCGTCCTCCTGCTCCTGGGGCAGGTAGCCGATGGCGACGTCGGCGCCCTCGCGCGCGAACGCGATGGCGACGGCGCGACCGATGCCCGAGTCACCGCCCGTGATCAGCGCCCGACGGCCCTCGAGCCGCCCGGTGCCGCGGTAGGACTGCTCGCCGTGGTCGGGCACCGGTTCCATGCGTCCGGTGAGGCCCGGGGGTTCCTGCTGCTGGGCCGGGAAGGTGGTCTCGTCGGTCATGTCGTTCCTCCTTCTCGTGTGGGGTTCTCGTCGTGCGCGGGGCCGTCCGGCTCAGGAGCGGGCCGGCTCCCGACGACGCGCGAGCTGCGCCTCGTGGGCGCGGGGTCGCGCGACCGGACGGACGGCGGCGAACGCGCCCGCGACCGTGGCCTCGGCCGTCGGGCCGACCCCGCCGGCCTTGCTCAGCGCGCGCATGACCTGCGAGGCGGTCTCCTGGACGGGGACGCCGGCCTCGCCGGCCGCCTCCGCGAGGAGCTGGCCCGCCGCGACGTCGTCGACGCCGTGCACGGCCATGAGCACGCCCTTGACCTGCTCGACGGCGGCCTGCGCGACGAACGCGCGCGTGACGGCGCGCTGCGACTCACGCTCCAGCGCCTCCTTGTGCGTCGGGGTGACGTCGACGACGTACCCCGCGATCTCGACGACGCGACCGCGCGCGTCCCGTCGGCCCTGTCCCGTCACGACGACGGACCGGGCCTTGCCGTGCCCGTCGACGATCCGGTGGGCGCACGAGAACGGGCGACCGGAACGGATCGCCTCCGTGGCGGCGCGCACCACACGGGCGCGGTCGTCCGGGTGCTTGCGCGAACGCAGCGCGTCGAGGCTGGGCTGGACGTCCCCCGGCGCCCAGCCGTGCATGGTGTACACCTCGTCCGACCACCACCACGTCCCGGTGCCGAGCTCGACGCGGTACTGCCCCACGAGGAGGTGCGTGCCCACGGCGAGCACCTCCGCAAGCGCTGCGGGGCGCACGGGCGCCGTCTGGTCGGGGCTGAGGGTGGTCACGGGGATCGAGGCCATGTCGTCCTCCCAAGGTTCGGGGGGCTTCGGGCCGCTTCATGACTCCGGTGCCCAACGTAGCCCACCCTCCCGAGGTCGGCACCCGGGCTCGGCTACGGTGCGGGCATGACGCGCGACCCGAGTCGGACGATCGTCCAGCACACCGCGGAGGCGCTCGCGCTCGTCCGCCCGACGCCGCCTGCGGACACCCCGCTCGAGGACGCCGTGGGCGCCGTCCTGGCCGCCGACGTCGTGTCCGTCCTGGACGCCCCCGCGTTCGACGCGTCCGCGATGGACGGGTACGCGGTGCGCGCGCAGGACGTGGCGGGGGCGACGCCGTCGGCCCCCGTGGTGCTGCGCGTCGTGGGCGACGTCGCGGCCGGGGACGCGGGTCCGGCCGGGCTCGACGCCGGCCTGGGACCGGGCGAGGCGGTCCGGATCATGACGGGCGCGCCCGTGCCGCCGGGGGCGGACTCCGTCGTGCCCGTCGAGCGCACGTCGACCGGTCGCTTCACGCCGGGCGCGGCCGGGAGCGGGCCGACGACGGTCGCGGTCCACGACGCGTCGCGCACCCACGTGCGGCCCCGCGGGGAGGACGTGCGCCAAGGCGACGTCGTCGTCGCGGCGGGCACCGTGCTCACCGCGCGGCACGTCTCGGTCGCGGCGTCCGCCGGGCACGCGGCCGTGCGCGTGCACCGCGCGCCGCGCGTGGCGGTGCTCTCCACGGGCAGCGAGCTCGTGGCCCCCGGCACCACGCCGGGGCCGGGGCGGATCCCGGACTCCAACTCGGTCCTGCTCGCCGCGTCCGCGCGGGCCGCGGGCGCGCGCGTGGTCCGGCGCGGGGCCGTGGGCGACTCCGCGGCCGCGCTCGTCGCGACGTTGGACGGGCTCCTCGACGCGTTCGACGGCGCCCCGCCCGACCTGCTCGTCAGCACCGGCGGGGTGAGCGCGGGCGCGTTCGACGTCGTGCGCGAGGTGCTCGACCCGGCGACGCGCGCGGGCACGCCGTGGCAGGACGCGGTCACCGACGCCCGGCTCGTCGCGGTCGGCATGCAGCCCGGCCGCCCGCAGGGCCTTGCGCGCTGGCGAGGCGTGCCGTGGCTCGCGCTCCCGGGGAACCCGGTGAGCGCGTACGTGTCGTTCGAGCTGTTCGTGCGGCCGGTGGTCGACCGGCTGCGCGGCGTACCCGGGCCGGGTCGCGCGCTCGTCCGGCGTGTCGCCGCCGCGGGGTGGTCCTCGCCGGCCGGGCGCGAGCAGCTCGTCCTCGTGCGCCACACCGAGCCCGACGGCGCGCGCGTCGTCCCCACGGGCCGTCGCCCCGAGGAGGACGCGACGGCGCGCGGCTCCGGCTCGCACCGCCTGAGCGCGCTCGCGCACGCCGACGCGCTCGCCGTCGTCGGGGCCGACGTCACGGCCGTGGCGCCGGGCGACCCCGTGCAGGTGCTGCTGCTCTGAACCCGGGCCGGCCTCGGTCACTTCGCCGGGGGCGGCGGGTGGCCCTCCGACGCCTGCACGACGACGAACCCGCGCCCCGAGAGCGCGAGCTGGTACGCCTCGCCGGACCCGCGCCCGATCGCGGCCCCGAGCTTCGCCGTCTTGCGGATCGAGGACTGCAGCGACGTCGACCACAGCACCGCGGCCTGCATGTCGACGAAGGTGGGGACGTCGACGTCGAGCACGACGGGCGTGCCGAACGCGGTGACGGCCAGCGCCCCGGTCCCGGTGAACGTCGTGTTGAACAGGCCGCCGCTGAGCATCGACGCGCCCTCGACCCGGTTGATGTCCCACGCGAGCGAGCTCTCGAACGCGAGCACGTTCGCGCCGTTGACCGTCACGCCCTCGTCCTCCAGGTGGAGCACGAAGACCTGGTCCGCGTCCTGCGCGAGGAACACGTCGCCGCTGCCCGAGACCTTCATGAGCGACATGCCCTCGCCCGTGAACGCCTTCATGAACATCTTGCCGAGCCCGCCGCTGCCCTCGTACGCGAAGTCGACGTCGCCCTGGTAGGCGACCATCGAGCCCTGCTTCGCGAAGAAGAACCCGCCCGTGCCGCGGAGGTCGACCTTGAGCATGCGGTCGTTCTGGAGCTGGAAGCTGCCGGGCTCGACGGAGCGCTCGGCGTGGTCGAGGAGTGAGCTGCGCATGGGTCGATCCTCGCGGTCGCGGGCCGCGAGCGCACCCGAGCCCGCGACCGACCCCGCGTGCGGCACCGCGCGCTGCGGCGCGTGCGAGAGTGGCGGCATGAGTTTCACGCACCTCGACGAGCGCGGGCACGCGCGCATGGTCGACGTCACCGCCAAGCAGCCGACCGTCCGCTCCGCGACGGCGACCGGGACCGTGCGGTGCTCCTCCGACATCGTCGCCGCGCTGCGCGACGGGACCGTCCCCAAGGGCGACGTGCTCGCCGTCGCGCGCGTCGCCGGGATCGCGGCCGCCAAGCGGACGGCCGAGCTCCTGCCGCTCGCGCACGTCATCGGGGTCCACGGGGCGGTCGTCGACCTCGTGGTGGACGACCACGGCGTCGACGTCACCGCGACCGTCCGGACCGCGGACCGCACGGGCGTCGAGATGGAGGCCCTGACGGCCGTCGCCGTCGCGAGCCTCGCGGTCGTCGACATGGTCAAGGGCCTCGACAAGTCCGTCGAGCTCACGGACGTCCGCCTCGTCGCCAAGACCGGAGGCAAGTCCGGCGACTGGCACCGCGAGCCGTGACGGCCCACCCCGACGACGGGTCGGCACCCGACGGGCCGGGTCGGCACCTCGAGCTGCCGATCCCCGCACAGGGTGCCGAACCGTCCCTCGCGTTCGACGCCGTCGTGCTGGCCGGGGGCCGGGCGGAGCGGCTCGGGACGCCCAAGCCCGGGCTCGTCGTCGGGGGTCGGCCGCTGCTGGAGCATGCGCTCGCGGCGACGGCGGGCGCGGGGCGGACGGTCGTCGTCGGGCCGGACGAGCTCGCCGCCCCGGGGCGCTACGTCCGCACGCGCGAGGACCCGCCGTTCGGGGGACCCGTCGCCGGGATCGCGGCCGGGCTCGCCGCCCTACCCGACGACGGCCGCGCCCCCTGGGTGCTCGTGCTCGCGTGCGACGTCCCGCGGGCCGCGGAGGCGGTGCCCGCGCTGCTCGCCGCCGCCCGCCGCCGGAGCGGCGAGGTCGCCGTGCACGCGGTGCGCGACGGACGGGAGCAGTGGCTCGTCGGCCTGTACGAGCGCGCGGCGCTCGACGCCGCGCTCGCCGCGCTGCCGACCGTGCACGGCGCGTCGGTGCGGCGCCTGCTCGCCGGCCTGCCCGCGATCGGCGTCCCCGACGACACGGGTGCCACCGACGACGTGGACACGTGGGAGGATGCCCGCGAGCAGGAGCGCCGCCTGGCCGCAGGCGCGCCCGCGGTGCCCGGCGCCCCGCCCGCCGGCACCCCCGACGACGGCCGGAGGCCACGATGACGAACCTCGAACGCTGGGTCGACGCGCTCGCGCAGGACCTCGACCTCGACCCGGAGGTCGTCGACATCGGCGCGGTCCTCGACCTCGCGCGCGACGCCGCGCACGGCATCGAGCGCCCCGCGGCGCCCCTCACCACGTTCGTCGCGGGCTACGTCGCCGGGCTCGCCGCGCACGACGGGTCGGGCCGCAGCGTGCAGGACGTGCTCGACCGGGCGACCGAGCTCGCGCTCGCGTGGACGCCCGAGCCCGAGCTGCCCGGCACCGCGGCCCCGGCCGAGACGCAGGACTGAGAGATGGCCACCGTCCGCTACTTCGCCGGCGCGCGCGACGCCGCCGGCACCGAGTCCGAGACCGTCGACGCGACGACGGTCGGCGAGCTGCACGCCGCAGTCGTCGCCCGGCACGCGGCGCTCGCCGACGTGCTCCCGCGCTGCTCGCTCCTCGTGGGAGGCGTCCGCGCGGCGGACGACGACACCCGGATCGCCGAGGACGAGACGGTCGACGTCCTCCCCCCATTCGCCGGCGGCTGACTGACCCACCCCGCTGCCCCGCCCCGTGCCGAGCAGGCGATCCTGGCTCGTCAGGGCCCCAGGACCCGCCACGACCGCCTGGTCGGCCCGCCGGGAGGGCCTGGTCGTCAGTGGTCGCCGCCGTCGAGCTGGGCGAGGACGTGCGGCAGGAGCGGCTCCAGGACGGCCCAGCCGTCGCGCACCCCGCCCGTGGAACCGGGGAGGTTGACCACGAGCGCGCGCCCGTGCGGGCCGGGCGCGACCCCCGCGACGCCGCGCGACAGCACCGCCGCGGGGACGTGCTCCGCGCCCCGGCGGCGCAGCTCCTCCGCGATGCCCGGGACCTCCTGCGCCAGCACCTCGCGGGTGCCCTCGGGCGTGAGGTCGCGCGGCCCGACGCCGGTCCCCCCGGTCGTGAGCACGACGCGCGCTCCCCCGGCGACCGCCCGGGCGACCGCGTCGCGGACGGGGGCGACGCCGTCGGGCACGAGGTCGGTGACGACCGCCCAGCCTGCCGCCGCGAGCAGCCCCGCGAGGAGCGGTCCCGAGCGGTCCTCCGCCTCGCCGCGCGAGCAGCGGTCGGACACGGTGACGACGGCGACGGTCACGTCCGCGGGCCGTCCGGTGGGTGCGGTCATGGCGCCACGGTAGCGAGCCGGGCGGGGCGGGACCGCGGCGTGCGCTCGCCGCGCGCGATCCGGACGGTCTGGGCATAGTGGCTGTGGACCGACCGCCGCACCTGTTCGCCCAGGAGGCCTCATGTCGTACCTGTCCGTGCCGTCGTCGCTGCCGGCGCGCCGCCCCGGGTGGCGCCCGGTGGTCGCTGCCGCTCCGAGCGACGGGAGCGCCGCATGACGACGACGTCGGAGGGACCGGTCGAGGACGCGCTGCTGCGGCTCGGCAAGCACCTCAAGCGCGGGACGGTGTCCGACGACCTGCGGCAGGTGTTCCTCACGGGCGGTCGCCAGGGCGACGTGTTCTACCGCGACCGCTGGTCCCACGACAAGGTCGTGCGCTCGACGCACGGCGTGAACTGCACCGGGTCGTGCTCGTGGAAGGTGTACGTCAAGGACGGCATCATCACGTGGGAGACGCAGCAGACCGACTACCCCTCCGTGGGGCCGGACTCGCCCGAGTACGAGCCGCGCGGCTGCCCGCGCGGCGCCGCGTTCTCCTGGTACACCTACTCCCCCACGCGCGTGCGCTACCCCTACGTGCGCGGCGCGCTGCTCGACGCCTACCGCGCGGCCCGGGCCGCGACGGGCGACCCGGTGCTCGCGTGGCGCAAGGTCACGACCGACCCGGAGACCGCCCGCGCCTACAAGGCGGCGCGCGGCAAGGGCGGCCTCGTGCGCGCCACGTGGGACGAGGCGGCGGAGATCGTCGCCGCCGCGCACGTGCACACCATCGCGGCGTACGGGCCCGACCGCATCGCGGGGTTCTCGCCGATCCCGGCCATGTCGATGGTCTCCCACGGGGTCGGTGCGCGGTTCGTCCAGCTGCTCGGCGGCACCATGCTGTCGTTCTACGACTGGTACGCCGACCTGCCCGTCGCGTCCCCGCAGGTGTTCGGCGACCAGACCGACGTCCCGGAGTCCGCGGACTGGTGGAACTCGACGTACTGCATCATGTGGGGCTCGAACGTCCCCGTGACCCGCACGCCCGACGCCCACTTCATGACCGAGGCGCGCTACCGCGGTCAGAAGGTGATCGTCGTGTCGCCCGACTACGCGGACAACACGAAGTTCGCCGACGAGTGGCTCGCCCCGCACCCGGGCACCGACGGCGCGCTCGCCCAGGCCATGGGCCACGTGATCCTCACGGAGCACTACGCGCAGCGCCGCACCCCGCAGTTCGCGCAGTACGCGGCCCGCTTCACGGACCTCCCCCACCTCGTCGTGCTCGAGGAGCACGACGACGGCTCGGGCACGACGTACGTGCCCGGGAAGTTCCTCACCGCGGCGGACCTGCCCGACGGCGTCGGGCGCCCCGGCGACGACGACGCCGGTTCGGCGAACGCGCGCTTCAAGACCGTCGTGCTCGACGCGGACGGCACCCCGCGCGTCCCGCACGGCAGCCTCGGCCACCGCTACGGCGAGGCCGACGCCGGGCGGTGGAACCTCGACCTCGGCGACATCGACCCGCTGCTCTCGGTCGCCGACCCGCACGGCGTCTTCTGGGGCTCCCCCCAGACGCCTCCCAGCCGCGACACCGTCCCCGAGCGCCCGCTGTCGCCCGACCAGGGCTCTACCCCGGCGGACCGCGGCTCTACCCCGGCAGACCAGGGCTCTACCCCGGCGGACCAGGGCTCTACCCCGGTCGGGCTCTCGTACGAGACGGTCGCCGTCGGGCTGCCGCGGTTCGACCTCGACCCGGCCCCGGGCGACGACGCGGGCGCGCACCTGGGCGGTGCGGGCGTCGTCGTGCGCGGCGTGCCGGCGCGGCGCGTCGGCGGGCGGCTCGTCACGACGGTGCTCGACCTGCTGCTCGCGCAGTACGGCGTGAACCGGCCGGAGCTCGGCCTGCCGGGCGAGTGGCCCGCCGGCTACGACGACGACGCGACGCCCGCCACCCCGGCGTGGCAGGAACGGTTCACGGGCGTCCCGGCCGCGGCCGCCGCGCGCATCGGGCGGGAGTTCGCGCAGAACGCGCTCGACTCGGGCGGGCGCTCGATGATCATCATGGGCGCGGGCACCAACCACTGGTTCCACTCCGACACGATCTACCGCGCGATGCTCGCGCTGACCACCCTCACGGGCTGCCAGGGCGTGAACGGGGGCGGGTGGGCGCACTACGTGGGGCAGGAGAAGTGCCGTCCCGTCACGGGGTGGGCCCAGTACGCGGGCGGCCTCGACTGGTCACGACCGCCGCGCCAGATGATCGGCACCGCGTTCTGGTACCTCGCGACGGACCAGTGGCGCTACGACGGCCTGCCCGCGGACGCGCTCGCGTCGCCGCTCGCGCAGGGCCAGTTCTCCGGGCGCACGACGGCGGACACGCTCGTCGAGTCCGCGCAGCGCGGCTGGATGCCGAGCTACCCGACGTTCGACCGCAACCCGCTCGACCTCGTGGACGAGGCCCGCGCGGCGGGCAAGGAGCCGGCGCAGCACGTCGTCGACGAGCTCAAGGCCGGGAACCTCCGGTTCGCGTGCGAGGACCCCGACGACCCGGCGAACTTCCCGCGCGTCGTCACGGTGTGGCGCGCGAACATCCTCGGGTCGTCGGGCAAGGGCAACGAGTACTTCCTCCAGCACCTCCTGGGGACGGACGCCGCGGTCAACGCCGCGGAGTCCGGCCCCGAGCGGCGCCCGCGGTCGATGACGTGGCGCGAGGAGGCGCCGCGCGGCAAGCTCGACCTGCTCGTCACGCTCGACTTCCGGATGACGTCGACGACGCTGTTCTCGGACGTCGTGCTCCCCGCCGCGACCTGGTACGAGAAGCACGACCTGTCCTCGACGGACATGCACCCGTTCGTGCACTCGTTCAACCCGGCGATCGACCCGCCGTGGCAGACGCGCACGGACTTCGACATCTTCCACACCGTCGCGGCGAAGGTCTCCGAGCTCGCGGTGACGCACCTCGGGGTGCGGGAGGACCTCGTCGCCGCCCCGCTCGCGCACGACACCCCGGACGAGATGGCCGTCCCGCACGGCGCGCTCACCGACTCGGGGCAGCCCGTGACCGAGCGCGAGCTCGTGCCGGGCGTGACGATGCCGAAGCTCGTGGTCGTCGAGCGCGACTACCCGGCGTTCGCCGCGCGCATGGCCGCGCTCGGCCCCCTCACCGAGAAGGCGGGCATGGCGACCAAGGGCGTGCAGTTCTCGCCCGGGCCGGAGGTCGCGGACCTCGGCCGGCGCAACGGCCTCGTGCCCGACGGCCCCGCCGCCGGACGTCCGCGCCTCGACCGCGACACGCACGCGTGCGAGATGATCCTCGCCCTCTCGGGCACGACGAACGGTCGCCTCGCCGTGCAGGGCTTCGAGCACGTCGAGCGCCGCACGGGAACGCCCCTGGCGGACCTCGCCCGGGGCGAGCAGGGCAAGCGCGTGACGTTCCCGGACGTCCAGTCCCGCCCGACGCCGGTCATCACCTCGCCCGAGTGGTCGGGCTCGGAGCACGGCGGGCGCCGGTACTCGGCGTTCGTCGTCAACGTGGAGCGGCTCAAGCCGTGGCACACCCTCACGGGTCGGCAGCACTTCTACCTCGACCACGACTGGATGATCGAGCTCGGCGAGCACCTGCCGGTCTTCCGGCCGCCGCTCGACATGCACCGGCTGTTCGGCGACTCGCCCGTCGTGGGCGACACCTCGCCGTCGGGCTACCCGGGGTCCGCCGGGCACGCGGAGGTCGCGGTGCGGTACCTGACCCCGCACAACAAGTGGGCGATCCACTCGGAGTACCAGGACAACCTCTTCATGCTGTCGCTCTCGCGCGGCGGGCCGGGCATCTGGATGAGCCCGGCCGACGCGGCCAAGATCGGCGTCGTGGACAACGAGTGGATCGAGGCCTACAACCGCAACGGCGTCGTGGTGGCGCGCGCGATCGTCAGCCACCGGATGCCCGAGGGCACGGTCTACATGTTCCACGCGACCGACCGCACGATCGACGTCCCGCTCGCCGAGACGTCGGGCCTGCGCGGCGGGATCCACAACTCGCTCACTCGCATCCTGCTCAAGCCGACGCACCTCGCGGGCGGGTACGCCCAGCTGTCGTACGCGTTCAACTACCTCGGGCCGACCGGGAACCAGCGCGACGAGATGACGGTCGTCCGGCGCCGGAGCCAGGAGGTGCGGTACTCGTGACGCGGACGGACGCAGCAGGCGGCCTCGGGCCGGCCGGCCGGGAGGGGGTGACGTCGTGCGGGTGATGGCGCAGATGTCGATGGTCATGAACCTCGACAAGTGCATCGGGTGCCACACGTGCTCGGTGACGTGCAAGCAGGCGTGGACGAACCGCACGGGCGTGGAGTACGTGTGGTTCAACAACGTCGAGACGCGTCCCGGGCTCGGGTACCCGCGCACCTACCAGGACCAGGAGCGCTGGCAGGGCGGCTGGGTGCGGACGAAGAAGGGCCGGCTCAAGCTCCGCGCCGGCGGCCGCCTGAAGAAGCTCGCGACGATCTTCTCCAACCCGAAGCTCCCCTCGATCCACGACTACTACGAGCCGTGGACCTACGAGTACGACATGCTGCTCTCGTCGCCGCAGGGGCAGCACACGCCCGTCGCCCGGCCGAAGTCGCTGCTCACGGGCGGTGACATCAACATCTCGTGGTCCGCGAACTGGGACGACGACCTCGGCGGCTCGACCGCGACCATGCAGGACGACCCCGTGCTCCAGCACATGTCGGAGCACGTCGCCACCGAGCTCGACAAGACGTTCATGTTCTACCTGCCGCGCATCTGCGAGCACTGCCTCAACCCGGCGTGCGTCGCCTCGTGCCCCTCGGGCGCCATGTACAAGCGGGCCGAGGACGGCATCGTGCTGGTCGACCAGGACCAGTGCCGGGGCTGGCGCATGTGCGTCACCGGGTGCCCGTACAAGAAGGTCTACTTCAACCACAAGACCGGCAAGGCCGAGAAGTGCACGCTCTGCTACCCGCGCATCGAGGTCGGCCTGCCGACCGTGTGCTCCGAGACCTGCGTCGGACGCCTGCGCTACCTCGGCCTCGTCCTCTACGACGCCGACAAGGTCACCGAGGCCGCGAGCGTCGAGGACGAGCACGAGCTCCTCGCCTCGCAGCGCGCCGTCTTCCTCGACCCGAACGACCCCGAGGTCGTGGCCGCCGCGCGTGCCGAGGGCATCCCCGACGACTGGATCACGGCCGCCCAGCGCTCGCCGATCTGGGACCTCATCTCGCGCTACGAGGTCGCGCTGCCCCTGCACCCCGAGTACCGCACGCTGCCGATGGTCTGGTACATCCCGCCGCTGTCCCCCGTCGTCGACGTCGTCGCCGCCTCCGGGAACGACGGCGAGGACGGGCGCACGCTGTTCGCCGCGATCTCGAAGATGCGCATCCCGCTCGAGTACCTCGCCGGACTGTTCACGGCGGGCGACACCGCCCCGGTGGAGCGCGTGCTGCGCCGTCTGGCCGCCATGCGGTCGTACATGCGCGACATCAACCTCGGCCGCGAGGCCGACGAGCGGACCGCGGCCGCGGTCGGCATGACCGGTGCCCAGGTCGAGGAGATGTACCGCCTGCTCGCCGTCGCGAAGTACGAGGACCGGTACGTCATCCCGACCGCGCACACCGAGATCGCGCGCGAGCTCGACGAGCTGTCCTGTTCCCTCGACTACGACGGCGGCCCCGGCATGGGCGGCATGGGCCTCACGGGCGGCGGCCCGTTCGGCGAGACGTCGGGGAGCCCGGTGCCGGTCGCGGTCGAGAACTTCCACGTGCTCCAGGCGCGGCAGACGGCGGACTCGCCCTACGGGCCGTCGACCCCCGGCCGCGTCAACCTCCTCAACTGGGACGGGAACGGCCGACCGCCCGGCCTCTTCCCGCCGGGCGAGGGGCCCGAGCCGGGCGACGTGTCGGGCGCACCCGGCGGCGTCACGCCGGGCGGCCCGGGCTCGCTGCCGGGCGGGCGCCAGGACGCGCGGCACGACACGATCCCCGGTCCCCCGCCGCCCGGTGGACCTGCGCCGGGCGGTCGGGCGGGTGGTCCGGCGGGTGGTCCCGGCGTCGAGCCTGACGGGGGCACCCGATGAGGGCGCGCTCCCTGCTCCCGACCCCCGCGCTGCGGCCCGGGGCACGACCTCGGGGGCCGCAGCCCGACCACCTGGCCCCGGTCGCGACGTCGGCCGCCCAGCGCCGCACCGCCCACATGGCCGCGTCGCTGCTGCTGGCCTACCCGGACGAGGACGTGCTCGCCGCGGTCGACGCCGTCCGCGCGTCCGCCCCGAGCCTGCCCAGCCCCGTCCGCGAGCGCCTGGAGGACTTCTGCGACGTGCTCACGACGCCGGGCGGGCCGGGCCTGCGCGAGCTCCAGGCGCGGTACGTCGCGACGTTCGACCTCAAGCGGAAGTGCTCGATGTACCTCTCGTACTACGCGGCGGGCGACACCCGCCGGCGCGGGACGGCGCTCGTCGCGTTCGTCGAGGCGTACCGCGCGGCCGGGTGGGAGGTCACGGGATCGGAGCTCCCCGACTACCTGCCGACGGTGCTCGAGTTCTCGGCCCGGACCACGGGCGACGACGCGACGATCGCGGCCGGTCTGCTCGCGTCCCACCGCGACGGCATCGAGGTGCTGCGCACGGCGCTCGAGAGCGCGCGCAGCCCTTGGACCGGGGTCGTCGAGGCCGTGTGCCTCACGCTGCCGCCGCTCGACGAGCGCACGCAGCAGCGGTACGTCGAGCTCGTGACGGCGGGGCCGCCCGCCGAGCTCGTGGGCATGGAGCCCTTCGCGCTCGAGCCGTACGGCACGGGCGCGCCCGACCGGACGGGAGGTGCGGTGCGATGAGCGGGGTGAGCACCGGAGAGGTCCTGCTGTGGGTCGTGTTCCCGTACGTGACGTTCGCGGTGTTCGTCGTGGGCTCGGTCTGGCGGTACCGGTACGACAAGTTCGGGTGGACGACGCGATCGAGCGAGCTCTACGAGAAGCGGCTGCTGCGCCTCGGCTCGCCGCTCTTCCACTTCGGCCTGCTGTTCGTGATCCTCGGGCACCTGATGGGGCTCGTGGTCCCGGAGTCGTGGACGGAGGCGGTGGGGATCCAGGAGGTCGCGTACCACTTCGTCGCGACGTACATGGGGTCGGTCGCGGCCGTCGTGCTCGTCGCGGGCCTGCTCATCCTCATCTACCGCCGCCGCACGTCCGGGCCCGTCTTCCGCGCGACGACGCGCATGGACAAGACGATGTACGTGTTCCTCGCGGCGTCGATCCTGCTCGGGTCGTGGGCCACGGTGCAGACGCAGCTCCTCGCCGACGGGCTCGGGTACGACTACCGCCAGACCATCTCGCCGTGGTTCCGCTCGCTCTGGTACCTCCAGCCGCAGCCCGAGCTCATGGCGGGCGTCCCGGCGGCGTTCCAGCTCCACATCGTCGCGGCGAACCTGCTGTTCGTCCTCTGGCCGTTTACGCGGCTCGTGCACGCGTTCTCCGCCCCGGTGCCGTACCTGTTCCGCCCGTACGTCGTGTACCGCTCGCGCGACGCGTCGGTCGCCGCGCGCGCCCCGCGCCCGGGCTGGGACCCCTCGGAGCGCCCGCGCTCGCGCTGACCTTCGGGGTCCCGTTCGGCCGGTCCGGCTGGCCCGGGTCGGCGCCCGTCGGCGGGTGAATTCGGCCCGACGCCGTCCCCAGGACCCCCTGCGACGCCCTCCCTCCCGGGGCGGTCACCCCGACCGCGACCGTCTCCGGAAGAGGTTCCCGCATGTCCACCACCGCCCCGACGACCGCCGGTCGTCCCCGCGCCACCCGCCCGTCCGCGCCGTCGGCGGCGGACGCCACGCCCGCCCGCCGCCGTCGCGCCGCCCTCGTGCCCGCACGTCTCGCGGGCCGGGCGGACGCCGCCGTCGCCGCGACCGCGCGCGTCCTCACCCGCTGGTCCGTGCCCGCCCTGCGCGTCGCCCTCGGCCTCGTGTTCCTCGGCTTCGGCGTCCTCAAGTTCTTCCCCGGCGCGAGCCCGGCGGAGACGATCGCCGCCCGGACCGTCGAGACGCTCACGCTCGGCCTCGTGGGCGGGACCACGGCCGTGGTGCTCACCGCGGTCCTGGAGACGTTCATCGGCCTGACGCTCCTCACCGGTCGGCTGCTCCGCGCGGGGCTGCTCGCGCTCGCCGTCGCGATGGCCGGGATCCTCTCGCCGATCGTGCTGTTCGCGGGCGAGCTGTTCGGCCACGGCATGACCCTCATGGGCCAGTACGTGCTCAAGGACCTCGTCCTCGTGGCCGGCGCGGCCGTCGTCGCCGCCGTCGCGCTCGGGGCGCGCCTGCGCCTCGAGGCTTGAGGCGTGGCGCTCCCCCGCCACCGCACGGTCGCGAGGTAGAGCCCCCGGTCGTGACGTAGAGCGCGGCGGGCTCTACCTCGCGATCGGAGGTTCTACCCCGGTGCAGGGCGGCCGCGTCAGGCGAGCGAGAGCGTCAGGTAGGTGCTGTTCGGGTCGTCGGTGTAGTCGGCGAACGGCTCGCACGGCACGAACCCGTGGCGCGCGTAGAGCCGTCGCGCCGCCGCGAAGTAGTCCTCGGTGCCCGTCTCCAGGCTCACGCGGTCCAGGCCGCGGTCGCGTGCGGCGTCGAGCAGGTGCGCGAGGACCGTGGCGGCGACGCCCCGGCCTCGCGCGGCCGCCGTCGTGCGCATGGACTTGAGCTCACCGAGCGTCGCGTCGTGCTGCTTGAGCGCGCCGCACCCGAGGAGGCCGCCGTCCGCGGACCGCGCGGTGACGAACGTGATGTCCGGTGCACGCAGGCGCTCGACGTCGAGCGCGTGCACGCTCTCGGGCGGCGACGTCGCGTGCATGTCGTCCAGGTGCTCCTGGAGCAGCGCCAGCACGTCGGGGGTCGTCGGGTCCTCCACGACGACGCGGACGTCGTCCCGGGTGGTCGTCTCGCTCACGCGCCGAGCGTGCCACACCCGGCGCAGGAGACGTTCCGCGCGTCCGGGTCGGGCGCCGTGGGCGGCGTCGGAGCGGGAGACGGGTTCGTGGTGGCTGGCGAGCCGTCTGCGATCATGGGCCGCGCGTCGTGAGGCGGCGGCGCGGGCGTTCGAGGGCTCGCCGTCGTCGATGGGGTCGGGCGTACCCGCACCGCCACGGTGCCTCGAGTCGGAACACGATCGGGCAACCGAGGCGCGCACTGACGACGGCTGCTGGACCTGGTGACCGACCACCGCCGAAGCGGCGAGTGTGAGAGGTTGGAAGCCGACAGTGTTCCCGCGTCGGCCGGCCTCAACGGAAAAAGGCACCCGCATGGCTCACGAGAGCGACCCGGCCACCTATCCCCCCGTCCCGTTGCACGGAGGCCTGCGATCCAGCCCCGACTCGTGGGAGCTGTGGGGCGAGATCGACTACGCCGTCGTCGAGTCCGCGCAACCTCGCCCGAGCCCGGCCCATGGGGCGCTGCACATCGATGCCTCGCGCGTCACGTTCCTGGACTCCGCCGGTGTCAGCCTCCTCCTGCTCGCCGCCAGCGCCCCTCTGCGGCCGATCATCCTGGGCTGCAGCGACTACGCCCGAGACGTGCTCGAGCTCGCAGGAGCGTCGGACCTCTTCGTGTGGAGCACCACGCGACCCTCCGCGTAGCCGATCGACCATGCCACGCCCGACCAGCGTCGCCCAGCCGTGAGTCCTGACGACGGCACGTCCCGTGATCGCCCTTCGCCCGACGACCCGCTGCTCGATACCGCGAGGAACGACGGCGGTCTCACCCACGCTGCACCGCCCAGCGCTGCGAGGACCGACGGTCGGGCGCGCTCCCCCGGTTGTCGCCTTCGCGACCGACGTGCTCCACCTGGAGCTCGAGCACCAGGCGGTGCGTCAGGCTCGCGGTCACCGAGATGGTGGCTGGGTGGCTCCCACGCGCTGGTTCCATGCGGCGACGGCCGTGTCGAGGCGCGCGCGTGCGGCGACGTAGAGGACGAGCTCGACGGGCGCCCCCTGGTCGACGACCGAGATGACGTCTTCCATCTCGCGCTGGGAGGCGTCGATCTCGCCCACGAGGTCGACGGGTCGGTGGATCGAGGTCTCTCGGTCGTCGGTCATCGGCACACCGCGGTGCTAGACCTGGCGTGCGAGGCGTCGGCGGAGCTGGTGGATGCGCAGGGTACCGACGACGAGGGCGACGATCCCGACGCCGATGCCTGCGATGAGCAGGGCCAGGGCGAGCGGGACGGAACCTTGCCAGCCGAGGAAGGAGACGATCACGAGCTGGGTGTTCTGGAGCATGAACACGATGAGTGCGACCAGGACGAGGGCGGCGACGCACAGGCCGACCCAGGTGGCTCCGGTGCGGGTTCGGGGAGTTCTTGTCGGGTTGCCCGACGTGCGGGACACGCGTGAGTCGGGACGGCTGCCTGACACGGCGGCGGTGGGCTGTCCGTTCGTCGCGGAGCTGAGCGGGGTGGTGGCCATGGTGGCCTCCTTGCGGTTCCGGGCCCGCGCACCTCATATGGGGCACGTTCGCCGCGGATAGCCCGACCCTACGCCCTCAACCTGGGAACGAACCTGGGAGCGGCTGTACGCGCGGCCCGGTGTCCCTAGCGGCCGAGGCTGGCGGCCAGGGGGCAGGAGAACGGATCGCGGGCGCGTCCGGGGACGTCGTTGAGGTACTGGACGACGATCCGGTAGGAGGTAAAGAACCCGACCTCGGTGTAGGTCACGCCGAGCTGGGAGCAGTACTCGCGCACGAGGGTCTGGACACGCTTGAGGTTCGGGCGGGGCATGCTCGGGAACAGGTGGTGCTCCACCTGGCGGTTGAGGCCGCCCATGAAGAAGTCGACGACCGGGCCGCCGCGGATGTTGCGGGACATGAGGACCTGGCGGCGCAGGAAGTCGACGTCCGCAGTCGCCGGGACGATCGGCATGCCCTTATGGTTCGGTGCGAACGCGCCGCCGAGCAGGATGCCGAAGACCGCGAGCTGCACGGCGAGGAACGCCGCCGCGAGGGTCGGGGGAAGCAGGAAGCCGAGCACCACCAGGTAGAGCGCGAGCCGTAGGAGCAGGACCGGGACCTCCACGCCACGGTGCGGCACGGGCCGACGGCCGAGCACCCGGCGCACGCTCGCGACGTGCAGGTTGAGGCCCTCCAGGGCGAGCAGGGGGAAGAAGTACCAGCCCTGCCGACGTGCCAGCCACCCTCGCCAGCCGTGACGGCTCGCGATGACGGCGGGCGTGAACGCGATCACGCCCGGTGAGATGTCAGGGTCGTGGCCCTCCTGGTTCGGGGCTGCGTGGTGGGCGTCGTGCTTCATCGTCCACCAGGCGTGGCTGAGCCCGACGAGCGCGTTCGCGAGGATGCGAGCGGTCCAGTCGTTCCAGGCCCGCGACCGGAACACCTGCCGGTGGGAGCTGTCGTGGCCCAGGAACGCGAGCTGGGCGAGAACGAGTGCGAGCACCACGGCCAGCAGGAGCTGCCACCAGGAGTCACCCACGAGGACGATCCCGGCCCAGACGGCACCGAACGCGGCGACCGTCACGACGAGCCGGGTCCAGTAGTAGCCGTACCGCCGACGCAGCAGCCCCGACTCGCGCACGATCTTCGCCAGCACCGAGTAGTCCCGAGCCGTCGCCCGCGCCGCAGGCAGCCCGCGGCCCGCCAACGCCAGGGGCTGCGGTGTCTCACTCGAAGCGGACACGGTCGGCCTCGGCCTTCACGCTCGCGGCACGCACGGCCTCGGCCGCGCGCCAGGCCTCGAGCTCGTCCGCCCGCCTGGTCCGTTCCGTCGCGATCGCCTCCTGGGTGTCCCGGATCACCGTCGCGATCTCGTGGGCGAGCCCGCCGGAGAGCATGGCGAGGTTCGTGTTCTCGATGAGCAGGCGCCGGTCCTCCACCCGCAGCCTGACCCCCGCATAGCCGTGATCGGCGAGCAACGTCGTGACGGCGGGCAGCTCGAGCAACGCTTGCTCCGGGCCCGACACGCGGCGGGAGAACACGGCGGTCACGGTGTAGAGGGGGGGCTCCGCGTCGGTGCCGAGCTCGCGCGGCAGCGCAGTGTCCAGGACGCCCCGCAGCTGCAGTGCGGTGTCCTGCACCCGGCCGAAGGACGTGGCAGTAGGGGTGGTGGTGCTCATGGTGACGTCCGATGCTCGGAACCGGCGGGCCGGCTCGCATCCGCTGCCGTCGCGGCAGTCGGTGAGGCGTCAGGCGCCCCACTCAAGGAGATCGGTGCGTCCTCCAGGTCGGGTTCATAACCCCCGTCGTCGTCCCACCGCGCGCCCGAGGTGTCCTCGTCCGGGGCATCCATCTCGCCCGGCGTCCGAGAGCCTTCTCGATCGGCGTCGCGTGGGCCGATCCGGCGATCAACCACACTTCGACACTACACCTGGACGGGTTGCTCGCTGTGTCCACGAGAGACTGTCCAGCCGTCGGTGGGAGGATGAGCAGATGGCCTTGACGGAGTTCCTCCTCGCTCGGATCGACGAGGACGAAGCAGCGTGCGCGACCCTCGAGGACGGGCCAGGACCTCCAGCGCCGTGGTCATGCTCACGCATCCTGACGGAGTGCGCGATGAAACGACGCATCATCACCCTCGCCTACGAGGCCACGGGGTACGACATGACCGCCGACCTGGAGCGCGACACCGACGAGCGCGCCCAGAGCGGCATCGCCTTCGTCGGTGACCGCATCCTGCGAGCACTCGCCACGCCCTACGCCGAGCACCCGGACTTCGACCCCACCTGGCGCACCTGATGACTCGCCCGTCTGCTCTGGCCCCGGTGTGGCGAGCGGGCCACGGAGGGCGCATCGTGAGAGACGCGTCCACGTGTCGCGGGGAATGCCGGTCGTGAAGCAGCCCGCTGCCGGCGGACCTCCCGGGCCACGACGGCGTACTGCAACCATCAGGGTCGCGAAGACTGCGCCGAGAACGTGAGCCGCCATGAGCGTCATCGAGAAGTGGATCGCCGTGGACTGTCCGGGCTGCGGTGGCCCAGCCCGTGCCCGCGTCCTGCACATCATCGCCTGGGGCTCGATCCCCGGCTCCCGCGTCCCGCACCGAGTCAGCATCCTGTGCCCGCATCATTGCTCGATCACTCGCGACGAAGCGGCCTCGGCCGTACTCGTGTGCCCCGAGTGCCAGCTGCACGTCGCCTAGCCGCACGCCAGGGGCGTGCTCGGGGAAGCGGGAAGACTGCACTTCGCCAGCCGGGCCGCGAAGCCCAGCGCATCCCCGCCGGTGACAGTCCGCAGATGCGGGCCTACGGTTGCATTCATGCCGCACTTTCGGATCCGCGAGGCCGCGAACCTGCTCGGGGTCAGCGACGACACCGTCCGCCGCTGGGTCGACGCCGGGGACCTCGCCGCGAGCGCCGACGACGCCGGGCGCAAGGTCGTCGACGGCGCGGAGCTCGCGCGCTTCGCCGTCGCGCAGTCGCACCCGACGCCCGACCCGTCGGGCGTCGCCCGCTCGGCCCGCAACCGGTTCGTGGGGATCGTGACGGACGTCGTGAGCGACACCGTCATGTCCCAGGTCGAGATGCTCTGCGGCGGCCAGCGCGTCGTGTCCCTCATGAGCACGGAGGCCGTGCGCGAGCTGCGGCTCGAGCCCGGCAGCCTGGCCGTCGCGGTGGTCAAGGCGACGACCGTCATCGTCGAGACCCCCGGAGGAGCCGCGTGAGCGCGCCCGCCCGCACGACCACCCGCCGCGCCACCGGGGGCCCTCTCGCGGCGCTCGGGGCGGCGGCCCTGGTCGCCGGCCTCGCCGCGTGCGCCACGGACGCGGGGACCGACGACGGCGCCGCCCCGGACGCCGCGCGCACGACGGCCGCGGACCGCACCCTCACCGTGCTCGCCGCGGCCTCGCTGCGCGACGTGTTCACCGACCTCGCGACGGACTTCGAGGACGAGCACGACGGCGTGACCGTCGCCCTGTCGTTCGCCGGGTCGTCCGACCTGGGCGACCAGATCCTCGCCGGCGCGCCGGCCGACGTCTTCGCGTCCGCGGACGAGCGCTCCATGACGCGCGTCGTGGACGCGGGGGACGCCGCCGACCCCGTCGCGTTCGCGACGAACACGCTGACGATCGTCACGCCGCCCGGCAACCCCGCGGGTGTCGAGACGTTCGCCGACCTCGCGGGGGACGACGTCAAGGTCGTCGTGTGCGCGCCGCAGGTGCCGTGCGGCAGCGCGACCGACACCGTCGCCGAGGCCGCGGGCGTGACCCTCCACCGCGTGAGCGAGGAGGCCAGCGTCACCGACGTGCTCGGCAAGGTGACGGCGGGCGAGGCCGACGCGGGGCTCGTCTACGTCACCGACGCGACGCTCGCGGGCGACGACGTCGAGGTCGTGGACGTGCCCGAGACGAGCGCCGCGCTCAACGTCTACCCGATCGCGCTCGTCGCGGCGGCCGAGGACGCCGGCCCGGAGCAGGTCGCGCTCGCGCAGGCGTGGGTGGACCTCGTGACCGGCGACGCCGGGCAGGCCGCGCTCGCCGCCGCGGGCTTCGGCACGCCCGACGCACCGTGACCCCCGTGCCTCCCGGCGGCTCCTGATGCGCGGCCTGCCCCGCTGGGTCCTCGTCCCCGCGCTGCTGGGCGCGCTGTTCGTCGTCGTGCCCGTGGTGGCGATGGTCGGGCGCGTGGAGCTCACGCCGGGGCCGGACGGGACCGGCGGCTTCTGGGCGCTCGTGACCTCTCCGGCGGCTCTCGACGCGCTCGGCCTGTCGCTGCGCACGGCGCTCGCCGCGACGGCGTGCTGCGTGGTGCTCGGCGCGCCCATGGCTCTCGTCCTCGCGCGCACCACGTTCCCGGGGCAGCGCGTCGCACGCGCCCTCGTGCTCCTGCCGCTCGTGCTGCCGCCCGTCGTCGGCGGCATCGCGCTGCTGCACACGTTCGGGCGGCGGGGCCTGATCGGCCGGCACCTCGAGGTGCTGGGGATCGAGGTCGCGTTCACGACGACGGCCGTCGTGCTGGCGCAGACCTTCGTCGCGCTGCCGTTCCTCGTGCTCAGCCTGGAGGGTGCGCTGCGCAGCCAGAACACGCGCCTCGAGGACGTCGCCGCGACGCTCGGCGCGCGGCCCACGACCGTCCTGCGCCGGGTCACGCTCCCCCGCGTCCTGCCGGGGCTGCTGTCCGGCGCCGTGCTCGCGTTCGCGCGCGCCCTCGGTGAGTTCGGGGCGACCCTGACGTTCGCGGGCGCGCTCCAGGGCGTCACGCAGACCCTGCCGCTCGAGATCTACCTCCAGCGCAGCGCGGACCCGGACAGCGCGGTCGCGCTGTCGTTCGTGCTCGTCGTGGTCGCGGTCCTCATCACCGCGGTCGTCCACGGGCCGCGCGCGCTCGGGGCCCCGCGCCCGCGGCGAGGCGTCCGGGGCTCCCTGCCCGACGGCGGCCCGCGCCCCCGCGCCGTCGTCTCCCCTGGCCTTCAGGCCGACCCGCCGGGCAACCGGGCCCCGGCACCCGCCGGGCCTGCGGCCCCGACGCCCCCGGCCGCGCTGACCGTGCGCGCCGTCGTGCCGGAGCGCGGGCTCGACGTGGACCTCACCGTCGCGCCGGGCGAGGTCGTGGCGGTGCTCGGCGAGAACGGGGCGGGCAAGTCCACGCTCGTGCAGGTCGTCGCGGGCCTGCTCACGCCCGGCGAGGCCCCGGGTGCGCGCGTCGCCGTCGGGCACGACGACGTCTCGCGCCTCCCGCCGCGCCGTCGTCACCTCGCGTGGCTGAGCCAGCGCCCGCTGCTGTTCGAGCACCTGTCGGTCGAGGACGACGTCGCGTTCGGCCTTCGGTCCCGGGGCGTGCCCCGCGCCCGTGCCCGCGGGGAGGCCCGCGACGCGCTCGCGCGCGTCGGCGCGGCGGACCTCGCGCGGCGCCGCTCGACCGACCTCTCGGGCGGGCAGGCGCAGCGCGTCGCGATCGCCCGGGCGCTCGTGACCGACCCGCGCGTGCTCCTGCTGGACGAGCCGCTCGCGTCGCTCGACGTCGGCGTCGCGCAGCGCGTCAGGACCGTGCTGCACCACGCGCAGCGCGAGCACCCGCGCACGACCCTGCTCGTGACCCACGATCTGCTCGACGTGCTGCTCCTCGCGGACCGCGTCGTCGTGCTGGGGGGCGGCCGCGTCGTCGAGGACGGCCCGGTCGACGCGGTGCTCACACGGCCGCGGTCCCGGTTCGCCGCGCGCCTCGCGGGCGTCAACCTGCTCGCGGGGAGCGTCGCGCACGTCGCCGTCCCGGAGCCGGCGCGGACGGCGGGCGGTGGTGCGTCGGAGACAGCGGGCGGGACCGCGGACGGGACGGACCTGGTCGAGGTCGCAGCGGACGCCCCGGGCGCGGAGACCATCGCGCGCGAGGTGACCGTCGCCGTCGACGGCGCGGAGGTCCGCGTGCACGGGACGGCGGACGAGCCGCTCGCGGTCGGGGGCGGCGCCGTGGCGGTGTTCGAGCCGCGCGCGGTCGCCGTGCACCGCACGACGCCCGAGGGCAGCCCGCGCAACGCGTACCGGGTCGTCGTGACGAGCGTCGAGCCGCACGGGCCGCTCCTGCGCGTGTGGGGACGCGCGCTGGACGACGACCCGGGCGACCCGACCGCGGGGGCGACGACCGCCGTCGGGCACGACGCGACGCGCCTCGCCGCCGATCTCACGCCGCGCGCGGTCGCCGAGCTCGGCCTGGTGCCGGGCGAGCGCGTCTGGTTCGTCGTCAAGGCGGCCGAGGTCCGCGTGCACGCCCGCTGAGCCCGCGGGACCCGCCAGCCCTCGACGGGACCGGGGGCGTGCCGCTCAGGCGGGAGCGGGCGGGACACCGCCGAGCGCGGTGCGGACCTCGCCCACGATCGCGGCCATCGCGGCCTCGGCGGCCTCCGGGTCGCCGTCCGCCACGGCGCGCGCGACGGCCTCGTGCTGGTCGAGTGCCTCGGGGACGGGCGAGGCGGGCATGAGGCCGAGGTGCGTCCGACCGCTGAGGACGGCCGCGACCACGCCCGCGAGCGCGCCGAACATCTCGTTGCCGCTCGCGCGGAGCAGGATCTCGTGGAACCGGACGTCGAGCGCGAGGAACTCCTCGAGGTCGCCCGCCTCCCCGAGCAGGCGCATGCGCCCGGCGGCGGCGACGAGCTCGGCCCGCTCGTCGGGCGTGGCGTGGAGCGCGGCCCCGGCGGCGGCGAGCGGCTCGACGGCGTGCCGCAGCTCGGTGAGCGTGCGGAGCTGCGGGTCGCGGCCGGGGCCCTCGAGCCGCCAGCGGATGACGCGCGGGTCGAGCACGTTCCAGTCCTCGATGCCGAGCACGACGATCCCGACCCGGCGCCTCGACCGGACGAGGCCGAGCCCTTCGAGGAGCCGCATGACCTCGCGCGCGACGGTGCGCGACACCCCGAACTCGGAGCCGATCGACTCCAGGGTCAGCGGCGTGCCCGCCGGGACGTCGCCGCTGGTGATGCGACGTCCGAGGGAGTCGAGCACGGTGGTGTGCAGGACCGTCGTCGCCATGCCTCGCAGCCTAGTGGCGGCAAATGGTGCTATCAATCACTTGCCAAAGGTGCTACCAATAGCCCACAGTAGAGGCCGAGGACGACCACGACGGTCGCCACCGGGACGGCCGGGCCCCAGGCACCGACCCGACCGGACGCCCCCACCCGACACGGAAGTCGACACATGGACACCGACGTCAGCTCCACCGACCGGCCCGACGACACCGGGCACCGCCCCCTGCCCCAGCACCTCGTCGTCATGGGCGTCGCCGGCTCGGGCAAGACCACCGTCGCGACGCTGCTCGCGCAGCGCCTCGGCACCGAGTACGCGGAGGCCGACCGCTTCCACCCGCAGGCCAACATCGACAAGATGAGCGCCGGGACGCCGCTCACCGACGACGACCGGTGGCCCTGGCTCGAGGCGATCCGCGACTGGCTGAGCAGCGAGGCGGAGGCCGGCCGGTCCGGCGTCGTCACGTGCTCCGCGCTCAAGCGCACCTACCGCGACCTGCTGCGCACGGCCCGCGGCGAGGTGTGCTTCGTCCACCTCGACGGCACCCCCGAGCTCCTCGCCGAGCGCATGCAGCACCGCAGCGGACACTTCATGCCCACGTCGCTCCTGCCGTCGCAGCTCGCCACGCTCGAGCCCCTGGCCGACGACGAGCCCGGCTTCACGCTCGACGTCTCCGCCACGCCCGAGCAGGTCGTGGAGGAGATCCTCGCCCGGACCCGCCTGAGCGACGCCTCGGGCACGCGCTGAGCGACGCCTCGGGCGAGCGCTGAGCCGCGCCGCCCTCCCTGACCCTCACCCCTGCACCACGCACCACGCACCACGCACCCGACCCGACCGTCGACGGAGACACCATGCCCCCCGAGGACTGGACACAGACCCTGACCGCCGGACCGCTGCTCGCCATCGCCGCCGGCGCGATCGCGATCCTGCTGTTCCTCATCATCAAGCTCAAGCTGCACGCCTTCGTGGCGCTCATCCTCGTCAGCCTGCTCACCGCGGTGATCGCCGGCATCCCGACGGGGTCGATCGTCGCGGTGCTCACCGCCGGGTTCGGCTCGACGCTCGCGACCGTCGCGCTCCTCGTCGGGCTCGGCGCCATGCTCGGCAGGCTCGTCGAGACGAGCGGCGGCGCCAAGGTCATGGCCGACTTCCTCATCGAGAAGTTCGGGGAGAAGCGGGCACCGTTCGCGCTCGGCCTCGCCTCCCTCATCTTCGGCTTCCCCATCTTCTTCGACGCCGGTCTCGTCGTCATGCTGCCGATCGTCTTCTCCGTCGGGCGTCGGCTGGGCGGCTCGCTCCTCCTCTACGGCCTGCCCGTCGCGGGTGCGTTCTCCGTCATGCACATCTACGTGCCGCCGCACCCCGGCCCCGTCGCCGCGACCGAGTTCCTCGGCGCGAACATCGGCATCGTCATCCTGCTCGGCCTCGTCGTCGCCATCCCGACGTGGTACGTCACGAGCTACCTGTTCGGCCGCTTCGCCGGACGCCGCATCGAGCTACCCATCCCCGCGATCCTCGGCGAGGCCGACGAGGACCAGCTCGAGAACCCGCCGAAGTTCGGCACCGTCGTCGCGATCCTCCTGCTCCCGCTCGTGCTCATCTTCGCCAACACGGGCCTCGACGCGCTGCGCGCGGCCGGAGCCGTCGACGGGGACAACCCCGCCGTGCAGACGCTGCGCGCCATCGGCGCGACGCCCGTCGCGCTGCTCATCACCGTGCTCGTCGCCGCCTGGGTCCTGGGTCGCCGCCGCGGCGTCTCCGGGACGGTGCTGGAGAAGACCCTCGACTCGGCGCTCGGCCCGGTGTGCTCGGTCATCCTCATCACCGGCGCGGGCGGCATGTTCGGTGGCGTCCTGCGCGCGACCGGGATCGGCGACGCGCTCGCCGACGTGCTCGGCGACCTCGGCCTGCCCGTCATCGTGGCCGGGTTCCTCATCGCGGCGATCCTCCGCGTGGCGCAGGGTTCCGCGACCGTCGCGCTGACCACCGCGGCAGGGCTCATCGCCCCGGCGGTGGAGGCCGGCGGGTTCAACGCGATCGAGCTCGCCGCGGTCGTCGTGGCCGTCGCAGCGGGCTCGGTGGTGCTCAGTCATGTGAACGACTCCGGGTTCTGGCTCGTGGGCCGGTTCTTCGACATGGACGTCAAGACGACCCTCCGCACGTGGACGGTGATGGAGACGGCCATCGGCGTCATGGGGTTCGCCATCGCGGCCCTCGTCTTCGCCGTCGCGTAGCGCGCGACGAGCGCGGCCAGGACCGCCCGGGCAGCTGCCCGGGCGGTCCTGCCGTCTCTGGACGTCAGCTCCGGTCGGTGAAGACCGGGGTGTAGGCGTCCGGGTCCGCGACCCAGGACTTCCGGCGGAAGCGCTGGAGCGACAGACCGAGCAGCGTCAGCAGCCCGGCCATGACGAGCAGACCCAGGTCACCGCCCGCGCCCGTCGTGGCGAGGGCGGTCGGGCCCGACGCCGTGACGGCACCGGACGCGGCGGTCACCGCACCGGTCGCGGCACCGGCCGAGGTGCCCGTCCCCGTGCTCACCGGGTTGAGCACCCGGGTCACCGAACCGCCGGTCGTCCCCGGGTCCGCCGGGCCGGTCGGGCCCGTGGGGCCCGTGGGGTCGGTGGGGTCGGTGGGGTCGGTGGGGTCCGTCGGGTCGGTCGGGTCCGTGGGGTCCGTCGGGTCGGTCGGGTCCGTGGGGTCCGTCGGGTCGGTCGGGTCCGTCGGCACGACGGCGGACGTCGGGCACCCCGCCGAGGCGTCGCCCAGGAGGCCCACACCCACGCCGCAGACCGTCACGGGCACGGTCACCGGCAGGTCGACGTCCAGGTCGGGCAGCGCCCCGAGGACGCCGTCCTCACCGAGCACGCCGTCCAGCACGCCGCCGTCGCCCAGCAGCCCGTCCTCGCCCAGCACGCCGTCGAGCAGACCGTCGCCCGACGAGCCGCCGAGCAGGTCGTCCACGAGACCGTCCTCGCCGAGCACGCCGTCCAGCAGGTCGTCGCCCTCACCGAGCAGACCGCCCCCGAGGAGCCCGTCGCCCAGCAGGTCGTCGACGAGGCCGTCCTTGCCGAGGACGCCGTCGAGCAGGCCCGAGCCGTCGGTGCCGGTCGAGCCGGTCCCGTCGCCCGAACCCTCGCCGGCCGTCCCGCCGCCGACCGTGGCGTCACCGCCCACACCGACGGCGACACCCGACACGTCCACCGGGACGGTCACCGGCACGTCGAGGTCCACGCCGGACGCCTCCTCGCCGGTCGAGCCGTCGGCGCCACCACCGGCCGCGGGAGCCGACGGCTGCGCCGGAGCCGGCGTCACCTCCGCGTCGCCCAGGACACCGGCAGCGACCCCCGACACGTTCACCGGGACCGCCACCGGCACGTCGACGTCCACCCCGGACGCCTCCTCGCCGGTGGAGCCCTCGGCCCCACCACCGGTCGCCGGAGCCGACGGCTGCGCCGCCGGAGCCGGGGCCACCGTGGCGTCCCCCAGGACACCGGCAGCGACCCCCGACACGTTCACCGGAACCGTCACCGGCACGTCGAGGTCGACGTCCGCCGGGTCCGCCCCCGTGGCAGGAGCAGGCTCCGGCGCGGGCGCCGGCTCGGCCGGTGCCTGGGTCACCGCGGCGTCACCGAGGACACCGGCAGCGACACCCGACACGTCCACCGGGATCGTCACGGGTACGTCCACGTCCACGTCCGCGGGAGCCGCCGGGGCGGGCTCCCTCGTGGGCGCGGGCGCGGGAGCCGGAGCGGGCTCCGGCGCGGACGTGACGGCGGCGTCGCCCAGGGCGCCCACCGCGACGTCGGACACGGTCACGGGGACGTGCACGGGCACGTCGACCGCGACGTCGGGCAGGACCTCGGTCACCTGGCTCAGCGGAGCCTCGACCGACACGTCCAGTCCGAGATCGCCGAGGAGGTCGCCCTCGGCTGCGTGGGCCGCTCCGGCCCCGACGACCACGAGGCCGCCTGTGACGAGCGCTGTGCGCAGCGCGCGCCGGACGAAGGTGTGCATGATCGTTTCTCTTTCCTGCTCAGAAGTGGCTGGCGCACGACGGCGCCGGGTCGCGTCTGCCGCGCTCGGGGCGCGACGCGAGCCACGTCAGGCAGGAGAGACGGGGACCTCGAAGAAGGTCGAGGGGTGCTTCGACCGCGCGTCGTCCACGACGGCGGTCCAGGAGGAGAGCGCGGGGGCGTCGGCACCGCTGGCGACCGCCGCGAGCTCGCCGCCCGCCCCGGCGCGCTGCGCGCTGCCGGAGGGCGAGGGAGTGGTGCCGGGGCCGCCGTCGGAGGGGACGCCCCCGGGGCCGGCCGGCCCGTCGGAGGGCAGCGCCGCGCCCGGCGGCGCGCCGTTCGGTGCGACGTCGACCGCCGCCGTCCGGGCGCGCGCGTCCCTCGCGGCGACATCCTCGGGGCCGTCGCGGCCCGTCGTGGTGGCGCTGGGCTCGGCGGCCGCCGGTGCGGCGGGCGGGAGCGAGGGGACGGCGGTCACCGACGGCGCGGCCACGGCGCCGCCCGGGTCGACCGTGCCCGGCGTCGACGGGACGCCGACCGGCGGGTCGTCCGCGCCGGGGGTGCCCGTGCCAGGGGTCCCGGGGAGCAGCGGCGTCAGCGGGTCCAGCGGAGCGAGCGGGCTCGTGATCGGGCCGAGCACCGGGTCGGTCACGGGGGCCAGGACGTCGAGGACCGGCGTCAGCGCCTCCAGGACCGGGGTCACCGGGTCGAGCGCGGGCGAGACCGTCTCGAGCACGGGGTTCACCACGGGGGCGACCGCCTCGACGACGGGCGTCGCGGCCGGCACGACGGCGTCGAGCACCGGCGTCGTCACGGGCGCGACGGCGTCGGTCACCGGCTGCACGACGGGCGCCACCGGCTCCACGACCTGCTCGACCACGGGGGCGACCGGCTGGACGACCTGCTCGACCACCGGCGCGACGGGCCGCGCGACCTCCTCGACCACCGGGGCGGCGGGGGTGACGACCTTCTCCACGACCGGGGCGACGGGCTGGACCACGGGGGCGACGACGTCGCGCACGACGGGCTTGACCACGTCCTGGACGACCGGGTCGACGACGGTCTGCACCGTGGACGTCACGGGCGAGAGGGCCTTGCCGAGTCCGAGCGGGTCGTCCGCGGCGGACGCGCCGCCCGCGGTCGCGACGGCGAACGCGAGGCCGGCACCGAGACCGCCACCGGCGACGAGCGCGCGCACGAGCCAGCGACGGGCGGCCGGTGCGCGCCTGCCCTGCGCGTCGTGAGTCGCGTCCATCGTGTGCCCCGTGGGTCGTCGGTGCAGCGAAGGGGCGGGCCGTGGGGCCCGTCCGAGGTCACGGTAGGCACGGGAGTGTGAGGCTCACCACTCGACGCGCCGGATTTCACCCGACGGTTGCCCCGAACACCAGGCCGAGTGCGTACGTGGCCGCGGCCGCGCCGAACCCGATGGCGATCTGGCGCAGGGCCCGCGTGAGCGGGGACGTCCCCGAGAGCAGGCCCACGGTCGCGCCGGTCGCGAGCAGCGCGATCCCGACGAGGAGCGCCGCGACCCCGACCGCGAGGAAGCCCGTCATCCCGAGGAGGTACGGCACGACCGGGATGAGCGCACCCGACGCGAAGAAGAGGAACGACGAGACCGCCGCCCCCATCGCGGTCCCGTGCGTCTCGTGCTCGTCGATGCCGGGCGGCGGCGCGATCACCGTCTGCTGGGTGTAGGTGGCGAGGACGTCGGCCGCGTGCTCCTCGGCCTCGGCGGGGGCCATGCCGCGCGCCCGGTAGACGAGCGCGAGCTCGTTCGCGTCCACGTCGAGGTCGGGCAGCGCCGCCGACGCCTGCGGGCTCGGCGTCGACGCGTCGAGGAGCTCGCGCTGCGAGCGCACGGACACGTACTCCCCCGCGCCCATCGAGAGGGCCCCCGCGAGCAGGCCCGCGAGGCCCGAGAGCAGCACCGTGCTGTTCGACGCACCCGAGGCGCCGATGCCGAGGATCAGCGCGAGGTTCGACACGAGGCCGTCGTTCGCGCCGAACACCGCCGCGCGGAACGTCCCGGACATGCGGTTGCGCCCGCGCGTCGCGAGGCCGCGCACGACCTCCTCGTGGATCCGCTCGTCGGCGGCCATCCGGGGCGTCGCGTCGGCGTCGGTCGCGTACGTCGAGCGCGCCTCGGCCCGCTGGGCGAGCGCGAGCACGAACACGCCGCCGAAGCGCCGCGCGAGCCACCCGAGCGTGCGGGTGCGCCAGTCGCCGCGCAGCGGCCGTCCCGTGTCCTCGCCGAGCAGGTCGAGCCAGTGCTGCTCGTGACGGCGCTCCGCCTCCGCGAGCGCCAGCAGGATGTCCCGCTCCTCGCCCGTCCGGCGGCTCGCGAGGTCCCGGTACACCGCGGCCTCGGCGCGCTCGTCGGCCAGGAAGCGGCGCCACCGCCGCACCTCCTGCGGGGAGGGCCGGTGCCCGACGGCGGTCGGCGGCACCGCCGTCGGCGGCACCTCGGGTGCGCCCGGGCGCGCGGGGTCGGCGGGCACGCCGGAGGGCGGCTCAGGTGTGGTGGGCATGCCTCCATGATGGCGATTTTCGGGCTCGCGGTGTTGCGCGTCGCCGAACGGGACGTGCGGGGCGCCCCCGACCGGGGTTGCGGACGACCCCAACCTCGACCCCGCGCCGGAGCGCCGTCCGGCTCCGCACGCCGGACCGGGCGCCCGCCGCCGTGGTTGGATCGGAGCATGACCACTGGAGAGAACGGACTGTCCCGTCCCGAGGTCGACGCCCCGGAGGGTCCCGCGCCCACCGAGCTCGTCGTCGAGGACATCACCGTGGGCGACGGCCCCGAGGCCACGCCCGGCGCGACCGTGAACGTGCACTACCTCGGCGTCGAGTACGAGACGGGCGAGGAGTTCGACGCGTCGTGGAACCGCGGCGAGTCGATCAACTTCCCGCTGCGCAGCCTCATCGCGGGCTGGCAGCAGGGCATCCCGGGCATGAAGGTCGGCGGGCGCCGCAAGCTCGTCGTGCCGCCGGAGCTCGCGTACGGCCCGGCGGGCGGCGGGCACCGCCTGTCCGGCAAGACGCTGATCTTCGTCATCGACCTGCTCGGCGTGTCCTGACCGACGCGTCCAAGAGCGAGCGGGGGGCCCCGGCCGTCGGCCGGGGCCCTCGTGCGTCCCGGCCGTCCCGGGGCGGGTCTGGCGGGCCCTAGCTCCCGGCGCCGGGGCACGGGACGAGGGCGGGGTCCGTCTCCTCGGGCGCGCCGCCCGGCACCGCGAGCGCCGCGACGGCTGCCGGGACGGGGACCGGTCCCGTCGCCGGGGCGAGGGCCCGCTCGCGCCGCGCCGCGCGGAGCCGGACGACGGTGTCGACGAGGACGCCCAGCAGGATGCCCCCGACGACGCCCACCACGACGGCGAGCAGCGGGCTGTCGCCGACCCACGCGGCGGCGAGCGTCCCGATGACCACGGAGTACGTCGCCCACGTCGCAGAGGCGACGGCGGAGAGCGCCATGAACCGCCGCCGCGAGAACCCGACCGCGCCGGCGGTCACGTTGACGGCCGTGCGCCCGACGGGGACGAACCGCGCCCCGAGCACGACGGACGCGCCACGCCGGTCGAGGGACCGCGTGGCCCACTCGACCGCGCGCCGCCCACGCGCGCCCCGCAGGGCGGGCAGGGCACGGGTGCCGAGCGCGCGCCCCAGGGCGTAGGCGAGCTGGTCGCCGCACCAGGCGCCGAGCGCGGCGACCACGAGCACGATCCCCCACGCGACCCCGCCGCCCGACTGGGCCGCGACGGCGAGCATGACGATCACCGTCTCGCCCGGGATCGGCGGGAAGAACCCGTCGCCGGCGGTCGTCGCGAAGAGCACGGGGAGCGCCCACGCCGAGTCCACGAGCGCGAGCAGCCACGACTCGACCTGTCCCCACAGCTCCACGACCCACGCGACCATGCGTCCCAGCCTCGACGGCGCCGCCCCGCCGCACCATGGGGTATCCCCCCGGTTCTCCCCTGAGGCGACCCCGAGCGACGACGAAGGACAGGGACCGCCGGGGTTCCCGGACGTCGTCCCGGGACGCCCCGGAACGGCCCGCGGGGGGTGGGCCGCGCGCCTCCCGGAGGGGCGTCGTCGGACACGTGCACCACGACCCTCCCGGGCGGGGGACAATGGCGCCGACGCATTCGCCTCCCCGCGCCGCAGCCGGCGGGCGGGATCGTCCGTGATCGAGGAGCGCTGTGATCACTGTCAGCACCGACGGCTCGTGCCTGAGCAACCCGGGCGGAGCCATCGGGTGGGCGTGGATCAACCACGACGGCACGTTCGACTCCGGCGGCGCCGTGAGCGGGACCAACCAGGTCGCCGAGCTCACCGCGCTGCTCCAGGCGGTGCGCGCCCACCCGGGCGCGGAGCCGCTGCTCATCGAGTCCGACTCGCAGTACGCGATCAAGTGCGCGTCCGAGTGGGTGGTCGCCTGGAAGCGCAAGGGGTGGCGGACGGCGGGCGGCCAGCCCGTGAAGAATCTCGAGCTCGTCCAGGCGATCGACCGGGTCATCGCCGAGCGCGCGGGGCCCGTCCGGTTCCGCTGGGTGCGCGGCCACGTGGGCGACCCGTTCAACGAGCGCGCGGACCAGCTCGCGGGCCTCGCCGCCCAGGACTGGGCCGCGGGCCGCGGGGACCTCGACGGCACGCTCGTGCCCGAGCTCGGCGACCCGACCCGGTCGCCGGGCCGCGTGCCCGCACCGGCCGCCGCCGACCGGGGTGCACCCGCGGCCCGGCAGGCCGCGCCCGAGCCGGCGTGGGACATGGACACCCTCTTCGACTGACCCCTCCCGCCGAGCACGATCCTGCTCCGGTTCGAGCACGACCCTGCTGTCGCGAACGGGCCGATACCGCCAGCAACGTCGTGCTCGACGGCCGGGCGGTGAGGAGCGGTGAGGGCGGCGGGGTCGGGGCGTCGGCGGCGGGTGCGACCATGGACGGGTGACCGTCCTGCCGAGCACGGGCCGCCCGCCCGCCGAGCGCACGGTCGGCGACCTCGCGCAGCCCGGGCCGACGGCGCAGCCCGGCGCGCCGCTCGCGCGTCGCTTCCGGTCGGGGCGGCCGCTCGACCTGCACCTCACGCTCGACCGGCTCGCGCGGGGCCCCTACGACCCGACGTTCCGCCGCACGCCGTCCGGCGACGTGTGGCGCACGACCCGCGCGGAGAGCGGGCCCGCCGCCTACCGGCTGGTGCAGACCGGGCCGTGCGACGTCGTCGGGCACGCGTGGGGGCCGGGCGCCGCGGAGGTGCTCGACGGCCTGCCCCGCCTGCTCGGCGAGGACGACGACGACACGGGCTTCGCCCCGCCCGCCGTGCTGCGCGACGCCCACCGCCGCAGCCCCGGCCTGCGGATCCCGCGCACGGGGCGCGTGCTGGAGGCGCTCGTGCCGGCGATCCTCGAGCAGCGCGTGCAGTCCGTCGCGGCGTGGCGCTCGTGGAGCTGGCTCCTGCGTCGGCACGGCGAGCGCGCCCCGGGGCCCGCGGGCGACGCCGGGATGCTCGTCGTGCCCGACGCGGCCACCTGGGCGCGCGTCCCCACCTGGGACTGGCACCGCGCGAACGTCGACCCGGGCCGCGCGAGGACGGTCGTCGCGGCGGCGCGCGTCGCCCGGCGCCTCGAGGAGTGCGACCGCCTGCGCGACGTCCAGGGCGCGCCGGCCGCGCAGGCGCGGCTGCAGGCCGTGCCCGGCGTGGGCGTGTGGACGGCGGCCGAGGTCGCGCAGCGGGCGCTGGGCGACCCGGACGCCGTGTCCGTGGGCGACTACCACCTGGCCAAGGCGGTCGGGTGGGCGCTCGTGGGCGAGCGCGTCGACGACGAGCGCATGCTCGAGCTGCTCGCGCCGTACGCGCCGCACCGCTACCGCGTGGTGCGGCTCCTCGAGGTCTCCGGCCGGGCGCAGGCCCCGCGGCGCGGCCCGCGCCTGTCGATCCAGGACCACCGCCGCAACTGACCGGCCCCCGCCCCCCGCCGGGCGCAGGAAAGAGCCGCCGGAACGAGGCGTTCCGGCGGCTCTCTCAGGCACTCACGGTTACTCGGGGAGCGCGCACGACCCGTCGACGCACACCGCGGCGTCGTCGGCGCCCACGAGCGTGAGGCCCGGCGCGGGCTCACGGTGCGGGGCGGCGGCGTCCGCGGCGCTCACGGTCATGAGCGTCGTGCGGCGCGGGTTCGCGATCGAGTGGTAGAGGTTCGTGGTCGTGTCCGTCATCTGAGGCCTCCTCGTGGGATTCACGGGCGCCGGTGCACGTGTGGGCCGGCGTCGGTGCGGGCTGCGTCCAGTCTGGGTGATACCGAGTCGCAGTTCCACCGCACCGGGTGTGAGATGCGTCGCTTCCACGCCGCATCCCGATGTCGTCCGGGACGCCGCGGCTCAGGCCGCGTCACGCTCCGCGACGGCCTGCTGCAGCACCTGGACGAACACGGCCGGGTCCTGCGCACCCGAGACGCCGTACCGCCCGTCGACCACGAAGAACGGCACGCCGTTGATCCCGTAGGCGCGCGCCTGGTCGATGTCGGCCTGGACGTCGTCGGCCCAGCGCCCGTCCTCGAGCGCCGCGACGACCTCCGCGCGGTCGAGCCCGACCTCCGCCGCGAGGTCCGCGAGCTCCGCGACCCGGCCGACGTGACGGCCCTCCTCGAAGTACGCCTTGAGCAGCCGCTCCTTCATCTCGACCTGCTTGCCGTGCGCCTTCGCGTGGTGCAGCAGCTCGTGGGCCGTGAGCGTCTTGGTGTGCTGGAGCGCGTCGAAGTCGTAGCGCAGCCCCTCGGCCGCGGCGAGCTGCGTCATCTGCCCGAGCATCTGCTCGACCTGAGCGCGCGGCATCCCCTTGTGCCCGGCGAGGAAGTCCACCTCGGTGCCGTCGAAGTCGACGGGCGTGTCGGGCGCGAGCTCGAACGAGTGGTACTCGATGTCGACCTGCGGCCCGTCACCCGACTCCGCGAGGCGGCCGAGCGCCGTCTCGAGGCGTCGCTTGCCGACGTAGCACCAGGGGCACGCGACGCCGGACCAGATGTCGATCTTCACCGTAGGGGCGGCGGCGTCCGTCGGCGCCGGGCTGTTCGTGGTCATGTGACGCTTCAACCATCTGGGCGGCCGCGCGATTCCCGCGGCGGGCGGTCAGTGGGTGCCGTGCGCCGCGCGGTACAGGTCCTGGAGCACCATGATCTCGGCGCCGTGGTGCACGAGCTCGCGGTTCATGTGCGCGACGAGGTGGGCGAACGGCGCCTGCGCGTCGATCTCCGTCGCCTGGCTGAGCCCGACCGTGAATGCTCCGTCCTCGGGCAGGCCGTCGACGCCCGCGCGCCACCGCTCGACCTCGTGCCGCAGCCCGTCGACGGCGGGCCCGACCTCCCCCGAGAAGGTCACCGCGTCCCGGCGCCGCTCGTGCGGCCCGAACGTCCACTCCCAGCGCTCGAAGAACGCCTCGGTGAGGTGCGCGACGAGCCACGCCACCGTGCGCGGCTGCGGCGAGTCCGGGCCCTCCGGCCACTCCATCACCCACTCGCCCGCGCCGAGCGTGCGCGGCGTGCGCTCCGACCCCCGCCGCACGACCCGCAGCGCGTCCGGGCCCGGCTCCCACTCGAGCTCCGCCTGCGTCAGCGTCGCGAGCCGGTCGCTCAGCTCGAGCCACGAGAAGCCGAGCTGCCCCCGCACGACGGCGAGCGCCGTCGGCACCGTGAGGATGGACCAGTCGAACTCCGGGCTGCCGTACGCGGTCTGCCCGTCCGCCGTCTCGTGCACCATCGCGGTTCCTCCCCCGGACCGGCACGTCGGCGTCCCGCCGCGGCGCGGTCGCCGACGTCCTCGTCCGCGCGGTCTTTCCGACCACGCGTCCGGCCACCCTGCCGGGCCTCGCGGGGCGTGTCAACGCGGGCCGCACCCCGACGGCCGCACCCTGGCCCACCCCGGCCGGCCGCACCCCGGCGCACCCCGGCACGCAGCACCCACGGACCGCACCGCCGCGGCGCTGCGCGAGAATGGGGAGGCCCGCCCGTCCCCCAGGCCCGGAGTCCTCGTGCGCGTCCGCCCCCGTACCGTCCTGCTCGTCGCGACCGGGTTCGCCGTCGTCCTGCTCGGCGCTCTCGTCGTCTTCCTCGCCGTCAACGGCCTCGACGGCATCCCCGGCTGACCCCGGCCGCGCCCGTCGACCGAGGTCCCGGCACCACCCGGCAGGGCCGTCGCCGCGCGCCGTCCGCGCGCCGGGGTGATCCTGCTGAGGAACCCCGCGCAGGAAGGCCGCCCCGTGACCCCGACCGCCCCCTCCCCCGACCCGCAGCTCGTCCTCGTCCGCCACGGCGAGACGGAGTGGAGCGCGAGCGGGCGCCACACGGGCCGCTCGGACGTCCCGCTCACCGTCGCCGGCGAGCAGCAGGCGGTCGCGGCCGGCGTGTGGCTCCAGGGGTGGGCCGACCGCCGGGGGCGACGGCCCGCCGTCGTGCTCACGAGCCCCCGGGAGCGGGCGCGCCGGACCGCCGACCTCGCGGGCTTCCCCGCCGCCACGACCGACGACGACCTCGCCGAGTGGGACTACGGGCCCGTCGAGGGGCGCACGTCGGTCGCGGTCGGCGAGCAGCTCGGGCGCGAGTGGCTGCTCTTCCGCGACGGCGTGAACGTCCTCGCGGCGCCGGACGGGCACCGCGGCGAGGAGCTCGACCAGGTGGCGGCGCGGGCCGCCCGGGTGCTCGGGCGCGTCGAGCCGACGCTCCAGGACGGCGACGACGTGGTGCTGTTCGCGCACGGCCATCTGCTCCGCGTCCTCGCGACGGTCTGGCTGGGGCTCGACCCGACCCTGGGTGCGCGGTTCGAGCTCGGTACCGCGGCGATCTGCCTCCTCGGCTACGGGCACGGGCTGCGCACGGTCGAGGGCTGGAACCTGGCCGCGCAGGGGTAGCGCGGGTGGCACGATGCTGCCCATGGGACTGAGCGAGAAGCACCTCACCGAGGGCGAGCACGTCGTCATGGAGCTCAAGGAGCACGCCAAGGCGCTGTTCTGGCCGTTCGTGCTGCTGCTCGTGCTGGTCGCCGCCGTCGTGGTCACGGTCCTGCTCGTCCCGAACGACGTCGTCCGGTGGGTCGTGGCGGGTCTCGCGCTGGTCGCGGCGGTGGTCTGGGTGTTCGTGCCGTGGCTGCGCTGGCGCACCACGGAGTACACGGTGACGAACAAGCGCATCGCCATGCGCTCGGGGATCATCACGCGCACCGGCCGCGACATCCCGCTCTACCGGATCAACGACGTCAACTACGAGAAGGGTCCGATCGACCGGATCTTCGGCTGCGGCACCCTCGTCATCTCGGACGCGACCGACAAGCCCGGGCTGAACCTCCACGACGTGCCGGACGTCGAGAACGTCCAGGTGCGCCTGCACGACCTGCTCTTCACCGCCGACGACGGCTCCGACGACGGCGAGTGGCCGCCGAACGAGCCGCCCCGCGGCCGGCGCGGCCCGCGCATCCCCCGCGCGGAGCGCTGACGCTCAGTCCTCGATCCGGCGTCCGGCCGCGATCTCGGCGCGGGCGCGCAGCTCGTCCGTGAGCGTGACGTCGCCCTCGAGGTGGGCGGCGAGGAGGCGGCGCGCGAGCCCGGCCGCGCGCTCGGGGTCCGCGCCGCGCCCGTTCCAGGCGCCGAACCAGTCGGCGAGCGTCACCCCGTGCTCGGGCCGGTAGCAGACCGTCACCGCGTCGCCCGCGCGCAGCTCGCCGTGCTGCACGACGCGCAGGTACGCGCCGGTGCGGTTCGCGACCGTGAACCGCTTGACCCACCGGTCCTCGCCGAGGCGGCGCGCGAACGTCGAGCAGGGCGTGCGCGGCTGGGTGACCTCGAGGAGCGCGGTGCCCACGGCCCAGCGCTCGCCGACGACGGCCTCCGTGACCGGGATGCCCTCCACGCGCAGGTTCTCGCCGAACAGGCCCGGCGGGACGTCGCGACCGAGCTCGCCGGCCCACCAGTCCGCGTCGTCCTGCCCGTACGCGTACACCGCCTGCTCCTCGCCGCCGTGGTTCGCGCGGTCCGCCTGCAGGTCCGCGTAGAGCCCGAGCCGGCGCACCTTCACCGGTCCGGTGACGGGGCGCTTGTCGATCGCCGTGACGCCGACGGGCCCCGCGTCCGGCAGCAGGGCGTGCACGCGGCACACCGCGAGGATCTCGCCCGTGGGGGCGCTGGAGGCGAGGTCCGTGACGGGTGCGGTCCCGGTGGTCACGGCGGCTGCGGTGGACATCCCTCGATTCTCGCAGGGTCGGCCCCGGGTGCGTCACGCGAGGGCCGCGGCGGCCTCCCGCCAGCGCGCGAGGTGGTCGACGACGTCCGCCCGGCCCGGGCCCGGGAGCTCCGGCTCGTCCGCGGCGACGACCGGCTCGACCGGGTCGCCCGTGCCGCGCGCGGCGAGCAGCGCCGCGCCGACCGCGGTCGCGCTGCGGAGCCCGACGCGGTGGACGGGCCGGCCGAGCGCGTCGGCGAGGAGCCGGCGCACGAGCGGGTCGCGCGACCCGCCGCCCGTCACGACCACCGCACCCGGCTCGCCCTCCGGACGGCTCACGGGCGGTCCCGCGACGGGCGCCACGGCCGAGGCCGCGGGCGCCGGGTCGAGCAGGTCGACCGCCGCCGCGACCGCGAACACCATGCCCTCGACGGCGGCGCGCACGAGCTCGGGCCGCCCCGTGTCCTCGCGCAGCCCGGTCCACGCCCCGCGTGCGCCGGGACCGGCGACCCCGCCGCGCTCCCCGGTGAGGAACGGCAGGAACGTCACGCCGCCCGCGCCGTCGGGCACGGTCCGCGCGAGCGCGAGGCCGTCGGACCACCCCAGCCCGAGGACCCGCAGCGCCCAGCCGAGCGCGAGACCCGCGTTCTGCACCGCCGCGAGGCGGTACCACCGCGCGGCGGGGCCGGCGCCGGCGTCCGCGAAGGTGTGCACGAGGGGGTCGAGCACGGGCTCGGGCCGGTCGAGCGCGGCCATGACCTGCGCCCCCGTGCCGAGGTTGACGTGCAGCCCGGGCGCCCCGACGGCGAGCCGCGCGGCCGGGGTGTCCCCGCCGCCCACCACGACGGGCACCGCGCTCCCGCTCGCCGGGAACCACCGCGCGAGCCGGGCGGTCGTCCCGGCCACGGCGTCCGACGGCGCCACGCCCGGCAGGAGCCGGGCCGGCAGGTCGAGGTGCGCGACGACGTCGGCCGCCCAGGCGTCGCGGGGCACGTCCCACAGGAGCGTGCCCGCGGCGTCGGACCGGTCGGTCGTGGCGACGGGGAGGACGGGGTCGTCGACGAGCCACGCGCGAACGACGTCCTTGGGCAGCAGCACGTGCGCCGCGCGGTCGAGCGTCGCGGGGTCGTGCGCGGCGAACCAGTCGAGCACGGGCCCGGTCATCCCGGGCACGAGGGGGTTGGCGAGCGGGGCTCGCACGGCGTCGGGCAGCGCGCGCCAGCGGTCGAGCCGGTCGGCAGCGCGCGCGTCCGTCCACAGGACGGCCGGCACGACGGCGTCCCCCGCCGCGTCCACGAGCACCGCGGCGTGCATCTGGCCGGCGACGCCGACCGCGCGCACCGCGACCTCGCCGAGCCCGGCCGCGCGGGCGGCGAGGTCGTCGAGGGCGGTGCCGAGCGCCGTCGTCCAGGTCGCCGGGGCCGACTCGGAGCGGCCGGGGCGCGGGTGCTCGACGTCGTACGCCGCCTCGGCCTCCGCGACGACCGACCCGTCCCGGCCGAGGAGGACGAGCTTGAGCCCGCTCGTCCCGAGGTCGATGCCGAGGGTGGTGCCGAGGGTGGTGGGGACCAAGGTCACGGGACCGACTCTCCCACGCCCGGGTAGCGTCGGCGGCATGAGCGCCACCCGTCCCTCGCGCTGGGAGCAGAAGACCGCCGCCGACCCCTCGCACTCCACCTGGTACGTCGAACGCTTCCGGGCCATGGCCGCCCGGGGCGCCGACCTCGCGGGCGAGGCCCGCCTGGTCGACGCCATGCTGCCGCGCGGCTCCCGGGTCCTCGACGCGGGCTGCGGGCCGGGGCGCGTGGGCGCCGAGCTGTTCGCGCGCGGGCACGCCGTCGTGGGCGTCGACGTGGACCCCGTCCTGATCGACGCCGCGCGCACCGACCACCCAGGCCCCGACTGGCGCGTGGGCGACCTCGCGGAGCTCGACCTGCCCGCAGAGGGCGTCACCGAGCCGTTCGACCTGATCGTGTGCGCGGGCAACGTCGTGACGTTCCTCGCGCCGGGCACCGAGGTGGAGGTGCTGCGCCGCTTCCGCGCCCACCTCGCGCCCGGCGGCCGCGCCGTCGTGGGCTTCGGCACCGGTCGCGGGTACCCGCCCGAGCAGTTCCTCGCTGACGCCACGGAGGCAGGCCTGCACCTCGACCTCGCGCTCGCCACGTGGGACCTGCGCCCCTGGACCCCGGACGCCGACTTCCTCGTCGCCGTGCTCAGCGACGCGGCGCCCCGGCCGGGCGTGGCCTGAGCCGTGCCGTCCTACCGCGTGACCCTCGCCGTCGGACTCCTGCACCCGGGCGCCGACCCCGAGGCCGTGCTGCCCGCGGCCGCCGCCGCGGCGCGCGCCCTCACGACCGTCGAGGCGTACGACGTCGGCGTCGTCCGCGGTGAGGCGCGCGTCACCGTGCGCTTCCTCGCCGACACGGACGCGTCCGCGCACGGTGTCGCGGACGCCGTGGAGGCGGGCGTGCGGGCCCACGCGGCGACGTCGGGCGGACGCCTGACCCGCCGCTGGGGAGCGCGCTGGCACCCCGCCTGAGCAGCGGCCGACGGCGCGTCGGTACCGTGGGCGCGCATGAGCGCCCCCGAGACCGCGATCACCGCCGACCTCGTCCGCGAGGCCCTCGCGGAGCAGCACCCCGACCTCGCCGGGCTGTCGCTCCGCGAGGTCGCGGGCGGCTGGGGGAACCAGATGTGGCGGCTCGGCGACGACCTGGCCGTGCGGGTGCAGCGCATGGACCCGACGCCGGAGCTCCAGCTCAAGGAACGGCGGTGGCTGCCCGTGCTCGCGCCGCGTCTGCCGCTCCCCGTGCCGACGCCGGTGCGGCACGGCGAGCCGTCCGCGCGTCTCCCGCGGCACTGGACGGTCATGACCTGGGTCCCCGGCGAGCCGCTGGACCACGGGACGATCACCCGGGGCGAGCACGCCGCCGACGCGCTGGCGGGATTCCTCCGGGCGCTGCACGTCGCAGCACCCGCCGACGCGCCGTCGTCCACGGACCGGGGCGCTCACCCCCGCGACGTCACGGACGGCTTCGAGGGGTTTCTGCGCGCCGTCGCCCCCGCGGACTCCGCCGCCGTCCGGTCCGTCTGGGCCGACGCCGTCGCGGCCCCTGCGTGGGAGGGTCCGCCCGTGTGGGTGCACGGGGACCTGCACCCCGCGAACGTCGTCGTCGCGGCCGGGACGCTCGCGGGCGTCGTCGACTTCGGCGACCTGTTCGCGGGCGACCCGGCCTGGGACCTCGCCGCCGCCTGGGTGCTGCTGCCCGCCGGCACCGCGGCGCGGTTCTTCGAGGCCTACGCGCCGGCCGACGACGCGACGGTCCGGCGTGCCCGCGGTCTGGCCGCGCTGAAAGCCTTCTTCCTCCTGCTCATGGGGCAGAACGGCGACCGCGGACTGCCCGGCGGCAAGGCCCACTGGGGTCCCGTGGGGCGCGCGGCGCTCGACCGCGTCCTGGCGGGCTGACGCGTCACCGGAGGTGACAGGGCTTCGGTCGGAGCGAGCCGCGCCGCACGCTCGGCAAGATGGCGACCTCCCGTGGTGACCACCTCGGCTCGTCCATATAACGGACATATCTCACCACTCCTGCCATCCGCACGATACTTCCTCGGACGGTTATCGCTTCAAGGGGGAATCTCGTGCGAAAGATCATGACGGCGGTCATCACCGCCACGCTCGTCGCTGGTGTCGCGCTCGGAGCCGCTGGCCCTGCCAGCGCGGCGATCAGCTACCCGTCCGTGGGCGGCACGTGGGACCACGGCGCCGACGCCAAGGACGTCTGGTCGCTCTACCACCACGGCTCCAGGGTCCACAAGGCCTCGACGTACGGGGACAACGGCCTCCGGAGCAGCGGCTGGGTTGCCGCGGGACTGTGGGCGAGACAGTGGGACGCGGTCCGCTTGTTCGGGAACAAGGCGTACTACGACGTCAAGTAGAACAGCTCGCGCGCTGCCGGTCGTCACGCTGACGCGACGACCGGCGGAGCGCGGGTCCGCTCGATCCCGACGAACGCCCAGCCACCGGAGAATCATGTCTCGATGCAAGGCGCCGCGGCTCTTCGCCGCGGCAGCACTCGCCGCGTTCTCGCCCCTCCTCGTCGCGTGCGGCACCTCGCAGTCCGCGGGGTCGAGCGCGGCCGAGGGTGCGGGGGCGGAGGTCCCCCTGTTCGACGGGCCCTACGCCGCCGAGTTCGCCGCGTTCTACGCCGACGCTGAGTCCGAGTTCGCCCGCCAGGCGATCGCCGACGAGGAGATCACCGACGCCGAGTACGCCGAGATGGAGGAGAAGTTCCGTACGTGCCTCGACGGCGAGGGCGTGACGTTCTCGGGCTTCGAGCCCGACGGCTCGTATGAGGCCTCACACCTGCCGGGCGGAGGCGATCCCTACGAGGTGGTGAAGGTGTGCGAGCGCGAGTCGGGGGCAGACACGGTCGGGGCGCTGCACGACATCATGGCGTCGAACCCGGCCAACCTCGACGTCCCGACCATCATGGCGGAGTGCCTCGTCGGCAAGGGGGTCGTCCCTGCCGCCTACTCCGCAGACGACTATGTCACGGACACGGAGGGCCGCTTCTCCGACCTCGCTGCTCTCACGACCGAGCTCCGGGACGCCCTGATGACGTGCTCGGACGACCCCCTGGGCCTGGCCGGTGGCTGAGCGCAGCCCTGCGAAGGCCGGACTGTGGGTGCTCGGGGGGCTGACTCTCGTCGCCGTCGGGATCGCCCTCGGTGCCGCGTGGGCCTCCCCGGCCGTCCCTTCGGCCCTGCGACCGCCCGCTCCCCTCACCACCTTCACCGTCCAGGCAGCCACGTTCGACGACGTCCGCTCCGTGCGGCTCGCCGTCGCCCGCGGCGAGGATTCAGGGCTGGTATCGCCCGGTAGCGGTCTCGTCACACGCTTCGACTGCCGTCCCGGCTCGGCCATCGAGTCCGGGACCGCGCCGCTCTGGCTCGACGACGCGCCGATCGTCGCGCTCGCGACGACGCTCCCCCTCTGGCGGGACCTTCCGGTCGGCGCCGAGGGCAACGACGTGCGGGCGCTGCAGGAGGAGCTGACGCGCCTGGGGCACCCCGTGGAGATCACCGGGACGCTCGGCAGGAAGACGCTCCGGGCGGTCAACACGCTCCTCGAGGACCTCGGTGCCCCCTCGGCACTCACCTCCGTCCCGCGATCCCGCATCCTGTGGATCCCCGGACCGTCGGTCACCCTCTCGGAGTGCTCGGCCACGATAGGGAGCCGACTCGAAGCCGGAGCAGAGCTCGCCGTCACGCCCGGCACGCTGGCCGAAGTCACGCTGCGCGACGGTGCGCCGTCCGACCTCGTCGCCGGCGCGCGCACGCTCCGCGTGGACGGGATCGACGTCGCGGTCGAGCCGCAGGCCCCCGTCACCGACCCATCGCTGCTCGCACGGCTCGACGCTGCGCCCTCGCTCCAGCAAGGAGGTACGGGCGACGAGGCCCCGGTCGGCCAACTGCGGTTGTCAGAACCGGTGGACGTGTCGGTCGTCCCACCGTCAGCGGTGATCACCGCACCGGACGGGACCAGCTGCGTGACCACAGGCGCCGTCCCGCACGCGGTGCGGGTCGTGGGATCCGAGCTCGGCCAGACGTTCGTGCTGTTCGACGGCATCCCGCCGACCGTCGTCGAGACGTCGCCCCGACAGGACACCCCGTGCGCGTGACCGTCTCCGGCCTCGGGCACCGCTTCCCCGGGCGACCGTGGCTATTCCGCGGGCTCGACCTCGACCTGCGGCCGGGACACGCCTACGCGCTGACCGGCCCGTCGGGGTCGGGCAAGAGCACCCTCCTCGGCCTGCTCGCCGGGTGGGAGGCGCCCAGCGAGGGCGTTGTCGCGCGAGAGGGCGTCGGGCGCACCGGGTGGGTGTTCCAGAACCCGCACGGGACGCCGCGGCGCTCAGCACACGACCACGTCGCGCTCCCGCTGCTCGTGCGGGGGCTGCACCCCCGGGAGGCGGATCGGCGAGCCGCTGACCTCCTCGGCAGGTTCGGGCTCGGTGGTGTCTCGCAGCAGCAGTTCCGACGCCTCTCGGGTGGGGAGGCGCAGCGCCTGATGCTGGCGCGAGCGATCGCATCGGAACCAGGACTCCTCCTCGTGGACGAGCCGACCGCCCAGCTCGACCTGCCGACCGCCCGCACCGTCAACGAGTCGCTCGATGCGCTGCGCTCACCCGGGACGATCATCGTCGTCGCGACGCACGACGCCGCGACCCGTGACGCGTGCTCGAATCACGTCGACCTGACGCTGCACGCCGCCGCATGAGACTGCGCTCGGTCCTCCGCGAGGCGTGGCGCAACGCTTCCACAGGTACGGCACGCTGCGGCACGCTGGCACTGGTGCTGATGGTCCTGGTCCTCACCACGCTGGGAGCTGAGATCTCGACCGTGGCCGCGGCCGAGAGGCAGGCCACGGAGTTCCGCGCCGCTGGTGCGTCGATTCTCACGATCTCGGCACCGGGCCGGGTCGACGCCGCGCGGTGCGAGTCGTTGCGCGATCTGCCCGGAGTGCACACGGCGGGTGCGCTCACCGTCCGACCGGACGAGTCCGTCGCCGCCGTCGCCCTTACCGGCGCCCCCATGCCTGCCGCGGACGCGAGCCCGGGGTTCCCTGCCGTCGTCGGTGCCACGACCGACGGGGGGCCGGGTCTGATCCTGACCGACGACGCCGCCGCGACGCTCGGCCTCGGGCTCGGCGACCGGCTCTCCGCGACGACCGGGTCGTCTCGCCTCGCGGGCACCTACACCTACCCCCGCGACGGCCGGCGGGACGGGTACGGCTATCTGGCGGTGAGCGTCACCGGGTACCGCGCACCGTTCGACGAGTGCTGGGTCGAGGCGTGGCCGATGACCACGGACCTGAACCCGCTGCTCTTCACCGTGCTCCGGCCGGGTGGTGGCGTCGACGACGTCCCCCAGGTGCAGCAGCTCAACTCCACGCTGGGTTCGGGGCTCGACGGCTTTGGGCTGTTCCACGAGCGCGCCACCCGGTTCGGCGGGCTCCTCGTCGGGCTGGTCGCCGTCGTCGTCGCCTTCGTCGCCGTGCGCGCTCGCCGAGTGGAGCTCGCCACGGCCCTTCACGACGGGATGCGACGACGTGACCTGTGGACGATCGTGCTGCTGGAGTCGGCTCTGTGGGCCGCTCCGGCGGTAGCGGTCGGGACGGCGTTCTCGCTCACGTGGTTCGGCCGGGACGGTGACCTGCTGGTCGGCACGGTCCTCGGTGCGCGCGTGGTCCTGTCCGTGCTGGCAGGTAGCGCGACAGGCGTCGCCGTCGCCCTGGCGACGACGCACGAGAAAGACCTGTTCGCCTACGCGAAGGACCGATGACAACACCGCTGCCGCACACAACCTACGCAACCGTAGGTTACGGTGGCGTAGTGAACACTCTGGCGACGAGGCCGTGGACCGACCGTTACGCCCCCGGCGTCCCGACGGACGTCGAGGTCCCCGACGAGCCGGTCACGGCCGCCCTCTACCGCGCGGCCGAGCGCTGGCCGGACCGCGTCGCGGTCGACTTCTTCGGCGCGACCACCACGTACGCGCAGCTCGTGGCGCAGGTCGAGCGCGCCGCGAGCGCCCTGCACGACCTCGGCGTCCGGCACGGCGACCGCGTCGCGCTCGTGCTGCCCAACGCGACGTCGCACGTCGTCGCGTTCTACGCCGTCGAGCGGCTGGGCGGCGTCGTGGTCGAGCACAACCCGACGTACACGGCCGACGAGCTCGCCCACCAGCTCGCCGACTCCGGCGCGAGCGTCGCGGTCGTGTGGACCAAGACGGTCCCGGCCGTGCTCGAGGCGCGCGCCCACGTGCCCGGGCTGCGGCGCGTCGTCGGGCTCGACATCGCGCGCGACCTGCCGCGCGGTAGCCGTCTCGCGCTGCGCCTGCCCGTCGCCCGGGCCCGCGCGCAGCGCGAGGCCCTGCGTTCGCCGCTCCCGGCCGGCGTGCCCGACTGGCACGACCTCGTCCGGCGCGCGCGGGCCCTCCCCCCGGCGCTGCCCCACCCCGCCGCCGACGACGTCGCCCTCCTGCAGTACACGGGCGGCACGACCGGCACCCCGAAGGGCGCGGTCCTCACGCACCGCAACCTCGTCGCCAACGTGGTCCAGGGCCAGGCGTGGGCGTCGTTCGAGGAGGGCGCCGAGACCGTCTACGGCGTGCTGCCCTTCTTCCACGCGTTCGGCCTGACGTTCTGCCTCACCCTGCCCGCGCGCGTCGGCGCGACCCTCGTCGCGTTCCCCAAGTTCGACCCGCAGGCGTTCGTCGCCGCCCAGGCACGGCGGCCCGCGACGTTCCTGCCCGGCGTCGCGCCCATGTTCGACCGCGTCGTCACCGCCGCGGCCGACGCCCCGGGCGCGGGCTCCGACCTCACCTCGATCCGCCTGGCCTTCGCCGGCGCGATGCCCATCACCGCGGAGACGGCGCAGCGCTGGGAGGACGCGACGGGCGGCCTGCTCATCGAGGGCTACGGCATGACCGAGACCTCGCCGATCTCGCTCGGCAACCCGTGCTCCGACGACCGTCGCCCCGGCACCCTCGGGCTCCCGTTCCCCAGCACCGAGATCCGCGTCGTCGACGCCGACGCGCTCGACGTCGGCGACCTGCGCGACGCCGAGCCGTCCGAGCCGTCCGACGACGGCGTCCGCACCGTGCGCGGCGAGCTGCTCGTGCGCGGCCCGCAGGTGTTCCGCGGCTACTGGAACCGGCCCGAGGAGACCGCCCACCAGCTGCTCGACGACGGGTGGCTGCGCACGGGCGACGTCGTGCGCGTGGCCCTCGACGGCCCCGACGCCGGCCTCGTCACGCTCGTCGACCGCATCAAGGAGATGATCGTCACCGGCGGGTTCAAGGTGTACCCGTCGCAGGTCGAGGAGCACCTGCGCGGGATGCCCGGCGTGCGGGACGTCGCCGTCGTGGGCGTGCCGGGCTCCGGCTCCGACGAGCACGTCGCCGCCGTCGTCGTGCTCGACGACGCGGACGACGCCGCCTCGCCCCCGCGCGTCGACCTCGCCGCCGTGCGCGAGTGGGGCGAGAAGCGCCTCGCCCGCTACGCCCTGCCCCGCACGCTCGCCGTCGTGCCGGAGCTGCCGCGCTCGCAGATCGGCAAGGTGCTGCGCCGTGTCGTCCGCGAGGACCTCCTGGGCCGCGACGACGTCGAGCACCACCGCTCCTGACCGCGACGCACACCCGCACGCCGAACGCGCGAGGTAGAGCCCCGGTCCGCCGAGGTAGAGGCATGGTCGCGACCACGCCTCTACCTCGCGCGACCAGGGGTCTACCTCGCGGGACCGGGGCTCGCCCTCGGGGGCCGGGCGCCTGTTCGGCGTGGGGGCGGGGTTCGCCGTAACCTGGCACACGTCGTCGGCGACGTCCGCGACGCAGTCGGGCGGGCACCGGCGCTCTCCCACCCCGTCGCCCCGAGGAGGCCACGTGCCCGAGCCCGTCACCGCTGCCCCCGCACCGGCAGCCGCCGCCCCCCTGCCGCACGTCGTGGTGGTCGGCGCCGGGTTCGCCGGGCTCGCCGTCGTCAAGGGGCTCGCGAAGGCGCCCGTGCGCGTGACGCTCGTGGACCGCCGCGTCTACAACACGTTCCAGCCGCTGCTCTACCAGGTCGCGACGGGCGGCCTGAACCCGGGCGACGTCACCTACTTCCTGCGCGGGCTGCGGCTCAAGCAGAAGAACGTGCGGGTCGTGCACGAGCACCTCGTCGGCATCGACCACGAGGCGCGCCGCATCCGCCTCCTCAACGACGAGTGGGTCGACTACGACTACCTCGTCGTCGCCAACGGCGTCACGGCCAACTTCTTCGGCACCCCGGGCGCCAAGGAGAACTCGTTCCCCATGTACTCGCGGTCCCAGGCCATGAAGATCCGGGACACGCTCTTCATCCGCCTCGAGAAGGCCGCGGCGAACCCCGGCAAGGACGAGGGGCTGCGGGTCGTCGTCGTCGGCGGCGGCGCGACGGGCGTCGAGGTCGCGGGGGCGCTCGCGGAGCTCCGCACCGCGGGCCTGCGACCCGCCTACCCGGAGATCCACGGCGACGCGTTCGAGGTGAAGATCGTCCAGCGCGGCGGCGAGGTGCTCAAGTCGTTCCACCCGAAGCTGCGCCGGTACGCGGCGGAGGAGCTGCGCCGTCGCGGCGTCGGCCTGCACCTGGGTGCCGGGGTCGCGGAGGTGCTGCCCGACGCCGTCGTCCTCACCGACGGCACGCGCATCCGCTCCGACCTCACGGTGTGGTCGGCGGGGGTCCACCCCCACGAGGAGGTCGACGACTGGGGCCTGCCGCGCGGCGAGGGCGGGCGCGTCGTCGTCGGCGACGACCTCCAGGTCGAGGGCCTGCCGGGCGTGTTCGCGGCGGGTGACATCGCGATCTCGCCCGCCGGGCTGCCGCAGCTCGCGCAGCCCGCGATCCAGTCGGGCGAGCAGGTCGCGCGGAACATCGAGGCGCTCCTCGCCGGGCGCCCGACGACGTCCCTGCGGTACTTCGACAAGGGCACGATGGCGGTCATCGGCCGGCGCGCGGCGATCGCCGAGGTCGTGGGGAGGCTGCGGCTCACGCGCGGCGTCGCGTGGCTCGCGTGGCTGTTCGTCCACATCATGGGGCTCATCGGGCCGCGCAACCGCCTCACGACGCTCGCCGGTCTGGTCACGCGCTACGGCTTCCCGTTCCACCGTCGGCCCATCCCGATCGTCGGCGACGTGCCGACCGTCCGGCCGCCGAAGCGCACCGGCACCGGGCGCCCCTGACGCCCGACGGCAGCCCGCGCGCGGGCCAACCGGGCACCCGTCGCGTACCCTCGATCACGCAAGCAGTTTCAGGGGGCAACCGGGGGCGGTGCAGTGGCAGGACGTATGACGGACCCGTCGGCGATGACGGACCGGACGAGCACCAGGAAGCACGACGACGGGACGCGCGACGCCGCGCGGCCGCGGGTCGTGGGAGCACCGCGACGCGCACGGGCGGTCGTGCTCGCCGTCGTGGCCGTGACCGCGCTCGCCGGGTGCCGCGTGGACGGGCTGCCGGGCGGCCCGGGGAGCCCGTCGCCGTCGCCCACGTCGCAGCCGACGACGACCCCCACCTCCGAGCCGACCGTCGAGCCGACGCCGGACCCGACCGGGGAGCCGACGGGCGGCCCCGGTGAGCCGGGCAGCTCGGACGGGGTCGAGGTCTCGGTCGAGATCGAGCCGGCGTTCTCCATGCCCAACCTCGTCGAGACGCGGCTCAAGCAGGCGCGTGCCGACCTGGAGAAGCGCGGGGCGGTGACGGTCGTCGTCGTCGACGCGCGCGACGCACGGGCCGGCGCCCTGCCCGGTGCGGCCAACGGCTGGACGGTGTGCGCGCAGGACCCGGAGGGCGGGGACCTCGTGCGCGCGTCGCAGACCGTGACGCTCAACGCCGCCCCGAACGCGAAGCAGTGCCCGTGACGCGCTCCTGACCGAGACCCGGCGCACCCGGGCCCGGGCCGCCCCGGGTGGCGGCGCGGACGGCGGCGGAGGACGGTGGACTCCCACTCTCCACAGACAGGAGTCCGCCGCATGAAGATCGCCCTCGTCGGTGCCCACGGCAAGGTGGGCCGGCTGCTCGTCCCGATCCTCGTCGACCACGACGCGACCGTCACGGGGATCGTGCGCGCCGAGGAACAGCTCCCGCTCGTCCGCCGGCTGGGCGGCGAGCCGCTCCTGCTCGACGTCGAGCACGCCTCGACCGAGGAGATCGCCGCCGCGCTCGACGGGTTCGACGCCGTCGTATGGTCCGCCGGGGCGGGCGGCGGGAACCCGGAGCGCACCTACGCCGTCGACCGCGACGCCGCCAGTCGCACCATGGACGCGGCCGTCGCGGCCGGGGTGCCGCGCTACGTCATGGTGTCGTGGATCGGGTCGGTGCCCGACCACGGCGTCGACCCCGACTCGAGCTTCTTCGCCTACGCCGACGCGAAGCTCGCCGCCGACGACCACCTGCGCGGCACCGACCTCGACTGGACCGTCCTCGGGCCGGGCACGCTCACCGACGACGACCCGACCGGGGCGATCCGCGTCGTCGGCGACGGCCCGGACGGCCTCGACGGCGCGGACGACGTGCCCGACGGCGCGGCCTCCCGCGTCTCGCGCGCGGACGTCGCGATGGTGGTCGCCCAGGCGCTGCGCACGCCCTCGACCGTGGGCCGGTTCATCCGCTTCACCGCGGGCGACACCCCGGTGCTCGAGGCGCTCGAGCGCTGACCGACCGCCCGCGCACCGCGCACGACGGGGCCGGGACCGCCCTCGCAGGAGGACGGTCCCGGCCCCGTGGGTGCACCGGCCGGTCAGGGCGCCGGCCGCAGCGTGCCGCGCGTCAGCCGCAGTCGATCGCGTCGTACGACACGTCGTACCGCTGGTACACCGGGTCGCCGCCGCGCCACTGGTAGGCCGCGACCGTCGCGGTGCCCGCCGCGACCGACGACGCACGCGTGCTGAACGACTGGTACGCGTTCTTGTCCGGCGCGAGGGCGCTGAACTTCTTCTCGCCGAACGGCGTGACGAGCCGGACGTCCGCGGGGGCGTCCTCGCCGTTGGCGCCGCGCACGGCGACGTACGCCGTGCCGTTGAGGCACCGCGCCTCCGCCTCGACGGCGTCGACGCGCGGGTTGCCCACGCCGTTGATCGCGAACGTGTCCTCGGACAGCGCCGCGACGGCGTGCCCGATGGCGCGCGACATGATGTCGAGCGCGGTCGCGTCGACGTTGTCGATCGTGTCCGCCGGCGAGTGGTAGTTCGGGTCGTAGAAGATGCCCTCGGTGCCGCCGAACATCGCGACCTCCTCGGCCGTCTTCGAGCCGTCCGCGCCGGTGAACAGGCCCGACGCCGGGACCCCGTTCTCGATGAACGCCTGGTAGTCGGAGCGGCCCGAGAACTCGGTGTCGACCCACGGCTGGTCGATGCCGTCGAAGTAGTCGGTGAACACCGCCTCCGTCTCGGCCGAGCCCGGCGGGACCTCGACCGGGGCCGGGTAGGTCGACTCGTTCGCGTCGTACACCCCGATGATGTAGTTCGGCGAGCCGACCATGTCGAAGTTGAGGTACGTCGCGATGTCGTCGAGCGCCGCCGGGTCGTTCGCGGCGAGGTCGCTCACGTAGTGGGTCGAGCCGCGCAGGCCGACCTCCTCGGCGCCCCACCACGCGAACCGGACCGCGTTCTCGACGTCCTGGCCACCGTCGGTCGCGGCCGCGAGCTGGACCGCGACCTCGAGGATCGCGGCGGAGCCGGAGCCGTTGTCGTTGATGCCCGGGCCGTCCTCGACGCCGTCGAGGTGCGCGCCGACCATGACGACGTTGTGGTCACGTCCGCCCGGGGTCTGGGCGAGCACGTTGAACGTCTCGAACTCCTCGACGTGGGTCTGCAGGTCGTAGGTCGCGACCGGCTCCGCGCCGCCCGCGATCGCGGCGAGGATCTGCTGGCCCGCGGCCTGCGTGATGCCCACCGTCGGGACCCAGGCGTCGTTCTCGGCACCGAGGGTCGGGCTCAGCGCGCCGTCGGTGTTGTTGTACAGGATCACGGCCGCCGCACCGGCCTGCGCCGCGTACAGCGCCTTGTCGGCGAACGGGCACGAGCCGCGGCTGATCAGCGCGACCGCGCCGCTCACGGCGACCCCGTCCCACGTGTCCGGGGTGCAGCCCTGGACGAGCGCGTCGGCGGGCTGCACGATCGGGCCCGTGACGCCGTCGTCCGGGGTGTCGGGCGCGAACTCGGCCGGGTAGACGTCCGACGTCACCTCGACGCCGGCCGCCGTGAGGGACAGCTCGTCGGTCTCCAGGTCCTCGAACGTGAAGTACTGGCGCTCGGGCTCGTAGCCCGCGGCCCGCAGGGCGTCCTCGACGTAGACGGCGCTCGCCTCGTAGCCGGGCGTCTCCAGCGCGCGGTTGCCGCCGTTGGCGTCCGCGATGTCCTGGAGGTCCTGGAGCCTCTGCATGACCGCGTCGCCGGTGACGAGGTCCTCGAGCGGGGGCGGGGCCGCGGCGGCCCGCAGGCTGCCGGCGGCCGTGCCGGACGCGGCGCCGAGAGGCTCGGCGCCGACGGGAACTGCGGTCAGCGCCGCGAGCACGAGGCCCGCTACCGCTGCGGACGGGACGATCGTTCGTGGTCTCACGCATCCTCCTCGACAGTGGCCCCCGCGGACCACCCCCGGTCGTGTCGGGGTGCGGCCGAGTCGCACACGAGACGCGACGCTGCGGAGGCTCGTGTGCTCGCGAGCGTATGCCTCCCGGGCCGTGCGCGGAACCCCCGGGCGGCACGAGCGTCAGGAGTTCACACGACCGTAACGGCCGTGGCGCCGGGGCAGGCCGTGGGCGACGTCGGGCAGACTGTGCCCGTGCCCGGATTCGCCGTCGTCGACCTCGAGACCACGGGGTTCTCCCCCCGCCTCGGCGACCGCGTCGCCGAGGTCGCGGTCGTCCTCGTGGACGACACCGGTCGCGTCGAGGACGAGTGGTCCACCCTGGTCAACCCCGAGCGGGACCTCGGGCCGCAGCACGTGCACGGGATCGCCGCGGCGGACGTCGCGCTCGCCCCGACGTTCGACCGCGTCGCGCCCGCGCTCCTGCGCCTGCTCTCCGGGCGCGTGCTCGTCGCCCACAACGCGGCGTTCGACACGCGCTTCCTGCGCGCCGAGATCGGGCGCGCCGGGATCGCCGCGGCCATCGACCCCGTCGCGTGCCTGTGCACGCAGCAGCTCGCGAGCCGCTACCTCACGGGCTCGCGGGCGCTGGCCGCGTGCTGCGCGGCCGTGGGCGTCGTGCACGACGGCGTCCACTCGGCCCTGGGCGACGCGCGCGCGACCGCGGGGCTGCTCGGGTACTACCTCGACGTCGCGGCCGACGACGAGTGCTGGGCCGTCGCGCGCGCCGCGGCGGACGGCGTCCGCTGGTCGCTGCCCGCCGCCCTGCCCGGCGCGGAGCCGGTGCTGCGCGGCGCGAGCCGCGCCCGCGGGCACTGGCTCGCGGCGCTCGCGGACCGTCCCGCCCTTCCGGACCCGTCCCCGCCCGGCGCCCCGGGAGCGGAGGCGCGGCGCGACGTGAGCACGTACCTGCGCCTGCTCGACGACGCGCTCCTCGACCGCTACGTCTCGCACGCCGAGCGGGCCGCGCTGCTCGCGGAGGCCCGGCACGCCGGGCTCGACCGCGCGACGATCGAGACCCTGCACCGCGACTACCTGGCCGCGCTGGCCCGCGCCGAGCTCGACGCGCTCGACGGGACGACCGCCGCGGGCGACCGGGACGACGGCGCGGCGATGCGCGGCGACCCGGCGCTGCACGAGGTCGCGGGGCAGCTCGGCCTCGACGCCGACGACGTCGCGGGAGCGGTCGAGGCGGCGCTCGGGACGCGCCTGGTCGACGCGGTCGCGGACGTCGGGGCCCCGGGTGCCGCAGCACCGGGCGCCGCCGTCCTGGGCGCCACGGTCCCGACCCGGCCCGCGTTCGTGCTCGACGCGGGCGACGAGGTCGTGCTCACCGGCTCCATGTCGCGGACGCGCGAGGCCTGGGAGCGCGACGTCCGCGCCGCGGGCCTCTCCCCCTGGCCCTACGTCACACGCCGCACGCGGCTCCTCGTCGCCGCCGACCCCGACTCCCTCTCGACGAAGGCGCGCACCGCGCGCCGCTACGGCGTCCCGGTCGTCACCGAGGCGGCGTTCGCGCGCCTGCTCGCCGCGCACGAGGGCGCGAGCGGGCGCACGCCCGAGCCCGGGGTGCGACGCTGGGCGTCATGAGCACGCGCAGGACGACGAGCGCCGCGACCGAGGAGGCCGGCCAGGACGCGGTCGACGTCGACGCGCTCGTCGACGACCTCTTCGCGCTGCCGCTCGAGCAGTTCGTCGTGGCGCGCACGGCCGCCGCGAAGCGGATCAAGGCGTCGGGCGACGCGGTCGGTGCGGAGCGCGTCGGCCGGCTCACGAAGCCGACGGTGGCGGCGTGGGTCGTGAACCAGGTGGCGCGCGAGCGGCCGGACGACGTCGCCGCGCTCGTGAGCCTCGGGGACGAGCTGCGCGACGCGACGGCCGACCGCGACCGCACCCGCCTGCGCACGCTCGACCGGCTGCGGCGCGAGCGGGTGGAGCGCGTCGTCGGGGAGGTCCGCGACGCGGGCGAGATCGCGGGCCGGGCGGTGTCCGGGACGGCGGTCGACCGGCTCGCGGAGACCCTCACGGCAGCGGTCATGGACCCGGACGCGGGCGCGCTCGTCCGGGCGGGCCGGTTGTCGCAGGCGCTCCAGCACGTCGGGTTCGGGATCGTCGACGAGGGCGGCGAGCCGGCCGACGTCGTCGAGCTGCGCGCGCGCACGGGCGCGCACGCGGACAGCGGCGGGACGACCGACGGCGACGAGGAGCCCCCGGCCGGCGCCGAGGAGGACGCCGAGGCCGCGGCCGAGCGCGAGGTCGAGGAGAGCGCGGCCGAGGTCGACCGGCTGGAGGCCGAGCGCGACGACGCCGACGCCCGCGCGCGCGAGGCGGGGGACGCCGTCGGGCAGGTGGAGGACGAGCTCGCCCGCGTCGAGGACGAGCTCGCGCGGCTCGCCGACGAGCGCGAGGCGCTGCGCGCCCGCCTGAGCGACGCGCGGGACGCGGAGTCCGCCGCGCGGGAGGCGCTCGGCGCGGTCGACGAGCGGCTCGACGCCGCCGAGGAGCGCGCCGCGTCCGCGCGCAAGGCCCGCCGGGCGGCGCGCCGCCGCTGAGCCCGTTCGTCGTGCGCGAACTCGGGACTGAGCGGGGCACGCTCAAGGTTGCACAGGTCAGACGCCACGGCCCCCGTGGCACGACCGACCTGGAGGACCACCATGATCAGCACCTACACCGTGGCGCCGTTCCGTCCGCTCCCCACCGAGCGGCTCGTGCGCCAGCTCTGGACGCGCCCGTCCGGCGCGGGCGTCGCCCCGACGGGCTTCGCGCCCGCCGCCGACGTGTACCGCGAGGGTGACGACCTCGTCGCCCGCTTCGACCTGCCGGGCGTCGACCCGGAGCGCGACGTCACCGTCGAGCTCGAGGGTCGCCGGCTCGTCGTCCGCGGCGAGCGTCGTGACCAGCGCGTCGTCGAGGCCCCGGCGGACGAGGCGGCCGACGACGCCGAGCAGGCCGAGGGCGAGCAGCCCGCGACGAGCACCGACGAGGCGGCCGAGGTCGCCCCGGCCGCGCGCCGCGTCCGCGAGGTCCGGTTCGGCGAGTTCCGCCGCACCGTCACCCTGCCGAAGACGGCGGAGGCCGACGCCGTCCGCGCGTCCTACGACGCGGGCGTGCTCACCGTGACTGTCGCCGGCGTGTTCGCCGGCCGCGCTCCTCAGCGCATCGAGGTCACCCGCGCGGCCTGACGCCGCACCGCCGGCGCGACGCCCGGCGTCGCGCCGGCCCTCCTACCCGGCCGCGCACGCCCCTGCGCGGTCGGACGGCGGGGCCGGCACCCTCGTGGTGCCGGCCCCGTCCGACCTCCGGATGGGGACCTCTCCCCCTGTCCGGTGGCCGACGGGAGCCGCGTGTTCGGCTAACCTCCGTGCCATGACGAGCCTCCGGAGACCGCGCTCGACCCTGCCTCGCACGCGGTGGTCGACGCTGCGACGCCGCGCCCTCGTCGGCGCCCTCGGCCTCACCGCCGCCCTCAGCCTGGGCGCGTGCACGGGAGAGGCCGAGGACGGGCCGACTCCTGTCGTGGTGGGTGCCGCCGAGTACGAGCCGATCCTCGAGACGCGCCTGCCGGTCCCGGGGTCGGCGGAGGACGAGGTCACGCTCGGCCTCGTGTCCCTCGTCGCGGACGGCTCGACGGTGGAGCTCCGCGTCCTCATGACCCCGCACTTCGCGGGCGACGACTCCGCCGAGACGTACTCGGTGTACGACATGCTCGGCAAGGACCACAACCCGCGGATCGTCGACGTCGGTGCGCTGACGCAGTACGACGTCGTCTCCGCGTCCGGGCAGAAGCTCTCGACGGACCCCGTCACCGCGGACACCGTCAACGGCAGGCCGCTGCTCTACCAGGCATGGTTCCCCCGCCCGGAGGGAGAGCCCCGCACCGTGGACGTCCGTCTCCACGACGCCTGGCCCGCCTTCGAGGACGTGCCCGTGACCTGGGAGAGCGAGGAGTGAGGCGCCGTCACGCGACGGCGGCCGGTGCCCTGGCGGTCGCGCTCGTGCTGGGTCCGCTGTCCGGCACCCCGGCCGCGGCGAGCGAGGACGAGCAGGGCTTCGACCCGGGCGTCGACCCGCTCACCCTCGACGACCTCGGCGGCGCGCCCGCCCGGGAGGACCTCGACCGTGCGACGACCCGGTTCGACCCGGGGGTCGCGACGACGTTCGAGCTCGCCGGTGCCGTCACGTCGCTCGAGTACGTCGAGGTCGAGGCGGACGAGGTGGTCGTCACGCTCGAGACCGACGTCCTGTTCGACGTCGGCTCGGCCGAGCTCTCCCAGGCCGCCGTCGAGCGCGTGCAGGAGATCGCCGCCGAGCTGCCCGACGGTGTGACGGCGAGCGTCGCCGGGCACACCGACTCGGTGGGCGAGGAGGCGGACAACATGGACCTCTCGCAGCGGCGCGCGCAGGCCGTCGTCGACGCTGCCGCGACGGTACGACCCGACGTCACGTTCGAGGCGCAGGGGTACGGGGAGACGCGCCTCAAGGTCGAGGAGGGCGGTGACGACGTCGCGGACGACCGTGCCCAGAACCGCCGTGTCGAGCTCCGCTACTCCGGGACGACCCCGGGCGAGCGCGGCCTCGAGGTCGAGGAGCACGAGCTCGATCCCGTCACCGCGGAGCTCGTGCCGGGCGACCGCCCGCGCGTGGAGCCCGTGACGGACACCGAGCCCGTCGTCGAGAAGACGGTCGTCGTCCCGAACGAGGACGGCCGCCAGGAGGAGGTCCGCGTCGGCATCGAGCCGATCGTGGTCCGCGGATCTCTCATGCGCCTGCGCCTCCAGCTCACGCCGCTCGGCCCTGTGGACGGTGACGAGGAACGCATCAGCGTGTACGCCATGACGGGTGCAGGAGAGCTGCACCCGTCGGCCGTCGACCCCCGCGCGCTGGTCTCGTACGCACCGGTCCGCGGCAGCGGGGCACGCGAGCTCGAGACCGAGCCGCTGTTCGCGCGGACGAGCGTCGGACGCACGGTGGGCTACGAGGTGTACCTGCCGCGCCCGCTCGACGCGTCGCTCGAGTCGCTGTACGTGAACGTCGTCCCGACGTGGCCGACGTTCGAGGACGTCCCGATCCGCTGGGACTGACGTCCCTTTCACCCCGTCAGGCCCTCCCCGAGGCGGCTGACACCACGTTAGCGTTCACCTCACGCCCCCCGGGGTTCGGTCCTGCCCGTCGACGTCGACGCGGTGACCGCGAGACGAGGACGACGCATGGCCCTGAGATTCAACGCCCCTCCCGGCTGGCCCGTGGCCCCCGGAGACTGGCGCCCCGAGCCGGGCTGGGCCCCGGACCCTGCCTGGCCGTCCGCGCCGGAGGGATGGACGTTCTGGGTCGAGGACACCACCACCGCACCGTCGTCCGGGGCCACGCGGCCTCGACGCGGGCGCCGGGCGGCCCTGCTGACCGCAGCGGGCGTCGCTCTGTTCGTCGTCGGGCTGCTGGTCGGGCAGGGCAACTCCGGCCGGGCGCTCGACGAGGCGAGGACCCTCGTCGCGCAAGCGGCGGACGACCAGGACGCGGTCGAGGGCGAGCGCGCCGAGCTGGACGCCGAGCGGACCGCGCTCGAGGAGCAGACCGTCGCCGCGCAGGCGACCCAGGCCGAGCTGGACGAGCGGGCGACGGCGCTCCAGTCGTCGGAGGCCGAGGTCACGGCGCGCGAGGGCGCGGTCGCGACCGTCGAGGCCGAGCTGGCGACCCGGGTGACCGACGTCGAGGGTCGTGAGGCCGCTGTCGCCCAGGCGGAGGCGACCGCCGCGGCGGCCCGCTCGGCCCAGCAGACCCGTCCCAGCGCACCGGCGGGCGTCGCCGACACCGGCGGCAGCACGTCCACGTACTACCAGAACTGCGACGCGGTGCGGGCCGCCGGCGCGGCCCCGCTGCTCCGCGGCGAGCCGGGCTACGCCCCCAAGCTCGACCGCGACGGCGACGGCGTGGCCTGCGAGTAGGTGGTCAACCCTCGGCCGCGCCCGCGCGGCCGAGGAACGACCGCAGGGCCTCGGTGACGAGCGCGTGGTCGTCGCCCTGGGCGAGCCCGGACACGGTGACGACGCCGACGATCCCGACGCCCTCCACGCGGACGGGGAACGCGCCGCCGTGCGCGGCGTACTCCTGGAGCGGGAGGTCGTGCTTCTCGTTGAACGACGTCCCCGTCGCCCGGGCCCGCAGGCCCACGAGATACGACGACGCCCCGAACCGCTCGACGACCCGCACCTTGCGCTCGACCCAGGTGTCGTTGTCGGGTGTCGTGCCCGCGCGTGCGGCGTGGAACACCTGCTGCGGCCCCTTGCGGACGTCGATCGTCACGGGCAGGTCGCGCTCGTCGGCGAGTTCGACGAGGAGGCAGCCGAGCCGCCACGCGTCGTCGTGCGTGAACGTGCGGAGCACGAGGTCGCGCTCGTCCGCCTCGACGGAGGCGACGAGGGCGGCGAGGTCGTCGGGCGTCGTCATGCGGTCATCGTGGCACGATCGCGACGTGACGACGACGCCCGTTCCCCGCCCGGCACCCCTCGACCCGCTCGACCACGGCCTGCTCGACCGCGCGTCGGGCGTGCTGCTCGCGCAGGCGGCGGGCGACGCGCTCGGTGTGCCGTACGAGTTCGCGCAGCCGCCCGGGCCCGGGCACCGGGACGAGGTCGCGGTCATGCGCGGGGGCGGGCTCGGACCGTACGCGCCGGGCGAGTGGAGCGACGACACGCAGATGTCGGTGTGCGTCGCGCGCGTGACGGCGGCGCACGACGTCCTCTCCCCCGTGCCCGACGCGTTCGGGGCGACGCCGCTCGACGACGTCGCCGCCGCGTTCGAGGCGTGGCGCACCGGGGGCGCGTCCGACGTCGGGACGCAGACGGCCGCGGTCCTGCGCGACGCCGCCGCCCGCCGGGGTCCCGCCGCCGCACGGCTGCGCGAGGCGTCCGCGGCGCTGCACGCGGCGACCGGCCGCACGGCGGGGAACGGCGCGCTGATGCGGACGGGCGTCGTCGGTCTCGTCGCGCTCGGCGACCGGGACGCGACCGCCCGCGCGGCGCGCGCCGTCGCGTCGCTCACGCACACCGACCCGCTCGCCGCCGAGTCGTGCGTGCTGTGGTCCGAGGCGGTACGCGTCGCGGTGACGGAGCAGCGGCTCGACGTGCGGGCCGGTCTCGACCTGCTCGACCCGGAGTCCGCGGCGCGCTGGTCGGCGCGGATCGCGGACGCGGAGTCCGCCCGGCCCGAGGCCGACCTCCGGCAGAACGGTTTCACGGTGACCGCGCTCCAGGCGGCGTGGCGCGCGATCGCGACGACGTCCCCGCCCGAGCGCTCGCGGTTCGCGGGCCGGGACCACCTGGCGGCGGCGCTCCAGGCCGCGGTCGCCGTCGGCGGCGACACCGACACCGTCGCGGCGATCGCCGGGAGCCTGCTCGGCGCGCGGTACGGCGCCCGCGCGGTGCCCGACGAGTGGGCGACCGCCGTCCACGGCTGGCCCGGGATCGACCGCCGCGTGCTCACGGCGCTGGCGCGCCGCACCGCCCAGGACGGCCTCGTGCGCTCCGAGGCGCTCGTCCTGCCCGACGGCGACGCGCGCCCCGTGCAGCACTGCCCGCTGTGCGGGACGCTGCTCCGCGAGAACCCGCGCTACCCGCGGCACGTGTGCGGGTGGTGCGCGCAGGACGTCACCGACGAGGAGGGCCGTCCCGTCGTGCTGGCGAACGCGACCATCACGGGCGGGTACACCGCGCAGCGCCCGGACGGATCGCCCGCGTCGGCCGACGTGCTCGCGGGGCGGGTCTGGATCGACGGCGTCGCGCTCCGCGCGCAGGAGGCGCGGTTCGGCGGGGTCGTCGTGCAGCCGCTCGACGACCCCGCCTGAGCCGGCAGCGCGTTCGCGCCACCGGAAGGACGAGCGGCCTCAGCCGCAGGAGACCGCCGGGAAGGCGACGTCCTGGGCGGAGGAGGCGCCGCCGTCGGGCAGGGTGCCCGTGACGGTGACGGACCCGGCGTCGGCCGCGACCGCCCGCGTCGAGAACGACTGGTACGCGGCCTTGCCGGGCGCGACCGCCGCGACCGTGCGCGTGCCGAACGGCGTCGCGAGGGTGACGTCGGCCGGGATGTCACCGGTGTTCGTCGCGCGGACCGCGACGTACGCCGTGCCCGCGAGGCAGCGGGCGCTGGTCTCGACGGCGAGCGCGGGGCCCGCCTCGTCCTCGCGCTGGAGCGTCACCCGGTCGACCACGCGCTGCGACCCGGTCGCGTACGTGGTGACGGTGAGCGACGTGGGCGTGACGTCGAGGTCGGAGTAGCTGGCCTCGCGCGACTGCTCCCAGCGCGCCGTCCACGGCTTGGCGCCGTCGAAGTCGTAGAACTTCGAGCCCGACGACGAGTTGCCCGTGAGGTAGAGGACCTGGTCCTCCTCCGGGGTGAGCACGTCGCCCTCGGCCGGCGCCGCGGCCGGGACGACCGGCGTCGCGCCCTCCATGAGGTACGAGCGGGTGTAGATGTGGTCGTGGCCCGCGAGGACGAGGTCGACGCCCAGGTCGCTGAAGACGGGCGACAGGGCCTCGCGCATGCGCACCACGTCGGTGTCGCGCGAGTGGAACGCCTGGCTGTAGAGCGAGTGGTGGAACGTCACGACGACCCAGTCGTACGCGTCGCCGTGCGTGCCGACCACGTCGCGCAGGAACGCCTCGTGGCCGGCGATCTGCGTCGTGGACGAGTCGTTCGAGTCGATCGCGACGACGAGCACGTTGTTGTACGCGTACCAGTAGTCGCGGCGCTGCTCGGCCGAGAGGTTCGGCATCGCGTAGTGCTGGTCGTAGAGCGCCGACGCGGTGTCGTGGTTGCCGTCCTGGACGGCGAAGCGCAGCTCGCGCATCTGGCGCGGCGCGAGGAAGCCCGCGTACTGCTGGCTGCTGCCCGCGTTCTCCACCTGGTCGCCCGCGGAGATGAGGAACGCCGTGTCCGGGTGTCGCTCGGTCATGGTGTCGAGGTTGGCGGCCCAGCGCGCCGCGTCGTTCGCGGCGTTGCCGCTCGCCCCGATCTGGGCGTCGCCGACGAACAGCGCGGAGAACTCGTCCCCGAACGTGCCCGTCGTGAAGGTCGACGGCGCGGACCAGCCGGTCGCCGCGCTGCCCACGCGGTACACGTACGCCGCGTCCTCCTCGAGCCCGGTGATCGTGGCGTGGTGGTACGTCGCGCCGTCCGCGGCCGCACCACTCCGGGACGACGACGTCGGGGCCGTCCGCCAGTCGACCTCGCCGCCCGTCTCGTCGGCTCGGGCCCACTGCACCTCGCCCGCGCCGGGCAGCGTCGAGAACCACGCGACGTTGGCCTGCGTCTCGTCCGCGCCGACGTTCAAGGCGACGTCGCGGACCTCGCCGTGCGTCGGGACGAGCGAGCGGACGTCGAGGTAGATGTCCGAGCTCGTCGGCGCGTCCTGGTAGAGCGCGACGGAGATCGTGTTCTCGCCGGGCTCGAACGCGTCGGCCGGGACGACGAACGTGCCCGTCACCGGGTCCGTGCGGCCGTTGCCGTGGTACTGGAGGTTCTCGGTGATCTTCCGGTCGTCGTCGCCGAGGCGCACGACCTCCTCGCCGTTCACGTAGACGATCGCGGCGTCGTCGTAGACGATCTCGCCCTCGAACGCCGGGACGCCGTCGAGGTCGGCCGCGGTGAGCTCCACGTCGGTGCGGAAGAAGAACGTGGGGACGTCCGTCGTCGTGCCCTCGATGTACTGGGTGAGGAGCGTCGTGATCGGGAAGGCGGCGCCGATACCCGTCGCTGCGCCGCGCTTCGCGCCGAACGCGCCCGTCGCGGACTTCCACGCGGAGTCGTCGAAGGCGGTGGTCGTCCACACGCGCTGGTCCGCGGCGGATCCCGCCGGGTTCGTGTTGTCGTCGAGGTAGCGCCAGGTCGTGCCGGACGTCGAGAGCAGGGACTCGTCGGCGGCGGCCGTCGAGGTCGCGGTCGCGGCGACGAGCGCCGTGCCGACGAGCGAGACGGCGAGCGCCGACGCCGCCGCGCGCGCGAGCGCGCCGGGCAGCCGGGAGGCGTGCGGGTTCATGGATTCCTTCGCAGGTCAGGGGTCCGCGCGGCGACGACCGTCGGACCACCGTGGCGGCGTCGGACCCGTGGTGGGAAGCGCTGTCACAGTAGGGAGCGGGGATGGCTCCCACGCGTCGTCGCGGTGAACGCGCGGCGGCGGCCAGATGGCCGTCCTCCGCCCGGCCCGGGAGACGCACGACGCCCCCCCCCCCCCCCCGGAAGGGACGCGGCGTCGAGGCCTGCGACGAGGGGAAGGCGGCTCAGGCGCCCCGGCGCCGCCGGAGGACGAGGACGCCCGTGCCGAGCGCGACGAGCAGGAGCGCGGCGATCGCGACACCGGCGGCCTGCACGCCGGTCGTCGCGAGACCACCCGTGCCACCGTCGGCCGGTGCTCCCGGCGCGTCGGGCGCGCCCGGCACGTCGGGCGCCGTGGGCACGGTCGGGTCCGTGGGGTCGGTCGGGGTCGTCGGAGTCGTCGGAGTCGGCGCGGGCGTGGGCTCGAGCGGCCGGTCGGCGGTGTTGGTCAGCGTCACGGCGACGTCCGCGGCCGCGGCGACCTCCACCCGCACCGTGCCGTCGTCGCCCGGCTCGACCGTGCCACCGTCGACCTGCCACGTCGGCGCGCCCCACTCCACGCCCTCGACCGTGGGGAAGTCGGGCTCGCCCAGCACCACCTCGGCCCCGAGCGGGAGGTCGTCGAGGGTCGCCGTACCGTCCACGGGGAGCGTGAGCTCGCCCGCCGACCCGTCGACGGAGTACGCGACGGTGAACGCGGTGCCCGCGGGGACGACCGGGGCGGCGTCGCCCAGCACCCGCTTGGTCACCGTGAGGCTGCCGCTCTCGGCGGGCACGGTGCCGCACGGGATCGACCCGGCGAACAGGTAGGCGTGCGCCTCCCCGCCGAGCAGGGTGAGGTCCCGCGCCACGACCTGCCCGTCGAGCGGGGACGCCTCGACCGTGAGGTCGGCGGTCGGCGCGTACACCGACCCGTCCAGCCGCGTCCCGCCGGCGCCGAGCGTGACCGGGCCGTCGAGCCGCGACAGGTCCCACATCACGAACGAGGCCGCCTTGCCTGCCTCGCCGAACACGGAGCCCTTCAGGTCGGTCGTCCCGGCGGGGACGGAGACGATGAGCGGGGCGTCGGCCGACGGGAGCACGCCGTCGGCGAACTGCACGGTGTACGCGTCCGCGATCGCCGCGTAGTCGACGACGTTCGGCCGCCCGGCCTCGAGCGCCGAGAGGACGACGCGGTCGCCGACGTCCTCCGTCACGGAGAGCACGTGCGCTGCGCCGCTCGGCACGAGGTCGGCGAGGCACCGGCGGACCTCGGCGGCCCCCGTGGCACCCGTCTCGACGTACGCCGCCACGGAGCCGCGCTCCGTCGCCACCGTCGCGGCGCCGTCGGGCCACTTCTGGTTCGTGGCGTCGACGGCGGGCGAGTCGTCGAGCGACGTGCGGTACCGCACCCAGTCGGCGCGCTGGTACGTGCCGAACGCCGGGTCGTCACCCACGACCTTGAGGTAGCCCCGGAGCGCTGCACCCCGGTCCGCGGGCGCCCCGCCGTTCGTGATCTGGACCGTCCCCGACGTCGGCGCGTAGCCACCGACGAGGAGACGGGTGGGGTCGCCGTCGACGGTGGGGATCGTGTAGTCGGCAGTCCCGGCCGCCTGGTGGAGGATCGCGTACATGCCCCCGTCTGCACGGACGGACAGCTCGCCGCCGACCGCGACCGAGCCCTCCGTCTCGTGGTTGCCGAGGTGGGCGTCCTCGCGGGCGTAGACGCTGAACCCCCCGGCCAGGTCGAAGGGGTTCACCGGTGCGTCGGCGGCGACGGCGCCCGACGCGGGCAGCACGAGCGCGGCGCCGGCCAGCGCGACGACGGCTGCGGCAGCGGTGCGGCGTCGGCCGGAACGAGTGGTTGACTGCGGCAACAGACGTGAGGGCAGCATCGAGCGGACAGCTCCATCGGGTGGGGTACGGGTCGGTCCCGACGGACCGGGACCGGCCCGTCCCTCTCACCGTAGGCCGGACTGGACGGGCGTCCAGAACGCGTGGCGGGTGAAGTCGCTCCGGTGTGATCGACCCCACCTCACCGTGCGCACGAGCGGCCGGACCTGTCGGTCATGTCGGGCTGCCAACCATCCGCGAGAGGCTGCGCGTGCGCACGGCCCCAGGTCAGGAGATGACGAGGCTCGCGATCAGCCCGTCGCGCAGGCGGACGGTGAACGTGCCCGGCCCGTCGTACCCGTCCCCGAGACCGTGAGGTCGAGCAGCACCTCGTCGGGTGTCGCCCCCGGCCGCAGCCCGGAGACCTCGAAGTGCGAGCGCTTGCCGATGTTGTCCGTCCGGTCCCAGCTCGCGAGCTCGGTGCGGCCGCGGAAGCGGCGGCCCCCGTCGTCGAGGACGGCGTCCTCGGTGAACGCGGTCAGGAACCGGGCGGTGTCCCTGCGTTCGTCGCCTCGACGAGGGTCCGCACCGCGGCCGGAAGGTCGTGCGTCACGTCGCTCATCCCCTCACCGTGCTCCCCTCGGTGCCCGACGACGACCCGGACGTGGTGCGACGCGGCGTCCGCGAGCCCGTGCCCGAGCCGGCCGAAGAGCGCGACGCTCGCCGTCCCGGGCCAGTCTGCGGGCAGCGCGGCCGACGGCAGCCCGGGGTCGGCGTACGGGATCGGCCGCCAGTCGTCCACCGCCCGCACCCAGCGCGCGAACGCGTCGCGCGGCTCGTCCGCTCGCGCGGACGGGGCGCCGTCGGCTCCCGCGTCGTCGTGCCGGGCGAGGAACGCGCGGTGCAGCGCCGCGACCCGGTCGAGGTCCCACCAGCGCGCCGCCGCGTCCGCGAACGACCCCGCGACGCGCGGCGCCCCCGCGAGGAACACCGTCGCGGCGTCCCGGACCTCCAGCGCCACGAGGATCTCCTCGACCTCGTCCACGAGGTGACCGGGCGTGATCCACAGCCCGTCCGCGACGCTCCCCGCACCGATCCACGCGAGGTGCCGGCGCAGCTGGTGTCGCGCGTCGCGCCGCTCCTCGGGCAACGAGTACGACACGAGGCACCACGGGTCGTCGTCGCTCTGCTGCCGGTAGCCGAAGATGCGCCGGTCGCCGCGCGCGAGCATCGGCCCGGCGTCGGGCGCGAGCCGGTACCCCGCGCGGCCGTCGTCGAGCGTCTCGGGCACGAGCAGGCCCTTGGCCTTGACGCGCGAGATCGCGCTGCGCGCCCCCGCGGGCGGCACGCCGAGCGCGCCGAGCAGGTCGACCAGGTCCGCCACCGCGACCGCACCGCCCAGGTCCCGGACGTACAGCCCGACGACGGTGCGCAGCAACGACGTCGTGCTCCCGGGCCGGGAGTCGAGGTCGTCGAGGATCACGCGGGCCCGGCCGCGCCCGGCACCGTCGGCCCGCTCGGCCGGCCGCCGAGGACCTCGGCCAGGGCGTCGCGCACCGCCTCGACGCCGACGCGCACCTCGTCGAAGCTCGTCGAGAGCGGGGACAGGCCGAGGCGCAGTCCGTTCGGGCGGCGGAAGTCGGGGATCACGCCGCGCTCCCAGAGCAGCGGGAGCGTCGCCTCGAACGCGTCGTGGTCGACGGTCACGTGGCTACCTCGGCGCTCGGGATCGCGCGGCGACGCGTACCGGGCGCCGAGCGGGAGCAGCAGGTCGTCCACGAGGGCGGTCGCGTGCTCGGTGAGGGCGACGGACTTGGCGCGGACCGCCGCCATCCCGGCCGCGTCGACGAGGTCGAGCATGTCCTGCATCGCGAGCATCCCGACGATCGCGGGCGTCCCCGAGAGGAAGCGCCGGACGCCGTCGTGCGGCGCGTACGCCGGACCCATCTCGAACGGCGCCGCGCTCCCCATCCAGCCCTGGATCGGCTGCGTGAGCGCGCCCTGGAGGTCGGCGCGCACGTAGCCGAACGCGGGCGCGCCGGGACCCCCGTTGAGGTACTTGTACGTGCAGCCCGCCGCGAGGTCGACGCCCCACGCGTCGAGCTCGACCGGCACCGCGCCCGCGGAGTGGCACAGGTCCCACAGGACGAGCGCCCCGGCGTCGTGCGCGAGGGTCGTGATCGCGGCGGCGTCGCTCACGTACCCCGACCGGTACGCCACGTGGCTGAGCAGCAGGAGCGCGGTGCGGTCGGAGAGGACCTCCGCCACCTGCTCCGGGGTCACGCCGCCGTCGTGGTCGGGCGTGATCCACCGCAGCGTCGCGCCGTGCTCGCGCGCGACGCCCTCCAGCACGTACCGGTCCGTCGGGAAGTTCCCGGCGTCGAGCACGATCTCGTCGCGACCCGCGACCTGCGGCGCCGAGAGCGCGGCGCGCACGAGCTTGTAGAGGATCACCGTCGTCGAGTCCCCGACGAACGTCTGACCCGCCGCCGCGGCGAGCGTCACCGCGCCGATCCGATCGCCCAGCGTCAGCGGGAGCTCGTACCACTCCTCGTCCCAGCCGCGGATGAGCCGCGCTCCCCAGACGTCGGTCGCGAACCGCGCGAGCCGTTCCGCCGACGCGCGCGTCGGCCGGCCGAGCGAGTTCCCGTCGAGGTAGGCGGTCACCTCGTCGGACGCGACGAACGCGTCGCGGAACCGCGCGAGCGGGTCCGCCGCGTCGAGCTCGGCCGACCGCGCGGCGTGGTCGGTGGTCGTGCCGTCGGTGCGGTCGGTCATCGCGTGTCCTCCGGGGTGCGGGGTGCGCGCGGCGCACCGTGGGGCTCGGGTCGCGCCACGACGACGGCGCGCGCGAACCACGCGGCCACGTCGTCGGGGTCGTCGAGGTCGGGCGGGTCGCCGGGGACCCAGGTCGCGACGCCGTCCGGGTCGGGCGCGGCGCCGTCGTGCGCGATCGCGCCCAGGAGGGCGCGCGCGTCGAGGCCGGCCTCCGCGAGCGCCCGCAGCTCGCGGGCGTTGACGCCGGGCGGGAGCGGGCCGTTGCCGAGGTCGGTGCCGTAGACGACCGTCCCGCCGAGCGCGACGAACCGCCGCACGTTGTCGATCGCGACGTCCTGCTCGGCCGTCGGGCTCCCCCACCCGTGCACGTCGAGCGTGCTCACCCAGCTCACCCGGCTCACCCCCGCTCCGCCGAGCACGAGGTTACGGTCGCCATCCGGCTCATCTCGCCCGTCACCCCGTGCTCGAGCGCGTGGAGGGTCGTGGTCGGCGGAGCGGGGGCGGGCCATCGCCGCCAGGAGGTCGTCGGGCAGGCGCTCGCTGAACGGGGCGTGCGCCAGCCGGTCGACGCCCGCCTCGAACGCGCGGGCCGCCATCCCGCGCCCCTCCACGTGCGCGACGACGTCCCGTCCCCGCGCGTGGGCGTGGCCGACGAGCGCGGCGAGCGTGGCGTCGTCGGGCACGGGGCCGGCGTCGGCGTGCAGGGCGACCTTGAGGAACGACGCGCCCGCGGCGACCTGGCTGTCGACGGCGGCGACGGCCGCCTCGGGCGAGCCGACCTCCTCGACGGACGCGGCGGGCGCCCACGACCGGTCCGACGGGTAGCCGCCGGGGGCGGTGAGGAACGCGCCCGCGAACGCGACCGCCGGGAAGCCGGGACGCCCGGGCCACGTGCGCGCGGCGTCGGGCACCCACCCGAGGTCGTGGACGACCGCGATCCCGCCGCGCCGCACCGCGACCGGGTCGACCAGGCCGAGGTGCACGTGCGCGTCCGCGAGCGGCGGGAGCCAGGTGCCGCCGTCGCCCGCCCGGCCGAGGCTCACGACCGCCCGATCTCGGTGCGGACGGCGAACAGCTCGGGGAAGAACGTGAGGTCGAGGGCGCGCTGGAGGAAGCCGACGCCGCTCGACCCGCCCGTTCCGCGCTTGGTGCCGATGATGCGCAGCACCGTCTTCATGTGGCGGAACCGCCAGAGCTGGAAGTTGTCCTCCAGGTCGACGAGCTCCTCGCACGTCTCGTACGCCGACCAGTACGTCTCCGGGTCGTCGTAGATGCGCCGGAAGACCTCGACGAGGTCGTCGTCGAGCGTGTGCGCGACCGTGACGTCGCGGTCCAGGACGCGCTGCGGGACGTCGTGGCCGTGCCGCGCGAGGTGGCGCAGGAACTCGTCGTAGACGCTCGGCTCGGCGAGCAGGCGGGCGAGCTCGGCGCGCGCGTCCGGCTCGGCGTCGAACACGTCGAGCATCCGCGCGTTCTTGTTGCCCAGCAGGAACTCGACCGCGCGGTACTGCCACGACTGGAAGCCGGACGCGTGCCCGAGGAACCCGCGGAACTGCGCGTACTCGCTCGGCGTGAGCGTCGCGAGGACGGACCACTGCTCGGTGAGCGTCCGTTGCACGTGCTTGACGCGCGCGATGCGCTTGAGCGCGGCGCCCAGCTCGTCGGCGGCGAGCAGGTCGCGCGCGGAGAGCAGCTCGTGCAGCACGAGCTTGAGCCAGAGCTCCGTCGTCTGGTGCTGCACGATGAACAGCATCTCGTCGTGGTGCTCCGGGTCGCTCACGGGCTCCTGCGAGGCGAGCAGCGTGTCGAGGTGCAGGTACGACCCGTAGGTCATCTGCTCGCGCAGGTCCGTGACGATGTCGGACTCGAGCGCGCGCTCGTTCGGCGCGGGCAGCGGTGCGTCGGCCATCCGTCGAGCGTATGTCACGAACGTGACGACCGCCAGGTCCGTGCGATGCATAGGAAATGACGCAATGATCTGATCATTGCGTCATTCCGACCGAGTGGTAGGGGTCAGTCGTCCGCTGCGGCGCGGCGCTCCTCCTCGTCGACGGACTCGCCCGTCGGGTCCTCCGCGACGAGGTCGTCGAGGAACGCGCCGCCCAGCGGCCCGTCGCTCACCCCGACGAACCGCCAGCCCGACGCCGGGTCCCCCTCGACCTCGACGAGCCCGGTGTTCGCGAGCGGGGTCCACGCGAGCCGGTCGACGTCGACGCCCGCGGCGCGGGCGCACGCCCACGCGCGGATCGCCGCACCGTGCGACACGACGACGGCGGTCTCCCACCCGATCCGCGCGACGGCGGCGAGGGCGTCGTCGTACCGGTCGAGGAACTCGGTGCCGTCGGGGCCGCCGGGCACCCGCCGGTCGGGCTCGCCGCGGCCCCACGCGAAGACCGTCTCGAGGTAGAGGGCGTGGTCGTCGTGGTCGGCGGACATCTCCAGGTCGCCCGCGTCGACCTCGCGCAGGCCGTCGAGCTCGAGCGGCTCCAGACCGTGGCGCTCGACGAGCGGGGCCGCGGTGAGGTGCGTGCGCACGAGCGTGGACACCGCGACGCCGTCGACCACGCGGCCCGAGAGCGCGTCCGGGACCGCCGCCGCCTGGCGCGCCCCGAGGGCGGTGAGGCCCGGCCCGGGCAGGGCGGTGTCGAGCAGGCCGGCGACGTTGGACGGGGTCTGTCCGTGACGGACGAGCAGCAGGCGCATGGTTCTCCGGTTCTCGGGTGCGGGGTCTCCTGCCACCCTACGAGCCCGGCAGCGAGCGCGGCGTGGCACGCTGGGCGCATGTCCCGCCGCGAGCTCGTCGTCCTGGGGACGGCCAGCATGGTCCCGACCCGCACGCGCAACCACAACGGGTACGTCCTGCTCTGGGACGACGAGGCGATCCTCTTCGACCCCGGCGAGGGCACCCAGCGGCAGATGACGTTCGCCGGGGTGTCGGCGACCGACCTCACCCGCATCGCGATCACGCACCTGCACGGCGACCACAGCCTCGGGCTCGCGGGCGTCTCCCAGCGCATCAGCGGCGACGGGGTGCGGCACACGATCGGGGTGACCTACCCGGCGTCGGGCCAGCGGTGGGTGAACCACCTGCTCGACGCGAGCGCCCACTACCGCCGTGGCCACCTGGAGCTCCAGCCGGTCACGACGGACGGCGTGGTCCCGCCCGTCCCCGGCCGCCCCGAGCCGGGCTTCACGCTCCGCGCCGAGCGCCTCGACCACACGATCGAGGCCGTGGGCTACCGCCTCGACGAGCCCGACGGCCGCTCGCTCGACCCCGCGCTCCTCGCCCGCCACGGGCTCGCGGGGCCGGTCGTGGGCGAGCTGCAGCGCGCGGGCCGCGTCACGACGCCCGACGGCCGGACCGTGACCCTCGACGACGTGAGCGGCCCCCGGCCCGGCCAGTCGTTCGCGTTCGTCATGGACACGCGCCTGTGCGACGCCGTGCACCGGCTCGCGGACGGCGTCGACCTGCTCGTCATCGAGTCGACGTTCCTCGACCGCGACCGTGAGCAGGCCGAGCGCTGGGGCCACCTCACGGCCCGGCAGGCCGCGACGGTCGCGGCCGAGGCGGGGGTCCGCTCGCTCGTCCTCACGCACTTCTCCCAGCGGTACCCCGACCCGACGGAGTTCTGGCGCGAGGCCCGCGAGGTGTTCGACGGCGAGCTCACCGTCGCGCAGGACCTCGACCGCGTGCGGGTCCCCCACCGCCGTCGGCCCGCCTGACCCCGACGAGCCGATCGCCCGAGGACCACGGCTCTACCTCGCGGAACTGGGGCTCTACCCCGCGGAACCGGAGCTCTACCTCGCGGAACCAGGGCTCTACCTCGGCGAGGTAGAGGCGGAGTAGGCCCAGGTAGAGGCGTGGCAGGCCGAGGTAGAGGCGTGGTCGCGCGAGGTAGAGGTGTGGTCGCGCGGGGTGGGGGTCAGTCGCCGCGGGCGCGGCGGGTCGCGCGGTCGTTGGCGCGCTGGATCGCCTCGACGAGCTCGTCCTTGGTCATGGTCGACCGGCCGTCGACGTCGAGCCGGCGGGCGACGTCGAGCAGGTGCTCCTTGGTCGCGTTCGCGTCGACGCCCCCGGCGGTGTCCGTGGTCGAGTCGAGCCCGCCCTCCTCGGCGCGCTCGTCGGACGGGCCGGGCTCGTCCTTCGGCTCCCAGTGGTCGCCGATCTTCTCGTGCGTGTGCTTGAGCGCGGCGAACGCCACGCGCCGCGCACGCTCATCCGAGCCGTACTGCTCCCTCGCGGCGTCGTAGGCCTTCGCGAACGTGCGCTGCGCCTTCTCGTCCGAGCGCTGCAGCGTGCTGGGGATCTCGGACTGCTTCGCGTCGCCGTCGCGCGTCGTCTTCGGCACGGGTCACCTCCTGCTGCCCGACGGCGGTCGCCGCCTCCCCCGAGCGTCCCGCCCCGGGCGACGGCTCGCGCGCCGAACGGGGGCGGGCGCGCCGGGCGCGGCCTACGCTGCCGGGATGTCGAGCGTCCTGCGGTTCCGCGGCCGCATCGCGGGCTGGGGCACGGCGTCGGGGACGCGGGTCGTCGTCGGGCGCTGGGACGCGTCGCCGTTCGGCGCGTTCGCCGACGTCATGGTCGAGCGGCCCGACGGCGAGCGCCTCCTCCTCGCGCCGTCGCGCCCCGTCGCGGAGCTCGTCGCGTCGACCTACCGCTTCGACCGGGTCGTCCTGGTGCCGGTCGTCGTCACGGACGAGCCGGCCCACCCCGTGCCCGCTGCCGCGCGCGGCCACGCGGCGCGTGCGCGCCCGGGCCGCGGCCGTCTGCCGGGCTGGCACGTGGTGGCCGGGCCGCTCGAGGCGCGGCTCGCCGTCGGGCCGCGCACCGTCCTGGGTCATGTGCTGCGCGCGGTGCCGCACCGCGTCGCGACGTCGCGGCACGCGACCGTGCTCACCGACCCCGTCGCGCGCGCGCTGCTGCGCGGGGTCCGGACGCGGGGCAGCGCGGGGCCGGGGCGCACGGAGCACTACGGCGCGACCGACGTCCGCGCGCTCGTCGCCGCGCAGACGCGCTGGGACGGGACGTCGCTGGGCGACCTGCACGACGTCGTCCCGCCGGTCCGGTTCGGCTTCGGGTCGACCCCGCCCCGGCCGAGCGTGACCGACGTCGTCACGACCATCGTCGTGCGCTGACCCCGGGAGGCGTCCGCGGCGGGACGCGAGACCGGGGCCGCGCGCCGGACGACGAGCGTCCGGCGCGCGACCCCGGTGCGACCGGTCCGGGCCTCAGACCCCGCGGGCCGCGAGCCAGCCTGCGAGCCGGTCGGGACGGTCGGTGATGATCGCGTCCACCCCGAGGTCGACCGCGGCGGCCCAGTGTGCGGGCTCGTTGAGCGTCCAGACCGCGACCTCGAGACCGGCGTCGTGCAGGCGCTGCACCAGGCCCGGGTCCTCCAGGAGGAGCGCCCCCATGGGGTTGCACGTCACGACGTCGAGCTCGGCGCACCGCGCGAGCACGTCGTCGTCGAGCGCCACGACGAGCAGCCCGCGGCGCAGGCCCGGGTCGGCGTCGCGCAGCGCCGCGACCGTCTCGGGCCAGAAGCTCTGCGCCACGACCCGGTCGGCGAGGCCCGCGAAGCGGATCGGCCCGGTGACGCGCCGCACCTGCTCGACCGTCCACGACCCCTTGAGCTCGAGCAGCAGGTCGGTGCCCGGCCGCCGCACGAGGAGGTCGACGACCTCGGCGAACGTCGGCACGCGCTGGCCGCCGAACGCCGGGGAGAACCACGACCCGGCGTCGAGCGCCCGGATCGCTGCGCGGTCGAGCCGTGCGACCGTGCCGCTGCCGGACGTCGTCGCGTCCACGGTGTCGTCGTGGATGACGACGGGCTCGCCGTCGGCCGTGAGCTGCACGTCGATCTCGATGCTGTGCGCGCCGGCCCGCCACGCCGCCTCGAACGCGGCGAGCGTGTTCTGCGGGGCGACGGAGCTGTTGCCGCGGTGCGCGATCACGCGCGGGCGCGCGGCCCGCTCCGGCACCGCGCCCGTGGGCGCGAGGGCGGTCGCCGTCACAGGTACGGCTCCACGTTCTCGCTGTACGCCGTCTCGATGCGCGGCGCGACGGACTCGAACGCGGCCGCCGGGTCGGCGCCCTCGATGACGATCTGCTCGATCGCCTCGTTGAGCAGCGCGTCGGCGCCCGGGATGAAGACGCGCGCGTCGTCCTGCGGGCGCGCCTTGTCGGCGAGCTGGTCGACGGCCGTGCGGAACTGCGGCGTCGCCTCGTAGATGGCCTTCATGGTGTCGGACTCGACGGCCGACGTGCGCACCGGCATGTAGCCCGTGTTCTGCGAGAAGTACGCGGTGTTCTCCGTGTCCGTGAGGAACGCGAGGAACATCGCCGCGGCGAGCTGCTGCTCGGGCGACTTCGACGCCGGGATGGCGAGCCCGGTGCCGCCGGTCGGGGTGCCACCGCCGTCCGGGCCGTCGGGCAGGTACGCCGTGCCGACCTCGAACGACGCCGCGTCGAGCGCGCCCTTGAGCGAGCCCGTCGAGCCGATGGTCGAGGCGATGAGACCCGACGAGAAGTCGACCATCGCGTCGTCCGCGGAGAGCGTCGCGACGCCCTTCTCGTGGAAGAGGTCGTGCAGGAACTGGCCGCCCGCGACCGACTCCTCGGAGTCGAGCGTGAGGTCGAACCCGTCGGAGTACGCGCCGCCCTGGCCCCAGATCATGTTCTCGAACCACCACGCGCCCCACGACGGCCCGGTGGACAGGCCGAGCGTCGAGCCGCCCGACGGGACGAGCGGCTTGAGCGACGCGTCCCACTCCTCGAGCTCCGCCCAGGTCTCCGGCCCGCGGTCGGGCAGACCGGCCGCCGTCCACAGGTCCTTGTTGTAGTAGAAGAGCGGCGTCGAGCGCGCGTAGGGCACGGCCCAGTGCTGGTCGTCGTACTCGTAGTCCGCGTAGAGCGCGGGCTGGAAGTCGTCCGCGTCGGCGTCGACGAACTCGAGCACGTCGTCGAGCGGCAGGATCTGGTCGTTGAGGTGGTAGCGGAACCACCACACGTCGGACGCGATGACGACGTCGGGCAGCTCGTCGGTCTGCGCGGCGGCCTGGAAGCGCTGCGCGACCTCGTCGTAGTTGGCGCCCGCGGTCACGAGGTTGACCGTGATGCCGGACTCCTCCTCGAACCGGTCGATGAGCTCCTGCTCGATCTCCTGGGACGTGCCGGGGTGGTTGCTCCACCACGTGATCTCGGACGCGGGCTCGACGGCGGACCAGTCGACGGCCTCGGCCGCCGCGTCGTCGCCCGCGGTGCCGGCGCCGTCGGCCCCGGCCACGCTCGGGCCGGCGCACGCGGTGAGCGCGAGGGCGGTGACCGCCGTGAGGGCGGTGGCGGCGGCGCGGGCCCGACGGCGGCGCGCGGGCCGGCCGGGTGCGGTGCGGTGGGACACAGGTGCTCCTTCAGGTCGTGCACCGGGTGTCGGTGCGCTTCGGGGAACCCGGACCGCTGTGGGCGGGCCGGGGAGTCCGGTGGTCGGACGGGTGCGCGTCAGCCGGTGACGGCGCCCGCGGTGAGGCCCGCGACGAGGCGACGCTGCAGGACGAGGAAGACGACGAGGATCGGCAGCGTCACGACCACGGTCGCGGCGAGCAGGACGCCCCAGTTCGTCATGCCGTCGGTGTTCTGCAGCAGCGTGAGGCCGACGGGGAGCGTCATCTTGTCCGGGCGGTCGATGACGAGGAACGGCCACAGGTAGTCGTTCCACTCCGTCACGACGGACACGAGCGCGACCGCCGCGAGCGTCGGTGTGCTCATCGGCACGACGAACCGCCAGAGCTTGCGCCAGTGCCCCGCGCCGTCGAGCTCGGCGGCCTCGAGGATCGAGCGCGGCAGCGTGAGGAAGTGCTGCCGGAACAGGAACGTCCCGAACGCGCTCGCCAGGCCCGGCACGAGGATGCCCTGGTAGGTGTTGAGCCACCCGAGGCTCGCGACGAGCGTGTAGTTGGGGATGATCGTGATCTGCGGCGGGATCATGAGCGTCGCGATGACGAGCCCGAACACGACCTTCTTGAACGGGAAGTCGAGGAACACGAGCGCGTACGCGCACGTGAGGCCCAGCGCGACCTTGAGGCCCGCGCCCACGACCGTGATCCCGACGCTGTTGAGCAGCAGGCGCCCCAGCGGGATCGAGTCCGCGGCCTGCGCGTAGTTGTCGAGGTTCACGCTGCCCGGGAGCCACTGCAGCGGGACGGTGTACAGCTCGGCGGGCGTCTTCATGCTCGCGAGCACCATCCAGACCAGCGGCGCGCCGAGCACGACGGTCGCGAGGACCAGGGCGAGGTACCCGCCCGGCTGGAGGGCCCGGCGTCGGGCACGGGGTGCGCCCGACGGGCGGGGCGCGAGGGCGGCCGGCGTGGCGGGCGCCGTCTCGGGACGGGCGGGCGCGACGGCGCTCATGCGTAGTGGACCTTCCGCTGGACGAACCGCATCTGCACCGCGGTCACCGCGAGCAGCACGAGGAACAGGACCGTGGCGACCGCCGACGCGTACCCGGCGCGCCCGTTGACGAAGCTCTCCTCGTAGATCGAGTACATGAGCGTCGTCGTCGAGCCGAGCGGGCCGCCCTGCGTCATCGCCTTGATGATGTCGAAGGACTGGAGCGACGCGAGGAGCATCGTCACGACGAGGAAGAACGTCGTCGGGGTGAGGAGCGGCAGGACGATCGAGCGCAGCGTCCGGGCCGACGACGCGCCGTCGAGCGCGGCCGCGTCCTTGAGGTCCTGCGGCACCGACTGGAGGCCCGCCAGGTAGATGAGGGCGACGTACCCGAGGTTCTTCCACAGGTAGACGACGACGATCATCACGAGCGGCCACGGGCGCTGCGTGTACCACTGCGGCGACGCGACGCCGACCCAGCCGAGCAGCTCCTGGACCAGCCCGTAGCGCGGGTCGAACATGAACAGCCACAGGATCCCGACCGCGAAGCCCGACAGCACGTAGGGCGCGAACGCGACGGTCCGGGCGACGCCGCGGCCCCTGAGGCGGCGGTTGAGCAGCAGCGCCAAGCCGAGGCCGAGGACCATCGCGCCGCCGACGGTCGCGAGCGTGAAGACGAGCGTCGTCGTGACGATGCGGCCCGTCGTCGGGGCGGTGAACCACTCGACGTAGTTGCCCAGCCCGACCGGCCGCGCGACCGGCGACCCGAGGTTCCACTGGAGCGTCGAGAGGTAGAAGCTCTGGAGCAGCGGCCGGTAGACGAACACCAGCAGCAGCAGGACGTTCGGGCCCGCGAGCAGGAGCGCCCACAGCAGGTTCCGCCGACGGCGGCGCGCGCCCAGGCGACTGCGGTGCAGCGTCTGGACCTCGCGGTCGGTGCCCGACGACGTCGGGCCGGCAGGCGATCCCGGCGCGCCCGGGCGGGTCGTGCCCGGCCCGGTGGCCGGGGAGGTGGGGCCCGGCGCGGCGCCGCGGGGCGCGCCCGAGGAGCCCGGGGACTCCGGGGTGAGAACGGTGGTCACAGCACAGGTCCGCTCGTCCGAGGGTGCAGGTCACGGCCGGCGCGGCACCCGTCCTGCGGGTGGGCGGCCACTCGGAGCATAGGAAGCGAAGGCGCCGGTTTTGCCCAGGAATGGGTGGGTGCGGGGACGGGCGTCGGGCAACGTTCACCGAGCCGTGCCCGCCACGCCACCCGCACCTGTGGAGCGGTCACGTGGTGGACACCTCGTGACGCGTCGTCCACAGGGCGGGACGGACGGTTCCGCGCCGCGCGACGTTTCGATAGGTTCGTGGCGTTCGTGCGGTGCCGCCCGGTCCGGGCCGCGCCGCCCGGTTCGCGGGCAGGGGGTCTGGTGAGTCGTACGCGTCATGCGCCGGTCGGAGGACGACCGGCAGGAACGGTGGGGAGCGCCCGAGCGCTCCGGTCGAGGAGCAACGCCCGACGGCGAGCGCTCGCCCTGGGCGTCGTCGTGACGGCCGGGTGCCTGGTCGCCGGCTGCACCGGCGGGGGTGAACCCGCACCGTCACCTCCGGTCGAGACGTCGGCCGAGCCGTCTGTCACGGAGACACCCGAACCCGAGCCGACCACGACCGGCCCGCCGAAGCCCGAACGACCCGCAGCCATGGAGCGCGACGACGCCGAGGGTGCTGCTGCGGCGGCGGAGTACTTCCTCGAGCTCTACGACGACGTCTTGATGACTGGCGACACCACCGAATGGGATTCGATGTCCTGGACCGAGACATGCGAGTTCTGCACAAACGTCTCGGCTGACGCAGCAGAGATCGCGTCGTCTGGAGACGACTACGCAGGATCAGCAATCGCGCTCAGCAACGTCAACGTCGGCGAACTCGACACACTGATCGGCGGATACCCGGTCACGGCCGAGTTCAAGCAAGACGCGCTCGTCCGGACCGATAGTGCCGGAACGATCGTCGAGAAGAGTGGTCCGAGCGACGGCCGACTACAAATCGACATGCTGCATGACGGTGCAGGTTGGCGGGTCCTGTCACTGACGGTTGAGGACTGAAGGTGGGCGCGAGATGGTCTAGGCGCATCCTCGCTACCTTGGCCGTCCTCGGAGTCGCTCAGTTCGCGGCCACCGCGGCGGCAAGCGCGGTCGAAGAAAGCGAAACAACGCTCCGCGGTAATGCGCAGAAGGACAACGTGCTGGTGGACGGGCGCCGCGATGTCACGCTAGACAGTGGAGAGCGCGCCCCTGGCTCCGCTGACGACAGCCCGTCTACAGAGGCGTTTCGGCGAGGTCCGGCCTACCGCTGCTTCGACGGCGACACCGCGACGACGTTTCCGGGGCTGGTGCAGGCGTGCCCGGGCGGACAGACCCCGGTCGACCACACCCAGGAGTGTGCGCCGGAGGAGTTCGCGATGGACCCGCTCTTCCGCCAGACGTGGACGAACACCGCGGACGGGTCACGCACCGCGGTGTCGGGCTGGGAGTTCGTCGACGACGGGTCGTGCGTCGGCGCGGCAGATCTCGCCGCCGAGGCGGAGGCGGCGTTCCGCCAGCTCACCATCGCGCCGCCGCCCGTCGTCGTGCAGCCGCCGGACGGCTGGACCGTGGTCAACGTGCCGACGATCACCTACACGGAGCCCGCGGAGCAGGTGCTCGACACGACGTTGCTCGGTATCCCTGTCCAGATCCGGGCAACCCCGCGGTCGTTCACCTGGGACTACGGCGACGGGAGCGGTCCGGTGACGACGACCGACCCGGGCGCCGCGTACCCGCACCACACCGTCGCGCACACGTACGGCCAGCCGGCGGACCGGGTGACGATCACGCTGACCACGACGTGGTCCGGGCAGTTCCGGATCACCGGCACTCCCGACTGGACCGACGTCACGGGCACCGCGACGACGACGACCGCAGCCGACCCGCTCCAGGTCTACGAGGCCAGATCGCGCCTGGTCACCGACGACCTCGCGGGCGGTTGACGCGCACCGCCGCGCACCTGCCCCCGGAGTCCGGGTGCGGGGTGCGCGGCAGTGCAGCGAGCGCGGGACCGTGTCCGTCCGTGGCTCCGGCACGTCGCGACGGCCCGGCAGGGGCGCCTTGCGCTCAGCCGAGCGATACCTCGACCCCACCGGAGAAGAAGGAGTCGTGCAGCGTGACGCTCGCGGGGACTGCGTCGGCGGGGACGTCGAACACGACGGTGCCCTCGACGCTGTTGCCCGGGTTGATGTCGGTGAGGAACGAGTTCGCGTCGCCGAGGTAGATCGCCGCGCTGGTGTCGGCGGAGTGCTCGCGCCCGGCGGTATCGACGAGCTTCTGGCTGCTGCCGTCGAACATCTGCGCCTGGTCACCGATGTTCGTCACCGTCACGTGCACGAGCACGAACTGGCCCTGCGCCTGCGCGTTGAGGAACTCGTCCCCGACGGTGGGGACCCCCGTCTCCACGGACGTCACGGTGAACTCGAACTTGCCGTCGCGCACCGGCGTGCCGACCGCGGCCGCCGCGGGTTCCGGAGCGGGCTCCTCGGCAGGCTCGTCCGGCGCCTCGGGGGCGGGTTCGGCGGGGTCCTGCGGGGCGCTCGACCCCGCGACCGGGGCCGGTGCCTCGGGCTCGTCCCCTCCCCCGCCGCCGAGCGCGGCCCCGATCACGGCGAGGATCACGACCACCCCGAGGCCCGTGAGGATCTTGTGCCGCGCGAACCAGCTCTTGCGCGGCGGGACGCCCGGCGCCTGCCCCGCGAACGCGGCCGCACCCGGCTGCGCCGGCTGCCCCGGAAAGCCCGGCTGCCCGGGGATGCCTGGCTGACCCGGCTGACCCGGCTGACCCGGCTGACCGGCCCAGCCCGCCTGACCGGGGTGGGCGGCGTGCGGCGTCGGGCCGGCTCCTCCGGGGGCGCCCGGCCCCAGGGGCGACGAGTAGGGCTGGCCCGGGGGCGGCGTCGGGCCAGGCTGGGCCGGGTACGCGCCCGGCTGGTCGGGGCGCTGGCCCTCGTGGGGTGCGGACATCGTGGTCTCCTCGGTGCGTCGTGGTCGCTGCGTTCGAGGACGATCGTGGCCGCGCGGCACCGTCCGGCGGATCGCCCGACCGGCTCGTCCGGGCCGGCCGACCGGAGGAGATCCGGGCCGGTCGCGCGAGCCGGTCGGCGGAGGCCGGGCGTCGGCGCCCGTGCGTATGCTCGCCGCATGTACCCCCCGCCGCAGCAGCCGGGCGGCCCCGCGGTGCCGCCGGGCGCCGCGCCTCCACCGGGCTACCCGGCGCCCGGCCACCCGGGTGCCCCGCCACCCGGGTATCCCGGGCCCACCTGGCCGCCGGCGCCGACCGGACCGGCCGCCGCGGGCACCCCCATCGGCCACCTGCCGCCGCACACCGTCGGCGGCGCGCGCCCGACGGCGGCCCCCGCCCCCGGGCGGGCGCGGCGGTTCTGGTCCGGCGCAGGAACCACGGTGGCGGTCGCCGCGACGTTCTTCGTCGGCATCGTCGGCCTGTCGTTCGACTCGGCACGCCACGGCCAGGAGCTGAGCGGGGGCCAGCTCGGGCTCTCGATCCTGTGGCTTGTCCTCGCCGCGTGCGTCTCCGCCGCTGTGATCTGGCGTATCCGCCACCCCGTCGCCGTCTGTCTCGGGACCGCCGCGGCAGGCATCCTCACACCCGTCGGCGCTCTCGCCCCGCTCCTCGCGCTGCCGTTCGTCCTCGCACGCGAGGACCGGCGTCCGGCGCTCCTCGGGTCGGTGGCGGCCGCCGCGGCGGCCGTGGCCGCGTCGTTCTGGCGCGACGCCGCACGACCTGGCGACTCGGTGATCTTCTCCTTCACGCCTGCCACCGGCGGGGAGACCACCTACCTTCCCCCTGCCGGCTACGTCGTCATCGGGGTGTTGCTCGTCGCGCTCTCGGTGGGCGCGGGACTGGTCCGCCGCTACGCGGGCCGGGCGCATGTCGCCCAGCAGACCGCCGCTGTGGAGACCCGTCGCGCCGAGACGCTGCGCACGCACGCGGAGGACCTGCGCAGCCAGACCGACCACCTGCGCACCGAGCTGTCGCGGCAGGACGAGCGCGAGCTCATCGCGCGCGAGATGCACGACACCGTCGCGCACAACCTGTCGGTCATGTCGTTGCAGGCGTCGGCGCTCGAGGTGACGACCGAGGACCCGGAGGTGGCCGACGCCGCCCGGACCATGCGCTCGTCCGCCCACCGCGCGCTCGAGGAGATGCGGGCGCTCATCACGTCGCTGCGCGACGGCGCGGAGCAGTACACGGGCTCCGCCCCGGCGCTCGGCGACCTCGCCGCGCTGCTCGACGAGGCGCGCTCGTCGGGCGTCGACCTCGCCGCGACGGTGTTCGTCACGGACGCGGACTCCGCGCCGCCGGCGCTCACGCGCGCGGTGTACCGGGTGGTGCAGGAGGCGCTGACGAACGTGATGAAGCACGCCCCGGGCGCCCGCGCGGACGTCGACGTGCGCGCCCGGCCCGGCGACGGCGTCGACCTCACGGTCCGCAACGCGCTCACCGCGGACGCCCTGGGCGTCCCCGGCAGCGGCACTGGGATCGTCGGGATGCGCGAGCGCTGCGAGGCGCTCGCCGGGACGTTCTCGGCGGGCGTCGAGGACGGCCGGTTCGTCGTCCGGGCCCACCTGCCGTGGGACCGCCCCCGCGCCTGACCGCCGCACGATCCCCCGCCTCGGCCTGTGGCGCAGCCCTGGGCGCACGGACCTGTCGCTCCGGCCCGGACGCACGACCGCGGTGCCGCCCATCGGCCGGGCGGCACCGCGGTCTGCGGGTCAGGAGGCGGCTACGCGCAGGTGAGCGCGTCGTACGCGGCCGTCACCTCCGTCGTCGTGCCGGCGACGTCGGTGACCGCGACGAGCGCCTCGCCCGCCTCGAGCGCCCCGCCGCGCACCTTGAACGACTGGTACGCGCTCTTGCCCGGGGCCACCTGGGCGAACGCCCGCTCGCCGTGCGGGGTGGTGAGGGCGACGGCGACGGTCTCGTCGCCGTCGTTCGTGGCGCGGACGGCGAGATAGGGCGTGCCGCCGAGGCAGCGGGGCTGCGCAGTGACGGTGACCTGCGGGTCGACGGGCGGCACCTCGGCCGGGAAGACGTCGAGCGCGTCGAGCTCGGTGTACCAGGTGAGCTTGGTCAGGGTGACGGTGTTCCACCCCTGCTGGAGCTCGACCTGGTGCGTGACGGACTGCCAGTTGCCCCACGTGGTGTGCGGGAAGGTGACGACCCCGGCGTCGGCGCCGTTCACCGTGACGGTGCTCGTCGAGGCGAGCGTGTACCCGCCGCGCTCGGAGCCGTTCGCGAACCGCACGCCGAGCGTGTATGGCCCGGCCTCGTCGGCGTGGACCTGGAGGGCGACGGAGCTGTCGAGGAAGTCGAGCCCGCCGACCTTCTGCCCGCCCGACGCCCCGGCGGCGCTCCCGACGGAGCCGCGCGTGATGACGCCGTCCTCGAACTCGTACCGCGTCGCGTCGGACGGGATGACGGGCGGCGCCGACGGGCGCGGGTCGCGCGTCGCGGGGTAGACGTCGAACGCGTCGAGCTCGGTGAAGAACGTCGCGCGCGTCAGCGTGATCGTGTTGGTGCCGGCGACGAGGTCGACGAGGTGCTCGGACGTCTGCCAGTTGCCCCACGTGGTGTGCGGGAAGACGACGGTCTCCGTCACCTCGCCGTTCACGGCGAGCGTCCCGGTGGAGGGGACGCGCGTCGAGCCGTCCTGCGAGCCGTTCGCGAACCGGATGCCGAGCAGCGCCGGCCCCGCCGCGTCGGCGTGCACCTCGACCGTCACGGAGGAGTCCGCGAAGTCCAGGCCGCCGACCTTCGCCCCGCCCGACGCCCCGCCGTCGGCCACGACGCGCGCGTTCGTCACGACGCCGTCCTCGGCCTGGTAGCGGTCGGACGCCTGCGGGACGGACGGGACGCCGTCGGCCGACCACTCGAGGTCCGCGACGTACATGGCGCGGTACGTGAACGCCGCGTTCCAGCCGTGGAAGACGATCGCGTCCGAGCCGTCCGGCGCGGTGACGACGTCCTGGCCGCCCGGGCCGCGCACGTCGCCCTGGAAGCGGTCGCTCGTCATGAGCTCCGTCGTCGCCTTGGTCCACGGGCCGGCCAGGCTCGGCGCCGTCGCGTACGACGTGCGGTAGGCACCGCCGTAGAAGTCGTTCGCGGAGTAGAAGAGGTAGTAGGTGCCGTCGCGCTCGACGACCGTCGGCGCCTCGACGACGCGGCCCTCGTACGCCGTGTCGACGCGGATCAGCTCGGTGGCCGGCCCGGTGAGGGTGGTGCCGTCGGGCGACAGCGGCTGGGCGAAGATGATCGCCGTCTTGCCGGTGCAGCAGTTCCCGTCGGCCTTCCACAGCAGGTAGAGCTGGTCGCCGTCGACGAACGTCCCGGCGTCGATCGCTCCCCCGAGGTCCTCGGTGCCGTCCTCGCCGTTGGGGCAGACGAACGGGTCGTCGCCGGCGGGCTCGAACGGCCCCTCGGGCGAGTCGGAGAGCGAGAGGCCGATGCACTGGCGCGGCGACGTCGCGTCGCGCGCCGTGTAGTAGAGGGCGTACCCGCCCTCGACCGCGGCGACCTCGGGCGCCCACACGCAGCGGTCGGTGGCCCCGCCCGGCGAGAAGGTGCACGCCTCGCTGACCCAGGCGCCCAGGTCGGGGGCGACGTCGTTCGGGGCGCTCCACGTGACCAGGTCCGTCGAGGTGCGGTGCTGCACGTTCCGGCCCTGGTCGTTCGTCGCGTAGGCGTGGTAGACGCCGTCGACGAGCAGGATGTCCGGGTCGGGGAAGTTGGCGTCGACGACCGGGGCGATCGTCGGGGCGACGGCGGCAGAGGCTGCGGCGGGTGCAGCGGGTGCAGCGGGTGCCGCCGACGGGACGGCGGTCGCGGCGGCGGCGCCCGAGACCACCAGCCCGAGCGCGACGAGCGCACCCGTGACAGCGGTGGCACGCGTGCGCACCCGGGACAGGGAGAGCTTCATGGGGTGTCTCCTCGACGGTGAGGGGGCAAGAACCCGGGACGGCGTCGACCTCGGGACCTCGAGTCTCCCGGGCCGATTCACACAAGTCAACAACTTCTCGCAAGAGTCAACAAGCAGATGTCGCGGCCGAGGCACGCGGGGGCGGCGACAGCTCGGCTCGCCCTGCGCGGCGCTCACGCCCGACGGCGGTCCGGCAGCCCCGCGGCGACGCGCAGCTCCGCGTACGCCGCGCCGAGCGTCGCGACCGTGTGGTGCGCGTTGAGGCCGCTCGGGTTCGGGAGCAGCCACGCCCGCGCGGGGCCGACGCGCCGCTCCAGCGGGCCGGTCGCGGCGCGACGGTCCGCGAAGGCCGTGCGGTACGCGCCGAGACCGAGCACCGCGACCCACCGCGGCCGGTACGTCTCCGCCGTCTCGACGAGGCGGCGTCCGCCCGCGACGATCTCGTCCGGCGTCAGCTCGTCCGCCCGCGCGGTCGCCCGTCGCACGACGTTCGTCATCCCCAGCCCGGCGTCGAGGAACGCGTCGCGCTCCCACGGCCCGAGCACGCGGTCCGTGAAGCCCGCCTCGTGCATCGCCTTCCAGAACCGCGTGCCCGGGTTCGCGAAGGGCAGCCCGACCGCCGCCGAGTACAGCCCGGGGTTGATCCCGCAGAACAGCACGTCGAGGCCCGGCCGCAGCCAGTCCTCGATCTCACGGCCGCGCGCGGCGGCGAGGTCGTCGGCGGTCGGGCGCGCGTACGGCGGGTCGGTCGGCACCGGACCATCCTCGCCCGGACGTCAGCCCCAGGGCTGCCCGTACGCCTCGACGAGCTCGCGCACCTCGTCGTCGGTGAGGAGCCGCGCGTCGAGCCGGTCCCCGAGCAGCAGCCGGACGCGCGCCGCCTCCTCGATCTCGACCGCGCGGTCGACGGCCTCCGCGACCGTGCGCCCGGCAGCGATCGACCCGTGGTTCTGGAGCAGGGCGCCGTGGAAGCGCAGCGCGCTGCCCCGGACGCGCTCGGCCTGCGCCGGGTCGCCCGGCGCGGCGTACCGCACGAGGGGCACGTTGCCCACGCGCATGACGACGTACGGCGTGACCGGCGCGAACGCCGTGTGCTCGCGCCATGGAGCGAGGCACGACGCCGCGACGGCGCTCGGCGAGTGGAGGTGCACGACGCAGCGGTACTCCGGGTCGCGCGCGTACATCGCGAGGTGCAGCGGCCACTCCTTGGTGGGGCGCGGCGTCGGGCCGTCGCCCTCGGTGACGGGGGTGCCGTCGAGCGTCGTGCGGGCCATCTGCTCGGCGGTGAGGGTCGCGAGGGACGTGCCGCTCGCGCTCATGCGCACCTCGTCGCCGACGCGCACGGACACGTTGCCCGACGTCCCGGGCGACATCCCGCTCGCGGCGAGACCCCGCCCGGCGGCGAGCAGCTCCTCGACCAGGTCGCTCATGCGAGCTCCTCCCACGCGGTGACGAAGAGGTCCTCGGTGCCGAAGTTGCCCGACTTGAGGACGAGGTTGACGTCGTCGGCCCCGCGGCGGCGACCGCGCAGCCAGGACACGCCCGGGCTCAGGAGCTGCCCGACCTCGAGCACGTGCACCCCGAGCCCCTGGACGACGCTCCCCGACGTCTCGCCGCCCGCGACGACGAGCTGCGTCGCGCCCGCTTCCGCGAGCCGCGGCGCGAGCGCGGAGAACAGCCGCTCGACCACGGCGGGGGCGTCGGCGGTCACCGCACGCCCGCGCGCGACGTCGTCGGGCTCGCCCACGGAGTACACGAGCACCGGCCGGTCGGGCTGCTCCGCCCAGCGCTCGCGCGCCCACGCGAGGAGCCGCTCGACCTCCGCGCCCGGGTCCGCGAGCGCCGCCGCGACGTCGACCTTCTGGTGCGGCAGGTGCGGCAGGGCCGCCCGGACCTGCGCCTGGGTGGCGCGCGACGCGCTGCCCGCGAGCACCGCGCGTCGGCCCGGGACGGCGGCAATGTCGCCGAGAGGCGCGCCCGTCGGGTCGAGGCCGAGCGCGAGCCCGGAGCCGCCCGTGACGAGCGGGGCGTCGGACGTCGCGCGGGCGATGACGGCGAGGTCGTCGTTGTCGATGCTGTCGACGACGACGTACCGCGCGCCCTGCGCCTCGGCCGCGACGATCGCGCCCCGCAGCGCCTGCTCGCCGGCGCGCACGACGCCGACCGGCACCTCGGCGACCGGGTGCGCGGTCTGCGCCGCGAGGAGGTTCGCGACGCGCGAGTCCCACATGGGGTTGAGCGGGTGGTCCTTCATGGGGCTGCGGTCGAGCGGCTCGTCCCCCACGAACAGGTGGCCGCGGAACACGGTGCGGCCCGCGTCCGGGAAGCCCGGGACGACGACGGCGCTGCGCGCGCCGGTCTCCTCCAGCAGCGCGTCCGCGACGGGCCCGATGTTGCCCTCGGGCGTGGAGTCGAACGTCGAGCAGTACTTGTCGTAGACCTGCGTGACGCCGAGCGCGGCGAGCGCGCGGTAGGCCGCGCGCGCCTGCTCCACGGCCTGGGGTGCGGGCACGGAGCGGATCTTCAGCGCGACCACGACGGCATCGTGGTCGGCGAGGTCCGCGAGGTCGTCCGGGCCCGGGACGCCCAGCACGACGGCGGTCCGCAGACCACGGGCCCTCCAGTTGCCGGCGAGGTCGGTGGCCCCGGTGAAGTCGTCGGCGATCGCGCCGCGCATCGGTGTCTCCTCTGGTCGGTCGGGTCGTCGGTCGTCGCGGGCGGCGCGGCCGGCGCGGCCGGCGCGGTCGACGCGGTCGACGCGCCGACGCGGCTCGGGGCCGCGGTACGGCGTCACGCGTCGCCCGAGCGGATGCGCTCGGCCCACTCCACGACCTGGGGGTCGACGTGGTCGAGCACCTCGGACGAGGCCTCGGCCCACTCGGCGCGGTCGATCTCGTGCAGCTCGACGCCGCGCTCGACCAGGAAGTCGACGTTCTCCTGCCGCTCGGCGATCGACGTCTCGCGGTACCAGGAGGAGACGTCGTCGATCTCGGCGTCGACGATCGCGCGGAGGTCGTCGGGCCAGCCCTCGTAGGCGTCGGCCCAGACCTGGAAGTGGAAGTTGCCGAACACGTGCTCGGTGAGCGTGACGTGCGGCGCGACCTCGTAGAACGAGTTGAACCGCACGACGTCGATCGGGTTCTCCTGGCCCTCGACCGCGCCCTGCTCGATCGCGGGGAAGACCTCGCTGAGCGCGAGCGGCATGGGGCTCGCGCCGAGCGCGTGCCACGTGTCGAGGTAGGTCTGCTGGGTCGGGACGCGCAGCTTGAGGCCGCGCGCGTCGGCGAGCTCGGTGACGGGACGCTGCGTGTTGAGCACGCGCCCGCCGCGGTACATCTGGCCGAGCAGCAGGAACCCGGAGTCCTCCCGGATGGCGTCGATGATCTCGTCGCCGAGCGGGCCGTCCCAGACCTCGAGGAACTGGTCCTCGTCCTCGTAGAGGAACGGCACGCCCTCGATCGCGGCGAGGTCGGTGTAGCGCTCGAGCGAGCCGACGGACTCGACGACGATGTCCACGGCCCCGAACTCCAGGCCCTCCTGCATGTCCTCCCAGCTCCCGAGCTGGGAGGCGGGGTAGACCTCGATCGTCACGCGGCCGTCGGAGGCGTCGGCGACCTGCTCGGACAGCCGGTTCGCGGCGCGGTCCTGCAGGCTCCCGGCGCCGTACGAGTGGCCGAGGCGGAGCAGCAGGTCGGGCTCGGGGTCCGTCGTCGTGGCCGCGCAGCCGCCGAGGGCGAGCGCGCTCGCGACGACCAGGGCGGCGACGCGACGGTGCGGCGCGGTGGTTCTCTTCCCCACGGGAAGCTCCTTCGTGTGCGGGGCGGGCGAGGGCGAGGGGCGCCCTCGCCCGCCGGGGTGCTGGTGCCGGTGGCGGGTGTCGACCGTCGCGCCGGCTAGTACATGCCGGTGAGGACGGGGACGTACGTGACGAGGAACAGCAGGGCGACCGAGACGCCGAGCCACGGGAGCATGTCGCGCAGCGCCCGTTCCGCCGAGATCCCGGCGATCCGGCTCGTGATGAGCAGGTTGATCCCGACGGGCGGCGTGATGAGCCCGATCGCGAGGTTGATGACGACGATCAGCCCGAAGTGGACCGGGTCGACGCCGGCGGCGGTGACGATCGGCAGGAGGATCGGCGTGAAGATGATGATCGCCGCGTTGCCCTCGACGACCGTGCCGATGAGCAGCAGGATCACGTTGGCGACGAAGAGGATGAGCAGCACGTTGTCCGTGAGCCCGAGCACGGCGTCGGCGACGATCTGCGGCGTGCCGCCGGTTACGAGCGCCCACGAGTAGGCCTGCGCCATCGCGATGATGAGCATGATCGCGGCGACGAGCATCGTCGTCTCGCGCATCGCCTTGACGACCCGCTGCCAGGACAGCTCGCGGTAGACGAGGACGCCGAGGATCACCGCGATGAGGACCGCGACCGCGCCGCCCTCCGTCGCGGTGAAGACGCCGAGCCGGATGCCGCCCAGCACGACGACCGGGATGAGCAGGGCCGGGAGCGCCTTGGCGGCGGTGCGCACGAGCTCGCGCGCGCCCACGCCGCGCTCGGCGGGGTAGCCCTTCTTGCGGGCGACGAGCCAGCCCGTGACCAGGTACACGAGGCCGAACCCGAGGCCGATGTAGAGGCCGTGGAAGAACAGCGCGCTGATCGAGACCTCGGCGGCGACGCCGTAGATGATCATCGTGATGCTCGGCGGGAGCACGAGCGCGACGATCGACGCCGTCGCGGTGACCGACGCCGCGTCGCCGGGCGCGTAGCCGCGGCGCAGCATCTGCGGGATGAGGAGGCGGCCGACCGACGACGCGTCCGCGACCGCCGAGCCGGACATGCCGCCGAACGTGATGTTGGTGAGCACGTTGACGGCCGAGAGCCCGCCGCGGATGCGGCCGACGATCGCGTAGGCGAAGTCGATGAGGCGCTGGGTCACGCCGCCCGCGTTCATGAGCGAGCCGGCGAGCACGAAGAGCGGGATCGCGAGGAGCGGGAAGGAGCGCATCCCGGCGACGAACCGCTGGGCGCCGACCTCGGGCGGCACGCCCTCGGCGGCGAGGCTCGCGAACGAGGCGAGGCCGACGGCGACGCCCACCGGGGCGCCGATGACGAGGATGAGGAGGAGGAGCCCTCCGAGGATGAGGGGCATGGGTCAGACGTCCTTGTCCTGGGAGGTGGGCGCGACGAGCTGCTCCGCCTCGGCGATGTTCGCCTCCACGGCGTCGTCGGGGGTGTCGAAGTCGCCGCGGAGCGCCTCGACGAGCTTCTCGACCGCGTAGACGCAGGAGAAGCCCATGCCGATCGGCACGACGACGTACATGGCGAGCAGCGTGATGTCCGTGCCCGTCGCGATGGTCAGGCCGGTCATGAGCTGGCGCGCGCCCGTCGGCAGCATCATCGCGGCGTAGACGGCGACGAGGCCGAACAGGCCCGCGGAGAGCGCGTAGCCGAGCGCGACGAACGCGCGGCGCACCTTCCCGCGTAGGCGGTCGAGGAGCAGCGTCACCGCGATGTGCTCGCTGCGGCGCACCGCGACGGGGATCGCCGTCATGACGCACCAGACGAACGCGAGCGTCGCGAACTCCTCGGACCACACGGTCGGGCTGTTGAGCACGTACCGCATGAAGACCTGGAGCACGAGGACGGCGCTCACGAGCGCGATCGCGACGCCCGAGACCACGAACAGCGCCCGCTCGGCGCCGGACAGGACGCCGCGGACGGCGCGGGCCGCGCTCACGGGACCATCACCAGCTTGACGATGTCGCCGGGCCCCTCGGCGGCCATGGTCGTGGTGATCGCGGCGCCCTCCTCCAGGGAGGTCGTGCGGGACACGAGCACGTCGGCGAGCCCGGGGTGGCGCGCGAGGACGTCGAGCGCGGTGCGGAAGTCGTCCTTCGTGTACATGGCCGTGCCGAGCAGGGCGATCTCGCGCACCTGGAGCTGTCCCACCGGGACCGGCACGGGCTGGCTGAACACCGCGACCTGGACGATCGCCCCACCGGGCGCGACGGCCTCGAACGCGCGCTCGACGAGCGCGGGCACGCCCGCGGCGACGAAGACGGCGTCGTACGAGCCGGGCTCGAGCGCGGCGTCGGGCAGGTGGACGCCCGTCGCGCCGACCGCGCGCAGCACCTCGTGGACGTGCTCCCGCGGCTCGACGACGTCGACCACGGTGCTGCCGCCGTCGGCGAGGACGCGTGCGACGAGCGCGCCGATCGTGCCGCCGCCGAGCACGAGCGCGCGCCCGCGGCGCCGCTCCCCCAGCTGCGCGACGGCGTGGGCCGCGACCGCGACCGGCTCGGCGAGCGCGAGGTGCTCGTCCGCGACGCCGTCGGGCGCGGGGACCAGCGTGTACGCGGGCACGACGACGTGCTCGGCGAACGAGCCGTCCCACTCGGCGACGCCGAGCATCTGCTTGCTCGCGCACAGGTGGTAGCCGCCCGTCGTGCACAGGTCGCACGTGCCGCACGGGCGCTGCGGGTCGACGACGACGCGGTCGCCGACGGCCACGTCGGCGACGTCCGGGCCGACCTCGGCGACGCGGCCACCGGCCTCGTGGCCGGAGATCAGCGGCGGGACGCGGAACGGGTGGGTGCCGCGGAGGGCGGCCAGGTCGGAGCCGCACACCCCCGTGGAGGTGACGGCGAGGAGGACCTCGCCGGGGCCGGGGACCGGGCGCGGGATGTCGACCACGTGGGCGGTCCCGGACGTCTCGAATCTGATGGCGCGCATCGTGGAACAGCTCTTTCCCCGCGACTGGGAAGCCGCGTTGCTCTGCGTGCGGGTGAGGGGAGACCTGCCGGAACGGGTGCCCGACGTCGGACGCTCGGCTCAGCAGGTTGAGTGACTGTATCCTGTCATACCAGTTGAGCCAACCCCGTCTCACGACCATGAGCAGGGACCGCGTCCGGGCAGGTCGCGGCCCCCGTGAGGCAGAATGGCGCGGTCGTCACCCCGAGGAGGAACGGTGCCCGAGCCCGATGCGACGCTGCCGACGAGCGGCATCGTGCGACAGCGCCGACTGTCCGACCAGGTCGCCGACGCGATCCGCGACGACATCCTCGCGCGCGAGCTCCAGCCCGGCGACCGGCTGCCCTCCGAGCGCGAGCTCTGCGAGTCCTACGGCGTCTCCCGCACCGTCGTGCGCGAGGCCGTGCGCGCCCTCACCGCCAAGGGCATCGTCACCGCCACGCCCGGCTCCGGCCTGAGCGTCGGGCGCACCAGCATCGACGACGTCGGCCAGATGCTCCAGATGTTCCTCCACCACGGCCCGAACGTGCCCTACCTCCAGCTCCACGAGGTCCGCGCGACGCTCGAGGTCGCCGTCGCCGGCATCGCCGCCGAACGCATCGACGACGCCGCGCTCACCGGCCTCGCCGACCTCGTCGACCAGCTCCCCGGGCACGCCGACGACATCGTCGCCGCGTCCAAGAACGACTACGCCTTCCACCGCGGGCTCGCCGTCGCGACCGGCAACGACTTCTTCGTCATGCTCTACGACGTGCTCGGCGAAGGCCTCATGGAGACGCGCGTCGCCACGTTCTCCTACGACCCGCGCCGCATCGACGTCGTCACGCGCGCGCACCGCGCGATCGTCGACAACCTCGACGCGCACCGCGCCGACGGCGCCCGCGCCGCGATGCTCGACCACCTCACCGAGGTCCGCGAGACGTGGGTGCGCCACCAGGACGGCGCGCCGGCCTGACGGCGGTCGCGGCGACGGGCGGTGCGGCGGTCGCGACGGGCGGCACGGCCGTTGCGCCCGGCGCCGAGGACGGCGGTCACCGCGGACGCGCCGTGGGCGCGCGCCGCTAGGGTCGGGGCGTGATCAAGGTGCTCGTGGTCGACGACGACCCGATGGTGCGACGGCTGCTGCGGACCATCCTGCGGCCCGACGACATCGAGGTCGTCGCCGAGGCCGCCGACGGCGACGAGGTCGTGACGGCCGTCCAAGCACACCACCCCGACGTCGTGCTCCTGGACCTGCGCATGCCCCGCGTCGACGGCGTGACGGCGACACGCGCCGTGCGGGCGCTCCCCGACCCGCCCGGCGTCATCGCCATGACCTCGTTCGACACCGAGTCCAGCATCCTCGACGCCGTCCACGCCGGGGCGTCCGGGTTCCTCGCCAAGGACGCGTCACCCGACGAGATCGTCTCCGCCGTCCGCGCCGTCGCAGCCGGCGACGGCGCGCTGTCGCCCCGTGCGGCACGCGTCGTCATGGCGCAGGTCACCGCCGCGCCCGGCGCGGCGGGGCGCAGGGAGGCCGCCGAGCGGGTCGCGACCCTCACCGAGCGCGAGCTCGACGTCGCACGGCTCGTCGCGCAGGGCCTGTCCAACCCCGAGATCGCGCAGCGGCTGTACGTCAGCGAAGCGACGGTGAAGACCCACCTCTCCGCGGCGAGCGCGAAGCTCGGGGTCACGAACCGCGTGCAGCTCGCGGTGCTGGTGTCGCAGTCCGTCGACGGCGGCCCGACCGCACCGCGGTCGAATCTCTCGACCTCCTCCTAGCCAGCGCGGTCGGCGTCGGCCGCGCCATGTACGACGCGGTAATCCCCAGATGCACTCACCGTATCGTCGACGCTTGCACTGGCGATTTCACCCGCTCGGGACCTCTGCGCAGGGTTCGGCCGTGACATCATCCGGCCATGCCAGGATCGATTCACGCGCACGTCGTCGGAGGAACTCGCCTCAAGGTTGAGGTGGTCTCAGACCAGGGCGCGCGGCTTGTGCTCGAGGGCGACGTCGTCGACGTCGAGCCGACGGTCGACAGCGGCGGCGTCCTCGCGGACAACCCCGCACTGGTGAGCAACCTGTGGGCCTTCGCGAAATCCTGGTACGAGGCGCGCACCACGTCATACGCCGATGCGCTCGCCGCGCCCGATCGCGAGAGCCAGAAGGCCGCGCACAAGCAGGCCGAGGAGAACAAGAAGACCGCGCAGAAGCGAGCCGACGCCTACGCGAAGGTCGCGCAGTGGATCGCCGACGTCGCCGACGACGTCTCTCCCTACCAGCCGAAGCTCGGCTGGTGCTCTTCCTGCTTCACGAAGACCGAGCACCGGAAGTCGAACCGTCCCAACGGCCAGATGCCCGTGTACGTCTGCCAGTCCTGCGGGGCGCCGACCCTACCGTGCGTCGCGCCGGGCTGCGAGAACATGGCCGTCCGCGAGCGTGGCGCGATCCGCGTCCCCCAGTACTGCGCCGAGCACCGGCACGACATCCCCGGTTTCGAGAAGGCACAAGGCAGCTTCGGTGAGCTGCACGACTACGAGGACTTCCTGAAGTACGAGAAGCCCGACCTGGGCAAGGCCTCCAAGATCGCTGCCGTCAGCGTTGTCGGCGTCGCCGCAGCCGCCCCGATGGCGCTCCTCGCGGCGCCGGCCATCGGCGGGGCCATCGGCTCGCTCGGCATGTTCGGCGGACTTTCGGGCGCCGCTGCGACGTCGCACGGCTTGGCCCTTCTCGGCGGAGGCACCCTGGCCGCCGGCGGACTCGGCATGGCCGGCGGCACCGCCGTCGTCACTGCGGTCGGTGCCGCGGTCGGGGGCACCCTGGGTGCGTCCGTGTCGAACGCCTACGTTCGCGAGGACAAGTCGTTCCGCATCGAGCTCCTGCGCCCCGGCAAGGGAGGCGTACCGGTCCTTGTGGCCAACGGGTTCCTCACCGAGGGCGATCAGGAGAAGTGGGGCGGCTGGAAGAAGATCGTCGACGACCGGTATCCCGACTCCCCCGTGTACCGGGTGCGCTGGGGAGCCAAGGAGCTCAAGGACTTCGGTGCGATGGGTATCGGACTCGCGGGGAGGGCCGGTGCTTCCACCGCAGTGCGCGGTGCCGCTGCCGCTGCCAACAAGGCAGGAGCCAAGCTCTTCGGCAGCACGTTCACCCCGGCGTTCATCGCCTCCGACCTCGCCAAGAATCCGTGGCACGTCGCGAAGAACCGCGCCGACAAGACCGGCGTCATCGTTGCCGACCTCCTCGCCCGCACCGACGCGGACGCCTACGTGCTCATCGGCCACAGCCTCGGCGCCCGGGTGATGGCCGTGGCCACCGAGACGCTCGGCACGCGATCCGGCCCGCCGCGCATCCAGGCAGTGCACCTGCTCGGCGCGGCCATCGGTGCGAAGAGCAACTGGGGCCCCCTGACCGCCGCGGTCGAAGACGCCGTGTACGGCTACCACTCGACGAACGACGCCGTCTTGAAGTACGTCTACAGGGTAGCCCAGGCGGGCCAGACCGCAGCCGGCCTGACCGGGTTCTCCCCCGCGTCGCACAAGCTCGTGAACGTGGACGTCTCCGATCAGGTGAGCACCCACTTCGAGTACCAGGGCAGCGTCCAGCTCGTGTGAAGTGCGTCCGATTGAAAGGGTCGGCATGGAGGGCACCGGCCGGCCCGCGGCACGTCTTTAGCGAGAAAACACCTCAGCACGCCGCGCCCACCGCGTGACCTCTCCGACGAGCTGCTTCAATTCCTGGGTCTTCGAGCCCGGAGCCCTGCTCGTGCGCTCCGGAAAAAGCCCAGTCGCGTCACCGTTGGGAATCGGCTCCGGCGAACCCGGGATCGACCCGTCGACGGCTACAGACTGATACGCACCGGCGAAGGACCGCGGATGAGCCGAGCAGGCTCATCTCCCACAGTTAGCCCGGGTCGGGGTCGCCGTCCGTCAAGCGGCGGAGGTCCTCGAACTCGTCGTGCCGCGCGTCGAGGAAGCGCTCTACGACCGCACGCATCGCTTCGTCCTTGAGGAGAATCTTCCGCTGGGGGTCAGGGTGACCCCGGTGCCGAGAGTGAGCGTCGTGACGATCATCGAGGCATCTCCGATATCGCACGTCATCGCCCTGACCGAGCGCACGCCCACACCGCCCCTCATGTCCCTGGATACCGTCGCGATTGTCGCATCCGCCAAGCACTCGCAGAGTGATGGAACAGCAGCGAGGGGCGCGCACTGCTCGTCCTCCGGGGCGACGTATGGTCACCGTCGATCGTGCCCCGAGACCAACCGCTCCAGGAGCTCCTGGGTCTCAGGGTCGGTCGAGTAGATGATCGTCCCCACCATCCCGCGGGTCAGCAGGACCTTGTAGACGTTGCGGACGAGCTCGTCGAACTGGGCGTCGGACACCTGCGCGCGTGAACGGAAGGCAGGGTCCCGGTTCTCGTCTCTCCGCGCGACCCACCTGTCCCTTCTCCAGACGAGGTCTGGTCCCAGGATCACTCCGTTCCAGTCGTACTCGAAACCCTGTGCGGTATAGACGCAGCCGACCTGGTCGAAACCACCAGGGGACGTCGCCCACAGCGGCGCCGGAGGAGCTTCCCCGACCGCTCTGTCGCCCTTCACGTTCCATGGCTTCGACCACTCACCGATGACTACGTCGGGGACCAGGCGTCCGTCCTCCGTCGGGTCGCTCCACCGCCAGGCGTAGCCTGCCGTCATCCGCGCACCGAGGCCCTGTGCCCGACGTACGTCGAGAGCAACTTCGAGCTCGCGTGGCGAGCCCGCGGTCCTCAGCTCGAAGTGGTCGTCACCCGTCCATGGGATCGGCCCGCCTTCGATGAGGCCGAGCAGACGGAGCACCCACTCGACGTAGAGCTGGCTCCCTCCAGCGCGGAACTGGTCGGAGAGGTCGACGTACTCGACACCGATACCGCGCGCCTCGGCCGCACGCCGGATGATCTCGACCGTACCGCTCTCGCCAGGCCGCACCACTTGATGCTCGTCCAGCAAGAAGACCGGCACGCGCGCCACGTCGAGCAGCTCGTCGATCTGAGGGCGCGCCTGCTCGCGAATCGCCTTCGGCGTATAGCGGTTCACGGACTTCTCCCGGATCCGATGCGCCTCGTCCAGGATCAGTGCGTCCAGACTGTTCTGCTCCGCGGCCATGAAGCTGTTGAAGTACATGAACATGCGTTGCGTGGCCGCCGACCCCCTACCGGCGACCTTTCGCAAAGTCTGTGTGAAGCTCTGCGAGCCCGTGGCGTGCAGGACGGTCTTGCCGCGACGCGCCAGCTCCCCCATGACGGACAACGCGATGACGCTCTTCCCCGATCCCGGTCCACCCGAGACCACGACAGCGGTCTTCGTGTTGTCTCGCGCGGCGCGTTGAACCGCCTTCATCACGAGGTCGTAGGCGACTCGCTGCTCGGCGATCAGTGTGAACTGCTCTCGCTCGCGGATCTCGGCTGCCGCAACCTTGAGCAGCTGCCTCGACGGCCGGACGGTTGACGCAAGGAGCCGGTCCGCCGCCTCGGCCCCGCTCGAGGGGGCCAGCTTGCGCACCAGATAGTCAAGCCAGGCTCCCCGCGAGGACGCGGTGAACAGCGGGTACGTCGCCGTCACCGCAGCGTCGGCCAGGTCCGCGACGCGCACGTCCTGAGCGTTGTGCAGGTACGCAGCCCCGGATAGCCGGCGCGGATCGTCATGAAGAACAGCTGTGAAGTCCCGAAGAAACTCTACGTATCCTCCGACCTGCACGCTGGGGTGCAGGTGATGCTTGCGGGGTGAACCCTCGACTCGGACGAGCGACTCGATGTCGTCATCGAGTCGCGCGGTTGACCACTGCTTGAGCTCCACGACCACGTACGACTCGTCGCCGGTTTGTGGATCGGTTCCTGCCAGCACCACGTCCGCGCGCTTCGATGAGAGCGGGAGGCGGTACTCGAGGATCACTTCGACGTCTTGAAGACCGGCGTCCGCTAGGTCACGTGCCAGCACCGGCAGCGAACGACGCCACGAGCGCCGCTCGGACTCGCTCGGAACTCCGAGTCCCTGAAGCACGAAGTGCTCTTCGAGATGCTTCTCCACGAGAGAGACATCGGAAGCGGCGAGCTCTGCCAGCATGCGGGCTGAGTATCTGACGGGTCCGGACACGACAAACTCCTGGGCAGCACGAGGATTCGTGCGGCGGGGAGCATGTCCACTTGAGGAAGCTCGTCGACTACCGCTGGTCGCTCGCATCGTACGGGGTCAGCGCGACCGCCCAGGTGCGATTCGGGTATCAGAGACGTGTCTCAGCTCGCCTCACACTGTGACGCCTTCTCCGCGGTGAGAGATCGGCCAGACGTTGCGGTGAGCAACTCCATCTGCACCGACGAAGGACACGGTCGCCCAGCACCTGTCGGGGGGCGCACCTCCCGGGGCGGGTTCAAGTCGACGATTCCACGCTCTCGTTCCTCCGCCCGGGAGGACGTCAGCGCGAAGCACGATGGTCTTCGTAGGGAGTTCGATCGAGCGGTCGTAACAGTGACGGCGCACTGGGTCACCGAAGTGGACTTCGCATCGGACGTCACTGATGGGCATCGCTCCCGGATTCGTCAGGAGAAACTCGATCTTCCATACACGAGGTTCTACCTGCGCCTGGCTCGGCGCCTCCAGGTTGCGCCACGCGAGCGAAACTCCGTCGGTCTCTAGCTGGCGGGCCTGACGCCGATCTCGGCGCAGTTCCCAGATCTGGTAGCCGGCAAACCCTGCTGCGGCTGCGGTCGCCGCAGCGGCAACGATTTCTGCGGCGACGCCGAAGTCGATCATGGCCCGATGCTCCCACAGTGAGCTCGCAGCCTCGAACTTCACCCGCAGCCGCCCTAGGGAAAGAACCGCGCCGTTCATAACCTTCCAGGAGCAGATCAGATGGAGGAGACCGTGGCGTCATCGTTCGGTTGGCTCGACACCGACCACGCGCAGCGCCGCCGCATGCTCGAGGTCGTCGACCTGTTCAAGGAGCAGGGCACGGTCGACGAGCTGGGGATCGGTTCGATCCGGGACACGTTCTCCGACGCGCTGTTCCCCGGGACGTCGACGTTGCTCACGCGACTGCGGTACGTGCTGTTCGTCCCGTGGCTCGTGGATCGTGCCGTCCGCAGCACCTCGACCGCGGACGACGCGGTGCGTCGCCTGCGCGCCGACGAGGTGCGGCTCATCGAGTCGCTGCTCGCGGGCTACCGCGACGAGGGGCGTGGCCGAAACCAGGGCATCCTCGGTCGGACCGCCCGCGCGAAGCTGAAGCGCATGCCGAGCGAGGTCTACTGGGGACCGCTCGGCCGCTGGCAGCTGCGTACGTGGGACACGAGCATCGCCGGGCACCTGCGCCGCGGCTCCGCCCTGCGTAGCGCCAGCCACGGCCGGACCGAGGCGGATGACCCCGGCGCCCGTGACGGGTCGCGGGACACCGGCTTCGACCTCGCCGGCCTCGAACCTCCCGAGGACCTACTGCGGTCGACGACCTTCGACCTGCGCCCCGAGGAGGCCGAGGTCCTCCTCGAACGGCTGCGCACGACGACCCGCGGCTCGCTGCTCGGATGGCTCCTCGAGCACCGTGACGCCGTCGATCTCGACGCCGCCTCGGCCGTGGAGCTCTCGCTGGTCGGCGCGCCGCGCGGCCTTCGAACGGTCGTCGACCACGCGACGCGGTTCAGCCTCGCGATGCACGGTGCCGCGCTCCTCTACAACCTGCTCGTCGCCGAGGCGGCAGCCATCCCGGACGTCGTCGACCACTACCGCGAGCGCCTCGACGACTGGCACGAGGAGCTCGTCGAGACGCGCACCCTCGACGGCTGGGACCGCGGCGAGCTGTGGAGCGTCCTCACCTCGCGCAACGACAAGATCCCTCTGCCGACCCGCCTGTTCACCGACGGGTGGCTCGACCTCCTGCTCGACTGCGACCGCGTCGAGGACTCGTCGCGAGCACGCGACCTTGTCACCCAGCGGGAGCGTCGTCTCAAGGGCGAACGCGCACGCCTTACGAACAGATCGGCCCGCGAGGCGTGGAAGGGCGAGTCTGGAACCGGTCGGCTCGACTATCGGTGGATAGTGACACGGCGGCTCCTCGACGACCTCCTGTCCGCCCTGCCCGACCCTCCGAGCACCATTCGACGTGGGCAGCCGACCGACGCGCTCCTCACTGCAAGGACCACCGCCTGATGCTCACTCCGGACACCCGCGTCCTGCTCACCGACGCGCTCCGCCCGCCCGCGGGCCTGCGCGTCGACGCGGCGATCGCCACGACGTTCTCGCTCGACCTCACCGCCCTGCTCCTGGCTCCCGTGACCTTCGCGATGCTCGACACGACCGCCCAGGTCGACGGCGACGACCTCACCGCGACGGACCCGATCGGTCTGCTCGAGGCCGTCCAGCGCTACAGCGAGCTCACGACGGTCTTCTGCCAGGCCGGCGGGATCAGCGTGCCGGCGTCGTACCGCTCGGTGCTCACCTTCGTCGAGGGGGCCGTGCACCAGGTCATGGCCCCGGCACGGGGTCGGTTGTTCCATCCCAAGTCGTGGACCTTGCGGTTCGTCGACGACGACGGCGCGTACCGCCACCGGTTCGTCGTGCTCAGCCGCAACCTGACGTTCGACCTGTCCTGGGACACCGTGCTCGTCCTGGACGAGGACGAGTCGGTCGCCGAGCCGGTCGACCCCGCCCCGATCAGCTCTTTCCTGCGCGCTCTGCCCCAGCTGGCGACGTCCCCGCTCGACGAAGGCCGCGCCGCGCAGGTGGAGTCCGTCGCCGCGTCGGTCGCGGACGCGCGGCTCGCCCCGCCCGGACCGTTCCGGACCGCCGAGGTCCTGCCGCTCGGGCTCGACGGCGTCACGGCGCCCTGGCCGTTCCCCGACGCCGCGGACCGCGTCCTCGCGGTGAGCCCTTTCCTCGACGCCGGGCTGCTCCGCAGGCTCCCCGACGCGGACGACCGCACGCTCGTCTCCCGCGCGGAGACGTTCGACCGCCTGGGCACGGTTCCGCTCGACCGCTGGGCGACCCGGACCCTCTCGTCAGCGGCCGAGCGGGACCCGTCCTCCGACGAGAATGACGACTCTCCGGGCGACCCTCGTTCGACCGCCGGTCCTGTCCGTGAGACGGATCGCATTCGCGACGGTCTGCATGCCAAGACGGTCGTCGTGGACTCCGGTCGCGACAGCACGACGGTCACCGGGAGCGCGAACCTCACCACGGCGGCGTGGGGCGGGAACGTCGAGCTCGCGGTCGCGTTGCACGGCCGCACCGCCGACGTCGGCGTGCGCACGACGCTCGACGGTACGAAGGACGTCCCCGGCCTGGAAAAGGTGCTGGCTGCGTTCGCGCCGCGCTCGCCTGAGCCGGTCGTCGACCCCGCCGAGTCCACCGTCCTCGACATCGACGACTTCCACCGGCGTCTCGCGGCATCCGGGCTGCGCGCCACCCTGGCCGTGGACGTCGATGACTCGGACCGTGGCGGCGGAGACCCCACGGCACGCCTCGTCGTCGGGACGCAGGGCCTGCCCGACCCGGTCCTCGGCGCCACCACGGTCGCGTGGCCGGTGACTGTGCCCTCCGACCTGCACGCACGCGGGCTTCACGAAGGTTCCGACGTCGCGTGGGACAGCCTGAGCCTCCGTGCCGTCACGCCGTTCCTCGCCGTGGAGACGACAGCCGGGACGGGAGATGCGCGTGCGACCCGGCGCTGCGTCCTTGTGCTCAGACTGGACGGCGACGTCGCCGAGCGCCGGCACGCCGCGGTCCGGGACGCACTGCGGAGCCGGGACGACGTCGCGCGCTACCTCGCGCTGCTCCTCGCCGACCCTGCGGCGGCCTCAGTGTTCGCGGCCAGTCCTGCGGGCGACTCGACCGGGGCGTCGTGGGCCATGTCGGGAAGCACGACGCCGGACCTGTTCGAGCCGCTCGTGCGCGCGGTCGCGCACGGCGACGAGGCTTTGGACCGCGTCGCACAGCTCGTCGACCGGCTGGCAGAGATGCCCGACGGCGACGACCTGGTCCCCGAGGGATTCGCCGAGCTGTGGACCGTCGTCGAGGAGGCGCGTCGTGCCCGCTGACCCCCACCCGCAGGAGCGGCCCGACGTCGACGACGTCCTGCGCCATCTCAAGGACTTCCAGCGGCGCACCGTCGACCACGTGCACGCGCGACTGTGGGACGACGCCGACCCGAGCCACCGCTTTCTCGTCGCCGACGAGGTGGGGCTCGGCAAGACACTGGTTGCGAAGGGCGTGATCGCCAAGGCCGTCGACCAGCTGTGGGACACCGTCGACCGGATCGACGTCGTGTACATCTGCTCCAACCAGCAGATCGCCCGCCAGAACCTCGCCCGCCTCACCCTCCGCGGGCACGAGCCGCTCCACGCGGAGCGCCTCACCCTCATGCCGCTCGTCACGGGCGAGCTCGCCGGTAAGAAGCTCAATTTCGTCTCGTTCACCCCCGGGACGTCGCTCCAGGTGACGAGCGGCGGCGGGCGAGCCCTCGAGCGCGTCGTCATGTACTGGATGCTCGCGCGCGGGTCGCAGGACCTCGACGTGCGGCCCCGACGCTGGCTCCAGTTCTTCCGCGACTCCTCCAGCCTCAAGAACTTCACCGCGGACGTCGAGCGCTTCCGACGCCACCGGATGCACGAGCTCGACCTGGACTTCGCTGCCGAGTTCGCCAAGCAGCTCTCGCGCGACCGGGGGCCGCGCGGCGGGAAGCTCCTCGACGAGCTGGTCGAGTGCGTCCAGGAGTTCAACTACCTGCGCGGGAACCCTGCGAAGGACCTCTCGCGCCGACGGTCGAGGATCATCGGCGCGATGCGCGCCACCGTCGCACGGCTCGCCATCGAGCGGCTCGAGCCCGACCTCGTGGTCATGGACGAGTTCCAGCGCTTCAGCGAGCTCATGCGGGCCGACGCCCAGAGCGAGGCGGCAGAGCTGCTGCATGCTCTTGTCAGCTACGCCGGTGCGGACGGCACCGCCGTGCGCACCCTCCTGCTGTCCGCGACGCCCTACAAGATGTACACGCTGCCCGACGAGCCCGACGGTGAGGACCACTACCGCGACTTCGTCAGCACGGTCGAGTTCCTCGCGGGTGCCGACCGCGCGGCGACGGTCCGGACAGGGCTCGCGACGATGCGTGAGGGGATGCTCGCCTCGACCGACGAGTCCGCCGTCGCTCGGGCGGTCGCTGCGCGGGACACCGTCGAGCGCGAGCTGCGGCGCGTGATCTGCAGGACGGAACGCCTCGCCGCGACGCGCGAGAAGGACGGGATGCTTCGCGAGGTCGTGCTCCCCGGGGTCGAGATCACCGCGGGCGACCTCCTGGACCACGCGTCGCTCGACGACGTCGCCCGAACCGTGCACGCGGCGTCGGGCGCGCAGCGCCAGGACATGCTCGAGTTCTGGCGCTCGACCCCTTACACGCTCAACCTCATGGACCGACGCACGTACAAGGTGAAGACGCTGTTCGACGACGCCGTCGCCGCACACGCGCCGGCCGTCACCTCGGCGCTCGCGAGCGCACGCGGGCTGCTGCCGTACGACGTCGTGGACGCGTACGAGCGCCTCGACCCGGGCAACGCCAAGATGCGCGGCCTGGTCACCGACGTGCTCGACCGCGAAGCATGGCGGCTGGCCTGGCTCCCGGCGTCGCTCCCCTACTACGAGCCCGCGGGCCCGTTCGCCGACCCGGGGCTCGCGCGCTTCACCAAGCGGCTCGCGTTCTCGGCATGGAACGTCGCGCCCAAGGCGATCTCCGTCGTCGTGAGCTACGAGGCGGAGCGTCGTGCGACCACTGCGGCGAGCGGCGGCCGGCGCCGGTACGGCGACCCGGCGCCCACGCCGCGCCTGCAGTACCGGATCTCCGAGGGCCGGCTCGACGGCATGCCGACGTTCCTCCTCTCCTACCCGTCCGTCGCGCTCGCCGATGCGGGCGACCCGTTGCGGCACGCGCGAGCCGCAGGACGTCGCCTGACCCGTGGTGAGGTCGACGCGGCCGTGCGCGCCGAGGTGGAGTCGATGCTCGCGATCCTGCCACCCGGCGACCCCTCGCTGCGTCCCGGCGCCGATCAGCGCTGGTACTGGGCGGCGCCGCTCCTGCTCGACGCCGCAGACGGGGCCGAGCAGGACGGCTTCTTCGACGTTCTCGGCCACGACGAGGACGCTGATGAGCCGGACGGCGCCGGGCACGCACGGACGTTCGAGCGGCACGTCGCGGCCGCCCGCGAGATCCGTGCGGACGAGCTCGGGGCGCGACCCCACGACCTCGTCGACGTGCTCACCGTCGCCGCGCTCGCCGCCCCTGGGACCTGCGCGCTGCGCGCGCTCGGGCGGGCGGTCGGTTCCGCCTCGGATGCCACCCCCGCCGGCTGGTGGGCGTCGGACGCGGACGTTCGGGAGATCGCCTTCGGGGTGGGGGGCGGGTTCCGTTCCCTCTTCAACCGCCCCGAGACGCAGGCGCTCGTGGACGCAGAACGGGCCGACGCCACCCGCGACGACACCGCGTACTGGCGCTCCGTGCTGGAATACTGCGCGGACGGTGGACTCCAGGCCGTGCTCGACGAGTACGCCCACACCCTCGTGGAATCCGAGGGCCTCGTGGACAAGACGGTGTACGAGCGCGCCGCACGGATCGGGGAGGTGTTGCGCGGCGCATTGCAGCTGCGGACGCCGACATCGTCCGTCGACGACATCCGCGTCGTCGACGGACAGGTCCACGTCGAGGAACGGCGGGTGCGCACGCACTTCGCCGCGCGGTTCGGACGCGGCACCACGGACGAGGGCGCGGAGATCCGTGAGGAGCACGTCCGCACGGCCTTCAACTCACCGTTCTGGCCGTTCGTGCTGGCGTCCACGTCCGTCGGCCAGGAAGGGCTGGACTTCCACACGTACTCGCATGCCGTCGTGCACTGGAATCTCCCCGGCAACCCCGTCGACCTCGAGCAACGCGAGGGACGAGTCCACCGGTACAAGGGGCACGCGGTGCGCAAGAACGTCGCACAACGGTATGGCGACGCCGCGTTCACGTCGGGCGAGGTCGACCCGTGGGCCGCTGCCTTCGCGGCTGCCGCGCAGGACCGCCCCGATGGAGCGACGGAGATCTTCCCCTCGTGGGTGTGCGCCGCGCCCGGGGGCGCCACGATCGAGCGCTACGTCCCCGCGCTGCCCCTGTCGAAGGAGGTGTCGCGCTACCGACGCCTGCGCCGGACGGTCAGGGCGTACCGCAGCGTCATCGGTCAGGCGCGGCAAGAGGACCTGCTCCGGCTCGCCGGCGACGCCGACCTGTCGTGGGCGCACATCGACCTTTCGCCGTAGTGCATCCGGCGTCCGCGACGCGCGGCGCCCCCTGCTCGGTGAGCGATGTCACCGACCACCTCTACGGTGACCCCGTGGTGATCGACAGGTCCGCCGAGGCGACGACGCCCTACGCCGCACTTCTCCGCCCTCTCGACGACGTCCCAACCCCGCCAGAGAATCTGGCCGAGGCCCTCGGAGACGGGTCCGCACCCCCACCGCTACAGAAGGGGATGCCGTGGAACCGCGAACGGTGGGCACGCCGGCTGTCGGTCGTGCCAGACGTCGACGACCTTCTCGCCTCGCTCCCTGGGCAAGTTGACCGTGCCACCGTCCTCGAGAGCGTGCGGAAGTCTGAGGCTGCGGACCGTACCGATCTGGCGTTCGTCGCCACGATGATCTGGGGCTACGGGTCATCCGGCTATGGTCCTTACCGCACGGCCCGCGTCCTCACGGGTGGTTCCGACGCGGTCGACCCGACGGTCCTGGAGCGTCTGCGCTCAGCGGCTCGGACCGCTCGCACACAGGGCGCCCTCTCCGGCTTCTACGCGATGAGGAACCTGCCCGGTCGCGTGGCGTACCTCGGGCCGGCGTTCTTCACGAAGTGGTTGTACTTCACGACGGCCACAGCAGGACCGGACAGCGACGACGCCGCACCCGTGCTCGACATGCGCGTACGGGACTGGATCGCGACCAACGCCGGCGTCCAGCTCCGGCTCGACAAGACATGGGCGTATCACCAGTACCTCCAGCTGCTCGACGCCTGGGCCGTGCGTCCTGCGGGCACGCTCTCCCGCGCCACGGTGGAGCGCGTGATCTTCTCGCTGTCCTGATCCGCCTATCCCGTCGGGCGCCCCGCCAGGAGATTCCGCGTGAAGCCGAGGATCTCGTCGCGCAAGCCTGGCTGCGCCCGCGAGTCCGGCGTCTCGCTCGCGACGACCGAGGCGACGTCGTCGAGCGTCGAGCGGACGACGTCGCTCGCCGCTCTCGATCCCCATGCCTCGCCCTCGCTGACGAGGTCCCTGGCCGTGACGGCGCTGTGGACGTAGACGCCGTTCACCGCAAGAGCCAGCCGACCGTCGGTCGGCTGGTGCCGCAGCGGCACGACGTCGTACATCGGCGCCACCCGCGCCGAGCCGTCCGGGAGGTGGAGCATCGAGACGTTCTTCGCGTGCATGTCGAGGTTGCCCACCGCGACGGCCAGGGTGACGTACCGCAGGAGCTGGTCGACCGCCGTCGGACCTGCGGCTCGCCGCAGGACCTGCGCGATACGGACGAGGCTGACCTTCCCGCCGATCTCCTGGTACTTCTCGTCGCCGCGTGCTCCGAGCGCCTGATTCATGTCCTCCTGGTGGAGGCGTCCGCGCGGGGCGTCGGGAGACCGGTCGAAGCGCTCGATGACGAGCGCCGTCCGGCCGTCGAACTCGTGCAGCCGTGGCGTCCCGTGCGTGAGGCCCAGGCGTGCGGCGATCCGTGTCGCGTACTCCTCGTCGTAGACGATCGTCGGGTTCGCCGTGGAGTGAGGCTTGAGGATGTGGGTCGACGGGTATCCGTCGTGCACCTGGTGCCACACGTCGTCGACGAGGGCGAGCACGATCTTGTCCTGCACCCCGGCGAGGGAGGACTTCCCGGAGTACGGGGAGTTGCCGAGCGGCATGCCACGGGTGTCACGGAGGAGCGCGCCGACCTGCTCGTCGGTGAGCGGCGTCGCGCGCGGCGTCCGTGGCTCGCCCGGCGCGTCCGGGTCGTAGAGCTCGACGGCGCCCGCGACGTCGCGCCCGTAGCGCGCCAGCAGTCCGACGACATCGGCCTCCCTGAGCCGCGCCCGCGCGGCGAGGTCGCTCAGGACGCGGCCTTCCGGGAGGAGCTCGGCGAAGTAGTTGCGTCGCCGAGCCGCGCGGGCGCGGTTCTCCACGAGACTCAGCGGTACCGACTCCGACAGCACGGTGCTGCCCGGTGCCCAGTGCTCGAGCACGGACCGGTCCGTCCTGAAGTCGAACGTGCGCGAGCTCGTCCCCACCAGATGACCGACGAGCCGGCCGTACAGCTCGACGCGGAGGTCAGCCATCGAGCTTCTCCACGTCGTCCCCGCCTGCCCCGGAGAGGTCGTCGCCGACCGGTTCGTCGATCTCCGCCCACAGCCGGACGCCCGTCGCGTCGAGCATGGCGAAGAGGCGCTCCATGAGAAGACCGGGCTTGCCGTTCTCCATCTCCCAGACCCACTTCTGCCCGATGCCGAGCTGGTCGGCCAGCTGCCGCTGGCTCGTCCCGCGCAGCAGCCGGCCCTGCTGCAAGGCGAAGCCGAGCAGCTCGGGACTCGTGATCTCGATGCGGACCGCCATACCGCCTCCGATGACGTCGATAGTGAAGTCATCCTAGACGACGTCAGTATCGAAGTCATGGAGGGTGACGTCGATATCGACGTCGGCGGGGCGGGGCGCTGCTGACCTCCGGGCGCGAGCCACCCCGCGCCGCCGTCCACCCAGCGCGCGGCGAACCCCACCGAGGGCACGCCGTGAGGCACTGCGGGCCGGTACGGTCAGCGACCGTCGAGCAGTCCCATCGCGACGCCGATCACCAGCACCGCCACGATGACGACGACGCACCACAGCACCCCGACGAGCCCAGGCCGGGGCCCGTCGGGCCGTCCACCGTCGTCGGGCGGCCTGTCCTCGCGCCGCGGGTCGTCGGGCTGTCGGTCCATACCGCCAGGACACCACGCCGATCTCGGGTGAGCACGGCAGGCAGCGGTCGCGACCCCGCCGACGCGCGAGCCCCGGCACCGCTCCGTAGTCTCGCGGGATCCCTGGTTCCGGCGAAAGGTGACCTCATGACCGACGCCCCGACCCCTCCCCCGGCGACGGGCCGCATCGTGCTCCTCGGCGCGACGGGCTACACGGGCACGCTCGTCGCGCACGAGCTCGTGGCGCGCGGCGCTCGGCCCGTGCTCGCGGGTCGGTCCCAGGACCGCCTGGACGCGCTCGCCGCGGACCTCGCCGCGACGGCACGGACCGCGGCGGCACCGTCCGCAACGGCACCATCCACAGCGCCCCGCCACCGCGCCGAGCCCGCGGGCTCGCCCGAGGCCGGGAGCCCGCCGTCGGGCACCTCGGCGCGCACGCCGCTCGAGACCGCGGTCGCGGACGTCGACGACGCGCGGACCGTGCGTGCGCTGGTCGGGCCGGGCGACGTGCTGATCTCGACGGTCGGCCCGTTCGGGCGGCACGGCGACCCGGCGGTCGAGGCCGCGATCGACGCGGGCGCGGTGTACCTCGACTCGACGGGCGAGCCGGCGTTCATCCGGCGCGTGTTCGACGAGCTCGGCCCGCGCGCCCGGCGCACGGGTGCGGCGCTGCTCACGGCGTTCGGCCACGACTGGGTGCCCGGCAACCTCGCGGGGGCGCTCGCGCTCCAGGACGAGGGCGCCGACGCGGTGCGCCTGGAGATCGGCTACTTCCCCACCGGCGGCGGCGTGAGCGGCGGCACGCGCGTGAGCGCGCTGGAGACGGCGCTCGAGCCGTCGTACGCGTGGCGCGACGGCGGTCTCCGGACCGAGCGTGTCGCGGCGCGCGCCGTCACGTTCGACGTCGGCCCCGGCCGACGCGTGCGGGGCGTCACCGCGGGCGGCACCGAGCCGTTCACGCTCCCCGGCCTCGCGCCGGGGCTGCGCGACATCGAGGTGGCGCTGGGCGTGTCCGGTCCCGCGGTGCGGCTCGCGCCGGTGGCGACGGCGGTCGCGACGGCGGCGCTGCGCATCCCCGGGCTGGGCGACGGCCTGCGGCGGCTCGCCCGGTCGCGCAGCGGGTCGAGCGGCGGGCCGGACGAGGCAGCCCGCGCGGCGTCGCGCACGCACGTCCTCGCGGTCGCACGCGACGCCGGGGGCGAGGTGCTGCGTCGGGCCCGACTCGACGGCCCCGACGCGTACGACCTCACGGCCCGCTACCTCGCGTGGGGCGCGACCCGAGCAGCGGCCGGCGAGACGAACGGGACGGGAGCGCTAGGCCCGGTCCAGGCGTTCGGCCTCCACTCACTGCTGGCCGCGACCCGCGCCACCGGCACGACGGTGACCACCAACCGCTGACCAACACGGCTCCACCGCCCGTCGACCACGGGGTTGCCGACCAGAAACAGCCGCAAGAGGTCGCCATCCCCGTGTTCGCCTGGAGAGGGGTGGGCAACCGGGGGGGCGGGCGGGTGGTTCCGGCGGGGCAGGGCGATCGTAGGATCGGGGTGATGTCTGACCACACGACGGGGGCGCCGTCCGCCCCTCATGACGAATCGCCCCTGCCTCCGTCCGCCGCGCTCGCGCGCAAGACCGCGGACCCGAAGGCCATCCTGCGGCTGGTGGGCAACGACGAGTCCGTCGACGACCTGCCGCGCACGCCCGAGGGGCTCATGGAGCCGCCGTCGGGCGTCGGGACGAAGATTCGCAACGGGGTGCTGCTCGCGCTGCTGTCGGGCGGGTTCGTCTGGCTCGTGACGGTCAACGCGTGGGACCACGACGGCTTCTTCCCGTGGTTCTGGAACGTCGTGTGGACGATCTTCCCGTGGGTCTTCCTCGGCCCGATGTGGGCGGGCTACGCGCGGTCGCTGCGCCGGTCGCGCGACGACGCCCCGCTCTACGCGCAGTACCACCGCGACCGCCTGGCGGCGACGCGCGAGGCCGGGGTCGTCACGGCGTCGGTCACGGACCGGACGGAGTCGGGCGGCGTCGCGCACTGCGCCGTGCGCGTGCGGCACGGGGCGCTGACGACGACGGTCACGCGCCTCGCCCCGGTCACGAACCTGCTCCCGTCGGAGGTCCCGCAGCCCGGCGACCCCGTGGTCGTCTGGCGCCTGCCCGGGGAGCGGGTCGTGGTGCAGGCCCGCCGCGACCGCACGCGCGCGCTGCACGACGCCGCCCGGGCCGCGGGCGCGGCCGTCGCCGACGCACCGGTCGCCGACGACCCGACGACCGACGCGGACGCCCCCGCGTGGGGCTCGCCCACGAGCTCGTCGTCCTCGACCACCACGACGTACACGACGACCCGCATGACCCGCGGCGCGGGCGCCCCCGAGGTGACCGTGCAGCACGGCGTCACCGCGGCGCTCGCCGAGCTCGCGAGCCTGCACGCCGCCGGCTCCCTCACCGACGACGAGTTCACCGCCGCCAAGCGGATGCTCCTCGGCGGCTCCTGAACCGACGAGCCCCGGAGCCCCCGAGCCCCGAGCCCCCGAGCCCCCGAGCACGAGGTTGCTGGCGGTATCGCCGTGAGAACGACAGCAACGTCGTGCTCGGCGCCGACCCGGCAGACTGTCCCCCGTGAGCAGCAGCCGCCGACCCCGGCAGCCGTACCGGCCGACGATGGTGTGGACCGCGGTGCGCGGCGGTGTCCGTGGTCGCGAGCGCCTGACGCCCGTCGTCGACTACCTCGCGGTGCTGCTGATCCTGCTCGCGCTGTGCGGTGGCGCGGTGGCGTTCGCGGTGTGGCTCCTGCGGAGCGACGAGGGGTTCGCGGCCGCCCTGATCGGCATCGTCGCCCTCGCCTTCGGCGGCGGGCTGCTGGCGTACGTGCGCGGGCCGTCGAAGCACGCGGTCGTGCTGCGGCCGCACGAGGTCGAGCTGCCGGTGGGCCGCGCGGAGGTCGTCCGGGTCATCGTGCGGTGGGACGACGTCGCGCGCGTCCACGTCGTCCCGGGCGAGGGACGCCCGTCGCTCCGGGTCGAGCTGCACGACGGCGCGCGGGCGCGCCACGCGGAGGGCGAGGACCTGCTCCGGGGCCGGCCCGCGCACGGACCGGACCCCGACCCCGTGGTCGTGACGGATCCCGAGGCGGTCGCGCGCGTCCTGCGGCACCTGCTCGACCACCCGGAGGACCGCGCGCGCCTCGCCCAGCGCGGCGGGCTCGGGATCGTCCTGGCCTTCGTCCGCCCGGTGTACGGCGAGCCGCCGGCCTGACCGGTCCGCGCGGCGTCGGGCGACAGGGTCGCCGCGATCCCTGCCTGGGAACCGCCCGCGGGACGACGACGGCCCGGGCCCGCTCCTGGAGGGAGCGGGCCCGGACCTTCGCCGGTCGGACTGCTGGTGGGACGGGTGCTGTCAGCGGCGACCGATGTCGGACAGCTGCGCCGCCGTGATGACGAGGTCCCGCTCGGCGTCGTCGAGGACGCCGTCGAGGACGAGGTCCTCGGTCACGAGGCTCACGTGGTCGACGAACTCGCGGTGCGTCGCGTACTCGTCGTTCTCGGCGACGTGGTCGTTGACCGTGCAGCCGGTGCCGTCGTCGTAGTTCTGCACCGTGCTGTCGTGGCCGTCGATGATGACCGTCGGGCGGATGTCCGAGCCGACGCAGCGGTCCCGCACGAGCTTGAGGACCGTGAAGGTCACCTCGCCGCTCGTGACGTTCCCGACGCCGTCGACCGCGCGGTAGCGGACCACGTGCTGGCCGTCGGCCGCGAACGCGACCGGGGCCGCGTAGCGCTGCCACGCGCCGTCGTTGGCCTGGAACTCGATGCGGTCCACGCCCGATTCCTCGTCGACCGCTGTGAGCGTGACGCGCGCGCTCGCGACGAAGTCGCCGTCGCGCGTGCGGCTGCCGCTGACGCCCGCCGTGACGACGGGGCCGTCGGTGTCGCCGCCGGGCTCCTCGCCGCCCGCGATGACGAACGTGACCGTCTTCGGGGCGGACACGTTGCCCGCGACGTCCGTCGCGCGGTAGGTCACCGTGTGCGACCCGGGGGTCCGCACGGAGATCTGCTTGGCGTACGGGGTCCACTCGCCGCCGTCGAGCTGGTACTCGACCGACGCGACGCCGGAGTCGGCGTCCTTCGCGAGGAGACGCACGAACACGTTGTCGAGGTACTCGCCGGCCTCGTTCTTGTCGCCGCCCATGACGCGGTGGTCGACGGTCGGGGCGACGGTGTCGCCGCCCTGGCCCGCGACGACGTCGAACGTGACGGTCGCCGGCTCGCTGACGTTCCCCGCGACGTCGGTCGCGCGGTAGGCGAGCGTGTGGCGGCCGGGCTCGTCGACGACGACGGCCCCGGTGTACTCGGTCCAGCCCGCGCCGTCGAGGTCGTACTCGACGGTCGCGACGCCCGAGCCGTCGTCCGTGGCGGTGAGCAGCACGGACGCGGAGCCGACGTAGGCGCCGTCCTCGTCCTGCTGGCCGCTGAGCTCGGTCGCGACGACGGGGGCCGTGGTGTCCTCCTCGGCCTCCGCGACGACGACGAACTCGGTGACGGTCTCCTCGGAGACGTTGCCCGCGACGTCGGTGGCCCGGTAGACGAGCGTGTGCTCGCCGGGCTCGTCGACGACGAGCGGCTCGGTGTACGGCTGCCAGCCGGCACCGTCGAGGTCGTACTCGACGCTCTCCACGCCGGACGCGTCGTCCGTCGCGGTGAGCGTCGCCGTGGCGGACCCGACGAACGCGCCGTTGCCGTCCTGCGTGCCGGTGACCTCGGCGGTGACGGTCGGGGCGGTCGTGTCGTCCTCGCCGCCGGCGACGACGGTGAACGTCACGGAGCCGACCTCGGACACGTTGCCCGCGACGTCGGTCGCCCGGAAGGACACGGTGTGCTCGCCGACCTCGGTGAACGGCACCGTGGTCGTGTACGGGAGCCACGCGCCGCCGTCGACCTGGTACTCGACGGACGCGACACCCGAGCCCTCGTCCGTGGCGTGGAGCATGAACGCGGCGGTGCCGACGTAGGCACCGGACTCGTCCTGCTGGCCCATGACCATGGGCTCGACGACCGGGGCGGTCGTGTCCTCCTCGACGTCGCCCTCGACGACGGTGAAGCTCGCGGTCTGCGCCTCGGACGTGTTGCCCGCGGCGTCGGTCGCGCGGAACTGGAGCGTGTGCGCGCCGACGGCGTCGACGACGAACGGCTCCGTGTAGGCCTGCCAGCCCGCGCCGTCGAGGTCGTACTCGACCCCGGCCACGCCGGAGTCGTCGTCGGTCGCCTCGAGCGTCACGGTCGCGCCGCCCACGTAGGCGCCGTCGCCGTCCTGCTCGCCGGTGACGAGCGCGGTCACGGACGGGGCCGTGGTGTCCTCGCCGCCGGTGCCGCCGTCGGTGACGACGAGCTCGCCCCACATCTCGCCGTGCCCGGGGATGGCGCAGAAGTAGCGGTACTTGCCCGGGGTGAAGGTGACCTGCGCCTCGTGCCGCCCGCCGTTCGCGTCGAACGGGCTCGCGAGGATGTTGAGGTTCACGTCGTGGTTGTAGCCGGGCGACGACGTGTCGAACGTGAGCGTGTGGCTCATGCCGAACGTGCTGCCGGTCGCCATGCTGTTCTCGAACACGATCGTGGCGGGGCCCGCCTCGGCCGTGGCGGGGAAGGCCTTGTAGTCGGTCACGCTGTTGTCCGCGGTCCACGTGAGGACCTGCTCGGCCGCGACGGTGGCGTCGGCGACGGAGAAGACGGACGACGGCGCTGCCGTCCCTGCGGGGGACGCGGACGCCGGGGCGACGGTGAGGACCGTCGTCGCGGTGAGCCCGGCGACCGTGGCGGCGAGGAACCGCCGCGCGCCGCGGCGGCGGACGCCGCCGGGACTGGTACGTCGTTCCATGAGGGTGCACTCCTCGGGGGGTGTCTCGGGAAGGTTCTGGGGGTGGTTCTGGGGGCTCGGTCGGACTGCGGGTACGGGCGGGGACGGCCTGGCCGGCCGCCCCCGCCCGGCGGTGCTACAGGTCCGCGACCCGGATGTCGCGGAACTCGATGAGGTCCGCGTTCCCGTGGTTCTGGAGCCCGATGAACCCGCTGTCGAACTGGCGCAGGTCGGTCGGCGGGTCACCGGCACGGGACGACTGCTGTCCCGGGGTGTTCTCCCACTCGTTGATGACGACGCCGTTGCGGATGATCGTGTACTGCTGGCCGACCACCCGGATCTCGTACTCGTTCCACTCGCCCTTCGGCTTCTCGCCGCCGGTGTTCAGGCCGAGCGGGTCGAAGTTGTAGACCGAGCCGGTCTTCTGCGGCTCGCCCGTCGGACCGTCGTAGATCTGGATCTCGTGACCGCACGAGATCGCGACCCACGCGGGCGACTGGTTGGCCGCGCACGGCACGTCGCCCGGGTCGTTCGGGTTCGGGAACCGGGTGAACACGCCCGTGTTGGCGTGGTGGTCACCCGCGGAGACGTCGCGGTACAGGAGCTTCACGGAGAAGTCCCCGAGCTCCTCGCCCGCGTACCAGAGCATCCCGAGACCGCCGCTCGACTTCAGCGAACCGCCCGGCTCGAGCGTGAACTTGCCGCTCGGTGCCTGGAACCAGTCGTACAGCGACTCCTGCGTGCCGTCGAAGATCGTGCGGTACCCGCCCGGGTCCACGCCGATCTGGGACCGCGCCGCGGCGTCGACGAGGCGAGCACGCTCGCGCTCGTCGATGCGGCTGTCGTCGTACAGGCTCTTCGCGACCGACTCGACGTGCGCCAGGAACCGGGCGTGGGTGCGCCACTCCTTCTCGTCCTGGAACAGGTCGTTCATCGTGCAGGCGCCGAGGTCGAGGTTCTCGACCGTGGAGTCGACGTCGCCGAAGAACACGGTCTCGCGCTCGTCGGGCAGGGTGCACGACGGCGAGCCGTCGGTCGTGACGGTGGCCGTCGAGCCGTCCGCGTACGTGACGGTGAGCTTGGCCTCGTAGGTCCCGATGCGGGGGTACTTGTGCTTCGGGTTGGCCTGGCGCGAGGTCTTGCCGTCGCCGAACTCCCACAGGTAGGAGACGCCGCCGGACCGCGCACCCGTGAACTGCACCGTGAGCGGGTCGCCCTGGATGCTCGTCGCGGACGCGGCCGGGGCCGGGGTCGGGGCCCCGCCCTGGTACGTGATCCGCATGAGCTTCTGGTTCGGGTCGAGGCTGAAGAAGCCGCCCGCGTAGTCGACCAGGTACAGCGCGCCGTCCGGACCGAACTTCGCGTCCATCCAGCTCTGGAGCAGCCCGTCACCACGACCGCCCGGGATGATCTGGCGGAGGTCCTCCATGAACACGGGGGCGTCCAGGTTCTCCGGGTCGACCGTCACCGCGACGCGGTTGTTCGAGTTCGACTGGTCGCCGATGAACCACTTGCCCTCCCAGTACGACGGCCACGCGACGTCGGACTCGGGGTCGACCTGCGACTGGCGGTACGTCGGACCGGACATGACGGCCTGGCCGCCGCCCCGCAGCCACGGGATGGTGTAGGTCGCCTCGTCGTCCTCGTACGTCGGGATGCCGTTGCCGCGGTCCGGGAAGACCGGCCCGCCGCCCGAGGGCGAGTACCAGATCATGTTGTTCCGTACCGGCGGGAGGTCCACGAGGCCCGTGTTGCGGGGCGACGTGTTCTTCGGGTTGTCGCAGTCGTACCAGCCGGTGAGGACGCTCGCGTCCTCGTTGCTCCGGTCGCGGTACGGCTGCTTGTTGCCCATGCAGTAGGGCCAGCCCTGGTTGCCCGCGGACGTGATGATCGTCGCGGTCTCGTACTTCGCCGGGCCGAGCTCGGGGCTCGGGCTGCCGGCGTCCGGGCCCACCCAGGCCGCCGTCAGCCAGTCGGTGTCGGGGTCGATCTGGAGGCGCGAGATGTTGCGCACGCCCATGACGTAGATCTCCGGGCGCGTCTTGTCCGCGGGGTACTCGCCCACCGGGAACAGGTTGTCGTCGGGGATCGTGTACGTGCCGTCGTCCTCGGGGTGGATCCGCAGGATCTTGCCGTTGAGGTCGTTCGTGTTGCCCGACGTGCGGCGCGCGTCCTGGAAGCTGATGCCCGCGAACTCCTGCGTCCAGTTGTTGCCGGAGTACCCGTTCGACCCGCCAGACGAGTTGTTGTCGCCCGAGCCGATGTAGAGGTTGCCCTCGCTGTCGAACGCCATGCCGCCGCCCGCGTGGCAGCAGCTGTGGATCTGCGTCTCCCACTCGAGCAGGTCGACGCGCGTGCTCTGGTCGATCGTCGGCGTCTCGGGGTCGTAGGTGAACCGCGAGACGGTCCGGTAGCCGACGCGACGCTCGCGGTCGATGTTCTCGTGCGGCATCCAGTACACGTAGAGCCAGTGGTTGGTCGCGAAGTCGGGGTCGGGCACGATGCCGAGCAGCCCCTCCTCGTTCTTCACCAGCTCGTCGCCGCTGCCGCGGTTGCCCATGACGTCGAGCGTCGTGAGCAGCTTCGCCTCACCCGTCTCCGGGTCCCACTGGTGGATCGTGCCGCAGCCGAGGCCCACGTTCGGGTCGCTCCACGGGACGATCGGGCCGGTCGGGCAGGCGCCGCGGCCGATGTAGAAGACCGTGCCGTCGGGCGCGATCGTCAGACCGTGCTGCTCGCCGTTCTGGTCGAGCGTGCCGGCCGTGTTCACCTGGGACAGGCGCTCGGCCTTGTAGTTCGACGCGATGGTCGCCTGGCAGTCGCCGCGCACCACGCCCGTCGTCCACTGGAGCGCACCGAGCAGGTGCTCGCGGAACGTCGCGTCCGCCCAGCTCTCGGGCGTGCCGCCCATGCCGGTGAAGAACGACCGGCCGCCGTCGTAGTCGCGGCACCACGAGACGGGCTGGAACGGGTTGGTCGTCGGGCCGGCGTCGGCGCCGGGCTCGAGCGTCGCGACCGTGTGCACGTCACCGGTCGGGTCGTCGGCCCAGTCGAGCCACCGGTCCTCGCGGTCCCACGTGAGCGGGAGGTCCGCCGTCGCGGGGTGCTGGCGGTCGACCAGGTCGACCGTGCGCTCCTCGAGCGGGATCTCCGGGTCGGGCTGCTCGACGGAGTCGGGGCCGTAGATCGAGAGCTCCGCGAGCTGGACCTCGGCGTCGCCGGAGTTCGCGGTGACGTCCAGCCGGTACCAGCCGTACGCGGTCTCGTTCGCGACGTCGAACGTGCGCGGCTGGAAGCGCTGCGGGAAGTCCTCGTCGGCGCGCGTGTCGAGGTCGACCCACGTCTGCCCGTCGGTCGAGCCCTGGAGCTTCCAGTTCTTCGGGTCGCGGCCCGCGGAGTCGTTCGCCGACGTGATGCCGTACTTCACCACCGCGACGGGCTGCTCCATGCGCAGCGTGAGCTGGCCCGTGCGGGCGAACGTCAGCCACTTGGTGTTGGGGTCGCCGTCGACGGCCTTGGCCGGCGTCTCTGCGGCCGGGCTGCGGCCGGTGCCGGTCGCCTCGGCGACCTTCTCCGCCGTCATCGTGGCGCCCTTGATCCGGGCGCCGACGAGGCCCTCGAACCACTTCGAGGCCTCCTGCGAGCGCGCGGCGTCGCGCACGCCGAGGAAGCCGCCGCCGCCGTTGATGTACGCCTGGAGGGCGGCCTCCTGCTCGCCGCTCAGCTCGATGCCCTCCGCGGAGAGCATGACGACGCCGCGGTACTCGCCGAGCGTCGCCGCGCTGATCATCTCCGGGTCGGACGTCGCCTCGACCTCGAAGCCGTTGGCGGCCCCGATCTCGGTGAGCGCCGCCGTCGCGTCGACGACGGGGTCGGTCTGCTCGTCGGGCGCGCCGTGGAACACGAGCACGCGCACGGGCGCGGCCGCGGCGGCCGGCGCGGCGGCGACGGACCCCGCCGCGAGGGACCCGCCCGCGCTGACCGCGGTGGTCGGTGCGGTGGCGCCGGTCTGGGCCGCCGCCGGGAGGACGGCGGCGCTCGCGACGAGCGCGACGCCCGTCAGGCCGACGGTCAGGGCCCGTAGTGCCCCCGGTCGGGAGCGCCCCCTCGTGGGGGGTGTCGATCGTCTGGAAAGCACTCTCCAACTCCTTCGTCATCGGTGCGACGCTCCCGGACGGGCCGGGAGCGGGTCCTGCCGGGTGCGGGACGGGCCGGCGGCCCGCCCCACCTCGCCGGCGGACGGTCAGTGGCCGGCGTGGCCCGTGAGGTCGACGACGGCCGGCCCGGAGCCACCGGCGGCCGGACCGCCGGGGGCGGTGGCCGGGGCGCTCGTCGTCGCGGCGGCGCCGGACGGCGCGGCCCCGGACGGGGCCGACATGGTGTGGCTGCCGTGACCCTGGAAGCGGTCGATCGACTCCTGGGCGCCCGGCGGCATCGAGCCGTCGGCGTTGCGCACGAGGAAGATGCCCGCCATGCCGCCGTCGGAGTGGAACTGGACGTGGCAGTGGTACATCCACGCACCGGGTCCGACACCGAGCCCGGCGACGACCTGGAACCCGAACGCGTCGCCCGGGTTGAGGTCCCGGTTGTCGACGACCTGGCTCGGGTCGTACTGGTCCGCGAGCAGGCCGGTGCGGTTGTTCGCCCAGCGGTGCGCGTGGAGGTGGAAGGTGTGGAGCTGGTTGCCGTGGCCGATGCAGATGAACTCGACGCGCTCGCCGAGCTTCGCCTCGAACATCGGCGTGTCCGGCGCGACCTTGTTGTTGATGGTCATGTCGTTGAAGACCATCGTGAACTGCTTCTGCGGCAGCACGTCGCCGACCCGGCGCACGACGAGCGCGCCGTAGAGGCCCGCCGCGAGGCCCTGCGTGCCGTGCTCGCCCCACGCGTGGTCGTGGTAGTGCCAGTAGCCCGCGCTGCCGGGCATCCAGATGCCGCGGTCGCGCGCCATCTTGACCGTCGACCACGTGTATGTCCGCGTCTCGCCCGGCTCGTTGAACGAGTTGTTGAACGTGCTGCCGTCGCTGTTGACGTCGTAGTTCACGCCGTGCGGGTGGATCGACAGGCGCTTGTCCGTCGTGTTGACGAGCGTGATCTCGAGGGTCTCGCCCTCCCACATCTCGAGGATGGGCCCGGGGACGGTCGCCTTGCCGCGCTCGAGCCCGTAGCCGACGAGGGTGTCGGAGATCCGCTCGGCGTACATGGTGATCTTGCGGACGCCGGTGGCTGCGGTGACGGTCGTCGCGGCGGCGGCGGGGGGCGCCGCGGCGACGCTGCCGCCGGCTCCGAGCAGGAGCGCGGCGGCGGGGCTGGCAGCGACGACGCCGGCCCCGGCGAGCAGGGCCCGCCTCGAGAGCGGCCTCGGCGCCGTCTCGGTCGTCGGGTCGGGCATGGGGGACTCCTTCCGGGCGTACGGGGTCGTCCGGGCGGTCCGTGGCGCGCCGGACCGGCGGGACGGCGGTCGCCGCCCCGCGTGCCGGCGCGCTCGGGCGCGCGGAGGTTCCCCGAGGTGGTGCGGGGGGACTCTGAGCAGCAGGACTGGGTGGTGCGGGGGTGTCCCGCGGTCGCAGAGGGTCGAGAGGGTGCTCGGTCGTGCGGGGCTCGACCCGGGCCGGTGGGAGACCGGCCGTGGGCGAGGTCCGGGGCCGTCGTGGCCCCGCCGGGGTGCGCGTCGGTGCGTACCGCTCGGCTGTCGGTCCGGACGACGGGCTCCCCTGCGCCGACGTCCGGCCCCCTGGTCGGTTCCAGGGGCAACGAGGTTCATGACACCGCAGTCAGTGCATGGATGTCAACAGGTAGGCGAAAGTTGTGTCGACAACAAGCAAAAGTCCACGGCCGATCGACACTTGTCTCCGGAGCGGCCCTGGACGGGGCTCGAGCACGCCCCGGACGGGTGTGCGACACGGCGTCGTGGTGGAGTGACCGCGTGACTCGCGACCTCCCCGCGTGGTCCGTCCGGGAGTCGGCCCTCGACGTCGACGACCCGGCCACGGCCGCGTCCCTCCTGTCCCTCGCCAACGGGTACGTCGGCGTCCGCGGCACGCTCGACGAGGCGGACCCCGACGACGACCCCTCGACCCTCGTCGCCTCCGTGCACGAGGAGTTCGAGCAGACGTACGCGGAACGCGCGTACGCCTACCCCGAGGTCGAGGAGCGCCTCGTGCCGGTCGTCGACGCGTGGCGGGTCGGCTGGTCCGTCGACGGCGAGCCGGTCGACGTCCGGACCGACGACCCCGCCGGTCCCGACGGGACGGTCGAGGCGCACGAGCGCGTGCTCGACCTGCGCCGGGGCGTGCTGCGGCGCGAGCTGCGCTGGACCGCGCCGTCGGGCGGGAGCGTCACCCTGCACAACGAGCGGCTCGTCCCGCTCACCCGGCGCGAGGTCGTCGCGTCGCGCTGGCGCGTGCACGCGCACGGCGACGTCACCGTCACCCTGCGCCCGGTGCCCGGCTGCGCCCACGGCGGGCAGGACCCCGGCCGCGAGGCGCCCGGGCTGGTCACCGTCTCGTGCCGGCACGACGCCGAGGGGTCGTCCGTGCGGCAGCGCACCGTGCGCTCGGAGCGCGGCGTCGCCGTCGAGACCGCGCACCTCGTCGACGCGGCGGACGGCGTCCGCCCGCGCTGGCACCACCGCGGCGGCGCCGCCGTCCTCACCGTCGACCTGCGCACCGACGAGTGGCTGGAGGTCGTCGTCCTCGCCGCCTACGCGGGCGGCGCCGACGCCGACGCGCTCCCCGCGCACGCGCACTCCGTGCTCGCCGCGGCCGTCGACGCGGGCTGGGACGCGCTCGAGCGCGAGCAGGCCGACGCCCTCGCCGTGGTCTGGGAGCGGGGCGACGTCGAGCTCGACGGGGACGACGAGATGCAGCAGGCGCTGCGGCACGCCCTGTTCCAGGTGGTCCAGGCGTCGGCGCGCGTCGAGGGCGTGGGCGTGCGCGCCAAGGGCCTCACGGGCACCGGCTACGCGGGCCACGCCTTCTGGGACTCGGACACGTTCGTGCTCCCCGTGCTGGACCACGTGCTGCCCGACGCCGCGGCCGCGCACCTGCGCTGGCGACACGCCACCCTCCCCCACGCGTGCGAGCGGGCCGCCGAGCTGGGCCTGCCCGGCGCGGCGTTCCCGTGGCGCACGATCAGCGGTCGGGAGTCGTCGGGCTACTGGCCCGCGAGCACCGCCGCGTTCCACGTCTCGTCGGCCGTCGCGCTCGCCGCCGTGCGGCACGTCGCCGCCACGCACGACGACGAGCTCGCCCGGGACGTCGTCGTCGACCTCGTGGTGCAGACCGCGCGGCTGTGGGCCGGGCGCGGCCACCACACGGCCTCCGGCTTCCGCATCGACGGCGTGACCGGGCCCGACGAGTACACCGCCGTCGTCGACAACAACACGTACACCAACCTCATGGCCCGCAAGAACCTGCGCGCGGCGGACGAGCTGTGCGAGCGGTTCCCGGAGCAGGCGGCGCGGCTGGACGTCACCGCCGACGAGCGCGCGGGGTGGCGGCGCGCGGCCGACCGGATGGTCGTCCCGTACGACGCGGAGCTCGGCGTCACGGAGCAGTCGCAGGACTTCACGCGGCACGCCCCCTGGGACTTCGAGTCGCGGGGCACCGCGCGGTTCCCGCTCGACGACCACGTGCACTACGTCGAGCTGTACCGGCGGCAGGTCGTCAAGCAGGCCGACCTCGTGCTCGCCCTGCACGCCGCGCCCGAGGAGTTCACGCCCGAGCAGCGGCGCCGCGACTTCGACTACTACGAGCCGCTGACCGTCCGCGACTCGTCGCTCTCGGCGCCCGTGCAGGCGGTCGTCGCCGCGGAGATCGGCTACGTCGACCTCGCGTACGACTACGCGCGCGAGTGCGCGCTCCTCGACCTGTGCGACCTGCGCGGCTCGACCGACGGCGGGCTGCACGTCGCGTCGCTCGCGGGGGCCTGGACCGCCGTCGTCACGGGCATCGTGGGGCTGCGGCACGACGACGACGGGCTCCGCCTCGCCCCCCGGCTCCCGTCCCGGCTCACGCGGCTCGCGCTCGCCGTCCACCACGGCGGCGCCCGGGCGCGCGTCGAGGTCCGGGCCGACGGCGTCACGTACCGCCTCGAGTCCGGCGACCGGCTGCGGGTCGTGCACGGCGACGAGCCGTTCGAGCTCACGCCCGAGCACGCGGTCTTCGAGCGGCCCCTGCTCGCCGGGATCCAGGACCCGCCGCCCGCGCAGCCGCCCGGCCGCGCGCCGCTCTTCGCCACCTCGTAGGTGGACGTACCCGCGACGGGCCCGGTGGGCCGTGCGCGGGTCCCCTACGTCGGCAGCCGCTCCTGCTCGCCGCGCGCGCCGCGGAGCCCGGCGGCTCCCGGACCGGTCCCGCCAGGCGGGGCGAGGCGCCCGGCACGCCGGTGCGCGGCCCGGTACTGCGAGGGCGCGAGGCCGTACTCCGCGGCGAACGCCTGCCGCAGCGCCTCCGCGGACCTCAGCCCGCACTCGCGGGCGACGGTGGTGACCGGGCGGTCGGTCGACGCGAGCAGATGGGCCGCCGCCTCGGTCCGGGCTCGCCGGACGTACCGCGCCGGCGTGCGGCCGAGGTGCCGGACGAACAGGCGCGTGAGCTGGCGCTGGCTCACGCCGGCGTGGGCGGCGAGGGCGGGGAGCGAGAGGTCTCCGTCGAGCCGCGCGGCGACGAGGTCGACCACGGCCCGGACGCATGCGTCCCGCACCTGAGGGGCCGCCGTGAAGACGCTCATCTGGGCCTGGTTCCCCGGACGCTGGAGGTACGTCACGAGCGCGCGGGCCACCCTGCGGGCGAGCTCCGGACCGTTGTCCTCCTCGACCAGCGCGAGCGTGAGGTCGAGCGCGCTCGTCACGCCCGCCGACGTGTAGACGTTGTCGTCGCGCACGTAGATGGGCGCCGGGTCGACGCGGACGGCGGGGTACTCCTGCGCGAGCCGGTCGGCGTAGCGCCAGTGCGTGGTGGCACGACGCCCGTCGAGGAGACCCGTCGCCGCGAGGACGGTCGCGCCCGTGCAGACCGACGCGACCCTGCGGCTCAGGGCGGCCACCCGGCGCACGTGCGCGACGACGAGCGGGTCGGCACCGGCCTCCTCGTGGCCGAGCCCTCCGGTCACGACGACCGTGTCGACCGGCTCGACCCACCGCTGGAGGGAGCCGTGGCTCGCGAGCGTGAGGCCCGAGTCGCACGCGACGGGTCGCCCGCCCGGGGTCAGCAGCACCACCCGGTAGGGGGGCGCGGCGCCCACACGGTTCGCGAGGACGAGGGTCGAGGTCACGCACGCGATGTCCAGGAGCTCCGCGCCGGCGTAGCCGACGACCGCCACCAACCGCTCCGCCATGAGCCGTCACCCCCGGGTTCCCGACGTCCGGTCCACAGATCCGGACACCGTCCACGATACCCCCGGGGAGTACCGCGGCCCAGGGTGAGACTGTTCCTCCCAGGAGAGCGCGGTCGCCCGACCGCGACCGCCACGAGAGACGAGGACGTCATGAGCACTCCACGCACCGCCCGGCAGACCACCGGACCGCGCTCCGGAACCGCGCGGGGGACGAGCACCCAGACGAGCACGGGGACGAGCACCGGGACGAGCACCGGGACGAGCACCGCCCGGGCCGTCGTGGCCCGCTGGCCCGCCGCGCTCGGCCTCGGCGTCGCCGTCCTGCTGCTCGCGATCGGCGTGGCCGACCGCACCACCCTGGCGATCGGCGTGAGCGCGGCCGCGCTCTGCTACGTGGCCGCAGCAGCGCTCGGACGCCCCTGGGTCGCCTGGGTGAGCATCCTCGGCGCCTCGCTCGTCGTGGTCGCGAGCGAGGTGGCGGGCATCCCCTGGTGGGCCGGCATCGGGCTCACCGCGCTCGTGCTGCTCGGGATCGGCGTCGCGCGCGGCGCAGCACGACCGACGCTCCCCCAGGCGGCCGCACTTCTCGGCTACGGTTCCCTCGCTGTGGTGGCGCTCGCCGTCGACCCGGGCATCGGTCTCGTCGTGGCAGGGCTGACCCTGGCCGGCCACGCCGCGTGGGACGTCGTCCACCACCGGCGCGGCGAGGTCGTCCCCCGGCCGATGGCGGAGGCGTGCCTGTACTTCGACGTCGTTCTCGGCCTGGGCTGCCTCGCCCTCGCCGCCCTCCGCTGAGACGCGGGGCGCGTCCGGGACGCGCCGTCAGCCCGCGAGCGCCTCGCGCAGGGTCGTCGCGAACGCCGCCGGGTCGTTCGCGGGCGACCACTCGTTGACCATGAAGCCGCCGTGGTCGCCCGGGAACGTCACCGGCTCGACGCCCAGGAGGGCGGCGAGGGCGGCACCGCCGCGCCACGCGAGCGTGCCCTCGCCCTGGGCGCTCACCGCGGGGACGATGCGGGTCGCCGCCGCGCGCAGGGCGTCGCCGTCGGGCGCCCACGACGGCATGGTGGCCAGGTTCCGGCCGAGGAGCAGGTCGTCGCGCGACCCGTCGTCCTCCGTCGGGAAGCCGAACATCGCCGGGTCGGGCGCCGGGCGGTCGAGGTAGTCCGCGGGCAGCGGCCCCACGTGGCTGACGAGCGCGACGAACTTCGCCATCGCGGGCCCGAAGCCCTCGCGCCGGTACGTCTCCACGACGTCCGCCTGCACCGCGGTCGCGGTCTCGGCGTCCTCCAGCAGCGGCGTGATCGGCGGCTCGTGCGCGACGAACGTCCGCACGTCCTCCGGGTGCCGCTCGATCCACGAGAGCCCGACGACGCCGCCCCCGCTCGACCCGAACACGTCCACCGGCCCGAGCCCGAGCGCGGCCACGACCTCGTGCAGGTCGTCCGCGTGCCGCTCGACCGACACCTCGCCGTCGGCGGCGAGCGTGCTGCGCTCCGTACCGCGCGGGTCGTACGTGACGACCACGCGGTCGTCGATCAGGTCCACGAGCTGCCCGAACCCCGACGCCGCCATGGGCGACCCCATGACGACGAGCGGCGGCAGGTCGCCCGGTGCCGCGGGGGTCCGGACGTCGTAGGCCAGGACGGCTCCCGGCACGTCCAGGGTGTGGCTCGTGGTGCGGGTCGTGGTCTCGCTCATGGCGTCCTCCGTGTCGTCGTCCCGCCGCGCGTCGCGGCAGGTCCCGTGCGTAGAGACGGCACCCGTCGCCGGAACTGAGCGGTCCGCGCGGCCCCGCGTTGCCACTACCCTCGCAGGATGCCGTCATCGAGGACCGTGCCCGCCGTCGTCGCCGCGGGGACGCTCACCGCGGTGCTCTGGGTCGTCACCGGGCGGGTCGCGGACTGGCTCGCCGGGGCGGCGCACGCCCTGCCCGCCGGGCTCGTCCGGACGCTCCTGCCCCACCCGACCGGCGTCGTCACGGGCGGTCAGCAGGTCTCGGGCAGCACCGTGCTCACGGCCGCCCTCGCGGGCGGGCTCGTCGCCCTCGGCACGCACCTCGTGCTGCGGCGCCTGCCCGCGGGAGAGGGTCGCTGGGCCGCGTTCCTCGCCGTGTGGGGCGCGGCCGTGCTCGCGTCCGCGCTCGCCGCGACGGCGGCCTGGTTCGCGGGCGTCACGCTCGCCTGGCGCGCGGACACGATCACCCGGTTCGTCGCGACCGCGCTCGGCGGCTGGTGGGGGTTCGTCAACGGCCCGCTCGTCGCCGTGACGGTCGCCGTCGCGCGCGCCCTCACCGACCGCCACGACGACCCCGCCGGCACCCGGCACACCCGGACGCCGACGCGCGTGCGCGCGTGGCCCGCCGCGCTCGCCGCGGGCACGGCGACGGGCGTGCTGTGGGCGGCCGCGGGCGTCGGGCGCACGACGCTCCCCGGCGCCGCGGACCCGCAGTCGCCGTGGGGCGTGGCGCGCGACGTCGTGCTGCTGCCCTCCGCCCGGATCGCCGTCGACCGCGCGGCGCTCCTCGCCGACCCCGTGCACCTGCTGCTGCCCGTCGGCGTCGGGCTCGCGGTCGGGCTGCTCACGGCGCTCGCCGCGCGACGCCTGCCGCCGGTCGAGGGCCGCGCGGCGCTGCTGCTCGCGGTGTGGCTCGCGTGCGCCGGAGGTGCGGCCCTCGCGGCGGCGGTGCCCGTCGTCGCCTCCACGCTCGCCGCGGGCGGTGTGCTGCCCGACGCCGGCCGCACCCTCCCCGTGCTCGAGGCGGGCCTCTCCTGGGGGATGGTCTGCGGGGTGCTCGTGGCGCCGCTCGCGGTGGTCGTGCACCGGCACGCGGGCGCGCGACCGCACGCGGGGTCGGCCGTCGCCGACGAGCCGTGGCCCGCACCCGTCGCTCCCGAGCAGCCCGAGGAGCGCGTGCCCGAGCAGCCGGAGGCCCGCGCCGCCGAGGAGGCGGGGGCGCCCGACGCCGAGCAGACGGGTCCGCGCGACGCCGACGACGCTCGCGGGCCCGACGACGCCCGGCACCTCGACGAGGTCACCGCGCGCTCCTGAGGGACGGCGTTCCGGCACCCGCCACCCCGGCGTCACCCGGCGGTCGTCGTCCCGACACCCCGCTCCCCTAGCGTCGGCCGTGACCAGCAGACCGGGACGCACCGGAGAGGGCACAGCGACGATGACCCTGACGATCACGCTCGTACGCCACGGGCAGACCTACCTCAACGCACGACGCCACCTGCAGGGGGCGTGCGACTCCCCCCTCACCCGCACGGGACGCGCGGGCGTACGCGTCACGGCGCAGCACCTCGCGCGGCACGACTTCGCGGCCGCGTACTCCTCGCCGCAGGGCCGCGCGGTCCTCACGGCGATGGAGATCCTGCGGCACCACCCCGACCTCCCGCTCACGGTCGACCCCGACCTGCGCGAGCTGTCGTTCGGCTCCTACGAGCGACGGCCGGAGTCGCAGCTCGACGCCGTCGAGCCGTGGGCCGAGCTCGTGCCCCGCATGCTCGCGGGCACCCACCCGGGCGTCGGCGGCGGCGAGCCGGGCCGGGACTTCATGGCACGCGTGCGCGCGGTGTTCACGCGCGTCGTCGCCGCGCACGACGACGCGTCCCGCCCGGGCGCGACGCGCGACCGGCACGTGCTCGTCGTCGGGCACGGCCTCACGCTCGGCGCGTGGCTCGCGACGCTCGCCCCCACCGGCCTCGTCGCACTGCCCAACGCGTCCGTCTCGACCGTCGAGGTGACCGACGGCGTCCCCCGCCTCCTGGCGGTCGGGGTCGACGTCGCCGGCCACGGCCACGTCGCCGCGCGCCCCGCGCCCGCCCCCGCTCGCGCGAGCACCCGACTCCGACTCCCCGCCTGACCACCATCCCGCGTGCCCCCCCCCCCGGCAGAGAGACCTCCGCCGAACACGGGGTTGTGGTCGCTCTTCCGGCGAAAGACGCCGCCAACCCCGTGCTCGGCGGGGACCAACCCCGTGGTCGACGGCGGGCCCGCTATCGGGTGGTGCGGCGGGCGGTGCGGGCGCGGGCGTCGTCGTGGGCCGCGCGCAGCAGGTCGAGGACGAGCGCGGTCGTGCGCTCGCCCGGGACCACGACCGCCACCCAGCCGAGCGCGCCGTAGACCGGGTGCGGCACGACGACGTCGGTCTCCGCCACCTCCGACGCCGCGCCGTCGCGCGGGTCGGTGCCGAGGAGCGTCCGGAACCGGTCGCGCCCGACGTGCACGTTGACCCTCCAGCGCCCCTCCGCACCGAGGCGCGACGCGGTGTCGTCGGGGTAGTTCTTCGTGACGACGGTGCCGTACGGCTGCCCGGGCGGGACGACGCCGTCGGGGGCGTGGTAGAAGAAGTGGTCGCCCCACGCGAGCTCGGGGAACGCGCTGCCCGGCCCCGGGGAGAGCACGAGGGCGCCGTCGAGCGACCGGACCGTGGCGAGGATCTGCTCCATACTCATGGTTCCAGTGTGAGGTTGACGTGCTTCCGGAGGGTTGGGCGACGTGGGTGCACGAGCGCGGGGGGCGGGCGGCGGTCCCGACACGCCCCGGGTGCTGCGCACGTCCGACGTCGCGCGCGCGACCGGCTGGTCCGTCCAGCAGGTGCGCGACCTCGAGGCGCTCGGCGTCCTGCCGCCCGCGGGCCGGTCGCCGAACGGCTACCGCACGTTCGGCGACGAGCACGTGCTGGCGCTCCGCGCGTACCGGGGGCTGGCGACGGCGGTCGGCCCGGTCGTCGCGCGCGCGGTGCTGCGCGAGATCCGCACGCTCCCCCTGCCCGACGCCGCAGCGCGCGTGGGGGCGCTGCACGTGACGCTCGCGCGCGAGCGGGACGAGGCGCTCGTCGCCCGCCGCGCGCTGCTCGCGATCCGCGCGGAGGGTGAGCCCGCCGTCGGCCCGGGCGAGGCCGGACCCGACGAGGGCGGCCCGCCCGCGGGCGCGGACGGCGACGAGGACGACGTCCTCACCATCACCGGGCTCGCCGCGGCGCTCGGCGTGCGGGCCTCGACGCTGCGCCACTGGGAGCGCGAGGGGCTCGTCGCCCCCGAGCGCGTCGCGACGCGCGCCGGGACCCACGGCGCGCGCGCCTACCCGCCCGCCGCCGTCCGGGAGGCGCGGATCACCGCGGCGCTGCGGTCGGCCGGCTACCCGGTCCCGGCGGTCCGCGAGACGATCGCGGCGCTGCGCCGGCTCGACGACGTCGCCCCGACCCTCGCGGCCCTCGACGCCCGGCTCGACGTGATCGCGCGCCGCACCGCCGCGCTGCTCGCCGCGGGGTCCGACGTCGCACGGCTCCTGACGGGCGCGACGGAGCCGTCCGGGTGAGGCTCGGGGGGATGCCGAGGGGGCGGCGGCGTCCCGACACCTGACCGTCCCCGAGGCGTCGCCCGGCGTCCACCGGAGCGCAACGCCGCGTTCCTAGGGTCGCCGGGGCAACCGACCCGACGCTCGGAGGACCCGATGACGACCACCCGACGCCGCGCCGTGCGCGGCACCGCCGCCGCACTGGCGGGGACCCTGCTCGCGACGACGCTCGTCGCCGCCACGGCCACGACCGCGACCGCGCCGTTCGCGGCCCCGGCCGCCGCCGCACCCGGCGACGTGCTGCTCGCCGAGTCGTTCGACGGCGACGACCTCCCCGAGGGCTGGACGCCCGTGCTCGGCGACTGGCAGGTGCGCGACGGCCGGCTCGTCGGCGACGCACCCGACGGGTCGTCGCCCGCGCGGATCGTGTTCGGCCGCGCCGCGGAGAACTACCGGCTCGACGCGACGCTCCGGTTCGAGAGCGTGGACAACGCGTCGCGCTGGGCGGGCGCGATCCTCGACGTCGCGCCCGACGGCACCACCCCGTGGTGGCAGGCGGTCCTGCGCACCACGACGACGGCGCCCAACGGCGTCGAGATCGCCCAGCGCACCGCCGCGGACGCCTGGAACGTCCCGTACACCGGCTCGGCGCCGACCGACGCCGCGACCGGGCGCGACGTGCACCTGTCCGTCGAGGTGCAGGGCGCGGCCGTCACGTACGCGCTCGACGGGCGGACCGTGCTGGAGGGGCGGATCGACCGGTCCCGCGACGGCGCGCTCGGCTTCGTCACCGCCGGGGCGACCGTGAGCGTCGACGACGTGACCGTCACGGAGATCGAGCCCGCGTCGTACGTCGGCGGCGACGGCGAGCTGCCCGTCACCGTCGCGCACCGCGGCTACTCCTCGGTGGCACCCGAGAACACGCTCGCCGCCGTCGCGGCCGGGATGCGCACGGGGGCGGAGTACGTCGAGGTCGACGTGCACACCACGGCCGACGGCGTCCCCGTCGTGCTGCACGACCAGACGGTCGACCGCACGACCGACGGCACGGGCGACGTCGCCGTCCTGGCGGGCGAGCAGGTCACCGCGCTCGACGCCGGGTCCTGGTTCTCGCCCGCGTTCGCCGGGCAGCGGCTGCCGTCGTTCGCGCAGCTGCTCGACCTGCTGGAGACCGGGTCGTCGACGCTGCTCCTGGAGATCAAGGGGCCCGAGACGTCCGCGGAGGTCGAGCGCGTCGTCGACATGGTCGTCGAGGCCGGGCTCGAGGACCGCGTGGTGCTCCAGTCGTTCGACGTCGACGCGCTGCGCGCCGCGCGCGAGCACGCCCCGCAGATCCCGCGCGGGCTGCTCCGCGGCGCGCTCGACGCCGACCCGGTCGCCGTGGCGCAGGACCTCGGCGCGGTCATGTACAACCCGTCGGCGAGCGCGCTGCTCGCGCGTCCGGGCGTCGTCGCCGACCTCAACGCGGCGGGCGTCGCCGTCATGCCGTACACGGTGAACTCCGCGGCCGACTGGGCGCGCCTCACCGAGATCGGGGTCGACGGCATCATCACCGACCGCGCGGGGGCGTTCGTCGGGTGGAAGCAGGCGCGCGAGCAGGAGGCGCCCGCGCCCGGAGCGCCGACGGTCACGATCGTCAGCCCCGCTGAGGGCACCGAGGTCGAGCGGGGCGGCACGCTCGTCGTCGCGGCGAGCACAACGGACGCGGACGAGGTGGTCGTGACGCTCGACGGCGAGCCCATGGACAACGGGGCGGTCGTCCCGGCTGCGGACCTCGCGCTCGGCGAGCACACGGTGACCGCGACCGCGCGGGGCGCGGGCGGCGAGGCGACCGCGGAGGCGACCGTCGTCGTGACCGTCACGCCGGAGGGCCTGCGCTCGCGCCTCGCGGCGCTCGACCTCCCGCCCGGCCAGCTGACGAAGGCGCTCGACGCCGTCGAGGCCGGGCGGTGGGCGTCGGTGCGGAAGGTCGTGAAGAAGTTCGTGCGCGACACGGCCACGCGCGAGCGTCTGCTCGAGGAGGTCGACCACCTCGACGGCCGCTGACCGGGCAGCCTGACGGGGCGCCTGACATCGACCGGGCTGCTGCGCGCAGCGGCCCGGTACGTCGCCCGTCCCCGGTCGGAGCCGACCGGGGACGGGCGCTCACGCGTCGGCGAGGAAGCGCCGCCGCTCCCCGCGGGCGGACCCGGCCCGCGCCCAGCCGGTGAGGACGAGGGCGCCGCCCGCGACCCACGGGACGACGTCCCACCCGGGCGGTCCGTCCGACCCGACGACGGCGCCGTCCGTCGCGAGGATCGCCGCCCCGAGGCCGAGCAGCACGAGGCCCAGCACCAGCAGGACGACGTCCCACGCCGCGCTCCCCGCGCCGCGCCGGGGCGCGCGGGCGACGAGAGCTGCCTTCTCGGTCGCGGTGAGCGGCGCCGTCGGGCCGAGGGGCTGGACGCGCTCGGCGCCGTGCCGGAACCGCGCCGGGTCCTCGACGGCCTCGACGAGCGCGGCGGGCAGCCCGAGGAGGTAGGCGAGGTCGGCGACCGGGTCGCCGGGCCAGGTCGACGCGGCGAGCAGGGCGCGCAGCCGGCCCGGGTCGCGCGGGGCGCCGAACGCCTCGACCAGGGCCTCGTACGCACCCTCGGGACCGGACGTCGAGAGGTCCGTCCAGGTGTCGTTCCAGCTTCCGAAGATCCACGGGCGCCCCGGCGTGCTGAGCGTCCAGGCGACGCCGCCGCCGGTCCGCTCCAGGCTGACGACGACCTCCCCGGCGCGCAGGCCGCGCTCGATCGTGGACCGGGCGCGGAACTCGCCCGAGAGGGCCGACCGGAACGCCTCCTGCTCCGCCTCGTCCGACGCACCGAACCTCGGCGCCTCGGGGCGTGCGGCGGTCCAGACGACGGTGCGCTCGTCGGTCGCGCGCACCCACGCCGCGCCCGCCCGGCGCACGGCGGCGCGGACGAACGCAGCGTCGGCGCGGACGAGCTGCACGACGGCGTCGGGCGCCGCAGAGTCCGTCGCGGGCAGGTCCGCGACCGCCGCGAACGCCTCGAGAAGGTCGTCGGGGTGCTCGAGCGCGCGCAGCCGGTCCGCGGCGGTCGTCGCGTCCCGCAGCCCGACGAGCGCGCCGACGGCCGCGAGCACGGCGCCCGGGTCGCCGTCGAGGCGCATCGTGTGGTCGGTCGTCGAGCCGGGCTGCGCGGGGGCCCAGGTGACGACGACCGGCGGCGCGACGGCGTCCGTGCGGGCGGCGAGGATCGCGCTCACGCCCTCGGGCAGGAGGTCCGAGCCCGCGTCGAGTTGCACGACCCACGGGACCGGCACGAGCGCGTCGACCTGCGCGAGGGCCTCCGCAGCCGACGTCGGGGCGTCCGCCGCGTCGGTCGCCGTGCCGTTCTCGGTGTCGACCTCGGCGAAGGTCCAGCCGCGCTCGTCCGTCGGGCCGACGCGCCCGTACTCGAGGTCCGCGGCGCGGAGACGGTCGACGACCTGGGCGTGCGGGCTGCGCGTGACGACGTTCACGGCGTCATGATGCCGCACCCGCCTCCACCCGGCGGTCAGCGTCCGGTCAGAAGCCCTCGGGCGGCGTGAACTGCGAGAGCGTGAGCACCGCAGCCTGCGGGTCGCGGACCTCCGCCTCGCGCGTCCACCCCGTGTCGGCCGAGGACAGCACCACCGCACCGGCGCGCTCGGCCGCCGCGGCCGCGGCGTCCCGGTCCGCGACGGCGAACGTCACGGTGTGGCGTGCGGGTCCGGGCTCCTCCAGGACGCCCGCCACGACGTCCCGGAAGCCGGGCGGCGCGCCCGCCTGGTTCGCGTCGATCTCCGGGTTGACGGTCCGCGCGAGGTGGTCGCCGTAGCCCTCGACGCGCGCCATCCCGGCTCCGAGGTCCGGGCTCACCTCCCAGCCGAGCAGCGGGCCGTAGAAGTGCAGGGCCCGCGCGACGTCGGGCGTGCGCAGCACGCTGAAGTTCCACGTGCCCGGCTCGTTGACGCGCTGCGCGCCGAGCCGCGCGCCGGGCTCCCACAGCCGGAACGTCGCGCCCTGCGGGTCGCGGACGGTCGCCATGCGCCCCGGCGGGCCGACCGTCGTCGGGCCGTCGAGGACCTCGCCCCCGAGGTCCGGGACGCCGCGCGCGGAGGCGTCCACGTCGTCGACCGCGACGTACGTGATCCACCCGGGCTCGCCGCGGCCCGTCGCGACGGCCGCGACGTCCTGCCCGCCGAGCGAGGCGACGACGTACCGCTCCCCCGCGCCGGGCGGGAGCCGGTCCTCGAACTGCCACCCGAAGAGGGCGCCGTAGAAGGCGAGGGCGGCGTCGACGTCGGGCTGCTCGGTGTCCACCCAGCAGGGCACGCCGTGCGGGTAGGTGCGGACGGGTCGGGACGGCGAGGTGTCCATGTCTCACGGTCCCACCGGGCACCCACATCGTCGCCCCGGCCCGGCGCCGGGTGTTCGCCCGCGCGACACCTTCCCGACCTTCCGGGCGTGGGCACCCGTGCGTACGGTGGCGGGGAACCTCTCGACGACCACCGTCCCCCCGACGACGAGGAGCCACCGTGTCCACGAGACCGTCCACCCCGACCGAGCGCCGCACCCGACCGCGCCCCGCGCTCGTCCCCGCCCTCGCGTCCGCCGCGGCCCTCGCCGTCGCGGGCGCCGGCGCCGTCGTCGCGCCCGCCGCCGCGCACGGCGACCGCCACGGCCACGACCGCGGGACGCTCCGCGTCGCGACGTACAACGCGAGCCTCAACCGCGCCGCCGCGGGCGAGCTCGAGGCCGACCTCTCGACCCCCGACGACCCGCAGGCCGCGACTATCGCCGAGGTGCTCCAGCGCACGCGGCCCGACGTCGTGCTGCTCAACGAGTTCGACTTCGTGCCCGGCGGGCGCGCCGTCGACCTGTTCCGCGACCACTACCTCGAGGTCCCGCAGGGCGGCGCCGAGCCGATCGAGTACCGCTACGCGTACGTCGCGCCGTCGAACACCGGAGTGCCCAGCGGGTTCGACCTGAACGACGACGGCGTGGTCGGCGGCGGGGACGACGCGTTCGGCTTCGGCGCGTTCGAGGGGCAGTACGGCATGGTCGTGCTGTCGCGGTACCCGATCGACACGCGCGGCGTCCGCACGTTCCAGCACTTCCTGTGGAAGGACATGCCGGGAGCGCTCCTCCCGGACGACCCCGCGACGCCCGCGCCCGCGGACTGGTTCACGCCCGAGGAGCTCGACGTCGTGCGGCTGTCGAGCAAGTCGCACTGGGACGTCCCGGTCCACGTGGGGCGGCAGACCGTCCACGTGCTCGCATCGCACCCGACCCCGCCCACGTTCGACGGCCCCGAGGACCGCAACGGCCGCCGCAACCACGACGAGATCCGGTTCTGGGCGGACTACGTGACGCCCGGCAAGACGTCCCGCTACGTGTACGACGACGCGGGCCGGCGCGGCGGGCTGCGCCCGGGCGCGAGCTTCGTCGTCCTGGGCGACCAGAACGCCGACCCGCTCGACGGCGACTCCGTGGACGCCGCGATCGACCAGCTCCTCGACCACCGGCGCGTCCAGGACCCGGCGCCCCGGTCCGCCGGCGCGGTCGAGGCCGCCACGCTCCAGGGCGGGGCGAACGTGACCCACCGGGGCGACCCCGCGCTCGACACCGCCGACTTCGCCGACACCTCTCCGGGGAACCTGCGCGCGGACTACGTCCTGCCGTCGCGCGACCTGCGGGTCCGCGACGCGGGCGTGTTCTGGCCCGTCCAGGCCGACCCGCTCTCGCGCCTCACCGGCGTCTTCCCGTTCCCGAGCAGCGACCACCGGCTCGTCTGGGTGGACCTGGCCGTCCGCGACTGACCCCTCGGTCCGACGTCGCCCCGGGTGCTCGTCGCCCGGGGCGACGATGGTGGACCGGCGCCGCCCGCGGGTGCACACTCGGAGGTCTGTGCTCACCGCCGACGCACAGCAGACTCCCGGCCGGCGCCTCGCCGGTCGCACGGCACGCCCCCGGCGCGCCACGTCGTCCGGCCCGACGACCACCTCACCCTCGTCCCCGGGGCGACGCCCGCGCCGACAGCAGCGCGCGCCGGCTCCCCTCGCCCCCGCGGGACCGCCGGACCAGGAGCACCCATGAGAAGACTCCGCACCGCCCTGCCCGCCGCCGTCGCCGCCGCGACCGCCGCCCTCGTGCTCGTCGCCGGGCCCGCCGTCGCGCACGGCGGCAAGCCCTCGCCGCGCCCGCCGACCGTGACCGACGTCGCGACCGGCCTCGTCACGCCGCTCAGCCTCGCGGTCGGACCGCGCGGCACCACCTACGTCACCCAGAACTTCCCCGGGCTGCTCACGGCCGTCGGCCGCGACGGCACCCCGACCGTCCTCTACGCGTCGCCCGACGGCGGCGAGGTGGGCGGCGTCTCCTACGACGGCCGTCGGATCACCTTCACCGAGACGCAGCTCGGCGAGGAGGGTCCGGTCGCGTCGGAGGTGTCGACGCTGCGGACCGACCGGCGGGGCAACCCGACGGGCGCGCCCGTCGTGCTCGCGGACACCTTCGCGTACGAGCAGGCGAACAACCCCGACGGCGGCGTGACGTACGGCCTGCGCGACACCGACCCGGCGTGCGTCGCCCAGGTCCCCGCGTCGCCCGTCCCGCCCCGGTACACGGGGATCGCGGACTCCCACCCGTACGCGACGACGTCGTCCCACGGCACCACGTACGTCGCCGACGCGGGCGCCAACGCGATCCTGTCGGTGAGCGACCGCGGCCGGGTCCGGACGGTGGCCGTGCTGCCCGCGCAGCCCGCGGTCGTCACCGCCGAGGCGGCGGCGGGCCTCGGGTGGCCCGCGTGCGTCGTCGGGCAGACGTACTGGTTCGAGCCCGTCCCCACGGACGTCGAGGTGGGGCCGCGCGGCGTGCTCTACGTGACGACGCTCCCCGGCGGGCCCGAGGACGCGAGCCTCGGTGCGCGCGGGGCGGTCTACACGGTGGACCCGTGGCGCGGCTCGGTGCGCCCGCTCTCCTCCGGGTTCCTCGGTGCGACCAACCTCGCCGTGTCCGGCGACGGCACGGTCTACGTCGCCGAGCTGTTCGGCGGGAAGATCTCGCAGGTCGGCAAGCGCGGGTCGAGCACCCTCGTCGAGGTCCCGCTCCCCGCGGGCCTCGAGTGGGACGGCAAGGGCCTGCTCGCGACGACGAACGCCCTCCCGGCGGACGAGACGACGCCGCCCGACGGGCACCTCGTGCGCATCGACCTCGGCCGGCACGGCGGGCGCTGACGCACCACCGACCCCGGGCGTCGCACCGACGCCCGGGGCCGGTCGTCAGGCGCGGGTCGCGGCGACCGCCCGGCCGAGCGCGTCGACGCTCACCGCGACGTCGGCGTCCGTCGTCGCCCAGGAGCTCACGGAGACGCGGAGCACGGCGCGGTCGTGCCAGCGCGAGCCGGACATCCACGCGGTCCCGTCGTCGAGCACGCGCCGCACGACGTCCTGCGTCCGCGCGTCGTCGCCGAACGCCGCGCACACCTGGGTGAACACGACGTCGTGCAGCACCTCGCCGTCGAGCGCGCGCACCGCGTCGGCGAACGTCGCCGCGTGGCGGCAGAACCCGTCCACGAGGTCGGCGACGCCCGAGCGGCCGAGCGCCCGCAGCACCGCCCAGACGGGGAACGCGCGACCGCGACGCGAGAGCTCGGGCACCTTGTCGAGCGGGTCGCCCGCCTCGCTCTGGATGAGGTAGTCGCCGTGCATGCCCATCGCGGCGCGCAGCGGCGCCGGGTCCGCGACGATCGCGAGCCCGCAGTCGTACGGGACGTTGAGCGTCTTGTGCGCGTCGGTCGCCCACGAGTCGGCGCTCTCGTACCCCGCGACGAGGTGGCGGTACGTCGGCGACGCGGCGGCGAAGAGCCCGAACGCGCCGTCGACGTGCACCCACGCGCCGTGCCGGTGCGCGACCTCGACCGCCGGGCCGAACGGGTCGAACGCCCCGGAGTGCACGTTGCCCGCCTGCAGCACCACGATCGTGGGCGCCGACGTAGAGCCACGGTCCCCCGAGGTAGAGGCCAGGTCCCGCGAGGTAGAGCTCTGGTCCCGCGAGGTAGAGCCCCGGTCGTCCGAGGGAGAGGCCGGGTCGGCCAGCGCCTCCTCGAGCGCGGCGACCGAGACCCGGCCCTGGTCGTCCGCGGCGACGACCTCGGGCGCCCCGAGCCCGAGGTACGACAGCGCGAGGTCGACCGACTCGTGCCGCTCGGCACCGACGAGCACGCGCACGCGCGGCGCACCCGTGAGGCCGTCGCGCCGCACGTCCCACCCCGCGCGGCGCAGCACCTCGCCGCGCGCGGCGGCGAGCGCCGTGAAGTTCGCGGTCGTGGCGCCGGTGACGAACCCGACCGCGCCCGACGCGGGCAGGCCCAGCAGCTCGAGCAGCCACGCGCTCGTCACGTCCTCGACGGCCGTGTGGGCCGGGGTGACCGTGCGCAGCGCGGAGTTCTGGTCCCACGCGCTCGTGAGCCAGTCGGCCGCGAGCGCCGCCGGGTGGCTGCCGCCGATGACCATGCCGTAGAAGCGGCCCGACGGCATCGCGGTGAGGCCCGGCCCGCACGCCGTGGCGAGCAGGTCGACGACGTCGGCCGCCGGGCTGGGACCGTCCGGCAGGTCCGTGCCGAGCGCGGCGACGACGTCGGCGACGCCCGCCCGGGGCGGGACCGGGCGCGTCGCGAGGGAGTCGAGCCACGCGGCGGCGTGCTCGTGCGCCCGTAGGAGGGCGGCGTCGCGATCGTCCATGACCGCTCCTGACCGGGCCGGACCGACGCCGGCCCTCCCGCCAGGCTGGACCCGTGGGGAGCGCGGGTCAACCGCTCCGGCGGCAACCGGCACGTCCGTACTTCTTACGCCCAGGCAATCCCCAGGCAACACGCGGTCCCTAGCGTCGGGCGGGCCAGATGTTCCCCCCGACGGAAGGCCCCCTGTTGAGAACGTTCACCCTGACCCTGTCCGGCCGCGCCGTCGCGGCCGTCGTCGCGCTCGTGCTCGCGTGCGCCGCCCTCGCCGCGACGGTCGCGTACACCGTCGCCGACTCCCGGGCGTCGGCCGCCGCCGCGCGCGCCGAGGGTGCCGCGGCACCGGTGCTCGCGGCCGGTACCGCACCGGCCAACCCGCTCGGCATCACGTCCGCGCAGTACGCGACCGCGACGGCGACCGCCGCGGCGGAGAAGCCGAAGGTCGTCGTCGTCGCGACCGGCGGCACGATGGCCGGCAAGGCGACCGGCCGCGACACGTTCACGAGCTACCGCGCCGGCACGTACCGCATGGAGGACATGCTGAACACGCTGCGGCCCGAGCTCGACGCGGTCGCCGACGTCACCGCCGTCCAGTTCGGCAACGCCGGCTCGTCCGGCTACTCGATGGAGCAGTTCCACGCGCTCACGCTCGAGGTGGAGAAGCAGCTCGAGACGGCGGACGCCGTCGTCGTCACGACCGGCACGGACACGCAGGAGGAGTTCGCGTACTGGCTCGACCTCACCGTGCGGTCGCGCAAGCCCGTCGTCACGTCCGGCTCGATGCGCCCGTGGGGGTCGGGCGCCGGGCCGGACTCGAGCCTCGTGTTCGGCACGGACGCGCCCGCGAACCTCTACAACGCGATCAAGGTCGCCGCGTCCCAGCAGACGTTCTGCTTCGGCACGGTGCTGATGCTCAACGACGAGATCCAGGCGGCCCGCGAGGTCACGAAGTCGAACTCGTACCGCACCGACACGTTCCAGACGCGCGAGTACGGCGTGCTCGGCTGGATCGACGGCGACAACGTCACGCTCGGCCGCGCCCCGGCGCGCGTGCTCGCGTGCGACACCGAGGAGTGGTTCACGCCGTTCGACCTCGCGAAGGTCGACGCGAAGACGCTCCCGCGCGTCGAGATCCTCATGTCCTACCAGCAGGCCGGCGGCGAGGCCGTGACGGCGTTCGCGAACGCGGGCGTCCAGGGCATCGTCACCGCGGGGACGGGTGCGGGGGGCATCTCGTCCGCGATGAGCCAGGCCCGCACCGCCGCCGTCCGCGACAAGGGCGTCTGGTTCGTCTCGACGACGCGCACCGGGTCGGGGTCGTCGTACGGGGGCGGCAACGGCATCATCGCCGGCGGCGACCTCACGGCCGTCAAGGCGCGGCTCCTGCTGCTCCTGTCGCGGGCCTTCACCGACGACTTCGCGACCGCCCAGGGCTGGTTCACGACCTTCGGCAACGCGTCGTTCGACCAGTCCGCGACGGCGGCCACGGTCGGCGCCGAGCCGGGCTCGACGACGGTCCGCTTCTCCGGCACCGCGACGCCGTCGTGCAAGGCAGCGGGCAAGCAGCTCTGGCTGACGGCGTCCGTGACGAACGAGGACACGGTGCCGATCGACGTGTCCGTGCAGACCCCCGCGGGCGAGCACACCTTCTCGGCGGTCCCCGCCGGGGAGTCGGCCGAGAAGACGCTCGCCGTGAAGGCCAAGACGCTCGACGCGGGCGAGATCACGCTCGTCGCGACGAAGGACGTCGACGGGCGGGCCGTGCAGACGGAGACGACCGCCGCCTACCCGGAGACGACCTGCCGCTGACATCCCCTGACCCCCACCCGTCGAGCACGGGGACGGCGACCGGATCCGCACCCATCCGGTCGCCGACCCCGTGCTCGGCAGCGTCGTGGGGGTCTCGGTGGGCGACCCGGTGGCTTGATCGAGGGGCTGGTTCACCGGTTACGCAGGTGTCCTCACGAATCCCGTAGGGTGGGCGCGGTCGCGGCGTCGCGGCCGCCGCCGACGAAGGGGGACCCCGTGACCGACCCGACGACCACCACCGCACCGACGACGTTCGTGGTGACCGAGCAGCAGTTCGACGCGATGTTCCCGGAGCGGAACCCGTTCTACACGTACGCCGGGCTCGTCGCGGCGACGGTCGCGTACCCCGCGTTCGCGACGTCGGGCGGCGACCGTGTGGCCCGGCGCGAGGCCGCGGCGTTCCTCGCGCAGGTGAGCCACGAGACGCACGGGCTGGAGCACGTCGTCGAGGTCAACACCGCGAACTACCCGCACTACTGCGACCCCGCGCAGCCGTACGGGTGCCCCGCCGGGCAGGACGCCTACTACGGCCGCGGCCCGCTCCAGCTGAGCTGGAACTTCAACTACCGGGCGGCCGGGGAGGCTCTGGGGATCGACCTCCTCGCCGACCCGTGGCTCGTCGAGCAGGACCCGACCGTCGCGTGGCAGACGGCGCTCTGGTACTGGAACACCCAGCCCGGCACGGCCTCGATGACGTGCCACGACGCGATCGTCGGCGAGCACGGCTTCGCCGAGACCATCCGCTCGATCAACGGCCCGCTCGAGTGCGAGGGCGGCAACCCCCGCCAGATGAACAACCGCGTCCGCCTCTTCCGGCACTACGTCGAGATCGTCGGCACGACCACGGGCGACCACCTCACCTGCTGACCGCGCCTCCCCGACACCACCGCCCGCCGAGCACGGGGTCAACGACCGAAATCCCGAAGAAACGGTCGCCGACCCCGTGCTCGGCTGCGTGCGGGGGGCGGCGGCAGCGTAAGGGTCGGGGTCAGGGGCAGGTGAGGGCGGCGTACGGGACGACGACGGCGCGGCCGTCCACCGTCGCGGTCGCCTCGCCCGCGGGGACGGTCGTGGCGCGGACGGCGAACGACCGGTAGGCCGACGCGCCCGGGGCGACGTCCGCGACGACGTGCGTGCCGTACGGCGTCGCGAGCTCGACGTCGACAGGCGCGTCGCCGGTGCTCGTCGCGCGCACGGCGACGTAGGCCTTGCCCGCGAGGCACCGCGCCTCGGCGGTGACGTCGAGCGCCGGGCCGGTGGCCCCGGCGTCGGGCACGACGGCGTCCCACGGCGTCCGGGCCACGAACACGTCGGCGGCGCCCGCGTTCGTCGTGCCCGCGGGGGCGCCGTACGTGAGCCCGGTGAGCAGCGCGGCGCCGTCGCGGCCGTCGGCGGCGGGTGCGGGGGCCGCGAACAGGTTCGCGTCGTCCCACTCGTCGGCGCCGTCGCGCTCGCGCGACCCGGTCTGCGTCGCCTCGCCCGGGGTGCCGTCGGCCGCGACGGGGAACGTCACGACGTCGACCCCGCCGACGGCCGTGCCCAGCGCGCCGTACGTCGTGCCGACGACGAGCACCGCGTCGTCGGCGCCGAGCACGCCCATCACGCCGCGGTCGTCGGTCGACGTCCCGACCTGCGTCGTCCACAGGACCTCGCCCGCGGTGTCGAGGGCACGCACGACGACGTCGTTGTCCCCGAGGTTGCCGCCGTCACCGAGCGCCCCGCGCGTGTGCCCGACGGCGACGACCGACCCGTCCGAGCGCGCCACGAGGCCGTTGACCTGGTCGTTCTCGCTCGTCGCGACGGCGCGCAGCCACTCCTGCTCGCCGTCCGCGCCGTAGCGCGCGACCCAGCCGTCGTTCGCGCCCGCACGCTCGGCCCCGGGCATCCCGCCGCCCGACACCCCGCCCACGTACACCGCGCCGTCGGGCGAGGCCGCCACCGCGAGCGCCTTGTCCTCGCCGGGCCCGCCCACCTGGCGCAGCCACAGCAGCTCGCCCGCCGCGGAGACCCGCCCGACCAGCGCGTCCTTGTCCCCGGCGCTCGGCGCGTCGCCCACGGCACCGCTCGTGTACCCGGCGACGTAGGCGCCGCCCGCGCCGTCGGGCGCGACGGCGTAGAAGCGGTCGGCCGCGCCGGGGTCGCCGGTCTGCAGCGTCCAGGCGCGCTCGCCGTCGGCGGTGACGGCCGCGACGAACCCGTCGTCGCGCGTCGTGCCCGCGTGGGCGCCGTCGAGGTCCCCCTTCGTGTACCCGGCGACGAGCACGCCGCCGTCCGCGCCCGGCACGACGCCGTACGCGCGGTCGTCCGCGGCCGTCGCGACCGCGTGCCGCCAGACCTCGGCGCCGTCGGCGTCGCGCCGCACGACGACCGTGTCGAGCCCGCCCGCGGGCTCGTACCCGTCCCACGCGCCGGCGAGGTTCAGCGCGACGGCGATCCCGCCGTCGGGCAGGGCCGCGACCCCGCCCGCGCGGTCGTCGCCCGCGGAGCCGAGGAGCTCGGCGTCCCACGGCGCGGCGGGCGTGGTGCGCAGGCGCGCCGAGACGTCGACGACCCCCTCGCGGAACGCGGGCCGCCAGACGTCCCAGTCGTGGCCGCCGTCGAGCACGCGCAGCTCGGCCGTCACGCCCGGGACGCGGCGCGCCTGGTTGTAGAGGCGCGCGGACTCGAAGTCGATGTCGTGCGTGGCCTCGGCGGGGTCGGGGTTGGCCCACTCGTCGTCGCCGACGGCGACGAACAGGTGCACCGGGAGCGCCGGGTCGAGCGCCGCGAGCGCCGTCGGGTAGGACAGCTCCGTGTACCGGTCGGCGTCGAACGGCGCGGTCCCGACGCCGTAGCCGCCGTGGTCGCGGGCCGAGGAGTCGGCCGGCGGCTGCGGCACGTAGACGGCGGGGCTCAGCACGATGCCCGCGGAGAACGTGTCCTGGTGGGCGAGCGTGAACCGCAGCGCGCCCGCGCCCCCCATGGAGTAGCCGCCGACGGCGCGCGCCTCGCGGTCCTCGACCGTGCGGTACGTCGCGTCGACGTGCGCGACGAGGTCGCGCGTGAACGCCGTCTCGACGGCGGTGCCGGCCCCGGCGCCCGTCGCGTCCCCGGTGTACAGGGAGTCCGTGTACCAGGAGCCGCGGTCGTTCCACGGCGCGTCGGGCATGACGACGACCATCGGCTGGATCTCACCCGCCCCGATGAGCTCGTCGAGGTCGCCCGTGACCTGCTGCCACGCGGCCTGCGTGTCGCCGCGGCCGTGCAGCAGGTAGAGCGTCGGGTACTCCTGCGCGGCGTCGTCGTAGCCGGGCGGCAGGTAGACCGTGTAGTCGATCGGGCCGGCCGCGGAGTCCGCGACCCGTCCCGACTCGACCGTGCCCTGCTCCGCGGCGGTCGCGGGCAGCGCGAGCGCCGCCCCGCCGATCGTCGCGCTCACCGCCAGCGCGGCGAGCGCGGCCGTCGTCCCGGGCCGCCGGTGGGGCCGTCGTGCTGCGTCCATGGTGTCTCCTCGTCGAGATCCGGTGATGACTGCCCCCTCCCCCCTCCCCCTCCCTCGTCCCGCCGAGCACGACGTTGCTGTCGTGACCGCGCCGATGACGACAGCAACGTCGTGCTCGACCGGGAGGAGGGTCGTTCTCGGTCGCGTTAGCCGGGCGGGCGGCGGTCCGCCAGGGCCAGCACGGTGCGCGCGCGCTCGACCATCGCGACGTCGAGGAACGTGCCGTCCGCGAGCGCCACGACGCCCGTGCCCGACGCCGCGGCGTCGCCGACGCGCTCGACGACCTCGCGCGCGCGGTCCACCTCGGCCGGGGTCGGGAGGAACGCGTCGCGGATGGTGTCGAGCTGCGCGGGGTGGATCGCGGTGCGGCCGCAGAACCCGAGGGACCGCCCGGCGCGGCACGACGCCGCGAGCCCGTCGAGGTCGCGCACGTGCGTGAACGCGGACATCGCGGGCGACGGCAGCCCCGCCGCCCGGGCCGCGACGACGACCCGGCTGCGTGCCCACGCGAGCCCGGCCTCGTCGTCGACCCGCAGGTCGGAGCGCAGGTCGGCCTCGCCGAGCCCGAGGGACGCGACCTGCGGCGACGCCGTCGCGAGCTCGAACGCACGCTCGACGCCGAGGGCCGACTCGACCAGCAGGTGCAGCGCCCGCCCGGGGAGCGCCGCCGCGAGCGCGCGCACCTCGTCGGCGGACTCGACCTTCGGCGCGCGCGCCCCGACGGCGAGCGGCATGCCCGCGAGGGCCGCGACGTCGGCGGCGTGCCACGGCGTCGCGGGGTGGTTGATCCGCACCTGGACGCCGCGCGCGGCGGCCGCGTCGTCGAGCAGCGCGACGGCGTGCGCCCGCGCCTCGTCCTTGCGCGCCGGCGCGACGGCGTCCTCGAGGTCGACGAGCACGACGTCGGCCGTGGACCCGAGCGCCTTGGCCACCCGGTCGGGCCGGTCCGCGGGCACGTACAGCAGCGTCAGCGGCGGCCCGGCGCCCGGCCGGTCGCCCCGGCCCGTCACACCGCCCCCTCGGCCCGGAGCTCGGTGACGCGCTCGGGCGAGAAGCCCAGCTCGCCGAGCACGGCGTCGGTGTCGGCCCCGTGCGCGCGGCCGGTGAAGCGGATGACGCCGTCGTTCTCGGACATCCGGAACAGCGGTCCCTGCATGAGCATCGGGCCGAGCTCGGGGTCCTCGATCTCGTGGATCGTGCCGAGCGCGCGGAACTGCGGGTCGTCGACGATGTCCTGGGCGTCGTAGATCGGCGCGACGGCGGCCTGCGCCTCCTCGAACGCGGCGACGACCTCGTCGCGCGTGCGCTGCGCGATCCAGCCGCCGACGGCCTCGTCGAGCAGGTCGGCGTGCTGCGCGCGCTCGACGCCGCTCGCGAACCACGGCTCGTCGACGATCTCGGGGCGCCCGACGAGGCGCAGGACGCGCTCGGCGATGGACTGCGCCGACGTCGACACCGCGACCCACTGCCCGTCGCGCGTGCGATAGGTGTTGCGCGGCGCGTTGTTCGCGGACCGGTTGCCGGTGCGCGGCTGCACGGTGCGGAGCTGGTCCCAGCGCGTGATCTGCGGCCCGAGCATCGCGAGGATGGGCTCGATGATCGCCGTGTCGACGACCTGCCCGTGCCCGGTGCGCTCGCGCGTGGACAGCGCGACCATGACGGCGAACGCGGTCGCGAGCGACGCGACGCCGTCGGCGAGCCCGAACGGCGGGAGGGTCGGCGGGCCGTCGGGCTCGCCGGTCATCGCGGCGAACCCGCTCATCGCCTCGGCGAGCGTGCCGAACCCGGGGCGGGTGCGGTACGGCCCGACCTGCCCGAACCCGCTCACGCGCGCGAGCACGAGCCGCGGGTTGCGCGCGGACAGCTCGTCGTAGCCGAGGCCCCAGCGCTCGAGCGTGCCGGGCCGGAAGTTCTCGACGACGACGTCCGCCTCGGCGGCGAGAGCGAGGAACACCTCGCGGCCGCCGTCGCTCCCGAGGTTCGCGGTGACGGTGCGCTTGTTGCGCCCGAGCGTCTTCCACCACAGGTTCACGCCGTCCTTCGCGGCGCCGTGCGTCCGCGACGGGTCGGGCTTCGTGGGGTGCTCGACCTTGACGACGTCGGCGCCCAGGTCGCCGAGGTGCATCGCCGCCATGGGCCCGGCGAACAGCGTCGACGCGTCGACGACGCGCAGGCCCGCGAGCGCGCCCGCGGCCGGGTCGCGCGAGACGCGCGGTGCGTCCGTCATGCCGTCACCCCCGTCGCGTCGTCGGCGAGGTCCCACGCGCAGCGGAACCCGACGGTCGCGCCGCGCGCGAGCCCCAGGCCGGGGACGAGGAGCTTGACCGCGTAGTCGGCCGCGTGGCGCCCGCCCTCGACGTACCAGTCGGAGCCCTCGGCGCGGTGGTCGCTGCCGCCCTTGAGCATGACGAACCGCGTGCGGCCGTCCGAGTGCTCGGAGCCCGTCCAGCTCCACACGGCGGGCTCGCCGCGCGTCCAGCCGGGCTGCTCTGCCGCGAGCTGCCACTCGTCCTCGGTAGGCAGGCGCCCGCCGCGCCACGCGCAGAACGCGCGCGCGTCGTCGAGATCGACGAACGTCACGGGCTCGTCCTCCGTGCCGGGCACGGGACGGCCGTCGCCCCAGTGCGCGAGGAAGCGGTGCGCGACGGCGGGCACGTACCCGGTGGCCGTGAGGAACTCCGCGAACTCCGCGTTCGTCACGTCGCGGCCCACCGCCACCGGGGCGGCGAGCTCGCCGTCGCGCTGGAGGGTCCGCGCGTCGTGCAGGCGCGGCGGGAGCGGCTTCCACTCGTCCACGTACGGCGCGCCCTGGTACATCCCGGTCTCGCGCGCGCGGTACCGGATGGTCAGCACGTACGGCCCCGCAGGCACGACGACGGCCCCCGCCCCGGGCGCGCCCGACGCCCGGGCGGCGTCCTGCCCGACGACGGCCCCCGGCCCGGCCGGGTCCGTCCCCCCGGTCGGAGCGGACGTGGGGACAGAGGCGTCGAGGCGCCGCGCGAGCCGGTGCGGGAACCGCGCGTCGGGGTCGTGCGGCGCGGTCTCGTCGAGCGAGGCGACCACGTCGCGCAGGTGCGGCAGCCACGCGGGCTCGGCGGCGCCGTCGGCCACGTGCAGCACCACGGCGATGCCGCGGCCGGGCACGCGCCCGGGCGTGCCGTCCGGGAGCAGCGGGCCGTCGTGGTCCGTCTCGCCGCGGTTGACGAGCGTCCACAGGGTCACGCCGTCGAGCTCCCAGCGCGACGCGTACACCCCGGCGGCCTCGGCCTCGGGCGCGAGCTCGGCCAGCGGCGTCCACTCGCCGTCGAGCAGCAGCGGACGCGCGGCGCGCTGGACCGTGACCAGGCGCGTCACGGTCGCGGCGTCGCGCCGCGACCAGCCGACCCACACGCCGAACACGACCTCCCACACCATGACGCCCACGCCGTTGAGCCACGCGGACTGGAGCTCCTCGGAGTGGTCGCGGTGCCAGCGGCGCACGTGGTGCTGCATGTGCCGGCGCTCGTACCAGTGCGCGCGCAGCACGCCGGGCACGGGCGAGTCTGCGAAGAACTGCGCCCACGAGGACGAGTGGTCCTCGATGCGCTCGACCGGGAGCTTGGACTCGCCCTCCAGGACGATGCCCGGGCGCGCGGCCTCGAGCCGCGCGACGAGCTCCGGCTCGGCCTTCTTCAGCGTGTCGAGGAAGACGCCGTCGGCGCCGAGCTCGCGCACGACGGCGGCGAGCTCGGTGAGGTCGTCGTCGCCGCGGCGCGTGCCGACGTCCCACGGGTTGTAGTCGACGAACACGTGCAGGCCCGCGTCGTGGAACGTCTGTACGAGGTCGACGATCCCCGGGACGTCGCGGTAGAAGTCCCACTGGTTGCGGTCGTCGATCCCGATGACGGGGTACGCGTGCCACAGCACCACGGCGTCGAGGCCGCCGAACCGCTCGCGCGCGTCGGCGAGGAACCGCTCCGGCGTGAACCGGTGCTCCTCGAACGAGTACAGCAGCTCGTCCCAGAGCCACACCTGCGCGACCGTCGAGCACCCCGCGGCCCACGCCGCGTCCGGGCGGTCGTACGCGGCGCCCGTGTACCCGTGGCGACGGCGCGCGTCGTCGCGCCACGCGGCGAGGCGCTCGCGCCAGGCCGGGCGGTCGGCGGGGTCGGCCGGGCCGACGAAGATCTTCGCCTCGTCGAGCGCGAGGGACTGCTCGGGCGTGAGCGGCCCGTCGAGCGCGACCTCGGTCGGCAGGTCGATCGGGCGCGGGACCAGCGGGTCGAACGTGTAGGTCATGGTGCCTTTCCCTCGGCGGGCCGGGCCCGCGCTCGGACGTGCTGCGGACGGGCTCAGGTCGGTCGGTCGGGGTTCGCGGCGCGCTCGGCGAGCGCGACGACGTCCGCCGCGTCGGGCACGGCGTCCTGCGCGCCGGGCCGGGTCACGGCGAGCGCGCCCGCGGCGGCGGCGAGCCGCGCGGCGTCGGGCAGGTCGGCGCCGCGCGCGAGCGCCGCGGCGAGGACGCCGCAGAACGTGTCGCCCGCGCCGGTCGTGTCCACCGCCTCGACGGGGACCGCAGGCACGAGGGTCAGCAGCTTGCCGCCGGGCAGGCGTTCGAGCACGAGGCTTCCCCGGCCGCCCAGCGTCACGACGACGGCCGGCACGCGCTCCAGCAGCAGCCCCGCGAGCGCGCTCGGTTCGGCGTCGCCGGAGGCGCCCGCCAGGTCCGCCGCCTCGTGCTCGTTGACGACGAGCACGTCGAGCGCGGCCCACACGTCGTCGGGCAGCTCGCGCGACGGCGCCGCGTTGAGGACCAGCAGCGCGCCCGGGCGGCGCGCCGCGGCGGCGGCGCGCACGACGTCGAGCGGGATCTCGAGCTGCGCGAGCACGACGTCCGCCGCGGCGATCCGCTCGGCCTGCGCCGCGCCGACCGTCACGTGCGAGTTCGCGCCGGGCGCGACGACGATCGCGTTCTCGCCGTCGGGCGAGACGGTGATGAGCGCGGTGCCCGTCGCGGCGTCCACGCGCTCGACGAGGTCGGTCCGCACGCCGCCGCGGTCGAGCGACGCGAGCAGCAGGTCGGCCGCGTCGTCGTGCCCGAGCGCGCCGACGAACGTCGTGTCGGCACCGCCCGCGCGCGCCGCGCCGACCGCCTGGTTCGCGCCCTTGCCGCCCGGGTTGCGCCGCAGCTCGCCGCCGAGGATGGTCTCACCACCGCCGGGGTGCCGCGGCACGTCGACGACGAGGTCGACGTTCGCCGACCCCACCACCACGACCCGTCCCGACCCGCCCGGGACCGTGGCGCCCTGCTCCCCGTCCGCCGTCGTGCTCATGCCTGCGCCTCCTCCGTGGGACCCTGCACGGCTCCCCCGGCCACCACGACCGGGACCGTCGCGAGCGCGACCGTCCGCGCCGCGAGGTCCACGATCCTCTGCTCCCCGCCGGGCAGCGAGGTCGCGATGTGGCCGTCGAGCGGGCGCGTCCACCGCTGGCCGATGCCCTCGACGCCCTGCAGCGCACCCACCACGCCGCCGACCGTCGCCCCCGCGGAATCGGTGTCCCAGCCCGCGGTGACGGCGATCGCGACGCTCGCGCCGAAGTCGCCGCGGCCGTCCGCGCCGCGACCCGCGGTGAGCGCGTAGGCGATCACCGCGGCGTTGTTGAGCACGTGCACCCAGTGCAGGTCGCCGTACTCCGCGTGGATCGTGTCGAGCCCGGCGCGCACGCCCGCCTCGGACGCGTCGCCGTCGCGGCCCGCGTCCCGCCCGAGCCGGATCGCCGCGGCCAGGCGGCTGCCTGGCGGCACGACGGCGTCCGCCGCGTCGAGCACCTCGTCCACCGTCTCGCAGACCATCGCCGCCGACGCGAGCGCGGCCGCCCACATCGCGCCGTACACGCCGTTGCGCGTGTGGCTCAGGCGCGCGTCCGTCCACGCGAGGCGCGCGGCCTCGCGCACGTCGCCGGGCGAGACCCAGCCGAGCACGTCCGTGCGGATGAGCGCGCCGATCCACTCCCGGAACGGGTTGTGGTGCGTCGCCGTCTCCGGCACCGGCCGCGCGTCCAGGATGTTGCGGTACGCGGCGCGCTCGGCCGTGAACACGCGGCCTGCGGGCAGCGCGTCGAGCCAGAGCTGCGCGACGTCGTCCGTCGTGAAGCCGCGACCGTGCCGCTCCAGCAGGGCGAGCGCGAGGATCGGGTAGTTGAGGTCGTCGTCCTCGGGCATCCCGTCGATGTTCTCCTCGAGCGACGTCGGGGCGCTGCGCCGGTTCCACGGCCAGCGCGCGGCGACGTCGTCGGGCAGCCCGACGGCGGTGAACCAGCGGTCCAGCGGCCACCGGCCCGTGGCGCGCAGGATCTCCTCGATCCCGGCGCGCGGGATCTTCTCCACGGGCTTGCCGAGCAGGCAGCCCGCCGCGCGCCCGGTCCACGCGCCGAGCACGCGGTCCGCGTACGCGGCGTCGGCGGCGCCGGTCCCCGTGCCGGCGGAGGACCCGACGGCGCCCGGGCGGGTGGGCAGGCCGGGCGCCGCCGGGAGCGTGGTGAGGATCGCGTCCCAGTCGTCGGGCTCGTGCGGCGCGGGCGCCGCGGGCAGCGCGTCGAGCTCCACGAGCAGGTCGCGCGCGAGCGCGCGCAGATCCGGGGTCGCGGGGACGGGACCGGCCCCGCTCACCGCGGGGACGGGGTCCCCGCCCGCGGCGGCCCAGCGCTCGCGCACGTCCGCGAGCGCCGCGGGGTCCTTGCCCTCCGCCGCGGCCTGGACGAGCTCGTGCGCGAGCAGGTCCTCGGGCTGGGCCCAGGTCAGCCTCACGCCGGGTCACCCGCCCGCGCGGCGAGGGCCCCGCCGTCGACGGGCGCGTTGCCGAGCTCGGCGAGCGCGCGCAGGCGGGCGGTCGCGCGCTCGCGGTCGGCCCGCAGGATGTCCTGCGCGGCGGACGCCATGAGCCGCCCGGTCTCCCGGACGTCCATGCGGCTCGCCTCCTCGATCGCGTCGAGCCACTCGTCCGGCACGACGGCGGTCCCGCCGAGGCCCGCGCACACCGCGCCGGCCATCACGGCGATCGAGTCGGCGTCGCGGCCGTAGTTCACGGCGCCGAGGACCGCGCCGCGGAAGTCGCCGCGGTGCCCGAGCACGAAGCCGAGCGCCGCGGGCAGCTCCTCGATGGACTTGGTGCGCGACGGGCGCCGCGCGTCCATCGACATCTGCCGGTACGCGGGCCCGACCGAGTCGAACGGCGCGACCGTGTCGCGGATCAGCCGCGCGAGGGCGCGCTCCTCCTCGTCGGTGGTGGGCGCCGTCGTCCAGCCGTCGAACGCCTCGACGACGGCCTGGAGCGCGGCGGCCGTGCCGTCGTGCGCGACGTCGAGCGCGGCGTGCACGACGTCGTCGACCGTGGCCCCCGGCGCGACGGACGCGGCGACCATGGCCGCGAACACGCCCGCCGCCTCGCGGCCGTAGCTCGACTGGTGCGCGCCGGTCAGGTCGATCGCCTCGGCGTACGCGCCGCGCGGGTCGCCCGCGTTCGCGAGCCCGACGGGCGCGACGTACATCGCGGCGCCGCAGTTGACGACGTTCCCCACCCCGGCCTCGCGCGGGTCGACGTGCCCGTAGTGCAGGCGCGCGACGATCCACTTCTCCGCGAGGAACACGCGCTGGAGCAGCAGGGCCGTGGACTCGAGCTCGGGGATCCAGCGCGGCTCGCCGATCATGAGGGGAACGAGGTCCTCGGCCATCGCGTACGCGTCGAGGTGCTCGCGGCGCTTCGCGTACACCTCCACGAGCGCGCGCGTCATGAGGGTGTCGTCCGTGATGTGCCCGTCACCCTTGTGGTAGGGCGCGATCGGACGCGCGTCCTGCCAGTTCGGGTACCAGGGCTCCACGATCCCCGTCACGCGGCCGCCGTGGCGCTCCTCGATCTGCTCGGGCGTCCAGCCCTCCGTGGCGCCTCCCAGCGCGTCCCCCACCGCCGCTCCGGTGATCACTGCCACCGCTCGGTCGTCCAGCCAGGTCACGATCCACTCCCTGTCGATCCGTCTCGGCGCCTCGCGCCGGTGCGACCCGTGCGGGTCGCGGTTCCCGGCTGGGCGGTCGCGTGCGCGGCCGCCCGGCCGCTGCTGCTCGGTGCTCGCCGCGACCCGTGACGCGGTGCCGCGGCGAGCGACCGAGAGTGCTACTTGGTGATCTCGGCCCAGCCCGACTCGAGCTCGGTCGCGAGCTGGTCGGCGTCGATCTCCTGGGCGAGGAACTTCTGGTACGCGGGCGTCGCGACGGTGTCCTTCCACTGCGCGTACGCGTCGACGAACAGGTACGGCGCCGAGGTGAGGTGCTGGCCGGAGGAGAGGATCGTCGACCAGCCGTTCTCGTCGCCGAGCGACTCCGCCATGGCCTCCTGGGCCGACGTCGTCGCGGGGATGAGCGCGTCCGCCTCGTTGAGCGCGGCGAGGTTCTCCGTCTGCGTGAAGAACTCGATGAACTCCGCGGACTCCTCGACGTGCTCGGAGTCGATGTTCACCGAGAGCGTCTGCGGGTTCGCGGCCTGCTCGGCGCCGTCGGGGCCCTCGAGCGGGGGCAGCACGACCCAGTCGAAGCCCTCGGGCACGTCGTTCGCGATGTTCGCCGCCTGGAACGAGCCCTGGATGGTCATCGCGACGTCGCCGGCGTAGAACGACGCGAGCGTCTCCGACCCGGACTGCGTGAGGGTCACCGGCAGCACCGTGCTGTCGGTGTGCGCCATCGTGTCCACGAGCTCCGGCAGGGCCATCTCGCCCTCGCCGATGGTGATGCTCGCGTCCGCGCCGGTGCCCTCGAAGTACTCGCCGCCGAAGCCGGGGGCCATCGCCATGAACGCGGCCGTCGGGCTCGCGAGCCCCCACCCGAGCCCGTACGCGCCGTCCTTCGTCGTGGCCTGCGCGATCTGCCGCAGCTCGTCCCACGTCATCGTCTCGCCCGTGGGGATCTCGACGCCGGCCGCGTCGAGCATCGTCTTGTTGGCGAAGACCATGTAGGACTGCAGCTCGGTCGGGTACGCGATGACCTGGTCGTCGACCGTCACGGCGTCGAGGATGCCTTCGGGGATGTCGTCCCGGCGCTCGTCGGACATGTACTCCGAGAGGTCCGCGAGGTACCCGTCGACCGCGAACGGCACGATGCTCGCGGCCTCGTAGTGGATGATGTCCGGCGCGGCGCCGCCGTTGAACTGGGTGATGAGCTTGTCGTAGATGCCGTCCCAGCCGGCGGGCACGATCTCGACCTGGACGTCGGGGTTCGCCTCGTTCCAGTCGGCGACGATCTTCTCGGTCGCCTCGATCGCGGCGGGCTGGTCGGACAGCGACTGGAACTTCAGCGTCACCGTGCCGCCGTCGGCGCCGTCGTCCCCGCTGCCGCCCCCGCTGGAGCAGGACGCGACGAGCAGGGTCGTGATCGTGAGGCATGCGGCGATGGACGCACCACGAGTCTTCATGGTTCTACCTTTCGGGTGGGGGTGGGGTCGGGAGAGCCTGGGGGCGGGACCGGGCGCGGAGGGGGTCACGGTCAGCCCTTCACCGCGCCCGAGAGCAGGCCGCCGGTGAGCTTCTTCTGCATGATCGAGAAGAAGACGATGCTGGGGATGGCCGCGAGCACGGAGCCCGCGGCGAGGGGGCCGAGCGCCACCTTGCCCTCGCCGCCGATGAACATCTTCAGCGTGATGGGCAGCGTGTAGTTCTCGGGCGACTGCAGCAGCACGAGCGCGAAGAAGAACTCGTTCCACGAGGACACGAAGCTGAACATCGCGGTCGCGACGATCCCGGGCATGAGCAGCGGGAAGACGATGGTGCGCAGGACCGTGAGCCGGCTCGCGCCGTCCATGGAGCCCGCCTCCTCGAGGTCCACGGGGATGGCGCTGACGTAGCCCTGCATCATCCACAGCGCGAACGGCAGCGTGTACGTGGTGTGCACGAGCGTGAGGCCGACGAGCGAGTCCGTGAGCCCGATGGTCCGCAGGATGAGGAACAGCGGCAGGATGATGAGGATCACCGGGAACACCTGGCTCACGAGGATCCAGCCGACGCCCGCCGCGCGGATCTTGCCCCGCAGCCGGGCGAGCACATACGACGCCGGCAGCGCGATGACGATGACGAGCAGCGTGGACACGACCGCGACGATCGCGCTGTTCCAGGCCGAGCGGACGAGGCCCTGCCGCGCCAGCGCCTGGGAGTAGTTCTCCCAGTGCCAGTCCTGCGGGATCAGGCTCACGGTGAGCGAGTTGAGCTCGCCCGAGGACTTGAGCGAGGCGGAGATCAGCCAGAGCAGCGGGAAGCCGAGGAACAGGATGTAGAACCCCAGGGCCGCGTACTGGGCGGGGCGGACGAGTGCGCGCACGGGTCAGCTCTCCTTCTCGGAGCGGAACTGCGACCGCAGGTAGATCGCGAGCAGGAGGACGACCACGACGACGAGGACGACGCCCATCGCGGCGGCGTAGCCGATGTTGCGGTTCTTGAACGCCTCGAGGTACGTGAAGAGCATCGGGAGCATGGTCCGGCCGCCCGGCCCGCCCTCGGTGAGCACGTAGACCAGCGAGAACGAGTTGAAGTTCCAGATGAAGTTCAGCGACGTGATCGAGGTGATGATCGGGCGCAGGCTCGGGAGCGTCACCGCGGTGAAGCGGCGCCACGCGCCTGCGCCGTCCATCGCGGCGGCCTCGTGGAGCTCGTCCGGGATCTGCTGGAGCCCCGCGAGCAGCGTCACGGTGGTCTGCGGCATGCCGACCCACACCCCGACGACGATCACCGCGGGCAGGGCGGTCGAGAAGTCCGCGAGCCAGTTGATGTCGTCCGGCAGGCCCAGGGCGCCGAGGAACGCGTTGAGCGGCCCCGCGTTGGGCGAGTAGATCATCTGCCACATGATCGCCACGACGACCGGCGGCATGGCCCACGGGATGAGTGCGAGCACGCGCGTCAGGCCCTGGAGCCGGAGCCCCGAGTTGAGCAGGAGCGCGAGGCCCATCGCCGCGACGAGCTGGAGCAGCGTCACCGAGACGGCCCAGATCATGCCGATGCGGAACGAGTCCCAGAAGAACGAGTTGTCCGCGAGGCGCACGAAGTTGTCGACGCCGACGAACTGGTAGTCCGGCTGGCGCACGAGCCGCGCGTCGGTGAACGCGAGGGCGACGCCCATGACGAGCGGCGCGACGCTGAGCACGAGGATCGGCAGGAGCGACGGCATGACGAGCGCGATCGCCTCGCGCCGCTTGGCGCGGGCCATGCCGCCGGTCCGGCGCACCGGGCCGCGGTCGGGGCGCAGGGCCGAGCGACGGGGGTCGCCCGCGAGGGTCGGTGCGCTCACCGGGAACCACCCCCGGGGGCGGTCGACTCGCGCACGACGAGGCGCGGCCCGACGGCGGTGTGCCGCCCGGGCTCCGCGTCGCCGTCGACGAGGTCCACGACGAGCTGCGCGGCGACGCGCCCACGCTCCGTCGAGCCGAGCGAGACGCTCGTCAGGGAGGGCTGGAACACGCGGCCGATCTCCGTGTCGTCCATGCCGGTCACCGCGACGTCCTCGGGGACCGAGAGCCCGCGCTCGCGCACGGCCCGGATGGCGCCGATGGCGAGGAGGTCGTTGGCCGCGACGATCGCGTCCGGGCGGGCGTCGTCGTCCGTGGCGTCGAGCAGCGCGCGCGTCGTCGCGAGGCCCGCGGCGACGGTGAAGTCGAGGGCGGGCGCGACCTCGACCCGCTCGGCGTCGAAGTCGGCGGCGCGCGTCGCGGCGTCGAAGCCGCGCTGGCGCGCCTCACCGGGGGTCGTGTCGAGGGGGCCGTTGAGGAACGCGATCCGGCGGCGGCCGAGGCCGAGCAGGTGCCGCACCGCCTCGCCGATCCCGCCTGCCGAGTCCGTGGACACCGAGTCGATGCCGCGGTCCGCGAGCGTGCGGCCGATGACGACGACGGGCACCGGCGCCTCGCGGATCTCCTCGACGAGCTCGTCGTCGGTGCGCAGCGGGCTGAGGATCATGGCGTCGACGAAGCCGCTCGACAGGCTGCGCACGAGCTCGACGGTGGACCGCGTGGTGTCCCCCGTCGTCATGACGACGACGCGGTAGCCGTGCGGAGCGAGCACCTCGTGGATCGCCGTCATCATCTCGACGTAGACGGGGTTGCCGATGTCCGCGACGGCGAACGCCACCTGGAACGTCTTCTTGAGGCGCAGCGAGCGCCCGATGGCGTCCGGGCTGTACCCCAGCTCGGTGGCCGCGGCGCGCACGCGCTCGACCATCGCGGGGCTCGCGCCCGTCCCGTGCAGCGCACGGGAGGTCGAGGCCAGGGAGACCCCGGCCCGCTGTGCCACCTGGATCAGCGTGGCGCGTGATGACGTCACTGTCGTCCACCTCGTCGTCGAAGGACCGTCGTTCTGGAAACGTTTCCAGACTGACGACCTCGACAGTCCTGGAAACGTTTCCGGGTTGGCGGACACTCTCGCACCCGCCCCACCCGGACGTCAACCCCGCCGCCCCCGCGACGCTCGTCCCCCACCACGAGGTAGAGCCCTGGTCCCGCGAGGTAGAGCCCCGGTCCGCCGAGGTAGAGCCGTGGTCCGGACCTCGGCTCTACCTCGGCAGACCGGGGCTCTACCTCGGGCTCCCACGGGTACGGGGTTCCGCGTAGGGGGGTTGTCCACGACGCCGCGCGGCGGTCAGGCTCGAAGCGACCCGACCACCGACGAAAGGTGCACCGATGCACACGCGAGCCCCGGCGTCGTCCTCCCCCGCGGCGCCCACGACGGCCGCCGCCCGGCCGACCTCCCGCCCTCTCGCCCTGCTCCTCAGCCTCGTCCTCGCGCTCGCGGGAGCGCTCTCGTGGTCCGTCGCAGGCCCGGCGCAGCAGGCGCACGCCGCGACGTGCGCCGCCCCCTGGAGCGCGAGCGCCGTCTACACGGGCGGCGCCGTCGTCTCCCACGGCGGCCAGAACTGGAAGGCCGGCTGGTGGACCCAGGGCGACACGCCCGGCACCACCGGCGAGTGGGGCGTCTGGCGCAGCCAGGGCGCCTGCGGCGGCGGCACGAACCCCGGCAACCCCGGGAACCCCGGGAACCCCGGCAACCCGACCGGGTTCGTCGTCTCCGAGGCGCAGTTCAACCAGATGTTCCCCAACCGGAACCCGTTCTACACGTACCAGGGCCTCGTCGACGCGCTGTCCGCCTACCCGGGCTTCGCGACGACGGGCGGCGCCGAGGTCGCCAAGCGCGAGGCCGCGGCGTTCCTCGCCAACGTCAACCACGAGACCGGCGGCCTCGTGTACGTCAAGGAGATCAACACCGCGAACTACCCGCACTACTGCGACACCTCGAAGCCGTACGGCTGCCCGGCGGGCCAGTCCGCCTACTACGGCAAGGGCCCGATCCAGCTGAGCTGGAACTACAACTACAAGGCCGCGGGCGACGCGCTCGGCATCGACCTGCTCAACAACCCGTACCTCGTCGAGCAGAACTCCGCCGTCGCGTGGAAGACCGGCCTGTGGTTCTGGAACACGCAGTCGGGCGCGGGTTCGATGTCCGGGCACCAGGCGATCGTGTCGGGCGCCGGCTTCGGCGAGTCCATCCGCTCGATCAACGGCACGATGGAGTGCAACGGCGGGAACCCGGCGCAGGTGCAGTCGCGCATCGCCGCGTTCCAGCGGTTCGCCCAGATCCTCGGCACGACGACGGGCAACAACCTGTCCTGCTGACCCGTCCCGCACGCCCGACGGCGGCCCGCCCCTCCCGGGGTCGGGCCGCCGTCGCGCGTCCGGGGAGCGGCTCGCGGGTCGTGGGTACCGCTCAGGACGGGGCGGGGAGGGTCGTCAGCAGGTAGCGCTCGGCCGACGCCGCGCGGCGGGCGAGGTCCAGCAGTGTCGAGGCCCCCGCACCGGGCGCCTCCCCCGCGTCGGGCCCGTCCCCCGCGCTCGGCGCGCCCCGGGTCGGGCCGTCGTCCGACGGCGTCGCCCCGTCCGGGCTCAGCGTCCGCAGGACCGCGGCGCGCTCGTCGTCGTCGATCTGCGTCGCGTTCGCGAGGACGATCACGTCACGCAGCGCGGCGCGCAGGTCGTCGAGCTCCTCGGCCTGCCGGTCGTCGAGGTGCTCGCGGTCGGGGACCAGCTCGTCCTGCTCGTACACGGCCTCCCGGACGAGCGCGACGTCCTCCGCACGCGGCGCCGGCCCCACGCCGACCGCCCCGGCGCGGAGGGCGGCGGCGGTGGCCGCCGTCGCGGTCTCGACCCGCTGCCGCAACGGTGGTGGGCGGAAGCTCGGGACCACGACGAACCCGAGGACGACCCCGACCACGACCGCGCACACCGTGAGGCCGACGTACTGCGCGAGCAGGGCGACCGGGTCGAGATCGCGCGTGACGGAGTTGAAGCCGACGCTGACGACCACCATGAAGGCGGCCCCCAGGGCCGGGCGCGCGGCGATGAACCACAGGCCCAGGCACAGCGCGACGACGGCGACGAGCGTGAGGTACCGCTGCGGCACGACGAGCAGCACCACCGCGACGCCGATCGAGCCCGAGACGAGGCCGAGGATCTTGTTCCGCGCCTTGGTGACGGTGTCGCGCCAGCTCGCCTGGACGATGCTGAAGGTGGTCAGCAGCACGGTGGAGACGAGCGGGTCCCCCCGCTCCAGGCCGGACGTGACGAGGAGCATCACCAGCAGCGCGAGCGCGGTGCGGAACGCGTGCCGGACCTGCACGGACCGCAGCCGCCCGGACGGGTGCTGGACGGCGTCGAGGAACTGGTGGCGCGGGCCGCGCCCCAGCCGGACCGCGGACGTGTCGTGGCGTGTCAGCGCCTGCTCGACCGCGTCCAGGGCACGGGCCGCGTCGCCGGCGGGGCCGACGGCGGTCGACGACGCGGGGTCGGGTGCCGGCGAAGGCGCCGGGCCCGCGGCGCGCCGCGGCCGGGCGCGCACGCGCGCGGCCAGGTCCTCGGCGCGCCGCTCCAGGGCGGCGAGGTCGTCCGGGGACGCGTCCCCGGTCAGCCGGGCGGTGTGCCGCGCCAGCCGGTAGCGCGAGGCCCCGTCGAGCACGCCGGCGAGCCAGCGCTTGCGACCGTCGCCGAGCCAGGTGCGGAACGCGGTCGCCGTCGCGGCGGTGGGGTCCGCGGCGTCGAGCACCGCGGCGACCTGCTCCCGCGTGGTCTTCGACGGGTCGGGCAGGCCCATGACGACCCGCAGCAGCACCGCCACGACCACGCCGGCGACGGCCGCCAGCACGACCTGCCGGTGGTCGGCCCCGCCCTGGGGGGCGTAACCGTAGCCGAAGACGGTGGTCATGCCCAGGCCGAGGCCGACGGTCGCGTAGCGCTCGCCGAGCAGGGGGAACAGCGCGGCCACGAACCCGAGCACGACGACGAGCGCGACCGCCGCGGGGCGCGACGTCTCCGCCAGGAGCCGCGGGACCGCCGCGGCGACCACGAGCAGCGGTCCCAGCACGGCGACGACCCGCAGGTCGGCCCGGAGCGGACCGCCCATGAACGCGACGAGCGAGAACAGCCCGGTCAGGCCGCCGATGATCCCGACCGCCCCCGCCCCCCACGAGTCGGCCAGGAGGACCGACGGGAGGACCACGATGATCATGAGCACGATGAGCATCGGGCTGCCCCGTGGACGGGCCGGTGACTGCTTCCGCTCGGGGCTCTCTCCGGGCGCCGTCGTGCCGTCGGAGCGCTCCACGGGGCCTCCTCGCCGTCGGGTGGCAGCACGCGTACGTCCCGACCGTACGGCGGCGGCTCGGGGGCCGCGACCCGGGCGCCCGCGGTCAGAGCGCGGCGAGGAGGTCCCGCATGCGGTCGATCTCGCCGCCCTGGCCGGCTGCCGTCTCGGCCGCCATCTCGTTCGCGAAGAGGTCCTCCCCCTCGACGAGCACGACGTCGACCATCGCGAGCGCGCCCTCGTGGTGCTGGATCATCCCCTCGAGGAACAGGCGGTCGAACTCCGGCCCGCTCGCGGCCTCGAGCGCCGCGAGCTGCTCGTCCGAGAGCATCCCGGCGGTGCCGTCGCCGTGGTCGTGGCCACCGTCGGGCGCGCGCGGGCCGGTCCCGCCCGCGTCCTGCGCGCCCTCGGGCACGGCGAGGTCGCGGGCCCGCAGCCACGACGCGAGCGCGTGCACCTCGGGGCCCTGCGCGGCGGTAACGCGCTCCGCGAACGACCGCACGGCGTCGGACCCGGCGCGGTCGGGTGCGAGCGCGGCGATCTCGAGCGCCTGGAGGTGGTGCTCGATCATGCCCGTGACGAACGCGGCGTCCGCCTGGTTCCACGAGCCCTCGTCGGGCGCCCCCGCGTAGTCGTCGGGGGCGACGGTCGTCGCGTCCTCCCCCGGCCGCCCGGGCTGCACGACGACGCTCGACGGCGTCGACGTCGGCTGCGGGTCGGGCGTGCACGCGGCGAGACCGAGCGCGGCGCCGAGCGCGAGGCCGGTCGCGGTGACGCCGCAGGTCAGGGCACGCGCGGCGCTGCGCCGCGCTGTGTTACGGCTGGGAAAAATCTGCACCCGCGCTGTTCCCTCCGTGTAAAAGATCGTCGCGAACCGCCCGGTTTGAGTGGTCCAGATCACATTTGCCCGCCAGAATTTGCAGCACCCTACCAAGGAGGTGTTTCCCTCGTGCATCGAAGAACGCACCGGCAGACGCACCGGCACCGGAGCCGGGTCCTGCTCGCCTCGTCCCTGGCGGCGACCCTCGCCGTCTCGACCCTCGCGGTCGCCACGACCGCCGCCGCGGAGCCGTCCGACGGCTCCCCCGAGGCGGTGGCGGCGCTCACCGACCAGGCCGCCGCCTCGCTCGCAGACCTCCCCGCACAGCGCCTCGCCCCCCTCGCCCAGGCCACCGACGTCCTGGCGCCCGGGGAGACGGCCGGCAGCCCCAACCTCGCGCACGTCGCCAACATCCCGAAGAACGGCGGCTTCGCGCCCGAGGGCCAGTACAGCACCGACCTCGCGTTCCAGGGCCGGTACGCGTTCGCCGGGAACTACGGCGGCTTCACCGTGTACGACGTCGCGAACCCGACCGCCCCGCAGCAGGTCGCCCAGGTCGTCTGCCCCGGGTCCCAGAACGACATCTCCGTCTACGGCGACCTGCTCGTCCTCAGCACCGACTCCTCGCGCAGCAACGACTCGTGCGAGAACGTCGCCCAGAGCGCCGCGATCAAGGAGTCGTGGGAGGGCATCAAGGTCTTCGACATCTCCGAGCCGACGGCGCCCGAGTACGTGGCGTCCGTCGAGACGCAGTGCGGCTCCCACACGCACTCCCTCGCGCCGTCGCAGGACGGCGAGGAGCTGTTCGTCTACGTCTCGTCGTACAGCCCGAACGCGGCGTTCCCCGACTGCCAGCCCCCGCACGACCTCATCTCGGTCGTGCAGATCCCGCTCGACGACCCCGCCGCGGCGGAGCTCGTCTCGACGCCCCTCCTCTTCCCCGACGGCGGCAACCCGGGCGGCAACGGCTCGAGCACGACGTCGGGCTGCCACGACATCACGACCTACCCGTCGAAGGACCTCGCGGCGGGCGCGTGCATGGGCGACGGCATCCTGCTCGACATCTCCGACCGCGCGCACCCGGTGGTGACCGAGGTCGTCCGGGACACGACGAACTTCGCGTTCTGGCACTCCGCGACGTTCAACAACGCCGGCACGAAGGTCGTCTTCACGGACGAGCTGGGCGGCGGCGGGGCGCCGACGTGCAACCCGACCGTCGGGCCGGAGAAGGGCGCGGACGCCATCTACGACATCGTGGGCGGCGAGCTCGTGTTCAAGAGCTACTACAAGATCGAGCGGGAGCAGGCCGCGACGGAGAACTGCGTCGCGCACAACGGCTCGCTCATCCCCGTCCCGGGCCGCGACATCATGGTCCAGGCCTGGTACCAGGGCGGCATCTCGGTGTGGGACTTCACGGACTCGGCGAACCCCGTCGAGATCGCGTGGTTCGACCGTGGCCCGCTGTCCGCGGAGCGGCTGATCCTCGGCGGCTCGTGGTCGGCGTACTGGTACAACGGCGCGATCATCTCGAACGACATCCAGCAGGGCCTCGACGTCCTGCTGCTCGACGACCCGGTGACGAACGCCGCGAAGTCGGTCGTGACGGACGAGTTCAACCCGCAGGCCCAGCCGACGTACACCGAGCCGCCGGCCTGGTCGAAGGGCACCGCGTACGCGGGCGGCACCACGGTCACCTACGGCGGCGCCGTGTGGCGCGCGCAGTGGTGGACGAAGGGCCAGACGCCCGGTGCCGACGCGTGGGGCCCGTGGGAGGAGATCGCGGGGGTCGACTCCGCCGGGGTCGGCGCGTGGAAGCCGAGCCGCGTCTACGTCAAGGGCGACAGCGTGACGTACGAGGGCACGACGTACACCGCGAAGTGGTGGACCCGGAACCAGGCGCCCGGCGACCGCTGGGGCCCCTGGGACCCGCAGGACTGACGCGCACGACGGCGCCCGCTCACCGGTCGGTGGGCGGGCGCCGTCGTGCGCGGCCCGCCTCCGCACGTCCCGCCCGTAGGATGCGGCCGCATGACCGGGAACCCCCTCGACGACGACGCACGCTGCCCGTGCCTCTCCGGCGACACCTACGGGTCGTGCTGCGGCCGGTACCACGCCGGGCTGCGCCCCGGCCCGGACGGCGCCGCCCCGGGCCCGCACGCACCGACCGCCGAGGCGCTCATGCGCTCGCGCTACAGCGCGTTCGCCGTCGGCGACGCCGACTACCTGCGCGCGACCTGGCACCCCTCCACCCGGCCCGCCGACCTCGACCTCGACCTCGACGACGACGTCGAGTGGCGTCGCCTCGACGTCGTGCGCACCGAGGCGGGCGGCCCGTTCGACACGACCGGGGTCGTCGAGTTCGTCGCGCACCACCGCTCGCGCACCGACCCGGCCGACCGCGGCCGGCTCCACGAGGTCAGCCGGTTCGTCCGGGAGGGCGACCGCTGGTCCTACGTCGACGGCACGATCGCCTGACGGCGCCGCCGCGGCGCACAGGAGTGCTCGGGAGCGCTCAGCGGCGGGGCGCGGCCGTGCGGCGCGCCGCCCCGACCGCGAGCACCGCGGCCACGAGCACGGCGCCCAGGAGCGCGCCGGCCGTGTTCAGGACGACGTCCTGGACCGTCGGGACGCGGCCGGGCAGGAGGTTCTGGGTGAGCTCGATCGCGACCGAGAGGGCGCAGCCCGCGAGCGTCACGAGCCCGACGGCGCGCCACACGCCCGGGACGGCGCGACCCCGGCGGGCGGCCGCGCCCCGCAGGAGGGGCACGCCGAGCACGCCGAACGGCCCGAACATCACGACGTTGGCGAGCGCCTCGAGCACCGGCAGCGTGATCGGGATCCCGAGGCCCTGGAGGAAGCCGAGCGTGGACGTCGCCCAGCCGGGCGCGTCGGTGGACTGCGGCGACGGCCAGAGCGTCACGACCAGGACGGCGGCGAGATAGACGGCGAACGTCCAGGTCAGCAGGCGCATCCCGTCAGCGTACGGGCGCGAGTCCCGGGCGCGCCGGGCCCCGCGGCGCGGCCACGGAGCCTCCACCGTTCCCCCTCCTCGCCGAGCGTGGCACGGCGAGGGTCGGTTCACTGGGCGCCATGGTCACCGTCGGCTTCCACGCCTCCCACGAGCAGATCCCGCCCGGCCCCCTCCTCGCCGCGGCCCGCCGCGCCGAGCAGGTCGGCTTCGACGCCGCCATGTGCTCCGACCACCTGGCCCCCTGGAGCGAGCGCCAGGGCGAGTCCGGGTTCGCGTGGTCGTGGCTCGGCGCCGCGCTCGCGACGACCGCGCTGCCGTTCGGCGTCGTCACCGCCCCCGGCCAGCGCTACCACCCGGCGATCGTCGCGCAGGCGATCGCGACGCTCGGCGCGATGTTCCCGGGCCGGTTCTGGGCCGCGCTCGGCTCGGGCGAGGCGATGAACGAGCACGTCACGGGCGACCGCTGGCCCACGAAGGCCGAGCGCGACGCCCGGCTGCGCGAGTGCGTCGACGTCATCCGGGCCCTCCTCGCGGGCGAGGAGGTCACGCACCATGGGCACGTCACGGTGGACCGGGCACGCGTGTGGTCGCTGCCCGACGTCGCGCCGCGGCTCGTCGGTCCGGCCGTCACCCCCGCCACGGCGCGCCGCCACGCCGACTGGGCCGACGGCCTCGTCACCGTGAACCAGCCCGTCGAGTCGCTGCGCCAGGTCGTCGGCGAGTACCGCGACGCCGGGGGCCGCGGGCCGCTCGCGCTCCAGGTGCACGTCGCGTGGGGCACGGACGACGAGGCGGCGTTCGCCGTCGCGCACGACCAGTGGCGGTCGAACCTCCTGCCGCCCAGCGTCAACTGGCACCTCGAGACCCCGGAGCAGTACGACGCGGTGGCGGAGCTCGTGCGCCCGGAGGAGGTGCGCGGCACGGTGCTCGTCGAGCACGACCCCCAGCGGCTCGCGGACCGCGTCGCCGAGATGGTCGCGTGCGGGTTCGACGAGGTGTACCTGCACCACGTGGGGCAGCAGCAGGACGCGTTCCTCGACGCGGCCGGCGAGACCCTCCTGCCCCGGCTGCGCGAGGCGTGCGCCGCCGCCACGCCGGACGGGGGTGCGGCGTGAGGATCCGCGACACCGGTGACCTGTGGTGGAAGAACGCGGTCGTCTACTGCCTCGACGTCGAGACCTTCATGGACTGGGACGACGACGGGATCGGCGACTTCCCCGGCCTGGTCCAGCGGATCGACCACCTGGCCGACCTCGGGGTGACGTGCCTGTGGCTCATGCCGTTCTACCCGACGGCCGACCGCGACGACGGCTACGACATCACCGACTTCCTCGGCGTCGACCCGCGCCTGGGCGACCTGGGCGACGTGGTCGAGCTCGTGCGGACCGCGCGCGACCGGGGCATCCGCGTGATCGTGGACCTCGTCGTCAACCACACGTCCGACCGCCACCCGTGGTTCCGCTCGGCGCGGCGGTCGACGTCGTCCCCGTTCCGGGACTACTACGTGTGGCGGTCCGACGAGCCGCCGTCGACCAAGGACCAGGTCGTGTTCCCCGACCAGGAGGAGGGCATCTGGACGCTCGACGAGGCCTCGGGCGAGTGGTACCGGCACCGGTTCTACCGGCACCAGCCCGACCTCAACACCGCGAACCCGCACGTGCGGGACGCGATCGCCAAGACGATCGGGTTCTGGCTTGAGCTCGGCATCTCGGGCTTCCGCGTCGATGCCGTCCCCTACGCGCTGACCGACGTGGCCGCGAACCCGGGCGACGAGATCGACGACCCCCACGACCTGCTGCGCGTGCTGCGCGCGTTCGTGGGGCGGCGGTCGGGCGACGCGATCCTCATGGGCGAGGTCAACCTGCCGTACGAGGAGCAGGCGCGGTACTTCGGGGACGGCGACCCGACCGACGGCGACCCCGGCGGGGTGACGAGCAACGAGCTGACGCTGCAGTTCGACTTCAACGCGATGCAGGCGCTGTACCTGTCGCTCGCCCGGCACGACGCCCGCCCGCTCGCCGGGTCGCTCGCCGCGCGCCCGCCCATCCCCCGCGACACCCAGTGGGCCACGTTCGTGCGCAACCACGACGAGCTCACGCTCGACAAGCTCACGGACGACGAGCGCGCCGAGGTGTTCGCGGCGTTCGGTCCCGAGGAGGACATGCAGCTCTACGGGCGCGGGCTGCGACGGCGGCTGCCCCCGATGCTGGGTGGCGACCCACGTCACCTGCGGATGGTGTACTCGCTGCTCTTCTCGCTGCCGGGGACGCCGGTGCTGTTCTACGGCGAGGAGATCGGCATGGGCGAGAACCTCGACGTGCCGGGGCGCCTCGCCGTGCGGACGCCCATGCAGTGGACGTCCGGGCCGAACGGCGGGTTCTCCCGTGCCCCGGCGCGTCGGCTCGCGGCGCCGCTGCCGGGCGACGGCTACGCACCCGATCACGTCAACGTCGCCGACCAGCGCCGCGACCCGGAGTCGCTGCTCACGTTCGTGCGGATGCTCGCGCACCGCTACCGCGAGTGCCCCGAGCTGGGCTGGGGCGACGCGCAGGTGCTCGACTCCCCCGAGCCGTCCGTGCTGGCGCTGCGCACCACCTGGCAGGACGCCTCCATGGTGACGCTGCACAACCTGTCGCCGGACCCGGTCGTCGTGCGGGTGCCGCTGGGGGACCTCCCCGACGAGGCGCGGCTCGTCGACGTCCTCGACGCGGACGACGTCGAGCCGGCGCCCGACGGCAGCGCCGAGGTGCGCCTCGACGGCTACGGGTTCCGCTGGCTGCGCGTCACGCCGCCCGGGTCGCGCCGGCTCCTCTGAGCCGGCGCGGCCGGGCGTGCGCGGGGCGGGGCGGGTGCCGACCGGCACCCGACCGGCGTGGACCCGGAGCGTCAGCCGTGGGTCGGCTCGTCGGGTCCGACGGGCCGACCCGGGGACGACGGCCGGTCGGGGACGTCGGGCGACGGGTCGGCCGGCCCGCCGGGGACCGGGTCGTCGTGGCTCGGGTCGTGCGGCGGCTCCGAGGGGTCGGGCGGCGGACCGGGCGACTTGGGCGGCTCCACCGTCGGCTCCGCCGGGGAGCCCGGACCCGTGCCGGGCTGGTCGGGGTTCGTGGTCATGGCTGCACCTCCGTGCTTCGCGCGCTGCGCGCGGTCCTGAGGACGCGCACCGCGTCCACCCTCGACGCTAGGCGCGCCCCGGCCCGCTCGCGCGCGGCCGGGCCGCCCCGCCGACCTACGCTGGGCACGTGACCTCGTTCGCCTCGGACAACTACTCCCCCGCTCACCCCGACGTCCTCGCCGCGCTCGCCGCCGCGAGCGCCGGGCACGAGATCTCGTACGGCGAGGACCCGTGGACCGCGCGCCTCCAGGACGCGGTGCGCGCGCGGTTCGGGCCCGACGCCACCGCGTACCCCGTGCTCACGGGGACGGGCGCGAACGTCGTCGCGCTCATGGCGACGCTCCCCCGCTGGGGGGCCGTCGTGGCGTCGGAGCACGCGCACCTCAACACGGACGAGAACGGCGCCCCCGAGCGGGTGGGCGGGGTCAAGGTGCTCACGGTGCCCGCGCCCGACGGGAAGCTCACGCCCGACGCCGTCGAGCGGTTCGCGGGCGACCTCGGCGACCCGCACCGCGCGCAGCCGCTCGTCGTGTCGCTCACGCAGTCCACCGAGCTCGGCACGCTCTACACGGCGGACGAGATCCGCGCCGTGGCCGACGCCGCGCACGCGCGCGGCATGCGGGTGCACCTCGACGGGTCGCGCCTCGCGAACGCCGCCGCGGCGCTCGGCGTCCCGCTCCGCGCCCTGACGACCGACGCGGGCGTGGACGTGCTGTCGTTCGGCGGCACCAAGAACGGGCTCGCGCTCGGCGAGGCGGTCGTCGTGCTCGACCCGTCCGCCGTCGACGGCGTGGAGTTCGTGCGCAAGTCGACGATGCAGCTCGCGTCGAAGATGCGCTACGTCTCCGCGCAGCTCCTCGCGCTCTTCGAGCCGGTCGGCGACGTCGTGGCCGAGGTCGACGAGGTCGCCGACGCCGACGAGCTGTGGCTGCGCAACGCCCGGCACGCGAACGCGATGGCCGCGCGGCTGCGCGCGGGGCTCGCGGACGCCGTCGTGTCGGCCGTCGTCGGGCCCGACGGCGCCGCCCCGGGCCCGGCGTCGGGCCTCGCCTTCACCCAGCCCACGCTCGTCAACGCGGTGTTCGCGACGCTCCCGCGCACGGCGGTCGCGCGCCTGCGCGAGCGGCACCGGTTCTACGACTGGGGGTCGGGCGAGACGCCCGACCGCGTCGAGGTGCGGTGGATGTGCGCGTGGGACACGACCCCGGGCGACGTGGACGGGTTCGTCGCGGACGTGCGGGCCGCCCTCGCGGTCGCGCCGTGAGCGGGCGAGGATGACGCCATGAGCGACCAGAGCATGCCCCTGCCGACCGCCGACGACCTCGTGCACCTGCGCCGCTGCGTCGAGCTGGCGCGCGAGGCGCTCGACGACGGCGACGAGCCGTTCGGCTCGCTCCTCGTCGACCGCGACGGGGTCGTGCGGTTCGAGGACCGCAACCGCGTCAAGGACGGCGACGCGACCCGGCACCCCGAGCTCGAGATCGCCCGCTGGGCCGCCGCGCACCTCACGCCCGAGGAGCGGCGCGACGCGACCGTCTACACGTCCGGCGAGCACTGCGCGATGTGCAGCGCGGCGCACGCGTGGGTCGGCCTCGGCCCGGTCGTCTACGCCGCGAGCACGACGCAGCTCGTCGGGTGGCTGGAGGAGTGGGGCGTCGCGCCGGGCCCGGTGCGCCCGCTCGCGATCGGCGACGTCGCGCCCGGCGTCGCCGTGCGCGGTCCCGCGTACGAGCTCGAGGTGGAGGTCCGCGCGCTGCACGCGCGTCTGCACGGCGTCTCCTGACCGGGGCCCGCCCGCCCGGCGTCGTGCACCCGGGCCGCTCCCGCCCGCGGGACGACGCTCTCAGGCGTCGAGCGCGTGCGCGACGGTGCGCGCGACCTCCGGGACGGCCAGGTACCCGGCGGGCCGGCCGCCGTCGAGCAGGACGGCCGCCGCGTGGTGGCCCGGCGCGGCGTTCGCGACGACGAGCTCCTCGATCTCCGGCGACGCCGGGTCGAGCGGGAACGCCGCGGGCCCGAGGCCGTGCAGCGCGAGCGCGTCCCGGGGGTCGCGCGCCGCGACCCACCGCCGCACGGGGGCCGGCACGCGCAGCGGGGCGCGCGCGGCGAGGACGTCCCGGATCGCGCGGACGGCGAGCGGGGACCCGAGCGTGAGCAGGAGCGGCACGTCCCAGCGCGCGGCGTCGGGGTGCTCGCGCAGCACGGCGTAGGCGAGGACCGACCCGAGCGAGTGCGCGACGACGACGGCGGGCCCGTCCGTGGGGATCGCGGCGGCGAGCGCGTCGTCGATCGTCGTGCGGACGGCGTCGTCGTGCAGGTACGCCCAGACGTCGCGCGCGAGCAGCGCGACGACGGCGCCGCTCAGGCCCGGCACGGACCGGTCGAGCGCGGACAGCAGCAGGTTGAGCCACGCGCCGACGTCGCCCCCGACGACGCCCGGCCCGGCGCCCTCCGGGCGCGCCGGCACCGTCACGCCCGCGGCGCGCAGCACCTCCTCGGCGACGGCCGCCACGAACGCGGCCTCCTCCGCGGCCTCTTCCGTGGCCTCGGCCGCGGACGCCGCTGTGACCCCGTCGCGCGCCGCACCGACCGCGTGCACGGTGACCGGCGGCGGCGTCGTGGCACCCCCGACGAGGGCGGCGAGCGTGTCGCCGTAGTAGACGAACGCCGTGTCCGCGTCGCGCACGACGACGCCCGAGCCCGCCGCCGCGAGGCCCGCGTCGAGGACCTCGGTCCACGTGCGGTCGAGCTGCTCGGCGTCGAGCCCCTGGTTGTCGCGGCCGTGGACGAGCACGAGTCGGGTCACGCGCCGAACCTACCGGCTGCCGGTGCCGCCCGGAGGGTCTACCGTCGGGCCCAGGAGCCAGCCCCCACCCCCCGGAGTCCCCCGTGAACGACCGCACCCTGACCGAGCACAGCACGACCGTCGAGACCCACGTCGCCCGACCCCCGCAGGTCGTCTGGGCCGAGCTCATGCACCCGAGCGCCCGCTGGATGCTGGGCATGAACATCGAGACCGACTTCCGCCCCGGGAGCCCTGTGACGTTCGAGGGCCACTACATGGGCCGCGAGTTCGCGGACTGGGGCACCGTCGTGGCCGTCGAGCGCCCGCGCCTGCTGCATTTCACGCACTTCTCGCCCACCATGGGCCTGCCCGACGTGCCGGAGAGCTACCACGACATCGCGATCACGCTCGAGCCCGACGACTCGGGCACGCTCGTGCGCGTCGTCGAGCGCAACATCGAGACGGCCGAGCGCGCCGAGCGCGCGCACGCCCTGTGGACGAAGGCGCTCGCGACGCTCGCGGGCCACGACTGACGCGTACCGCCCCGCACGACGACGGGCCGGTCACCCCCGCGAGGAGGTGACCGGCCCGTCGGCCGTCCGGCACCGGCCCGACGACGCCCCGCGCGTCAGGCGGTGCGGCGGCGGCGCGCGCGGACCACGAGGAGCGCGGCGCCCGTCCCGACGAGCAGCAGCGCGAGCGTCGTCACGACGACGGCGTCCGCACCCGTGATCGCGAGGCCACCGGCCGACGACGCGGTGTTCGTCACCGTCACGACGACCGGCGCGCCCGCGCCGACCGTCACCCCGGGCACCCGCTCGTCACCGACGGTGAGCACCGGCGTGCCCCAGTCGACGCCGCGGACCGTCGGCAGGTCGGTCTCGGTGAGGCGCACGACGGTCCCCACGGGAAGGTCCTGCGGCCCGTCGACGACCTGCCCGTCGGCCCGCACCGTGAGCGTGCCGGTGACGGGCTCGCCGTCGCGGTCGAACGCGTAGCGGACGGTGAACTCGGTGCTCGCCGGCACGGAGCCCGCCGCGGCCCCCACGACCTCCTTCACGACGGAGAACCCGCCCACGGCCTGGTCGGCCGTGTTCGTCACCGTGACCAGCGGGTCCGTCCCCTCGCCGACGACGAGCGTCGGCGGGCTGAACACGGGCGTGCCCCACACGACGCCGTCGACCGCGGGCAGGTCCGTCTCGCCGAACGTCACGACCGTCCCGGCCGGGAGGTTCTGCGGCCCGGCGACGACCGTGCCGTCGGCCGGGACCTCGACGGAACCGCCCACGGGCGTGCCCTCGAGCTCGTACGCGTACGTGACCGTGAACGTCGTCCCCGCGGGGACGAGGTCCGCGCGGTCGCCCACGACCTCCTTCGCGACGGAGAACCCGCCGACCGCGGCCACGTCCTGGGTCGTGTTGGTCAGCGTGACGAGCGTGTCCTCGCCGTCACCGACCGTGACGGACGCGGGCGAGAACACCGGCGCGCCCCAGACGACGTCGCCCACCTCGGGCAGGTCGGTCTCCGTGAACGTCACGACCGTCCCGACCGGGAGGTCCTGCGGGCCGTCGACGGCCGTGCCGTCGGCGCGCACCGTGAGCGTCCCGGCGAGCGGGCCGTCGTGGGTGAACCCGGCGGGCAGCGCCGCGGACCACGCGACCGAGAACTCCGTGCCCGGGGGCACGCTCCCGGCGAGGTCGCCCGTGACGGTCTTCGCGACGGAGAAGCCCCCGACGAGCGCGTCGGCCTGGTTGGTCAGCGCGACGCCCGCGACGGCGTCGCCGTCGCCGATGGTCACCGTCGCGGGCGAGAACACCGGCTCGCCCCACGCGACCCCGGGGACCGTCGGCAGCGGCTGCCGCTCGGCGAAGCGCACGACGGTGCCCGCCGGGAGGTCCTGCGGCCCCGCGTCGACCGTGCCGTCGGCGCGGACGGTGAGCGTGCCCTGCGTGTCCCCCGCGTACTCGGCGCCCTCGGGGAGCTCCGCCGTCCAGTCGACGAGGAACTCCGTGCCGCCGGGGACGGCGCCGGCCGCGCCGCCCGCGACGGTCTTCTGGACGGCGAACCCGCCGACCTCCTGCACCGCCTCCGCGGCGTTCGTCAGCGTGACCTCGACGGCCGCACCCTCGGTCACCGTCACCGACGGCCCCGGGTCGAACGACGGGACGCCCCACACGACGCCCTCGATCGCGGGCAGCGGCTGCTGCTCCGCGAGCGTCACGACCGTGCCGACCGGGAGGTCCGCGGGGCCGCTCGCGAGCGTGCCGTCGGCGCGCACGGTGAGCGTGCCGGAGGTCGGGCCGTCGTAGGCGATGCCCGCGGGGACCGTCGCGCGCCAGTCGACGAGGAACGCGGTGCTCGCCGGGACGTCGCCCGCGGCGGAGCCCTCGACGGCCTTGCGGACCGCGAACCCGCCGACGACGGGGTCCGCGACGTTGGTGACCGTCACCGCGACACCCGTCGCGCCCTCGACGACCGTCACCGGCCCGGCCGGGCTCACGGCCGGGTCGCCCCACGCGACGCCGTCGACCACCGGGAGCGGCAGCCGCTCGGTGAACGTCACCGTCGTGCCGACCGGGAGGTCGGCGGGCCCGGCCACCACGGCGCCGTCCGCGCGCACGGTCAGGGTGCCGGTGAGCGCGCCGTCGTACGTCGTGCCCTGCGGCAGCGTGGCCTCCCAGTCGACGAGGAACGCGGTGTCCGCCGGGACGAGGCCGAGGGCGTCCCCGGCGAGGACCTTCGCCACCGTGAAGCCGCCCACGGCGGTGGTCCCGCCACCGGCGTTCGCGGTGTTCACCACGGTGACCGTGACCGTCCGGCCCGCGACGACGGTGAACTGCGCCGGGTCACCGAGCGGCTCGCCGTCCACGCGGACCACCGGCGTGCCCCACTCGACCCCCGCCACCGACGGCAGGTTCGTCTCGCGGACCGTGACGACCGTGCCCTCCGGCAGGGTCGGCCCGTTCAGCAGAGCCCCGCTGATCGGGACCGTGAGCGTGTCGCCCCCGGTGACGCCGTCGGGCTGCTCGTAGGTGTACTCCACCTGGAACGTCGTGCCCGCGGGCACGTCCGCGGCCGCCTCGCCCGTCACGGTCTTCTGCACGGCGAAGCTCGCGCCCCCGGTGCAGTCGAACGGCCCGGGCCCGATCCACGGGTAGCTGTGCATCTCGAGCCCGCCGGTCACGCTCGGGTCGCCGAAAGTGAGGTTGCCGCCCACGAGGACGCGGCCGTTCGTGCTCGTCGTGATCGTCGCGTCCGCGACCGGCGCCACGATCGTGCCGAGGAACTGGTCGGCCCGGCCGAGCGAGAGCTCGGGCGTGGACGCGAAGTTCCACAGGGTGCGCGCGGCCCAGTTCCCGAAGCCGGGGTTCGAGTTGAAGTCGTTGATGAACGGCGAGCCGTTGCCCTCCCAGTAGTTGGGGCTCAGGCTCACCGGGGCGTCGCCGGTCACGTTGATCGCGATCGCGACGTCGTCCGGCACGTTCGCGAAGACGATCTCCTTGACGCCCGCGAGCTGCGCGGCGTCGACGGTGAACACCTGCGGGTCGGCGGTGCCGACGCCGGTGAAGGTCACCCGGTTCCCCGCGACGACGCCCGCCGCGGTCGCCGGCCACCCGGCGATCGTCGCCGACGCCTCCGCGACGACGTCGCCGTAGCCGGCCCACTCGCCGAGAGCGGCCGCGCCCATGCCCTGCGTGACCGGGGCGTCCGCGCCCGGCGTCGTCCCGGCGGTCGAGAGCGACCCGCCGCCCGTGACCGCGGCGCCCACGTCCACCGCGCCGCCGGTCGGCAGCGTCGAGCCGACGGTGACGCTCGTCTCCGCCCCGATGTCCAGGCCTCCCCCGACGGCGAGCATCACCGCGCCGTCCGGCGGCGTGATCTGCGACCCCGCGCCGACCGCGCCGATGCTGAAGTTCCCGGGGGCGTCGATCGTCGCCTCCCCCGTGACGACGAGCAGCCCCTCCGACTCCGCGGCGCTCGCCGTGGCGAGGTAGTCGCCCCCGGTCCACACCGTGACGTTCGTGTCCGTGAACAGCGGCGGCGTCTGGCCGACGTTCGGCATGTCCCCCGGCGCGGGGCAGGACCCGACCGCGGCGGACGCCGGGCGCGCCTGCGGCCCCGAGACGAGGACGACGGCGCCGGCCAGGGCGAGCACGGCGGCGACGAGCGCCGCGACCGCTCTGCGCAGGCGTCCGGGTGCGACGCGGAGGGAGGGTGGGCGAGGGGTCATGCCGGGCTCCAGGTTCGGGGGGTGCGCCCCGCGGCCGCGAGGCCAGGACGCCATGTCACCCAGGAGACGCGCCGGGACGCCGATCATGACGCGAACCCGGTGGTGACGCCGGTCATACCCCCCCGGGGTGGCGGGATCGTCCTGGACGGCCCCCTCTGCGGCCGTCGGGCTACCGTGGCGTCGGAGGTGTCGCCTGTGACCGCTCGTGCCCGGACCACCTGGATCGTCGTCGCCGTCGTGACCGCGCTCGCCGCCGTGGCGGCCGTCGCCTGGTACCTCACGCGGCCCGCCCCCGCGCCGCAGGCCCCGCCGTCGGGCACGCCGTCCGCCCCGGCCGACCCGACGCCGTCGGGCACGTCACCGACGCCGTCCACCCCGCCCGAGGACCCCCTGGCCGGGTGGACGCTCGAGCAGAAGGTGGGGCAGCTCTTCATGGTCGGGGTCGACGTGCGGGACCCGCAGCAGGTGAGCTACGACGCCGTCTCGCGGCTGCACGTGGGCAACGTGTTCCTCGCGGGCCGCTCGCAGGCCGGGACCGGCCCGACGGCGGACCTCGTCGCGGGCTTCACGGCGCTCGTCTCCCCGGAGACGACGAACGGCACCCCGCTGTTCGTCGCGACCGACCAGGAGGGCGGGAAGGTCCAGGTGCTGCGCGGGCCCGGGTTCTCGCAGATCCCGGCGGCGACCGACCAGGCCCGCCTCGACCCGGCGACGCTCCAGGCCGACGCGACCACGTGGGGCGCCGAGCTCGCCGCGGCGGGCGTGAACCTCAACCTCGCGCCCGTGATGGACCTCGTGCCCGAGGGGACGGCCGCGCAGAACCCGCCGATCGGGGCCTTCCAGCGCAGCTACGGGTTCACGCCGGACTCGGTCACGTCGCACGCGAACGCGTTCAGCGCCGGGATGGAGGCGTCGGGCGTGGACGTGACGATCAAGCACTTCCCCGGGCTCGGCCGCGTCACCGAGAACACCGACACCGACGCCGGGGTCACCGACGACGTGACGACGCGCGACGACGCGTCGGTCGCCGTCTTCGCGTCGGGCATCGAGGCCGGCGCGGCGTTCGTCATGACCTCCACGGCCGTCTACCCGCAGATCGACGGGACGCTCCCCGCGGCCTTCTCGCCCGTCGTCGTGGACGGGATGCTGCGGGGCGACCTGGGGTTCGACGGCGTCGTCCTCACCGACGACGTGTCCGCCGCGCAGCAGGTGCAGGCCTGGTCGCCCGCGGACCGCGCCGTCCTGACGATCGCCGCGGGCGGCGACATGGTGCTGGCGTCCGCGGACCCGAGCGTCGTCGAGCCCATGGTGGCGGCCGTCGTCGAGCGGGCGTCGAGCGACGACGCGTTCGCCGCGCAGGTCGACGCGGCCGTGCTGCGCGTGCTCGCGGCGAAGGAGCGGCTGCGCTGAGCGCACGGCCCGGCGGTATAACTGACCGCATGGCTGCCCGTCGCCCCGCTCCCCGCCCGACGCTCGAGGCCGTCGCGGCCGTCGCAGGCGTCTCCCGCGCCACGGTGTCCCGCGTGATCAACGGCGTGCCGACGGTGGACCCGGCGATCGTGGCGGTCGTCGAGCAGGCGATCGACGAGACGGGCTACGTCCCCAACCTCGCCGCCCGGACGCTCGTGACCCGGCGCACGGGGTCGGTCGCGCTCGTCGTGTCCGAGCCGTCGGAGCAGCGCTCCCCGAGCCCGTTCCTCGAGCGGCTGTTCACCGACCCGTACATCGGGCGCGTGACGGCGGGCGCGCAGCTGGTGCTGCGCCCGCGCGACATCCACCTCGCGATCCTGCCCGCGGACCCGCCCGCGCACGACCAGGTCGTGCGCTACGTGCGGCAGGGGCACGTCGACGGCGTCCTGCTCATCACGTCGAGCGCGAGCGACCCGCTGCCGGCACGGTTCGCCGCGCTCACGGTCCCGGTCGTGCTGTCGACGCACCTCGACGGGGTCGACGAGGCGGCCGGCGTGAGCTGGGTGGACCTCGACCAGGCCGCCGGCGGCCGGATCGCCGCCGAGCGTCTGATCGCGGACGGCCGCACGCGCCTCGCGACCGTCGCCGGGCCGTCGGACGTGCCGTTCGCGCGGGGACGCCGCGACGGCTTCCTCGAGGCGGTGCGGGCCGCCGGGCTCGCGGAGCCGTTCGTCGTGGAGGGCGACTTCACGCGCGCGGGCGGGGAGGCCGCGGCGCGCGAGCTGCTCGCCGCGCGACCGGACGTCGACGGCGTGTTCGGCGCGAGCGACCTCATGGCCGACGGCGCGTCCCTCGTCCTGCAGGAGGCGGGCCGCCACGTCCCGCAGGACGTGGCCGTCGTCGGCTTCGACGACTCGACGGTCGCGCGCCAGGCGCACCCGCCGCTCACGACGGTCCGGCAGCCGGTCGAGGAGATGGCGGCCGAGATGGCGCGGCTCCTGCTCGCCGCGATCGACGACCCGGACACCGACGCGCGCTCGGTCCTGTTCGAGCCGCACCTCGTGGTCCGCGACTCCGCCTGACCCCCACCCGCTGAGTGCAGGAAAAAGTCGCGGTCGGGACGTCCGACCGCGACTCTTTCCTGCACTCAGCGGGAGCGTGTCGTCCCGGGTCAGTGGCCTCCGCCCGCGACGAACGCGATGCCGGCCGCGATCGCGACGACCACGACGGCGAAGCACACGATCGCGCCGACCTGGCGCGGGCGGGTCGCGCGCTCGACGCGCACGGTGCGGCCGTCGGACGTGAAGCGGCCGTCCGGGGTGCCGACCTCGACGGGCATGGCACGCCCGGCGGCGAGCCGGACCCCCAGGGCGAACAGGGCGGGCAGGCCCGCGCCGACGACGAGGCCGGCGACGACGACCTTGAGCAGCGAGTCGATCTCGACGAACACGGTTCTCTCCTCCGGGCTGCCGGTCAGACGCCCGCGCGCTGGCGCGAGGCGGGCGTGGTCGGGGTGGCGGGCGCCGGGGTTGGCGCGGCGTCGGTGAACGGGTCGGCGACGTCGAGGCGACGCTCGAGCGCGGCCTCGCGCGCCTCGACGACCTCGGACTCGAGCCCGGCGTCCACCGCGCCCTCCTCCCAGGCGTCGTTGACGTTCGTGTGGTCGACGGGCTTGCGGCGCGAGGCGATCCAGATGGCCAGCGAGGACCCGACGAGGATCGCGAACACGACGACGGTCCCGGCGGCGCCCCCGATGCCGTGCTGGATGCCGTAGCAGGCCGCGCCGACGAGGCCGGCGGCCGGGAGCGTGAGGCCCCACGCGGCGAGCATGCGGCCCGCGACGCCCCAGCGGACCTTCGCGCCGGGCATCCCGACGCCCGAGCCGAGGATCGAGCCGGTGGCGACGTGCGTCGTCGAGAGCGAGTAGCCGAACAGGCCCGACATGAGGATGACCGCGGCGGACGACGTCTCGGCCGCCATGCCCTGGCGGGTGTCGATCTCGACGAGACCCTTGCCGAGCGTGCGGATGATCCGCCAGCCGCCCAGGTACGTGCCGAGGGCCATGAAGAACGCGCAGGACAGGATGACCCAGAACGGCACGCTCGAGTCGGCCGGGACGGCGCCCGCCGCGATGAGCGCGAGCAGGATGATGCCCATCGACTTCTGCGCGTCGTTGGTGCCGTGCGCGAGCGAGACGAGCGACGCGGAGCCGACCTGGCCCCAGCGGAACGCCCGCGTGGAGACGTCCTCGGGGACGTCGCGCGTGAGGCGGGCCACGGCCCACGTGCCGACGCTCGCGACGCCGACCGCGATGAGCGGGGCGAGCAGCGCGGGGATGAGCACCTTGGCGGCGACGCCGCTCCAGATGACGCCCTGCGTGCCGACGGCCGCGAGCACGGAGCCCACGACGCCGCCGATGAGGGCGTGCGACGAGCTCGACGGGATGCCGAGCAACCAGGTCAGGAGGTTCCAGGTGATGCCGCCCACGAGTCCCGCGAGGACGACCTCGAGGGTGATGACGTCGGCGTCGACCAGACCCTTCGCGATGGTCGCCGCGACGGCCAGGGAGAGGAACGCCCCGACCATGTTGAGGACGGCGGAGAGGGCGACGGCGGTCTTGGGCTTGAGGGCCTTGGTGGCGATGGACGTGGCCATCGCGTTGCCCGTGTCGTGGAAGCCGTTGGTGAAGTCGAAGGCCAGTGCGGTCACGACGACGAGCACCAGCAGGAGCGTCTCGGTCACGTCGTCCATGGTGCGGTCACGACCGCCGCGCGCTCGACCATCCTGTGGATTCTTCCGCCACTGTTCACCGACAGTTCATCCGGCGTTCGAAGCCCTCGTTCGAACGCCGGAGGGGCCCGTCCGCTCCCGGGCCGGACGGCCCGGGAGCGGGGGCGGACGGCCCCTGGCGCGGCCGCATCGGGCGGGCCCGGCGCGGCCGTCCGCCCGCGTCAGGCCGGGGTTCGGGCGGCGAGCTCGGCGAGGGTGTCGTCGAGGTCCGCGACGACGGTCGCGACGGCCTCGCGCTGGGTCCGCGCGCGCTCCGCGGACGCGGCCACGGCGGTGCGCGCCTCGGCGAGGTCGGCGTCGAACCGGTCCGCGCGGGCCTGCGCCTCGGCGCGCTGGTCGCGCGCGCGGCGCTCCCCTGCGAACCACTGCCACGCGGCGAGGCCGGCCGCGACGACGGCCACCGTGAACCACGCCGGCGAGGCGGCGAGGCCGAGCACGACGCCGAGCACCGCGACCGCGGCGGTCCCGCCGACGGCCCCCCACGACACGCCGTCCACCGGTTGCGCGAGGAGCTCCGCGCGGGCCGTCGCGGCCGGTGCGGCGCCGTCCTCGGTCGGCGTGACCGTCACGGTGCGGCCCCCGAGGCGCAGCTCGCGCGACGGCGCGGGCGCCGCCGCGAGCTCCGCGGCCCGCGCGTGGGTCGCGGCCCGGAGCTCCTCGGCGACGAGCGGGCCCGCGAGCGCCGCGCGCCCGGGGTCGGTCCCGCGGGCATCCTCGACGAGCAGGTCGACGAGCGTCCCCGCCGGGGCGTCCCACCCGGGCCCGTCCTCCCGTGGTGCTCGCCCGACGCGCTCGTCGAGCAGCGCCGCCCGGTCCAGGAGCCCGCGCTCCACGGGCGCCCCCTCGTCCACGAGCGACGCGACGACGTGGAGCAGCGCCGCGCCGGGCGCCCCGGGGGTCCCGGCCGGGTCGTCGGCGCCCCCGACGGCCGGCGAGTCCGCCGCACCGGCGGCGGACGCACCGGGGCCGACAGCGACGGGTGCGACGGCGGGCGTCGGCGCGCCGGTCGGGAGGGGTCCGGGGGCCGGCGCGAGCACCGCGACCTCCCCCGCCACGAGCGCGCGCGACCACGCCGTCCACGACCGCAGGAGCGGGAGCGCGTCGGGGGCGGCGGCCCGACGGCGCGCCCCGGCCGCGTTCCCTGCGGCCTCGGGGCTGCCCCAGGCCGCGCCGTCGGCGGGCGGCTCGGGCAGCGACGGCGCCGCCTCCAGGAGCCGGGCCCGCCAGCGGGCGCGCGCGTCGTCGTCGAGCAGCGCGACCCGCTCCGCGAGCGCGCGGCGCACGACCTCGACCCCGTCGCCGCCGAGGTGACCGGCCGCGGCCGCGACCCACAGCGCGCGCTCGGCCCCGGTGACGCCCACCTCGTCGGGCCCCTCGCCCGCGCCCGGCGACGGCTCGGGGGCGCCGTCGGCGCTCCCCCAGCGCGCGGCGGGCAGGACGGGCGCGTCGAGCACCCCCGGCACCCACTCGCGCGCGAGACCGGGCTGCCCGACGAGCGCGCACACCGCGACGAGGTACGTCGCGGCACGACGGCGGTCGCGCAGCAGGGCCTCCTCGGCGGCCTCCCGGTCGAGCCGCCCGGCGGGGAGCTCGGCGACCGCGAGCGCGGCGGGCACGAGCCAGTAGCCGGGCACGTCCACGAGGTCCGGGGAGCTCCGCAGGTGGGACACGTCGCCTTCCCCCGTGACGACGGCCCGCGTGAGGGCGCGCGCCGCGTCGCGGGCGCGGCGCGCGGGCGTGAAGAGCGCGAGCTCCTCACGGACCTCGCCGAGCTCGATGAGCGCGTTGACGAGGCGCGTCAGCACCTCGACGCGGCTCGACAGGTCGCCCTCGAGCGACCGCAGGCGGCGGTGGAGCGACGCCTCGCGGGACCGCGCCATCGCGGCCTGGGCGGCGAGCTCGTCGGACAGGGCCCGCATGTTGCCCTGGTCGCTGCGCCAGGAGCTGTACGTCGACATGCGCGCGAGCGTACTCAGCGGCGCGGCGCTGTCGAGGGGGAGAACTCCCCTGGCGTGGGCCGTCGGTGCGGGGCGCGGAGGCCGGGGCCCGGCCGCGCGGTCAGCGGCGCGGGCGCATGAGGGGCGGGTCGAGCACCGCCGGCACGCTCGCGGGGGCGTCGTCCGGGTCGACCGCGGCGGCGTCGGATGCCGCGACGTCGACCGCGGCGGCGTCGACCGCGGCGGCGTCGGGTCCGGCGCCCGGCTGCGGGCCCGGCGCCGGGCGCGCGGCCCGGTAGAGCGCCGCGGGCCGCCCGGCCCCGCCCGACGTCGTGCGGCCCGTGTCCTCGAGGAAGCCCGCGGTCGTCGTGGCCTTGCGGGAGAAGTTCCGCGGGTCCAGCCGCACGCCCCAGACGGCCTCGTAGACGCGCCGCAGGTCGGCGACGGTGAACTCGGGCGGGCAGAACGCCGTCGCGAGCGCGGAGTACTCGAGCTTGGCGCGGGCCCGCTCGACGCCGTCGGCGAGGATCCGCGCGTGGTCGAACGCGAGGCCGGCCCCCGGCCCGTCCCCGAGCAGGGGCTCGACGGGGTGCCAGGCCGCTCCCCCGGCGTCGGACCCGGCGTGCACGACGCCGAACTCGGGCGCGAGCAGGAGGTACGCGACCGAGAGGACCGGGCCGCGCGGGTCGCGGTCGAGCGGGCCGTAGGTACGGAGCTGCTCCAGGTGCCCGGGCGGCCGGACGCCCGTCTCCTCGGCGAGCTCGCGGCGCGCCGCGCGGGCGAGCCGCTCGCCCGGCAGCACGAACCCGCCGGGGAGCGCGAGCGCGCCGCGGTACGGCTCGACGCCGCGCTCGACGAGGAGCACGTGCAGCGCGTCGTCGCGCACGGTGAGCGCGACGACATCGACCGTGACGGGCAGCAGGGCCGCGCCGGGCGGGACGTCCGGTGCTTGGGCAGCGGGAGGGGCCATGGGCCCATCGTCGCATATTCGGGTCAGGTTGACGAGAACCCGCACGCGCGCCTACGCTCGTTTTCGTCAGGTTGACGAAAATAGATCGGAGACGACCATGGCCACCATCCGCACCTACCCCTGGACGCGGCACTTCCTCGGGAGCCCCACCGGGCACGTCGTGCACCTGCGCCGTGGGCGCGTCGCCCACGAGGGCGTCGGCCAGGCGTTCTGGTTCCGACCCACGACGTCGGTCCTCTCCGAGGTCCCCGTCGACGACCAGGAGCTCCCCGTCTTCTTCCATGCCGTGACCGCCGACCACCAGGACGTCACGGTGCAGGCCGGCGTGACATACCGGTTCGCCGACCCGGTGACCGTCTCGCAGCGCCTCGACTTCGCGGTCGACCCGGGCAGCGGCGAGACGAGCACCGCCGGGCGCGACCAGGTGACGAGCATCGTCGGGCGCCTCGCGCAGAGCCGGGCCACCGACGCGCTCGCCGCGATGCCCCTCGCCGACGCCCTGACGATCGGCGTGCCGCGCGTGCGCGACGTCCTCGCCGAGGCGCTGACCACCGATCCGCGCCTCACCACGACGGGCATCGTCGTCATCGGCGTCCAGGTGCTCGCCGTGCGGCCGGAGAAGGACGTCGAGCGCGCGCTCCAGACGCCCGCGCGCGAGCACGTGCAGGCCGAGGCCGACCGCGCGACCTACGAGCGCCGGGCCCTCGCCGTCGAGCGCGAGCGGGCGATCGCGGAGAACGAGCTCGCGAGCAAGATCGAGCTCGCGACCCGGCGCGAGCGCCTCGTCGCCCAGGAGGGCGCGAACGCGCGGCGCGAGGCCGAGGAGAAGGCGGCTGCGGCCCTCGTCGACGCCCGGGCGACCGCCGAGCGCGCCCAGCTCGCGACCGACGCCAAGGCGGAGCAGGTGCGCGTCGTCGGCGCGGCCGAGGCCGCCGCCGAGCAGGCTCGCATGGACGTGTACGCGAGCGCCGGGCAGGGCACGCTCCTCGCGCTCGCGCTGCGCGAGGCAGCCGGGTCGTTGCCCGACGTGCAGAACCTCACCATCACGCCCGACCTGCTCACCGGGGTGCTGTCGACCCTGGCCCGCGGGCTCGGCCCCGACGGCGGGTCGCCCGCCGCGGCGCCCGGGAAGGCGGCCTGACGATGCTCCGGCGACGTGCCGTCGTCGTGCACCGGCGCACCGAGCTCGACGACCTGCTGGACCGGCACGGGACGCGCGGCCAGGCGGAGTTCTTCCTCCGGTCGCGCGGCCGGTCGCTGGCCGAGGTGCAGGCGCGGCACGACGCCCTCACCGCCGCGCGCGACGCCGTCGTGGCCGCGCTGCCCGCAGGCTGGGCGCGCGCCGACGTCGAGCGCGCGGACCTGTCGCGGTTCCTCGTCGCGCCCGAGGACGTGGTGGTGGTCGTGGGGCAGGACGGCCTCGTCGCGAACGTCGCGAAGTACCTGCACGGCCAGCCGGTCCTCGGCGTCGACCCGGAGCCCGGCGTGAACGCGGGCGTGCTCGTGCGGCACCAGGTCGCGGCGGCGACGACCCTCCTGCGCGGGCTCGGGAGCGACGCCGAGGCGCCGGGCGGCGCGCCCGACCGGGTGGCGGTGCTGCCCGTCGACGCCCTGACCATGGTCCGCGCCGACCTCGACGACGGCCAGCACCTCACCGCGCTCAACGAGGTGTTCGTCGGGCACCCCAGCCACCAGAGCGCGCGCTACACGCTGCGCTGCGGGGCGGGCGAGGAGCGCCAGTCGTCGTCGGGCGTGCTCGTCGCGACGGGCACGGGCGCGACGGGCTGGTGGGCGTCGCTCGCGCACGACCGCGGCGGGCGGCGTGCCCCGGGGCGCACCGAGCACCGGCTCGGCTGGTTCGTCCGCGAGGCGTGGCCGTCACCCGCGACGGGTGTCTCGCTCACCGAGGGCGTCGTCGAGGAGGGGGCCGACGTCGCGCTCACCGTCGCCTCGGACCGGCTCGTCGTGTTCGGCGACGGCGTGGAGGACGACCGCCTCGTCGCCTCGTGGGGCCAGACCGTGACGGTCCGCACCGCCGACGCCCCGCTCCGCCTCGTCCGCCCCTGACCCCCGGCCGAGGCGCCCGCCGGTCGACCCGATTTCACCCGGGTGATCCGTCGGGACGGCGAGGGTCGGTGGGTAGCATCGCAGCGGTCACGGGATCCCCATGACTCCCCCCTCCCGCGGGCTGGCCTGCGGGGACGCCGACCCCACGAGCCCACCGAGGTCCCGCCATGAGCACGCCCATCGCCTTCACCGACAACGTCCGCGACCTGTCGAACGCCGGGGGCTACCAGTTCGAGTTCCGGTGCGAGCGCTGCGGCAACGGCTACCGCTCCGCCTACCGGACGGACGTCGTCGCGAAGGGCAGCAGCCTCGTCCAGGCGGCGGGCCGGTTCTTCGGGGGCAAGGTCGCCGACCTCTCCTACGCGGCGGGGTCGTGGGCCGCGGACCGCCAGACCAACTCGTCGGCGAAGGACAAGGCGCTCGACGCCGCCGTCGGCGAGGTGCGCGACGCGTTCCGCCAGTGCCACGGGTGCGGCGACTGGATGTGCCACGAGGTCTGCTGGAATGAGGCCGTGGGGCAGTGCGTGCGTTGCTCGCCCAAGCAGGTGGAGGAGCTCGCCCAGCTCCAGGCCGAGGCCCGCCGGTACCAGGTCCAGGAGCAGCTCCGCACGACCGACCTCGTCGGCGGCGCGGACCTCCGGACGGCCGCCGTGACGCGGTGCCCGTCGTGCGCCGCGAAGGTCGACGGCGGCAAGTTCTGCCCCGAGTGCGGCGAGCGCCTGGCGCAGGTCACCGCGTGCCGCGAGTGCGGCACCTCGAACGCCGCGGGCGCGCGCTTCTGCGCGGAGTGCGGCAGCCCCCAGACCGTCTGACCCCCAGCCGCCGAGCATGCGGCCACCGCCCGTCCGGGACCTCGGACGGGCAGTCACCCCATGCTCGCGGCCTGGTACGGGGTCAGTCTCCGTGTCGGGGGTCGTTCTGGTCTTGCTCGCGCCGGCGGCGGGCGCGGAGCACCGCCTCGCGGCGCTCGCCGATCGCGTCGCTCGTCAGGCTCGTGAGGCGGTCCTGCGCGGCGCGCGCCTCGGCGCGCTCCGCCTCGACGCGCGCCCGGTGCTCGGCCGACTGCGGGCGAGACCGGACGACGCGCGGGCCGTCGCGCATCACGTACCCGTCGGCGTGCCGCTCGAGCCACCGCTCGCGCCGCGCCGCGCGCACGCGCTCGCGGTGGAACCGCCAGTCCCATCGGCGCCGCAGGGCCACCACGGACCACGCGGCGAACGGCACCGCGGCAACCAGCAGCGCGACCCGCCAGCCGGGCGGCAGCGCCGTCGACGCCCCCGCGCTCGCGAGCACCCACGCGACACCGGCCGGGACCGCGGCCCCGGCCTCGCGGCGGTCGGGGTGCCAGCCGCAGACGGCGAAGCGCACGAGGGTGTCCGTGAGCGGCGAGCGCCGCTGCGGCTGGAGGGGCACGGGGAGCGGCCCGGGCACGGGCGGCCCGAGCGTCGTGCCGGGCGCGACCCGGCTCGTGAACGACAGCCGGTCGCCCTGGGAGGACGGCCGCAGCGCCCGCCCGGCGTGCACGGACGCCAGCGCGGCGAGCGGCCAGACGGCGCACGCCAGGAACCACGCGACCGGGCCGGCGAGCACCACGGCGACCGGCGCGACGACCGCGAGCCGCCCGAGCACGGCACCGGGCGACGCGACGAGCTCGGCCCAGGGCTCCTGGTCCGCCGGCGGCGCGAGCAGCCCGTACGCCGCGGGCGCGAGGTACAGGCCCAGGAGGGCGAGCCCGACGGCCGTCCCCACGAGCCCGACGGCGAGGTACCCGACCGGGCGCAGGAGCAGCACGGACCTCCCGGGCGGCGTCGCGTCGCGCGCCGTCCGCGGGTCGGGCGTCACGGTCTCGTCGGTCATCGCTCCCCCTCCGCCTGCGGCCTCACGCCCGCGGGCACGTCACCGGTCGGCCAGCCCGAGCACGTCGAGCACCCACGCGTCCTCGTACGCGACCTCGCGCCAGCCCTCGTAGCGGCCCGAGACCCCGCCGTGCCCGGCGTGCATCTCGATCTTCAGCAGCGCGGGCGCCCCCGCGGCGCGCAGGCGCGCGACCCACTTCGCGGGCTCGACGTACAGCACGCGCGTGTCGTGGAACGACGTCACGGCGAGGATCCGCGGGTAGTGCGACGCGTCGTCGGGCACGTTCTCGTAGGGCGTGTACGTGCGCATGTACCGGTAGACGTCGGGGTCGTGCAGCGGGTCGCCCCACTCGTCCCACTCGACGACGGTGAGCGGGAGCGACGGGTCGAGGATCGAGGTGAGCGCGTCGACGAACGGCACCTGCGCGAGCACGCCCGCGAAGAGCTCGGGCGCGAGGTTCGTCACCGCGCCCATGAGCAGGCCGCCCGCCGAGCCGCCCTGCGCGACGAGCCGCTCGGGGCTCGTCCAGCCGGCGTCGACGAGGTGCCGCGCGACCGCGACGAAGTCCGTGAACGTGGTGCGCTTGGCGAGCGTCTTGCCCTCGTCGTACCAGCGGCGCCCCATCTCGCCGCCACCCCGCACGTGCGCGACGGCGAACACGACCCCGCGGTCGAGCAGCGACAGCCGCGAGATCGAGAACCCCGGGTCGATGCTGATCTCGTACGACCCGTAGCCGTACAGCAGGAGCGGCGCCGGCTCGGCGCCCGTGCCCGTCGCGTCCAGCCCGACGGCGTCGCGCCGCCACACGAGCGACACCGGCACCTGCGTGCCGTCCTCGGCCGTGGCCCACTCGCGGCGCTGCACGTAGTCCGCGGCGTCGTAGCCGCCGAGCACGGGCTGCTGCTTGAGGAGCGTGAGCTCGTCGGTCTCGACCCGCAGGTCGTACACGGTCGACGGCGTGACGAAGCTCGTGTAGCTCAGCCGGACGTTCGGCTGGTCCCACTCGGGGTTCGCACCGAGCGCCGCGGTGTACAGCGGCTCGTCGAACGCGACCTCGTGCACGTGCCAGAGGTCGGTCGCGGGCGCCGGGGTGTCGCCCGTGCGGATCGGGGTGGGCAGGCCCGCGGGCCGCGGCGGCTCGGGGCTCGCGAGGTCGATCACGCCGACCCTCGACAGCGCGTCGCGCCGGTAGGAGACGACGAGGTGCCCGGCGAACGCGTCCACGGCCTCGAGCCGGGTCGCGGGGTCGTGCGGCACGACGACGGTCGCGTCGCCCGGCCCGGCCGAGACGTCGGCGGCACCGGTGACGACGAGCTCGAAGTTCTCCGCGCCGTCGTTGTGCAGGACGAGCAGCACGTCGCGCCCCTCCCCCGCGCGCCGCTCCCCCGCGCGCCGCTCCCCCGCCCCGCCGAGCACGGGGTCGGCGACCGGATTCTCGTCAGGACGGTCGCCGACCGCGTGCTCGGCGGTCGGGAACCACGTGCTCGGCAGGACGGCGTGCTCGACCGTGTACTCGACGCCCTCGCGACGCGGCCAGACCACTCGCGCCTCGCCCGTCGGGTCGTCGGCGTCGATCAGCCACGTCTCGGACGTGATCTTCGAGCCCACGTCGATCTGCACGAACCGCTGCGAGCGCGAGACGCCCACCCCGACCCAGAACCGCTCGTCGGGCTCCTCGAAGACGACGACGTCCTGCGTCGCGGGCGTGCCCACCTCGTGGCGCCACACGCGCCAGGGCCGCCACGCGTCGTCGACCGTCGGGTAGAACACGTACCGCCCGTCCGGGGAGAAGACGGCGCCGGGGAACGTGCCCGGGACCTCGTCCACGAGGTCGGTGCCCGACTCCAGGTCGCGGATCCGCAGCGTGTAGCGCTCGTCGCCCACGACGTCGACCGCGTACGCGAGCCGCGTCCCGTCGGCCGAGACGTCGAACGACCCGAGCGAGAAGAACTCGTGGCCCTCGGCCTCGACGTTGTCGTCGAGGAGCACCTGCTCGCCCGGCACGGGCACGCCCGGCTCCAGCACGGGCGGCACCCAGGCCGACGGCGCGTCGCTGCCGAGGCTCGCGTCGATCGGGGCGCGGGCCCGGATCGGGTACTGCGACCCCTCGACCGTGCGCGCGTAGTACCAGTGCGCGCCCTGGCGCACCGGGACGGACATGTCCGTCTCGAGCGTGCGGGCCTTGATCTCCTCGAAGATCCGCTCGCGCAGCGGCTCGAGGTGCGCGAGGCGCGCCTCGGTGTACGCGTTCTCGGCCTCGAGGTGCGCGACGACCTCGGGCGACTCCTTGTCCCGAAGCCACTCGTAGTCGTCGTCGACCGTCTCGCCGTGGTGCGTGCGCGGTGCGGGACGACGGGGGGCGACGGGCGCCTGCGGCGTCTCGGGCGCCTCGGCCACCTCGGGCTCGGGAGGAGACGGCGTGGCGGGCTGCGTGAGGTCGTCGGGCATCTCGCCAGGGTAGTGCCGCAGCCCGACGACATCAGCGCGTGAGCGTCGGTGCACCTCAGCCGAGGAGGGCGACCGTCTGCCCGTCCCAGCGCAGGAGCCGTCCCTGCACCGGGAGGAGCCCGCCCCAGCCGCCGTCGAGGTCCTCCGACCAGACGACCGACCCCGACGACAGCTCGAGGGCCACGACGCGCGAGCTCGCCCCCGTCGCGGGGTCGACGAGCACGAGGAAGGCGCACCGCCCGTCGGTGAACGCCTGCGTCACCACGGCGCCGTGACCGCGCTCGCCCGCGAGGTCGTCGACGAACCGCGACCACGTCTGCTCGCCCGACAGCGCGTCCAGCCCCAGGACCGTGCTCGCCGTCCCGACGACGGCCGTGCCCTCCGCGACGACGTACACGGCCTCGGGCACGCGGGCGCCGTCGAACGTCCACAGGCGCGCGCCCCGCTCGTCGAAGGCGCGCAGGGCGATGCCGTCGCGCACGAGGAGCACGCCCGGAGCGGGATCGTCGGTCGCCTGCGGGTCCAGCACCTCGCCCGGCACGTCGAGGAGCGGCGTCCCGTCCGGGTCGAGCACGCGGTCGGCGCGCAGCGCGCCGTCCGACCCCTGCCGGTCCGCGTCGACGAGGAACCGCCCGCCCGCGAGCGGGACCGCGCCGTCGGTCGGGGCGTCCGGGTCGTCGAGCCGCTCGCCGTCCGGCAGGAACGACGCCGCGACGCCGCACCCGCCCACGTCGACCAGGGTCTCCGTCGCGACGAGCAGCAGCCGCTCCGGGTCGACGTCCTCCCCGCCGGTCTCGGCGTCCCACGACGTGCACGACCACGGGACGTCCTGGAACGGCAGCTCGCGCCGCCAGCGCACCGCGCCCGTGGCGGCGTCCTCGAGCGTCACGACGACGTCCCGCCCCGCGACGCCGTCGACGGACTCGCCCGCACCGGGGTCGACGGCGACAGGGGCACCGCTCGGCTCGCCCGGCTCGCCGACGCGCTCGGCCCGCACGAGGCCACCGTCCGGGCCGGGGACCAGCAGCGCCCCCGCCGTCTGCGCCTGCCGCTGCCCCACGACCCGCCCCCGGGCGTCGAGCACCGTCACGGTCGCGGTGCCCTCCCCCGGCCGGGGCGGCGGGCTGACGTCGTACCAGGACGGCGCGACCCCCGACCCGGCGACGCACACCACCGTGCGCGACGGCACGGCCGACCGCTCCCACGGGCTCCACGACCCGCACACGGCCTCGTCGCCGCCGACCGGCACGCGCCACGCCTCGGCGCCCGTGTCGAGGTCGAGCGCGACCGCCTCGTCGCCGTTCACGGTGACGAGCAGGCCCGGGAGGAAGGCCGTCCCGCGGTCCGCCGCGGCGGGGGCGCGCCACTGCTCCGTCGGGGCGGTGTCGAGCGCGCGGACCGCGCCGCGCGCCGTCTCCAGCCGCTCCTGCGCGTCCCGGCTCGTCGCGGCGTCGACGACGAGCATCCCGCCGACGACGAGCACGACCACCCCGGTCGCGACCGCCGCGGCCACGACCCGGCGGCGGCGGCCGGGCACGCGCGGCGCCCCTGGCGGTCCGGGCGGAGCCCCTGGCGGAAGCGCCCCCGGACCCGACGCCTCGGGCGCCGACGCTCCGGGAGGCGGTGGAAGGGTCGTGCCGCGCGGCACGGCGTGCGGTCCGCCGAGCAGCACCGGGTGCGGCGCGTCGAGGAGGTCGAGGTCGTCGTCGACCCCGGCCGTGTCGACGAGCTCGAACGTCCGGCGGCCGTCGCCGCCGTCTCCCCGTCGGAGCGGCACCCCCTCAGCGTAGGCCGGTCGTCAACCGAGCCGGGCGATCTCCGACTGCCCGATCCGCAGGAGCCGGCCCTGGAGGGGAACGGGCCAGGAGCCCTCCTCCGGCCCGACACCACCGGACCACGCGACGTGACCGTCGGCGAGGTCGATCGCGAGGAGCTCCGTCCGCCCGTCGTCCTGGTAGGCGAGCAGGATCGCGCGCCGCCCGTCCGTGTAGGCGGTGTCCATCCAGCTGACGCTCCCGCCGGCCGCGGCCTCGACCGTCTCGCGGTCGAGGGACCAGCGCACCGTCCCCGAGGTCGCGTCGAGCCCGGTCATCCAGCCCGTGCTGGAACCCCCGGACACGACGACCGTGTCGTGCGTGGCGACGAGCACCGCCTCGGGCGCCACCACCTCCGACGAGCGCCACAGCTCGCTGCCGTCACCGTCGAACGCGACGAGCTCCCCCTCGTACCGGGCGAGCAGCGGGGCGTCCGAGCCGTCGGTCGAGCGCGGTACGAGGAGCGGGCCGGGCGGCTCCCAGCGCACGGCTCCGTCCGCCCCGAGGATCGCGTGCCTCGCACCACCCGGATCGCCCGCTGATGTGAAGCCCCAGCCGTTCCCGTTGCCTCTCGGGTCGCGGTAGTACGTGCCGTCGGCGAGCGCCACGACACCGTCGAGCGGGTCACCGACCTCGTCGAGCCGTTCGCCACCGGGCGTGAACCAGGCCGTGACGCCGCAGCCCTCCACACGGACGAGGTGGGTCTCGGACGCCGCCCACAGGTTCTCGAGCTGCGCACGGACCGTCTCCGTGCCCTCGGTCTCGGCCCACTCGACGCACTGCCCGGCCCCCGCGACGAACGGCACATCGGCCTCCCACCGGACGTCACCCGTGAGCGCGTCCTCGACGCGGACGACGGCGGGTCGTCCGGTCGGGAGGTCGGCGACCTCCCCGGTGGTCGGGTCCTGCTCGACGACCGCGCCGTCGCCCGCCGGCACCTCGCCGACGCGCTCGGCCCGGAGGATCGTGCCGCCGGGCCCGGGTGCGGGCGTGCCGCCGTCGGACGTCGTGTCGCGGCGCCCGAGCACCTCGCCGTCCGCGGCGAGCACCGTGACCGCCCAGTCCGACGCGAGGACGCGGCCGGTCGCGGGATCGAACTGCAGGTCGGTCTCGCCGCCGAGGCCGACGGCGTCCGACACCGGCGCCACGCAGGCGAGCGTCGAGGCTGGCTCGCCGAAGGGCAGCGACCAGAAGAACAGTCCCCCGCAGGACGCGTACGCGCCGACGTCGACGCGCCAGCGCTCCCCCCCGTCGTCGAGCGAGCGGGCGACGGCGGTCCCGTCCTCGACCGTCACGACCGCCCCGGGCAGGAGCGCGAGCCCGCTGGAGACCTCGACGTCGGCCGTCCAGCGCTCGACGGGCGCGTCGGGCAGCGGCTCCAGGCCGCCGGGCGCGGCCCGCAGCCGCTCCACGTCGGCACGGCCCTGCCACGCGTCGACCGCGAGCATGCCGCCGAGCACGAGCGCAACCCCCGCCGCGACCCCCGCGACGACCGCCGCAAGCCGTCCCCGCCGGGGCGGTCCACCCTCGGCCGGTCCACCCTCGGCCGGGTCGCTCTCCGCCGGGTCGCTCTCCGCCGGGTCGCGCTCTGCCGGGTCGTTCTCGGCCGGGTCGTCGTCGACCGACGCACGCCCGGGCGGGCCGTCGGGTCCCGCGGGACCGTCCGTCGCCCCGAGGGCGGCACGGACGCCCGCCGTCGCGCCCGGCGTCCAGGTCGTGCCCCCCGTCGCGCCGGACGGCACGCCGCGCGGCCCGCCCGGCGAGGCCAGGCCCGGGCCGCCGAGGGCGTCGTCGTCCGCGTCGACGTCGTCGGACTCGACCAGCTCGAAGGTCAGTCGGTCCCGGGCGTCACGTCGTCGGAGCGGCACGCGGCCAGCCTAGGGCAGCGCGCCCGGCGGCGGACCCGCCCCCGGCCGGGCCCGCCCCTGGGCGCGCCTAACCAGGCCGGACCGCCCCCGGCCGCGCCCGACCCGGGCGGACCCGCCCGGAGGCGCGTCCGGCCGGGACGGCGTGCCCGTCACGCGACGCCGAGGTACGCCTCCTTGATGCTCGAGTCCGCGAGCAGCTCGCGCCCGCCGCCGCTGCGCACGACCTCACCCGTCTCGAGCACGTACGCGCGGTGCGAGCGCGACAGCGCCTGCTGCGCGTTCTGCTCGACGAGCAGCACCGTCGTCCCCTGCGCGTTGATCTCCGACACGATGCGGAAGATCTGCTGGATGACCATGGGCGCGAGCCCCATCGACGGCTCGTCGAGGAGCAGCAGCCGCGGCCGGGCCATGAGCGCGCGCCCGATCGCGAGCATCTGCTGCTCGCCGCCCGACATGGTGCCGCCCACCTGCTCCTTGCGCTCCGCGAGCCGGGGGAAGAGGTCGAAGACGCGCTCGACCGTCTCGTCGTGCTCGGCCTTCGACGCGAACGTGCGCGCGTACGCGCCCATCTCCAGGTTCTCGACGACCGTCATCCCGGGGAAGATGCCGCGGCCCTCGGGCGCCTGCACGATGCCCTCGAGCACGCGCAGGTGCGCCTTCATCTTCGTGATGTCCTTGCCGTCGAAGAGCACCTTGCCGCGCGCCACCGGGCGGATGCCCGAGATGGCGCGCATCGTCGTGGTCTTCCCGGCGCCGTTGGCCCCGATGAGGGTGACGAGCTCGCCCTCCTCGACGGTGATCGAGATGCCGCGCACGGCCTCGATGCGCCCGTAGGCGACCGTCATGTCCTGCAGCTCAAGCAGGGGCATGGCCGCTGCCTCCTTCGGTGGTGGGGGCCGCGGGCCCGACGCCGTCCGGGCCGGCCAGCTCCTCGTCGGGCACGCCGAGGTACGCCGCGACGACCTTGGGGTCGTTCGTGACCTCGTCCGGCGTGCCGTCCGCGATGACGCGCCCGAACTCGAGCACGACGATCCGGTCGGTCACCCCGCGCACGAGGCGCATGTCGTGCTCGATGAGCAGCACGGTGTACCCGTCGTCGCGGATGTGGCGGATGAGGTCCATGAGGGACTCCTTCTCCGCCGGGTTGAAGCCGGCCGCCGGCTCGTCGAGGCACAGCAGCTTCGGCTCGGTCGCCAGCGCCCGCGCGATCTCGAGCCGACGCTGGTCGCCGTACGAGAGGTTGCGCGCCTTCTCCGTCGCCCGCCCGCCGACGCCCACGAACTCGAGCAGCGCGAGCGCCCGGTCGATCGCGTCCCGCTCCTCGCGCCGGTGCCGCGGCGTGCGCAGCAGCGCGCCGGGGACCGACGTGCGGTGCCGCGCGTCCGACCCGACGACGACGTTCTCCAGCGCCGTCATCTCGTTGAACAGGCGGATGTTCTGGAACGTGCGGGCGATGCCGCGCTGCGTGATCCGGTAGCGCTTGAGCTTGCCCACCGGGGAGCCGTCGAAGACGACCTGCCCCTGGGTGGGCCGGTAGACGCCCGTCATCGCGTTGAACGCGGTCGTCTTGCCCGCGCCGTTCGGGCCGATGAGCCCGAGGATCTCGCCGCGCCGGATGTCGAACGTCACGTCGTCGAGCGCGACGAGGCCGCCGAACTGGACCGTGACGTTCTGCATCTGGAGCAGCGGCTCGCCGACGCGCGCGTGGACCGTGCGGTCGGGCGCGACCATCGCGTCGACGAGCTCGGGGTTGGCGAGCTCGGGGCGCACGTCTGCGACGTCGACGACCGCCGGCTCCTCGAGGACGGCTCCGGGCATGTACAGGTCGGCACGCGAGGAGTCGGCGCGGCCCGACGACGCGAGGTGCTCGTCGCCGTGCTCGCCGCCCGCGCCGATGCCGCCGGGGTCGTGGGTGCTCATCGGGTCTCCTCCCCGGTCGTGGTGCCGTCTGCGCCGGTCCCGGTCGTCGTGCCCGTCGCGCGCGACGCGCGGGAGCCGCCCGACGCCGTGGCGACCGCCGGGGAGCCCGGGCGGGCGCCGTCGTCGGACCCGCCCCGCGTGACGGCCTGCGCCGCGCGTCGCGCGGCGACGTAGAGCTCGCGCCCGTAGGCGAGGAGCTTCTGCCGGACGGGGAGGAGCCCTTGCGGACGGAAGATCATGAGCACGACCAGCGCGATCCCGAAGAACAGGTACCGGTAGCTCGCGATCTCGTTGCCGTTGATCGGGATGCCGAACAGCTCCGTGCGGCCGAGGAAGAAGTTCGGCAGGTACACGATGATGAACGCGCCGAGGATCACCCCGAGCTTGTTCCCCTGGCCGCCGAGCACGACGGCGCACAGGAAGAGCACGGAGTTGATGACGTTGAAGTTCGTCGGGATGACGAACTGGACCTGCCCGGCGTAGAGCGCGCCCGCGACACCGCCGATCGACGCACCGATGACGAACGCCCACAGCTTGAAGCGGAACGTGGGGACGCCCATGATCTCGGCCGCGTCCTCGTCCTCGCGGATCGCGACCCAGGCGCGCCCGACGCGCGAGCGCTCCAGGTTCCCCACGAGCAGCAGCGAGATGACGATGAACACGAGGCTCAGCCAGTACCACCACACGCCCGAGTTGAGCGTGCCCGCGGCGTTCCCCGCGGAGAAGACGCCGTTGGGCAGCTCCTCCGTGACGCCCACCCGGGGGTAGGCGACGCCGCGCAGGCCCTGGCCGCCGCCCGTCAGCTCGTCGAGGTTGTCTGCGAGGAGGCGGACGATCTCGCCGAAGCCGAGCGTGACGATGGCGAGGTAGTCGCCGCGCAGGCGCAGCGTCGGCGAGCCGAGGATCAGCCCGGACAACGACGTGATCGCGACCGCGATCGGCAGCGCCGCGAGCCACGCCCAGTCCTTCGACAGCCACTCGTCGGTCTGGTTCCACGGGCTGTCGGGGCTCGTGAGGATCGCGACCGTGTACGCGCCGATGGCGTAGAAGCCGACGTAGCCGAGGTCGAGCAGGCCGGCCTGGCCCACCACGACGTTGAGGCCGATGGCGATGAGCGCGATCATGCCGAACTGCGCCATCACCCCGCCGAAGTTGGTGCCCACCGTGGTGAGCACCGGGATGTTGAGGATCGGCACGAGCGCCAGGAAGATCAGGAACGGGACGCCGATCGCCCACTGCGTGGGCCGGGCCTGGGCGTCCCACCACAGGCGCAGCCGGTCGCCGACGCCGCTGTGCGGCCGGTCCTTCGTCGCGACGCGGCCGGCGGGCGGCATCGCGGTGGGGCGACCGCCGTCGGGCGCGGGGCCGGGTGCAGGTGTCGAGGTGCTCATGCGCGGGCCCTCCCCAGCGACTCCCCGAGGATGCCCGTCGGGCGGAACATCAGGACGATGATGAGGAGCGCGAACGCGACCACGTCGCGCCACTCCGTGCCGAACACGACCTGGCCGTAGTTCTCCATGACGCCGAGCAGCAGGCCACCGAGCAGCGCGCCGCGCAGGTTGCCGATGCCGCCGAGCACCGCGGCGCAGAACGCCTTGATGCCGAGGATGAAGCCGCCGGAGTAGATGATCCCGTTCGGCACGCGCAGCGTGTAGAGCAGCGCGGCCGCACCGGCGAGGATGCCGCCGATGAGGAACGTCAGCATGATGACGCGCTCGCGCGAGACGCCCATTAGGGTCGCGGTCACCGGGTCCTGCGCGACGGCGCGGATGCCGCGGCCGAACTTCGTCCGGTTGATGAACATGTCCGTCGCGAGCGCGAGGACCAGCGCCGACAGGATGATGACGAGCGTGATGTTCGTGACCGGCGCGCCGCCGATCGTGAACTGCACCTCGGGCTGGACGAGCCGGATCGGCTGCTGCGCGTTGACGCCGCCGAGCGTGCCGCCCGTGAGCTTCGGCAGCACGAAGTGCACGAACTCCTGGATGATGAACGACATCCCGATCGCGGTGATGAGGAAGACGAGCGCCGGTGCGCCGCGCCGTCGCAGCGGCCGGTACGCCACGCGTTCCAGCCCGACGGCGGCACCGCCCGCGACGAGCATCCCGCCGAGCATCGCGATGCCGAGGTAGAGCACCGTCAGGGCGATGCCCTTGTCGTACGCGTTCCCGCTCGGGTAGAAGCCGAGCAGCATGAGCGTCGCGTACTGCCCGAACATGCCGAGCATGAAGACCTCGGAGTGGGCGAAGTTGATGAGCCGCAGCACGCCGTAGACGAGCGTGTAGCCGACGGCGACGAGCGCGTAGATCGCGCCGTAGGTGAGGCCTTCGATGGTGAGGCCCCAGAAGTTCCGGGCGAGGCCCGCGATGTTGAAGTCGATGAGGGACTGGTGGACGAGGGGGCCGGCGGTCGCGCTGTGCATCAGCGCGTCAGCAAGAGCGGGCATGACGCTCCCTGGTTCGTTCTCTGGGGTACGAGGTCGTGGTCCACGACGGGCGCCCCGCCGACCGGTCCCCGCGCGGGGCGGGGACGTCGGGGCGGGGCGCCCGTCGTCGTCGGACTACTGGACCTCGTAGATCCAGATGAGCGCCGAGGCGAGCTCGCCCGTGTCGTCCCACTCGTAGGCGCGGGCCAGGCCCTCACCGGAGTAGTTCGCCACGTAGTCGATCAGGCCCGCACGGTCGGTCACGCCCGAGGCGATGCCCGTGAGCATGATCGTCGCGAGGTCGTAGCCCTCGACCGAGTACACGCCCGGCGCCTGGCCGTTCGTCTCCTCGTAGGTGGCCGCGAAGTCCTCCGGGGCCGGGCCGCACGGGCAGGAGAGGATCGCGCCCTTCGACGCGGCACCCGCCTGCGAGACGAACTGCGGGTCGTTCGTGCCGTCCGCCGAGACGAACGGGATGTCGACGCCGCCGTCGCGCAGGCCCTGCACGAACGGCGCGGCCTCCGCGTAGTAGCCGGCGTAGAAGACGGCGTCCGCGTCGGCGCCGGAGATGATCTGGACGGCGGCCGAGAAGTCCTTGTCGCCGGTCTTCACCTCGGCGGCGCAGTCCTCGTTCGCGGCGTCGCCCAGGCCCTCGGTGATCTGCTGGGCGAGGCCGATGCCGTAGTCCGAGTTGTCGGAGACGACGCAGACGCTGCCGAAGTCCTTCGTGTTGACGAGGTACTTCGCGACCGACGGGCCCTGGACGGCGTCGTTGGCGAGACCGCGGAAGAAGTTCGTCCAGCCGTTCGTCGTGAGGTCGGGGTTGGTCGCCGACGCCGTGAGCGACAGCAGGCCCGCCTGGTTGAACACGTCGCCCGTGGCGGCCGTCTCGCCCGAGAACGCGGGGCCGAGCAGACCGAGCACGCTCGCGTCGCCGACGATCTGCGGCGCGACCTGGGTCGCCTTCTGCGGGTCGCCCTCGGTGTCGAACGGCTTGAGCGTGACCTGGCAGCCCGGGTTCGCCTCGTTGAACGCGTCCACGGCGACCTGGGCGCCGTACTGGATGTTGAGGCCGAGCGCGGCGTTCGGGCCCGTCAGAGCTCCGGCGACCGCGATCGAGGTGCCCTCGGCGCACTCGGCGCTGCCGTCACCGGCGGGGTCCGCCGGGTTGCCGGCCGCGGTGGCCTCGACCTCGGCGCCGTCGATGTCGATCTGGACCGACGGGACGATGCTCAGGTCGGCCGAGCCGCCGCCGTCGTCGGTCTCGGTCGACGTCCCGGTCGTCTCGTCGCCGCCGCCCTGGGACTGGGGACCGCAGGCGGTGAGGACGAGGGTGGCCGCGAGGAGCAGGGCGGCACCCCCGCTCGCCCGTCGTGCTGTGCGATGCATGCCAACCTCCGTGGTCCTGATCCCCGCGGAGGCAGCCAAGCCGCCTCTCTCCGCGGTCGATCGCTGAATTCAACACTGAATTGCGTGCTGAATAGTGACACAGGTCACCCGGGGACGAAACCTCCCCGCGGTCGCGCCGTCCGGAGCCCTCCGCGGCATCTCGGAGGGCTCCGGACCCACGAATCCGCGGGAGGGGGCGCCTCCGCGTTCCTGGGTGACGCGAACGTAGGCGGATCGGGTTTCGTGGGACGCAGGGAGTTGTTACCGACTCGTAACGCAAGGGTCTCGTTTCGTTCCGTGAACGGTACGAACGTCCCGTTCTGAGCCCTCGACGCGCTCCCCGGCGACGCTCTCCGGGCACCTCACGGGGAGCGCCCGGGGACCTTCCGGGCGCCTCCCCGCGCGCTCCCGGCACCCGCCACCGCGGACGCCGCGGGGGTCGGCACAACAGCTCGCGGCAACCCATGGCCAAGAGGGGGCCTACCATGTACGGTTGTCTCCGAGATTGCAGTGCCTCGCTTGTCCTCGCGTCGACGTGACCGCCACCCGGCGGGTGCCCGGCGGACCTTGTTACCCAAGAGTTGACGACGAACACCGTGATGTACTCCCCTGCGCCCGCGGGGGGTGTTTCCACACTCTTGAAGGAGTAACAATGGCTACCGGAACCGTGAAGTGGTTCAACAGCGAGAAGGGCTACGGCTTCATCGCCCCCGAGGACGGCTCGGCCGACGTGTTCGCGCACTACTCCGCGATCCAGTCGCAGGGCTTCCGCACGCTGGAGGAGAACCAGCGCGTCGAGTTCGACGTGACGCAGGGCCCGAAGGGCCCGCAGGCGGAGAACATCCGCCCCGTCTGACCCGATCTCCTCGGTAGCGGCTCGCCGCACCGATCGATCGTTCCTCGAGTGCCCCCGACCCTCCGGTCGGGGGCACTCGTGCGTTCCGGGCAGCGAGGCGGGGGGCCTCAGAACTCGCCGAAGCCGCCGAAGTCGTCGAAGCCGCCGCCGTCGAAGCCGCCGTCGGTACCGCCCGCGGGGTCCCCGCCCGACGCCTCGACGGCGCCGCCGTCAGCGCCACCCTCGGCGGCGCCCGGGTCTTCGCCGGCGCCCGGGTCCTCGCCGGCGGCCGCGTCCTCGGCCACGGGCTGGCTCGGGTCGGCGAACGCGGGCCCGAACAGGGCGTTCGCGACGGCGGACCCGATGACGACGCCCGCGATCGTGCCCAGCAGGCTGGACCCGACCATCGCGCCGAACCCGGGGCCCGTCTGGCCCCGGCCCGCGAACGTGCGCTCCAGCGTCCCGGGCTGCCGCATCTCGGCCCGCGTCGCCATGCGTGCGAGGTCCTGCGGGGCGTCCGACGTCGCCCGCTCGCCCGCCGGGACCTGCTCACCGAGCTCGGCGAGCACCTGCCGGCGCTGCTCCGGCGTGAGCCGCGCGAAGGCCTCGGCGTGCGCCTGCTCGACGGCGTCCGGCGGGGCGGTGCGCAGCAGGTAGCGGTAGCGGTCGATCGCCACCTGGTCCGGCGTACGCTGCCCGGCCGCGGGCCGAGCGTCCTGCGGGGCGCTGCCGTACGCGGGCTGCTGGGCCGGGTACTGCGTCGGGTAGGGGTTCGCGGGCTGCGTCGGGGGCTGGGCGCCGTAGGGGCCCGTGTGCTGCGGCGCGCCGCCGTCGTCTCGCGGCTCGCGGCCGAGGAGCCGGTCCAGGAATCCCATGGGTCGTCCTCCGGGGGTGGGGGCGCCGAGCGGTGCGCTCGCGCCGGGGTCGTGGCCGGGTACGGCTCACTCCCCGACCAACGACGCGCACCGGCCCGTGGTTCCGGCGGGTGCTTCCGGTGCGGACGGTTCCGGCCGGAGGCTCCGGCGGGTGCTTCCGGTGTGCACGGTTCCGGCCGGATGCTCCGGCGAGGGCTTCCGGTGTGCACGGTTCCGGTGGCCCCGCGGCCGGGCACCGCCGCCCGTCAGGACGTGAGGGCCAGGAAGGCGCCGAGCTCCTCCAGACCGCGGGCCGAGCGGGGCAGCGTGTCGGTGAGCCCGGGCGAGCGCACGACGACCGCGCTCCACTGGGCGCGCGACACCGCGACGTTGAGGCGGTTCCGGGACAGCAGGAACCCGAGCCCGCGCGACGCCTCGTGCCCGGACGACGCCGCGAGCGTGAGGATGACGACCGGAGCCTCCTTGCCCTGGAACCGGTCGACCGTCCCGACCTCGACGTCCGGGTAGCCCGCGTCGCGCAGGGCACCACGCACCGCCCACACCTGCGCGTTGTACGGGGCGACGACGAGCACGTCGCCCTGCCCGAGCGGACGCTCGTGCGCGACGCCGTCGACCGTCGTCGTCCAGGACCGGCCGAGGACGTCCGCGACCTGGCGCACGACCTCGGCCGCCTCCTCCGTCGAGCGCACGGTGCTGCCCGCGTGCTCCACGAGCACCTGCCGCACGCCGGGCGCGACGCCGTCGAGGCGGCGGGCCGCGGCGAGCGGGTGCGCGCGCAGCCGGTCCTCGTAGGAGAGCGTCGAGACCGCCGCGGCGAGGTCCGGGTGCAGGCGCCACGTGGTGGCGAGGAAGTAGCCGCGCTCGGGGGGCAGCACGCCGTGGCCGTCGGCGAGCCAGGCGAGCGCCGAGCGGTCGACGGGCTCGGGGTGGCGGCCCTTGCTGACCTGCGGGAGCTGCTGCGGGTCGCCGAGCAGGAGCAGGCGGCGGGCCGCCCGCGCGACCGCGACCGTGCTCGCGAGCGAGAACTGGCCCGCCTCGTCGACGACGAGCAGGTCGAGCGTGCCCGCGGGCAGCCGTTCGGCGGCGAAGTCCCACGCGGTGCCGCCGACGACCCGCGGCCCCGGCTCGGTCGCGAACGCGGCGAGGTGGGCGCCGTCGAGCTCGGCGTACACGGCGCGCGGCGACGGCCCGTCCGTCGCGAGCTTCTTCGCGACGAGCTCGCGCGGCACCCCCGCGCCGAGCACGACCGCGCGCAGCAGGTTCTCGACCACGGCGTGGGACTGCGCGACGACGCCGACGCGCCACCCCTGCGCGACGAGCCGCGCCACGACCCGCGCACCGACGTACGTCTTGCCCGTCCCGGGCGGGCCCTGCACCGCGAGGTACGAGTCGTCGAGCCGCTCGACGGCCGCCGTGACCGCGTCGACGACGTCGTCCGCGACGGGCGGCAGCGCGCCGCCCGTCACGCTGCCGACGCCGTCGGCTGCGGCGGCTCCGCCCGGGGCGACGTCGGGTGCGGCCGGACCGGCGGGCACGAGGCGCGGCGGCCGGCGCAGCAGCAGGTCGGTCGCGGCGTCCTGCGGGAGCGAGCCCGTGGCCCGCCACGTGGCGAGGGCGCGGCGCGCGGCCTCCTCGGTCGCGGCCTCGAGCGGCTTCGTGCCCAGCCCCGGCGACGGGGTGAGCGCGACCGGGGTCGCGTCGAACGGTTCCGCGCTCGTCGGGAGCTGCTCGCGCACCACCAGCACGTCGCGCTCGCCCGCCGGCGTCGCGCGGCGCCCGGCGTCGAGGATCACCCCGCCGGTGAGCCAGCCCCGCACGCCGTCGACGGCCGTGCGGGCGCACGGCGGCAGGGGCGGGTCGTAGAGCACGAACGGGGCGACGCCCACGCGCAGGTCGCTGCCCTCGGGCAGCCGTCCGACGAGCGCGAGGCGCCGGGACCACGTGCGCCGCCCCGGCTCGACCTCCCACCCCGAGACGACCTCGGCCTGCTCGACGAGGAACGCGTTCCGCCGCCCCAGCCACTCGTCGGGCGGGAGCGCGAGGCGGGAGTAGTGCTCGTGCCAGAACGGCTTGGCCTCGCGCCGGTGGTACCCGGCCGCCGCCCCGTACATCGCGAGAGCCTGCTCGTCCGCCGTGCGCCGCGCGCGGTCCTCGCCGACGGCCTGCCGGATCTCCTCCTCCAGCAGCACCGCGGAGGACCGCTCGCGCTCCCCGGCCCCGGTCTCGGTCTCGGTCTCGGTCTCGGCGAGCGCACCGGTCGTGGCAGCCGCGGCGCTCGCGGCGCCCGGGCCCGCCGCCACGCCGGTCGTCGTGGCCGTGCCAGCCGTCGTGGCCGCGGCATCGGCGTCGCGACCCGCGGTCCCGGCGACCGCCGCGGCCGCCTCGCGCAGCCACGCGGCGAGGCGCAGCGTCGACACGCAGTCGTACCGGTTGTAGTCCGCGATCCCCTGCAGGAGCTCGGCCGCCTCCTCGCTGCGGCCCGCGTCGCGCAGGGCGGTGTACTCGGCGTACGCGACGACGGACGCGGCGCCCGTGGTCACGTCGCCGGTGCGCAGCTCGTCGCCCATGTAGAGCGGCTCGAGCTTCTTGATGGACCGCGAGCGGTCGGACACGTGCAGCGCCTGCCGCACGACGGCGTACAGGTCGACGAGGACGCCGTCGCGCAGGAGGTCGTCGACCTCCTCCTCGTAGACGCCGTGCCGCGCGGCGATCGCGAGCAGGTGCGCGCGCTCGTAGTCGGCGTAGTGGTAGACGTGCAGGTCGGGGTGGACGCGGCGGCGCGCGTTGACGTGGTCGACGAACGCGACGAGCGCGTCCCGCTCCGCCGCGAGGTCGTGCGCCCACAGGGCGTGGAACGGCGGCCGGTCCTCGGGCGTCGCCGGGCGCTCGACCCACCCGAACAGGTAGTCGATCCCCCAGCTCGTGCCGCCGGCGTCCGTCCACAGCGGGTCGCCCTCGAAGTCGAAGAAGAGGTCGCCCGGGCTCGGCTCCGGCAGGGCGAGCACGGGCGCCGGGTCGTCGATGCGCCACGACAGCTCGCGGGGCCCGGACGCGTCGGCCCACACGACCGTGCCGTCGGACGGGCCGGTGCCGAGCTGGAGCCCGGCCTGGCGCCGCACGCGCGCGAAGGTCGACCGACTCATCCCGGCCGGGACCGGCGTCTCGTCGGTCGCGGCGGCGAGCTCGTCGATCGTCCGGATCCCCGCCGCGTGCAGGGCCGCGCGCTGCGACTCGTACACGCCACCGACGAGGAGCACGTCCCGGCGCGCCTCCACCTGGGCGCGGCAGTCGGCGCAGCGCCCGCACGCGCGGACCGCCGGGTCGTCCCAGGGGGCACGCCCCTCGCGCGCGACGTGCTCGGTCGTCAGGCGCACGAGCCGCTCGCGCCGGTCCCGGTAGACGGGCAGCAGGTCGGCCAGGCGGTGCGACGTGCGCTCGCGCGTGCCGAGGACGAGCGAGACGTCCGGGTCCACGGGGACGCCCGCGGCGAGGAGCTGGTCGCCGTAGGCCGCGAGCTGGAGCAGGGCGGGGACCTTGGCCCGGCGCGCGAGCTTGGCGTCCACGACGGCGTAGCGCGCCGCGCCCGCGTCGTCCGTGCCGGTGCGCACGAGGAAGTCGGCCCGGCCGTGGAACGCGCCGTCGAAGAAGGCGGCCTGGTGCACGACGTCCGCCCCCGCCTCGACCGCGGCGAGCGTGCGCGCCTGCGCGGCGACGAGCTCGTCCCACGAGGTGCCGCGCGGCGGCTCGACGTGCACGACGCCGCGGCCGGTCGCCGGGTCGAACGGGCCGTGCTCGGCCTCGTAGCCCGCGAGCACCGCGCGCTCGTGCCGGGCGCCGAGCTCGGCCGTGCGGGCGAGCATCGCGTCGTCGCCCTCGTCGCGGCGGGGCGTCCGCCCGAGCTGCTCGTCGAGCCAGCACAGGAGCCGGTACTCGCAGTCCGCGGCGACGACGAGGTCGCTCGCGGACAGCACGAGCGCCTGCTCGCGGGGTGGCGCCGCGCCGGCACCGGCCCGGTCGGCCACGGTCGCGGCCCGCAGCACCGGCTCGTCGACGAGGAACACGCACACCTCCGGTTCGGGACGGCCGCCGACGGCCGTCGCCGCCGACCGTCCGTCGGTCTGCGTCCGTTCTACCAGCGGCCACCCACGCGTCCGCGCCACCCCTCCGCACCACCCACCCGCACCGCCGCACCCACCGACGACCCACCGGCCCCCCGCCGACCACACTCCACCGCCCGCCCGCCCG